>NZ_JAUXXZ010000023.1 GCF_030684675.1 Daejeonella sp. | reverse complement strand
TAAGTCGCCTCTGTCAGTGTTAACTTTTACACATAAATTTCAGTTATTAACAAAAGAAAAAGAAGCAAAAAGAAAATCCTACAATAACAATAACCACTCTTTCTTAGAGATTACTAATCTAAAGGAAGGTGGTCGTATGTGCCTCGTTTATCATTAACCCATTCATTCATTCATTACCCTACCGTTAACTAGTTTCAATCTGCCGTAAACTCATTGATAATCCATTTGTATAAATATCCTGCAATATTGCCCCTTTAATTTATGACGATGCCAGGAACTTTTTATCAAATCTATATTCAAGCCGTTTTTGCTGTCAGAAACAGGGAATGTTTAATTCGTTCCTCATGGGAAGAGGAATTATATAAATATATTACCGGGATTATTCAAAATAAAGGGCAAAAGATGCTTCAAATTAATGGCATGGCCGATCATATTCATTTCCTGATTGGTATGAAGCCTTCATGTTGTCTATCTGATCTTGTTCGGGAAGTAAAAAAGTCATCTACAGATTTTGTAAGTGAAAAGAATTTTATAAAATCAAAATTTCAATGGCAGGAAGGGTTTGGAGCTTTCTCTTATAGCCATTCATCACTGGATAGTGTAATTGGTTACATTCAACTTCAAAAAGAACACCATCGGAATATAACTTTCAAGGAAGAATACATTTCTCTGCTAAATAGTTTTCACATTGAATTTAAGGATGAGTATTTATTCCAATGGATTGAATAACAGGATTGTTTGTTTATCACATATGACTGTCCATGGCGGTCAGTAGAAAAGCTTTAACCAGGGGTTTCCAATCACCAGGATTTGCATCTTCATGATAAAACTTTTCTGTCTTTGTAGAAGGGACATTCTTTCACCCCTTTCTCATTACCTTATTTTGCTTTATGACCTTTTTTAATCCGCTTTTTTATAATTTTTTCAAATTCTACCGCCCAGAATACAATAGCAGATGCCGCAATGGTAATCAGCAATTCATAGATTGGTAATGGCTGTGTTCTGAAGATTGGGTTGAAAAATGGCACATAAATGATCATGAATTGAAGTGAAACAGTTCCCAGCAATGCAGCCAGCATCGGCTTGTTTGAAAACACTCCGATTTTAAATATGGAATCTCTCTTTGAGCGTATGGCCATCACATGACCTAACTGACTGAAGCATAAAACAGAGAAGGCCATAGTCTGTCCGTAGGGGTTGTTGTTATGTACAGCCCAGGCCTGTATCCCCAGGGTAACAAGACCCATCAATAAACCGACCCATAGAATATGCCAGGCCATACTTCCTCCAAATATATTTTTTTTAGGATCATGTGGTGGTCGTTTCATTATGTTTGTTTCCGCAGGTTCTGAAGCCAATGCCAGGCCCGGAAGCCCGTCAGTTATCAGGTTTATCCATAAGATATGAATGGCAAGCAGCGGAATCGGAAGCCCCAGAAATGGTGCAAGGGAAATCGCCCAGATCTCACCGGAATTCCCAGTCATTATGTATTTGATGAATTTTAAAATATTGTCATAGATTCTTCGGCCATGCCGGATGGCTTTAATTATAGTGGCAAAATTATCATCAAGCAGAATCATATGAGCGGCTTGTTTTGAAACTTCAGTACCATTAATTCCCATTGCAATGCCGATATCTGCATTTTTTAATGCCGGGGCATCATTAACACCATCACCGGTCATGGCTACAAAATTATTCTTGCCTTGTAATGCCTGGATTATTCTTAATTTTTGTTCAGGGTTAACCCGGGCATATACACATACCTTTTCAACTACTGAATTGAAGTCTGATTCGCTAAGATCAGATAATTCAGCCCCGGTCATAACCAGATCATCATCAGAACTGATAATTCCCAGATCAGTTGCGATTGCCGTAGCAGTTAGCTTATGATCACCGGTAATCATTACGGGCTTAATCCCTGCATCCTTACATTGAGATATGGCCAGTTTTGCTTCTTCACGCGGCGGATCGATCATCCCTGCAAATCCAATCATTGTTAAAGATGACTCCAACTCTTTTGAATTTATTTTATCCGGCATTTTAGGTAGAAGCTTGTAGGCATAGCCCAGCACACGATGCCCGCTGGCAGACATGGCATTTTGTTCTTCTTCAAATTTAGTATGCTCTTTCCCGTTTTGATGGGTCAATTTACCAAGTAAGACATCCATACCACCCTTGGTGATCATGATCACTCCTCCTTCGGCTTGATGGAATGTGCTCATGCATTTTCGCTGAGAATCAAATGGAATCTCAGCAATTCTGGGAAATTCTTTTTCTGATTTTAGCTTATCATATCCCTTTGAGGAGGCATATTGAACCAATGCAAGTTCAGTGGAATCACCAAGCCATTCTCCTTTATCACTTTTCAGGATATCATTATTCAATGCCATGGCAGAAAGGAGATTGTTCTTTTTAGCCGAAAAGATCGCCTTAACCTGATGTTCAGCTTCATAAATCTTTCTGACTGTCATCTTATTGATGGTTAGTGTGCCGGTCTTATCTGTGCAGATATAGCTTACTGAACCCAGGGTTTCAACAGCAGGAAGTTTACGGATGAGTACATGCTGTTTAACCAATTTCTTAGCCCCAAGGGCAAGTGAAATAGTAACCAGTGCGGGCAGAGCTTCAGGAATCGCTGCCACAGCAAGCGAAATAGATATCAAAAGCATTTCAGTTAAACCCTCTCCCCTTAACCATCCTGAAATAAATATAATTGCACAGATCAGCAGAATAATAAGGGAAAGACGTTTGCCGAATGCAGAAAGCCGCTTCTGAAGGGGAGTACTATTATCTGCAATCTGAATCATGGATGCAATAAGTCCGAGTTCAGTTTGCATTCCGGTTTCAACAACAATGGCCGTCCCATGCCCGCTATTGATGAAGGTGCCTTTGAAGCCCATATTCGTCCTGTCGGCAAGGACTAAATTTTTGGATTCCAGCTTTTTAATATTCTTCTCCACATTTTCAGACTCGCCGGTTAGCGCAGATTCATCTACTTTCAGAGATTGAACTTTAATAAACCGGATATCAGCAGATATAACATCACCGGCTTCTAAAAGAATCACATCACCCGGGACAAGTTCTGTCGCGTTTATTTTTACGGCTTTCTGATTTCGCAGAACAAGTGCCTGGCTGCTCGACATATTTTTCAGAGCCTCCATTGCTTTTTCGGCACGGTACTCCTGAATGAATCCCGCTAAAGCATTTAGAATAATTATGGTAAGAATAATTATAGTATCAGTTAGGTCACCCGCAATGCCCGAAATTACTGCCGCTATGATCAGAATAATGATCATAAAATCGCTGACCTGATGAAGTACAATATTCCATACTGTCTTCTTTTTACCTTCCTGGATTATATTTTGGCCGACTTTTGCCAGACTTAATTCTGCCTTATTCTGGTCCAAACCAGAAGCTGAACTATCCAGTAATTTATAAACGTCGGAAATACTTGAATTATGCCAGTTCATTAAACCAAATTTAGCAGGTTTTTAAACCGGAATATTACGGTTCATTAAAAGTTATTTTAATATAAGTCTTTGTTAGTCTAAAATCACGCCATATTATTTCTTGTTCTCCGCCTTATTCATATTTTCAATACCTTTTATCAATGCATCGGGATTAAATGAAATACTGTCGATTTCTTCCTGAACCAGAAATTCTGCAAATGCTGGAATATCACTTGGAGCCTGACCGCAAAGACCTACTTTAATATGATTTCGTTTTGCAGCTCTGATTGCCTCCCGGATCAAGCCTTTTACAGCAGGATTCTCCTCATTGAATAAATAACTCACCAGGCTGGAATCGCGGTCGATGCCCAATGTAAGCTGAGTCAGGTCATTTGAGCCAATAGAAAAGCCATCGAAGAGTTTTGCGAATTCATCAGCGAGTAATACATTACTTGGAATCTCAATCATAACATAAACCTCCAGTCCGTTCTCACCCTGAACCAAACCATTGGTTTTCATTTCCTCCAGTACTTTTTCCCCTTCTTCTATCGTCCGGCAGAATGGAATCATCAATTTTACATTTTTTAGCCCCATTTCTTCCCTTACTTTTTTCATTGCCCTGCATTCCAGTGCAAAGCCTTTACGGTAAAAATCGCTGTAATAACGTGAAGCACCGCGGAGACCGATCATCGGGTTTTCTTCATCAGGTTCAAAGTATTTACCCCCTAAAAGATTGGCATATTCATTACTCTTAAAATCGCTGAGCCTTACAATGACATCATTAGGGTAAAATGCCGCTGCCACCAATGCTACGGATTCAGCAAGGTGGTCAACAAAGTATTCCTTTCCGTCTTTATAATCTTTTGTCAGATTATTGATCTCTTTTTGTAAAGCTCTGTCCTTAATCTTTTCAGGCTCACATAATGCAAGCGGATGAATCCGGATACTGTTTGAGATCGCGAATTCAAGTCTTAACAATCCCACTCCTTTGTTGGGATAAGAGCTCAATTCAAATGCTCTGTCCGGATCTGCAAGGATAAACATAGCGGAAGTTTTTGGTAATTTAAGTCCGCTGAAATCCTGTTCATTCACAGACCATTTTAACAAACCCTCATAGATATGTCCATCCTTCCCATCAGCGCAGGAAACAGTGATTTCATCACCATTCTTAATGACCTCTGTAGCATTTCCTGAGTCAACCACTGCTACTGTTCCAAGCTCACGGGCTACAATTGCTGCATGGCTTGTTCTACCTCCTTTATTGGTAACAATAGCCGCTGCTTTCTTTAAAATTGGGTCCCAATCAGGGTTGGTGATGTCTGTTACGAGGATCTCACTTTGCAGCAATTGATCGCCTTCAAGCGGGCTTTTCAAAATTCTTGCCTTTCCTGAAGCGATTTTATCTCCAAGAGCAATTCCGCTTGCCAGGCTTTTGCTTTTTTCGTTTAGTTTGAAGATTTCATGAACCTGTTTTTTCCCTTTAGCATGAACAGTTTCTGGTCTGGCCTGAACAATATAAAGCTGCTTGTTAAGTCCGTCCTTCGCCCATTCTATATCCATTGCCTTTCTATAATGTTCTTCAATCTGGAGGCACCACTTGGCTAGAAGAATGACTTCTGCTCTATTTAGTGAAAGTTTATTTTTCTTTTCTTTTCGGAATAGCCTGTAAGCATCTGCACTTAGGGCAAATCCATCCGGGATGTTTATGCCTTTAGATGAAAGTTGATTGAACATTTCACCCAATGATGCATTTTTTCCACCAACCTTTGGAAGATCTTCTATGCTTATCTGTTTGAACGGAATGATATAGTTATGTACAGGCATGATTTTGTTTTTTAGCTTACAATAAAATGTCAATTTATGAGTATTGATTAGCTTACTATCTGATTATAAGCATTCAAAAAAATGATAGGAATCATCATTTGAGTTTTATTCAGAAAATCGTTAAAAATTAAATAGCTTCTTAAGATCAAATACAGAATAGCAAGGCAAATTTTCAAAAAACTCAAAATCTGGCTCTTAGATTTGTCCATTTGAATTGGTTTAAATATTAAAGTTTGAGAGGGTGGAAAAAAATTACAAAAATGACTTGTCATTTTCTGTAATTAAATTAGATTTGTTTAACCTAAAAAATATAACAATGGACAAATTTACAAAAATGAAAAATTTGCTCGCTTCAGTTGAAGTTGATGCAAACAAATTCTACAATTCAGGTAACAGTGCAGCCGGAACAAGAGTTCGTAAAGGAATGCAGGATTTGAAAAATCTTGCTCAAGAGATCAGAAATGAAGTTACTGAGAAAAAAAATAGTGCTAAATAATTTTTCTCACTGTTTTAAATAATAAAAAAGCCCTCCCAATTTTTGGGAGGGCTTTTTTATTGTTGCTGAATTATTGTTTTTTTATTTATTAAATCGGCCCAAATGGATCATTTTGACCATTGTTCAGATATTTTTTTTCAAGCAGAATATCGATTGTTTTGTTCAAATATTTTAGCAGGTTCTCATTCTTGCTTAAATAATCGTGATAGCTGGAGACAAAATGATGAAGTTCCATTATCAGAAGCTGTACTAATTCCCGGTTCGATGTAGCGAGAATATCCTCACTTATAAAAAGAATGTTGCTTCTGATAATTGTATCAATTTCTAATCGACCCAAAAACTTAAGATAAATCCTGATCAGCTCAATTTTGTTGAATTTATTCCGTGCTTTCAGGCGTTGTTTAATAAAGGCAAGATCATTTATATCACCTTCACTCTGAAATATTTCAGCTATGGCAATATCCAGATTTCCGCTCGATGACTCAGTTCTGAATTTTGCCATTTGATAAGCTTTTTCCTTATCCAGCTTGTATAATCCTCTTAAACCTGCAGACGATTCCTTTGATCCTTTTAATAAAGAGGTTGAGAAAAATAAATCATAATGATATTTGTCATCAAGCTCAGACAGCCTTTCAAGAGCAAGGGTCCTCAATTGTAATTTCTCATCATTTTGTGCGATATCCTTCAGACAATCCTTTATCTGAGGATCAACTACCCCTGAAAAATTAAAATGTTTTAAAACATAAACTTTTACCTGAGAGCAAAAATCTTTCAGGGCATCAGCCAAAATTTTCTCCGGGAAACTATACTTACCGGTAACGCTGATAAGGTATTTTATAGCTTCAAGCCTTTCCTGATAGTTTTTTGAGGTGTAAAACTGTTCAACAAACTTGTCAGTCAGAACTTGCCCCTCATTCGTCAGCATTCTCAGGAACCCTCTTGTGTACCTGCTACTATAACGTTCAGATTTGACGGTACTTTCATTATTCATCATTGTAGCTCTTATTTATTTTACGCTTAAATCTTTGAACTCGAACGCACAATAAATTACGTTAAAAATTAGACGAAGGATTTTTGAAAATGTTGCATCGAATACAATTTCTCCATGTAAAAAAAGTGATAGAATGCCTTCAAATGCATATTTCATTTACCGAAAATTCAGTACCGTAAATTGGCAGCACTGATTTTCGGTAGATATTTAGATTAACGTCTTGACAGAACATCCCTGGATGTTGTTTCCGTAAAAAATTTATTTATCCGGGTAATCTTCCAGTTGCCACTCTTGTCAAGCTCAAGTGTCAGGAAGTTCTCAATTACGAAATCTTCATAAACGAAATTCACTTTTGCCATTGCCAAAGCAGAACCGCTGGCAATTACATCAATTGTGGTGGAGCAATTTTGCTTAATTCCTTCATTCTGTTTCATAATCTTCATGATTGAAATCTGACTCTGGGAAAGTACTTCATCACCTTTTGAAAATTTAAGAACTGCATCTGAACTGAGAATCCTGCCTAGTTTGGCAGCGTCTGTGTTTACATGACTTTCCGCAAATTCATTGATCACATTTTTAACATTAGGTGCAGGACGATTTTTTGCGAATGCTGTGGTTGTTAGAACTGCACATAGTACAGTGCAAAACATAATTGATTTAAGGTTCATTTTTGTGTTTTTTTAATATAATTTTCTGATCTAAATTTCCATATAAAACCAGCCTTGCACATAGGCAAAAAACACCATTAATTTCATTTGGAGTAAATACTTTCAGGTTCTGATATTTTTTTATGTTGTCTGTGAAATGTTAATTAATTTATTTATAACTAATTGATAATTAATTAAATATGATTAATTTCGCATTTGGAATTTTCTGTTTTATAACATGAAAATTGAAATTTTTGAAATCATTCAACTTATGGTCTGTTAAATTTTGTTAAGGGGGAAAATGAGGACAGTTTAGAAAAAAAACAGTCATTTAATTATATATATTTTTGAAAAATAAAGGACTTTTATTTCTAAAATATTTTGATATATACCAAATTTATTTCATCAGAATACTGATCTTTATTCAAGAGCATTTATAAAAGAGAGAGCATATTCATCAGAGTATTTATGAAACAAAAACTGTTGCTGTTTAGTTTTTTACTTGTACTATGTTCTGGTTCAATTGCCCAGCAAAAAACTTCAGTCAGGGATTTTGGTTTTCTGAAAGGAAGCTGGACTATGAATACAGCAAAGGGCCGTATTGTTGAATCCTGGAAATTGAACAAAGATTCCGGGATGGATGGAATCAGTTTTTCAATAAGTAATACAGGTGACAGTACTTTACTTGAAACGATAAAACTTTATGAATCTGCTGGTAGTATTTATTATGAACCAAGCGGAAATGGAGCAGGTAATGATTCTACAGTTTCGTTTAAGTTAATCTCGACGGAGAATGGAATTTTTGTTTTTGAAAACAGGAACCATGATTTTCCTCAGCGAATTTCATATCAACCCCAGTCGGCCAGCAATGTTCTAGCCTGGATTGAAGGTACTGTAAATGGTAAATTCAGAAAGATTGAATTCCCTTACAGCAGGGAGAAGCTAAATTAGTTTAATTGAAGATTCAAACGATATTTCCCCGGTGTAGTACTGTTCATCGTTTTGAAAAGTCTTATAAATGAACTTGGACATTCAAATCCGACGATTTCCACGATTTCGTTCAGAGTGTATCTTGTGTTAGTGAGCAGATATTTTGATCTGTCTATCCTCACTTTTATCAGGTATTGATGCGGGGATATGCCATAGGCCTGTTTGAATGTACGCAATAAATGATTTACAGATAAGCAGGCAGTCTGCGCAATGTCTTCCAGATCTATGTTTTTATTGTAGTTGCTCGAGATGTACTCTTTAGCAAATGTTAGGCGTTTGAGTATCTCAATTTTTGTGCTTTTATTCAGAAAGCTAAGATTTTCTGATTTATTGGAAACTTCTTTATGATAGATTTTAAAGTAGTTGATAAGGCTATGGTGGAGGTATTCATTGACAAGCAAATCATCAGGCGACTCCTGTTCAAGTTGGTTTTTAAGGTTGAGAATGTTATACTTCATATCTCCTGAAAAGGGATAGATAGTTTCTAAAAAGAAACCCTGAGAATGCTCAGTCGTATTGAAAGGATCATCCAGTAGCGCGTTAATATTTTTATGCTGGGTTCTGTAAAAATCACTCAGAAATTCGGGGGCAAAGGAGATTGAAAGCATGTTGACAGGTATATTGGAATCCACTTTACTAGAATAATGTGTGCCCTGATTCAGAGCAAGAAAACTGTCAGGGTATAGATTTAAATGTCTTTTTCCGATATCATAAGTCGAATTACCGCTAAATACCATTTGCATTGAAAAATTGCTTATGTGCTCCGGATAGTAAGCTTGCTTCACAGTTTCGCTTGATATCTGATTATTATTCTTAAGTACACGTAAGTATTTCATTTTCTTTTAAACTATATATCGGTATATATTCTTTCTTCCAGTAAAGTATATCGGTTTTCTTTATGTCCCAGGAAATCTACCCTCAGGCCTGCATCAGTATATTCAGGTCTGCTGATAAATTCAACCCCTGCAAGGATATATTTGTGGTAATCCCTAAGGCAATCATCTGTATGAAAAATGATATAATTGAATTCGGGCTTATTTTCAATTTCCTTCATAATCAGGGTTAATAAATTGCCATTAATGTCTCTCAATTGAAGTGGCTCATTTTTAAGAGCTTCACTTAAAAGGAATTTTTCAGTTGGAAGGAATTGCAGCTTTTCAATGACAAAATCAAGGGCATTAGCTATATGAGGAACATGATCAGGCATATAACTCAGTCTTAGGGTTATAGGTCTGCGTTCTGGTCTAATGGGCTGATTTCTACTGTTTTGATCCTGGCTTACCATAAATTGCTACATTTCCTATCTCTTTGCTTGACTATATGACGACAGCTATTACAAAATGTTGCTAAAAAAAATAAAAAAGTGATTTTCGCATATTTGTAGAGCTTCCTGATGTGACATTAAATCATTTCCCTGATTTAAATTATCAGGGCATTTGTATTAGATTTGCAATTCACAACTATGAAAGATTTCAAGAAATATTACCTGATACAGGCAAGTCCGGAGGAGGTTTACCTGGCATTGACCAACCCACTGACGATCTCTTTATGGACCGGAGCCGAAGCGATCATGAGCACCGAGCCAGGTTCAGAGTTTTCGCTATGGGATGATAGCATTTGCGGGAAAAACATTGAGTTCGTAGAAAACAAAAGGATTGTTCAGCAATGGTATTTTGGAGATCAGCCAGAGGAATCAATGGTGACATTTATTCTCCATCCCGATAAAAATGGCACTTCTGTTGAACTCAGACATACTAATATCCCTGACTCAGATATCGATGATATGGTTGATGGTTGGAATCTGAATTATTTTGGTGCATTGCAGGATTTCTATGACGAATAATCCTGAAATATTTCAGGTTAAGGTTTGAGATGATTCCGCCTTATTAAGTTCCCAAATAAGGAATCCGATAACAAAGAGATATTCAATCCCGGTAAACCAATAATTTTCACTGTAAGGGGTCTTACTATAAGTATAATAGCTCAAAGGTATCAGTGCTGACCAGATCAAAGCAAAGCGAAGTCTGATAAAAGCAGAAAGTGCTACCAATGGTGTAAGATACCAGGGATGAATTATCGCAGAGAATGCCAGGTAAATAGTCAGCAGCCAGAACAGGCCATTCAAAAGCTCAAGTTTTCTGAAGTAAACCCAAATCATTCCTGATAGAGCAAGAGCGATCATCATCTTACTCAATACAGCTATTGGATTATAAGCCAGAAACCATTGTCCAAAAGATCTGAATAGCAAATAAAAGCTACCATTAAATTCAAATTTGCCATAATAAAGGCTCAGGCTTTCTGAAAAATGGGAAAATCGCTCTGTGTTATTAAGCAATGCCAGACTCAGGACTGCTGTGATAATCAGGCAAACAATTGCATAATTAATGGTCTTTTTCAGACCAATCTGTCTGAAGAGTAAAGGAATAAAGATCAGAGGCAATAATTTCGCCTGAATGGCGAGTGATAATGCTCCGGCTGAACTGATGTATTTCTGATGATTAATCAGCCAGACAGCCATCAGAATAAATAAGATCATGAAGGCTTCAAAATGGATGTTCCCACTGAGTTCTATAATCACCAATGGATTGAGAACATAAATTAATTGAAGTGATTGGGCATTCTTCCTTGCTGAAAGTAGTGCCTTTAATAGGAAAATTGTCCCAAGTTCAGATAGAAAGATTGCAGATTTTAAAATAACGATAGTCCGATACAGACTATCACCGCCAATTCCGGAGGCGATTTTGAAAATCGACTGGCAAATTTGTGGATAGACGCTGTAGTAATCGGGAGAGTTGAGATAAGGAAAGATTTTGTGCAGCAATGGATCAGAATGCTGTTTAATAAATTGTGCCGGAGTAAAATCGAAGGGGTTAATCCCCAATTGCTGAATCCTTCCATCCCATACAAAACGATAAAAATCATCAGAAAGCGCCGGTATTGAAAAGATCAGGCAAAACCGGAAGAGTATACCACTCAGCAGCAGAACCCTGAAATTATCTGGACTGCTGTTTTTGTGAAGAATATAGGCAATCAGAAATAAGGAACTGTAAATGCTGATTAGCTGCAGAAAATTTGATCTTTCAATATAATATCCGAGCAGAATATAGCCTGTAAGCGATATTAAAAGAAGAAAATATTGGATCCATTTAGGCATTTATAAAAATTAGCTTACTTTGTAAAAGTATGCAAAAGCGCACATTTACCGATCAGATGGGAAGGCTTATTTCCGTTCCTTATCCCCCTCAACGAATTATTTCCCTGGTACCATCACAAACGGAGCTTCTATTTGATTTGGGTTTGGACATGGAAATTATTGGTATCACAAAATTTTGTATTCATCCCAGGGAAAAATTTAAGCGATCAACTAAAATTGGTGGCACAAAAATGCTGGATCTTCGCAAGATTCGCGAATTAAAGCCTGATCTCATTATTGGGAACAAAGAAGAGAATGACAGAACCCAGATAGAGGAACTGATGAAGGAATTTCCTGTATGGATGAGCGACATAGAGGTTCTGCCTGAAGCGATTGATATGATCAAACAGATTGGTGAATTGACAGGCAGGTCAGAAGAGGCGGAGGTAATTGCAGATGATATTAATGAGCAGTTTTTGAAATTAAAGAAAATACATAAGCCGGTCAGGACTGCCTATTTTATATGGAAAGACCCCTATATGCTGGCAGGAAAACAAACTTTTATTGATGATATTTTACGCAGAGGAGGGTTTGAGAATGTGATCAGTGATGATCGGTACCCGGAAATTAGTGTTGATCAACTGAAAAACCTCAAGCCTGAATGTATCTTCCTTTCTTCAGAACCATATCCATTTAAAGATGAGCATGTTAAGGAGATTCAAAGAATTTGTCCGGATGCCCGGGTTTCAATTGTTGACGGTGAAATGCTCTCATGGTATGGTAGCAGGCTTCTTCTCAGCCCTGCCTATTTGAGATCATTAGGATAAAAATAAAATGATAAGCTTAAATAATAAGCATAAATCATTTTGTAGTTAGATAGAAAAACGTTATTTTTGCCGACCGAAATATATCGGATTTGTGATGAATATCGTTAACCAATAACCTATTCAAGCATCCGGGAAATTTTGGAAAATAATCCTAACAATGCGGATGTGGCGTAATTGGTAGCCGCACCAGACTTAGGATCTGGCGCTTCACGGCGTGGGGGTTCGAGTCCCTTCATCCGCACTGATTAATTCCCCGGCTATAAGCCGGGGAATTTTTGTATAAACAAAAACGACATAAAACATATAAAATGAACATTACACAGGACAAAATAGACAATCTGAATTCTGTACTTACTGTTAAGATTAATCCTGAAGATTACAAAGAACGCGTTGAAAAAGCGATCAAAGAGCAGGCAAAAAAAGCAAAGCTACCTGGATTTCGCCCAGGAATGGTTCCAGCCGCCCATATTAAAAAGATGTATGGGAAGAATATCCTGGTCGATGAGATCAATAATATCCTGAATGATACCTTGAGTAATTACATCAGTGAGAATAAGATTGAAGTACTTGGGCAGCCACTGCCTAAAATCGATGATAGCAAAGAGTTCAACTGGGATTTTACAGATGAATTTGAGTTCATTTATGAACTGGGAATAGCTCCGGAATTTGATCTTGATTTTTCATCAAAAGATAAATTAACCTATTATCAGGTTAAAGTTGATAAAGATACACTTGCTTCAAGGATCAAAAACCTTAGAAAAAGTTATGGCAAAATGTCAAATCCTGACGTATCGGCAGAAGATGATGTTATCTATGCTGATTTAAGTCAAATTGCTGCAGATGGTTCTGTTTTTGAAGGAGGAATTTCGAATACGGCATCTGTTCGTTTGGATCAGGTTGAAGATTCGAAGATTAAGAAATCATTGATTGGTCTTAAAAAAGATGATGAAGTGGTTTTGGATATTCAAAAAGCATTTGATAGCAATGCAACAATAATTGCAAAGCTTTTGAATATTTCTGAAGAAGATGCTCAGGATCTTAAGTCTAAATTTAAATTATCAGTTAAAAATATAAATCGACTGGAAGAAGGCGATCTGAACCAGGAGTTTTTTGATAAGATATTCGGTGAAGATGTTGTAAAGACAGAAGCTGAATTTGAGCAGAAGATCAGGGAAGAGCTTGAAAGTATGATGGTTCAAAATGCTGATCAGAAGCTTCAGGCAGATTTGTTCCAGTTTGGTCTGGATAAAGTGAAGCTTAGCTTGCCTGATGAGTTCCTGAAAAGATGGTTAAAGGCAACCAATGAAAAGTTGAGTGACGAGGAATTGGAAAAAGGTTATGATGATTTTGCACGTAATCTGCGCTGGACTTTGATCGAGAACAAGATTATCAAGGACAATAAATTAGAGATAAAATACGAGGAAGTGTTTGCAGCTGCTAAAACTCGCCTTGACGGACAGTTCCGTATGTATAGTCCACAGCCGCTTTCTGAAGAACAATTGGGACAATACACTGCCCAGTTCTTACAGAATAAGGAGAATGGAAATCGTATTTTTGAAGAAGTAAAAGCACAGCATGTGTTTGATTATCTGAAGGGTGTTATTACCTTAGATAAAAAAGATATAGAGTATAATAAGTTTCTGGAGTTGAAATAATTTGATTGTTTTTGGTTTTATTAGGACCATTTATTTCGATCTCTCTTTATTATACACTTTCGAAATAAATGTTAAATATTAATTATAAATTCAAAAATGAACATAGATAAGAACGAATTCAGAAAATACGCCGTTAAACATCATCGTATCGGCAGTCAGCATGTAGATAGTTTTATTGGAAGAGTTCAAAACGCTTCAATTCCTACAGCCATGACACCCTATATCATAGAGGAACGTCAGTTGAACGTGGCACAAATGGATGTGTTTTCACGTTTAATGATGGATAGAATCATCTTTTTAGGTGATGCTGTTCACGAAGGGATAGCCAATATTATCCAGGCTCAACTGTTATTTTTACAGTCGACAGATTCCAAACGGGATATCCAGATTTACATCAATTCACCAGGCGGCTCTGTTTATGCAGGTTTAGGTATCTATGATACCATGCAGTACATCAGTCCGGATGTTGCCACAATATGTACTGGTATGGCAGCTTCAATGGCAGCCGTATTGCTTTGTGCAGGAACAAAAGGTAAGAGGGCAGCATTGCCACACTCAAGGGTGATGATTCATCAGCCTTCAGGTGGTGCTCAGGGGGTTGCTTCCGATATGGAGATCAATCTGCGTGAGATGCTTAAACTTAAAAAAGAACTTTATGATATTATCGCTAAACATTCAGGTCAAACATACGAATGGGTGGAGAGGGCTTCTGACCGTGATTATTGGATGATCGCTAATGAAGCTAAAGAATTTGGTATGATTGATGAAGTTTTGGTTGGAACCGGAGATAAGAAATAATGAGTAAGGGAAGTAAGGATATTAAATGTTCATTCTGTGGCTCAGGCAAACAGGATACACTGATGCTGATCGCTGGTCTTGATGCACATATTTGTGATAAGTGCGTAACACAGGCGAATCAGATACTGGCGGAAGAACTTAATGTCCGGAAAGCCAAATCAACTCAGACCTTCGAAACCCTTCTGAAGCCTGTTGAGATAAAAACTCACCTTGATCAGTATGTTATCGGACAGGATCAGGCAAAAAAGATACTTTCTGTAGCTGTTTATAATCACTATAAACGTTTGAATCAAAAGGTAGGCAAGGATGAAGTTGAGATTGAGAAGTCCAATATCATCATGGTTGGCGAAACGGGTACAGGAAAAACCCTTCTTGCTAAAACAATTGCCAAAGTTTTAAATGTACCTTTTTGTATATGTGATGCTACGGTATTAACTGAAGCAGGTTATGTAGGGGAAGATGTGGAAAGTATTTTGACCCGCTTACTTCAGGCAGCCGATTATGATGTAACTGCTGCTGAGCGTGGTATCGTTTATATTGATGAGGTTGACAAAATAGCCCGCAAGAGTGATAATCCTTCAATCACACGCGATGTATCAGGAGAGGGAGTACAACAAGCCTTGTTGAAGATTCTGGAGGGTACCATTGTCAATGTTCCACCACAGGGTGGAAGGAAACATCCCGATCAAAAGATGATTCCGGTGAACACGAATAATATCCTGTTCATTTGCGGCGGTGCATTCGATGGAATTGAGAAGAAGATAGCCAACAGGCTTCGTACACAAACTGTTGGTTACAAGGTTGATAAGGATGAATTTACTATTGATCTTAAAAACCTATATAAATATATTACCCCTCAGGATTTGAAGTCATTTGGGCTTATTCCTGAACTTATTGGCAGATTACCGGTGATAACTCACCTGAATCCATTAGATAGGGAAACTCTGCTGAGTATATTGGAGGAGCCGAGAAATTCATTGATCAAACAGTATAAAAAGCTATTTGAATATGAAAATGTAAAGCTTGAGTTTGACAAGGAAGTAATGGCGTTTATTGTGGATAAGGCGATGGAGTTCAAACTTGGTGCCAGAGGCTTACGTTCCATTTGCGAAGCGATTATGATCGATGCAATGTATGAGACACCCTCCGGAAAAAGTGGAAAGGAGTTGTTTATTACACTCGAATATGCTAAAGATAAATTTGAGAAATCAGATCTGAAAAAATTAAAAGTTGCATAAAATAAGCCCCGGACCTGTTCCGGGGTTTTTTGTTCAATTAACAATTATTTATCATGGAAAAGAAGGACCTTAAATCTGAAACTGCCTCTACTGTTAAGAGGGATCGTGAACTTGAAACGCCTGTAAAACCTGGTTTGAAGATTAAGGATGATATTGTCGCCAATTGGCTACCACGCTATACCGGAAGACCACTTGCTGAGTTCAGTAATTTTATTTTGCTGACAAATTTTTCAAGGTACCTTAATCTCTTTTCGGAATGGAATGATAATGCACCAATTATGGGTCTTGATAAGCCAATGCAGAGTGTTTCGGCAAATGGTATCACATTGATCAATTTTGGAATGGGCAGTCCAATGGCTGCAACCATGATGGACCTGCTTACCGCCATCAAGCCCAAAGCAGTCTTGTTCTTAGGGAAATGCGGAGGCTTAAAGAAAAAAAATAAAATAGGTGATCTTATTCTTCCTATAGCAGCAATCAGGGGAGAGGGTACATCCAATGATTATTTACCGGCTGAAGTTCCTGCCCTGCCTGCCTTTGCCTTGCAAAAGGCCATTTCTACAACAATACGTGATTACTCCTTAGATTACTGGACAGGTACAGTGTATACTACAAACCGGAGGGTTTGGGAGCATGACAAGACTTTTAAAAAATATCTTAAAAGTCTGCGTGCTATGGCTGTTGATATGGAAACTGCAACCATTTTCACTACCGGATTTGCCAATAAGATCCCAACCGGAGCCTTACTATTGGTATCTGATCAGCCAATGATTCCGGAAGGGGTAAAAACAGCAGAGAGTGATTCGCATGTGACTGAGAAATATGTTGAGAACCACCTCAGGATAGGCGTTGATTCATTAAAGCAACTAATCAATAATGGCTTAACAGTTAAGCATTTGAAATTCTAAGAGATTTTCGATTCTATTTATTGATTCCTTTATTCCGGTATAATTTTTCTTCTGTTTTTTTCCGAATTTCCAATGGTTAAGACTACTTAACTAGTAGTCTTACGATATATTATTTTGTTTTTAAGTAATAATTGATATATTATTTTGATTTTATTCCATTTAGGCATTTATTCTGTTGTTTTGGGCTTAAATGCTTATTTTTGTATCATGTGGTATAACAATATTCTCGAAACCATTGGGAACACCCCCCTGGTTAAATTAAACACAATAACAAAAGATGTTAAGGCTACGGTTTTAGCAAAAATTGAAACTACCAATCCCGGGAACTCAATAAAGGACCGGATGGCAGTTAAAATGATTGAGGATGCTGAGCGGGAAGGAAAATTGAAGCCGGGAGGAACAATTATAGAAGGAACCTCAGGAAATACCGGAATGGGATTGGCAATGGCGGCGATCATAAAGGGTTATAAGTGTATTTTCACGACCACAGATAAGCAATCAAAGGAAAAGGTTGATGCATTGCGTGCTTTTGGTGCCGAAGTTATTGTTTGCCCAACAAATGTTGAGCCTGAAGATCCCCGTTCCTATTATTCAGTTTCTTCTCGCCTGGAGCGAGAAGTGCCAAACTCATGGAAACCTAACCAATACGATAATCTCTCTAATTCAATGGCTCATTATGAGCAAACAGGTCCTGAAATCTGGAAACAAACAGAGGGAAAAATCACTCATCTGGTTGTAGGGGTTGGAACCGGTGGTACAATATCAGGTACCGGAAGATACCTCAAAGAGCAGAACCCGGCTATCAAGGTTTGGGGAATTGATACCTATGGTTCTGTCTTTAAGAAGTATAAGGAAACCGGTATCCTCGACAAAAATGAGATTTATCCATACATTACCGAAGGAATTGGTGAAGATTTTCTTCCAAAAAACGTTGACTTCGATATCATTGACCGTTTCGAAAAGGTAACAGATAAGGATGCCGCATTAATGACCCGGGAGATAGCCCGTAAGGAGGGCATATTTGCCGGAAACTCTGCCGGATCGGCTCTTGCAGGTCTGATGCAGCTTAAGGATGAGTTAAAAGAGGGTGATGTTGTTGTTGTCATTTTTCATGATCATGGTTCCAGATACATGGGCAAGATGTACAATGAAGACTGGCTGAGGGAGAGGGGTTTTCTTACAGATGAAAAACTTACAGCCAAGTCCATTTTAATTAAGCGAGGCAGACAGGAAATTGTAACGATTGATTGTGAACAATCCGTACTGCAGGCGATCAACACAATTAAGTCATTGAATATTTCACAGATTCCGGTCACTCAGAAAGGTATGATCGTTGGTAAGATCACGGAGAGTGATATCCTGAGTTCTGTTATGGAGAACCCGGCACTTCGATCAGGTTCTGTAAAGGATATCATGACTTCTTCTTTTCCATTTGTTGATCTGAATACCTCTATTGATAAAATTACATCGATTATTAATAAGGAAAATATGGCTGTTCTGGTTGAAGGTGAATTAGGTGAAATCGAGATCATTACACAGTATGATATCATTAATGCGATATCTGTCTGATCGGATTAATTCTCAGATGTTTCGAACCAGGCACTCCATAGTACGAAGCCAAATCCTGAGAGCAATAATGCATGATAGATCAGAAAACCAAAATCTTTGAAGTATATCCCTGAGCAAGCAGCAAATAAAAAGTAAAGAAAAAGCAGAAATTCAGGGGTATATTTTTTATATCCTGGTCTCTTTAAATAGGGATTTATTCCGCTAGACTTACTGACCTTTGGGGTTCTTATAAAAGCTGTCTTTTTTCCTGTAATTCCCTGTAATATTGCCCTTGTATTATGGTATGACATTCCCAAAGAAAGAACCATGGCAACCGGGAATGCAGTTATGACTTCTATCAGCGCTGCGATAAATTTCTTTTTATCAGCTAAGATTGCTATAAAACAATAAAGGAAGTTGATCATCATTACTGTCAGAATAATGGTATTCCATTTAAAGAGCTGATTAAATTCTGTTGATGTGTTTTTAACGAACATTAATGGAACGCTTATTAATGCACTAATTAAGACAAAAGCATAGATATAGTTATTCAAGAGATGAAAGCTTCCGAATAGTTTCACAGCTAAGCTGAGCTTAGCCTTCCAAAGCTTGCCTAAAAGTTTTTTTGAAGTTTCGACACCACCCTTTGTCCAGCGAAATTGTTGCGTACGTACTGCGCTTATCCGGTCAGGTAATTCTGCAGGTATGATTATGTTTGGACAATAATTAAATCTCCAGCCCTTAATCTGGGCCCGGTAACTTAGATCAAGATCTTCAGTGAGGGTATCCGATTTCCAGCCACCAGCATCAATGATGCACTCTTTTTTCCAGATCCCTGCAGTTCCGTTAAAATTTATAAAATATCCGCCTTTGTTTCTTCCTTCCTGATCAATTATAAAATGGTTGTTCAGGCCGGTTGCCTGTGCCCTGGTCAGTAATGATTGCATTGCATTCAGATGTCCCCATCGTGTTTGAACCATTCCTGTTTGTTTATCAGTGAAATAGGGCAATGTATCGATAAAAAAATCCGGATGCGGAACGAAGTCGGCATCAAATATTGCTAAATAATCACCTGATGCACTGTTTAGTCCGTTTTGCAATGCACCTGCTTTATACCCCTCCCTATTTGATCGATGAATATGATGTATGTTGAAACCAAGAGTTTTTAATTCTTCAACCCTATTTGCAGCAATTGTCTTAGTATCATCAGTAGAATCATCCAGTACCTGGATCTCTAAGCGGCTTTTGGGGTAATTTAATCGTTCAACTGAATCCAATAAGCGCTCAATTACAAAGCGTTCATTAAAGATGGGTAATTGAATAGTCAGTGAGGGTAATTCAAATGTTTTATTAAGTGGATTTTCTTTTTTTCTGTTGAAAAGAAATGTGATTAACAAGGCCAGTTGCCCGATGCTGAATAGGATTATGAAAAAAAAGAAAAAGTAGTAAAGGATTACAATACCATGTTCAAGCATAAATCCGTAGTATAAAATTAAATATTTTTAAAAATGGTGAGTAATATTTTATATCCGGCTAAAATTGTGCCTTTTATAGTGCCTGAGACCTTGCTAACCCCAATTCTTTTCCGGTAACTAACCGGGATTTCGGTAAACTTCAGTTTGATTTTGGCTGCTTTGACCTGCATTTCTACTGTCCAGCCGAAGGTTTTATCCTTCATGTTTATTTGTTGAAGGGCATTCCAGGTGATTGCCCTGAACGGTCCAAGGTCGGTAAAATGAGCATTGTAAAATAGTTTGATCAATGTGGTAGCCAGCCAGTTTCCGGCAATTTGCTGGAAAAGCATGGAGCCTTTCTGTCTTTCTCCCAGTACTCTTGAACCAATTACCATATCAAAACCAGAAGACATAATAGGAGAGACCAGCAATTCTATCTCAGCGGGAAAGTCAGAATAGTCACCATCCAAAAACACAATGATATCATTCTGTTTGACTTTCTTACTGATATAGTCCATACCTTTTAGACAGCTATATCCATAACCCATTCTGTTTTCCCTTAAAACGGTAGCACCTTTTTCTTTTGCGAAATCTCCCGTATTATCTGTGGAAGCATTGTCAACTACAATAATTTCAGTGACCAATTCAGGGATATCAGCAATAACCTTTCCTATTGATTTGCTTTCGTTGAATGCAGGGATGATTACATAAATTAATGGGTTTTGTTTCTCCTGATTCATTTTTTGTCTTCATGACGAATATATGGAATAAAGCGACCTTCCTCTTCCAGATTTTCAAGTTTTAGAACCCCGCGCGGACAAACAGATGAACAAACACCGCAACCTACACAAGATGCCCGGATTATATTCTCGCCTTTTTGCGCATAGGCCCTGACATCAATTCCCATTTCACAGTAGGTTGAGCAATTTCCGCAGGAGATACACTGTCCACCATTTGTCGTAATTCTGAATTTCGATTTGAACCGTTGGAATAATCCCAGAATTGCTGCCATCGGGCATCCAAAGCGGCACCAAACACGAGATCCCATAATGGGATAAAATCCGGTTCCAATAACCCCTGAAAAAACCGAGCCTATCAGGAAACCATACCACTGAGAAAACAGGCCTGATGCATCACCTAAAATTGTTCCGCTTTTCCATGAATTCAGCCAGAGCAGAGCTGTAGTGAGTGTAATGAAAACGAGGACAGAGTGAACCATCCAGCGTTCAATCTTCCATGCTTTCAAAGATTTATCTGAATTTTGCCTGTAGGGGTCGCCTAAGGTTTCGGCCAGGGCACCGCAGCCGCAAACCCATGAGCAGTACCAGCGTTTACCGAAATTATAGGTTAGTATAGGGGTAGCGATGAACGTCATGACTAAACCCCAGAATACCATAAATACCCCCAGATTCCCTGATTGGATAAGATAATCTAAATCATTCGGGAATAAATAGGAGTATTTTAACGGCCAGAAATAAGAAAAATAAAATTCAGGCTGATTTAATTTTAATAGAAATGCAGGTAGCAAAAATGCAAAGCCTAATTGAAAAAACATCACAGAAATAGTTCTTATGATGTGATAACGACTGAATTTGTATTTTGCAATGAAGCGCATTCCCATGATGAGAACAGCCAGGGTATAAAAAGCACCATATAAAAACCATTGATCAGATGCTTTACCTCTCAGCATCATGCTCAATGGATCCATAGTCCGGATCAGACCTTCAAGATAATAAGGAAACCAATAAAGAATGATATAAAACCCGGTCATTAATATCGCAATGCCCCAGGCAATAGCACCCCGGCTGCTTAGGGAATTTTGCATTATCCCATCATTTTTGATTCCTGCCTGCGCCTTAAAATAGGGAATTGAATAAAATATGCCACCGGAAATGAATAAACCGGTTATCAGGAAAAAGAATAGTAGGGGATGGGACTTTCCGACTCCGAAAGCGGCAATTATCGAGCACAGTATTGCGCATGCAGTAAGTGCAGCCCCCATTTTTTGTAGAGGGTTAGCTGCAGATGGACTGGCGATTGAAAGTGAAATGTCTTTCATTTATTTTAAATGCTTATTATTCTTCATTTCCACCTTTTAAACTTTGTAAATAGGAATGGGAGATATCATTGTAATAGGCTTTGGAAAACTCAGGGTCAAACCAGCCTTTTTTCAGATTTTGAATCACAAAATCAATTGTTTTGTGCTCCCTGATCCAATCTTCTGCAATAGCTTGTCTGAATCTGATTCCTATGAAATTGAAGCCTAAAATGCTTTCATCTTTATTGCTGTAATTTGCCCTGAAAGCATGTTTGCCATTTAGGTGTTCCCAGTAAAAACTTTTCTGCTGATCGTTGATTTCAGGCAAAACCTGCCCGTATGTTTGATATTCTAAATCAAAAAATTTAGCAGAATTAAACCAAATTCCCCGATTGTAGGCAGACTTATCTCCACAAATAGTTCTAGCCAGTGTTTCTGACTGCATTTTTCCGGTGTACCATAATTGTTCAACGGCGGGTTCTCCCGATTTTGGATTACGAAACTGTGCACAATCACCGGCAGCATAAATATCCGGGATGCTGGTCTCAAAGTATTCATTAATTAGAATCCCGCGCTCAGTTTCTAATTCATGTTTCTCAAGGAAGCCGATGTTCGGCTTTACGCCTGCAGTAAGACCAACAAACTGACATTCAAATTGTTCCCCTGTGTTTGTGAGCACTCCTTTAACACGATCCTGATCATCTGAAATAATCTCTCTAAGCTCAGTGTTAAAGCGAAGATCTATTCCATGTGCGCTTATATGTTTACCAATAAGTTGTGCTTCTTCCCTGGGTAAGATATTACTCCAATATAGATTCTCTCGTATAAGCATCTTAACCTCAATCTTTCTGCTGTGAAGCATTTCAGCCATTTCAATACCAATCAATCCTCCGCCAACAATCACTGCGGATGAAATATTTTTGGTATTTCTCTCCATTTGTTCTAGATCCTGGATACTGTAAAGACCCTGAACTCCATAGAGGTTTTCTCCCGGCCATCCAAATTTATTGGGTATTGAGCCACTTGCAATGATCAGTTTGTCGTAGGCTATTGATTTGCCATTATCAAAATGGAGTGTTTTATCTTTTGAATTCAGGGTTTTAACATATGCCCTGATGAGACTTATTCTGTTTTTATTCCAAAACCAGTCTTCATATGGCTTAGTATGTTCAAATTTCATGTGCCCCATATAGATATACATCAGGGCGGTACGTGAAAAAAAATGTTCGCTTTCTTCAGAGATTACAGTAATGAAGGCATTGGAATCAAGCTTTCTGATATTCCGTGCACAGGTAATTCCTGTAATACCATTCCCTATGATGACAATATTCATGAATGATTTTGTTAAGCTGGTATCTGCTGTTTTGCTTGATTCTAACCATTATACGAAATAATGTACTATAATGGATTATTAATATTGATTATTTTATGGAGAGTCGGGCTTTTGGAGTGTACCTAAATCCAATTTTGCCTTTAGGTTTAGGATCAGCAGATTAAAAACAGGTGAATGAGGTCAAGTTAACTGGACTAATTATCTATTTCTTTTGTGTTATCTCAAGCCCCAAATTGAGAATCCGGGAAATGATAACAGAAACAAACTAAACTCTTGTATTATAATGTGTAGGCTGTATAGGCTAAATTATTTGATTAGTGCCCGGTTTTGTTAGTCACATTAATTCGTTTTATATCAGCCCCAAGTGCCTTAAGTCGTACATCAATATTTTGGTAACCACGCTCAATCTGTTCGATATTATATATGATGGATGTTCCCTGTGCAGAAAGAGCTGCGATGAGTAATGAAACACCTGCTCTGATGTCGGGGGAAGTCATTTCAATCCCCCGAAGTTTCACTTTTTTATCCAGACCAATTACCGTTGCGCGGTGAGGGTCACATAAAATGATCTGAGCACCCATGTCGATCAGTTTATCGACAAAGAAAAGCCGGCTTTCAAACATTTTCTGATGAATCAGGACATTCCCTTTGGCCTGAGTGGCTATTACCAGCATGATACTAAGTAAATCCGGAGTAAATCCGGGCCATGGTGCATCTGCTATGGTCATAATTGAACCATCAATAAAGGTATCTACTTCGTAATGTTTCTGGGATGGGATGAAAATATCATCACCTCTCAATTCAAATTTAATACCCAGTTTTCTGAATACTTCAGGAATCATACCCAGTTCTTCAAAATGAACATTTTTGATTGTGATTTCAGATTCGGTCATGGCCGCCAATCCGATGAAAGAGCCAATTTCAATCATATCCGGTAAGAGCCGGTGTTCTGTCCCTCCCAATTTTTTGACACCTTCAATTTTCAGAAGGTTAGAGCCAATGCCGGTAATTTTAGCGCCCATCCGGTTGAGCATTTTGCATAATTGCTGTAGATAAGGCTCGCAGGCTGCATTATAAATTGTTGTTTCGCCTTTTGCAAGTACGGCAGCCATAACCACATTGGCAGTTCCGGTAACAGAAGCCTCATCCAATAAGATATAGGCACCTTTCAGATTGCTGGCATCAACGTTAAAGAAGTTTGTTTTTTTGTCGTAAATAAATTTGGCACCCAGCTTTTCAAATCCAAGAAAGTGTGTGTCAAGGCGTCTTCGTCCAATTTTGTCACCACCAGGTTTGGGAATAGCTGCCTTTCCGAAACGTGCCAATAAGGGACCAACAATCATAATCGAACCCCTTAAACTACCACCCTTTGCCCTGAAAGCCTCCGATTGAAAAAAATCAAGATTGATCTTTGATGCTTCGAAGGTATAAGTGTCCTGATTTATGCGTTCAACTTTTACTCCAAGATCAGAAACTAATTCGATGAGTTTATTAACATCTTTTATATCCGGGATATTGCTGATTGTAATTTTTTCTTCAGTCAGGAGAACAGCAGAAATGATTTGCAATGCTTCATTTTTAGCCCCCTGAGGTATAATTTCTCCTTTTAAAGGTTTACCACCAACAATTTCAAATGCATTCATCTTTTCGGTAAAGGGTTTTAATGTTTTAATATATAGCGAAAATGCTAATTTACAAAAACCAGCTTTCCTTACTTAATTAAAATGTTATTGAATTAGTTAAATTTTTTTTAATAGGGAAGATAATACTCTCTAATTAACTCAACTGATTGTTCTGACTTTGCATACAGGAAAAATGGATCCGATAAGTTAGAAGCAGAGTATTGCTTAACAGGATTAATATCTTTTTCCGCCGGGATTATTACTTCTCTGGCGATTTGAACCTGAATTATTTCTATTACTACTGTTCTGTCTTCCTTTATTCTGGTTCGTATTTCTTTGTCTGCTGGCGCTTGGTGCTTGTCTGACTTCTACACGCTGCAGGTTAACATTTTCTTCTAACTGCAAAGCACCATTTGACATTTCACGTAAATCTTTGATAATGGTTTCATCGGCAACGCTATCTTTATTCCAGGTAACGTAGGCCATTTTCATGAAATTGGCAATTGATTGAACCATAGCCTGTTTACGTTCAGGATCTTCGATACTTTTAGCCCGGCTTATCATGAGCTCTACAGTTTTTCCGTAATGTTTATATTTTATCCTTTGCTGCGGATAAGACAATGGAGCCGGTTTAAAACGTATGGCATCTTCAGATGGTTTCGGGTATGGGGAATCTACATCGATTTTAAAATCAGAAATAATGTGCAAATGATCCCATAATTTGTGTTTGAAATCGGCAACATCACGTAAGTGGGGGTTTAAAAATCCCATAAGATCTATCACTACCTGAGCATATCGGTTACGCTCATCTTTAGTAGGCAGATCAACAATATATTTAACCATATTCTGGACATTACGTCCATATTCGGCAAGAATTAATTTTTTCCTGGTTGTATTATAATCAAATGTCATTGTAATTTATGTTGGCGCGGGCTTTAATATGCGGTTTTTAAGCTCTAAATCGCGATTTTGAATTTATTTTATAATTTTCAATTTAGCAAATTTTAGCAATAATTGCTTCTGTCCCAAATCTTTAAAAAATATAGTTGCTTTGATGTCGGGTTTATTGCCTTCCAAATGGATTACTTTACCAAAACCAAAGCGCTCATGTTCCACTTCCATACCCATCTGTAAACCTGATGTATCCGATGGAGCGAATCCCTCACTGGGCACATGTGCTTTAAGAAGAATGGAGCTTGTCTTTGGAATAGATGAAGGTTTTGGTTTGCTAAAAGTCTCTTTTTGCTGCCATGCCGACCTTTCATCATCAAAAAGTGAATTACCTGAATTTTTTGTCTGAGGTTTAAAGTCGAGTTCAAGATATCTGGCATCAATCTCTTCAATAAACCTGCTGGGTTCACAGCTGGTCAATGTTCCCCAACGGTAGCGTGATGTTGCATAGGAGAGCATTAGTTTTTTTCCTGCCCTGGTTATTGCAACATAAAAAAGTCTGCGCTCTTCTTCCAGATCGGTACGTGAACTTAATGACATCTGGGAAGGGAAGAGGTTTTCTTCTAAGCCAACTACAAAGACATTGTCGAACTCGAGTCCTTTTGCCGAATGAATAGTCATTAAGGATACAGTATCAGCATCCGGGTTCTTATCATTGTCATCATTGGTGAGCAGGGCAATATCCTGCATAAATATGTCCAGACCTTTTTCTTCAATATCTTCACGTTCGCTGAATTCTTTTATTCCGTTTAGTAGTTCCTGAATATTTTCATATCTGCTTAAGCCTTCAACAGATTTATCAGAATAAAGATCCTTCAGAAGGGTGGAGTGTTGAGCAATATGCAAGGCCGTATCATAGGCCGAATGCGTTTTTGTCATCACCTGAAAACTTTGAATCAGGGAGGCAAAATTTGCAACTGATGCTGAACTTCTTGAATCCAGGTATTTAGGGGTATCGCAAATAATTTCCCACATCGTCATATTATGCTGATCAGCTGCAATCATGATCCGTTCAATCGAAGTGTCTCCAATCCCGCGGCGGGGATAATTGATCACCCGTTTGAGGGCCTCTTCATCATTGGGATTAAAGGTGAGCCTGAAATAAGCGATAAGATCTTTTATTTCTTTGCGCTGATAAAATGAGAGCCCTCCATAAATTTTATAAGGAACGTTTAGTTTTCTGAGTGCTTCTTCCATCGCCCTTGATTGAGCATTTGTACGATAGAGGATAGCAAAGTCGTGATATTTTGATCCTTTTTGGGCCTGTTCCTGTACAATGGCCTCAGCTACAATTTTGCCCTCTTCATTATCACTAAAAGCCCTCGAAACCTTGATTTTATCTCCTTCTTCATTTTCAGAGAAGACTGATTTTTTGAGTTGATTTTTATTATTGGCGATAATACTATTCGCAACACTGACAATGTTTTGTGTTGAGCGGTAGTTTTGTTCAAGTTTAAAAACCTTCAGGTCAGGATAATCTTTTTCAAAATTGAGTATGTTTTGAATATTTGCTCCCCGAAATGCATAGATACTTTGGGCATCATCTCCTACAACACAGATATTTTCATTGTTTGCAGCAAGTTTTTTAACGATCAGGTATTGAGAGAAATTTGTATCCTGATACTCATCAACCATTAAGTATTTAAATTTATTCTGGTATTTATAAAGTACTTCAGGATGCTCACGCAGCAGCACATTTGTCTTAAAAAGAAGATCATCAAAGTCCATCGCACCAGCCTTAAAACATCGCTGAGCATATATTTGGTAGATTTCTCCTAAATTCCCACGTCCTGTTGAAAAATCCTCAGCCTGAATATGTTCGTTGTGGAGATATTCTGCCGGAGAAATAAGGTTGTTTTTTGAGGATGATATCCGGTTGTAGACGAAATTGGCATTATATAATTTATCATCTAATTGTTTCTCCTTGAGGATAGTTCGGATAAGGCTCTTGCTATCATCGGTATCGTAGATTGTGAAATTGGAAGGATAACCAATTTTTATGGCTTCAACACGGAGGAGTTTTGCAAAAACCGAGTGAAAAGTGCCCATCCAGATATTTTTCGCTTCCGCACCGACTACTTTCATGATACGTTCCCGCATTTCTTTTGCAGCCTTGTTTGTGAACGTCAACACCAGAATGTTGAATGGGTCAACTCCTTTTCTGATGAGATGAGCAACACGGTAAGTAATTACCCGTGTTTTCCCGGATCCCGCACCGGCAACAATCATCACTGGTCCTTCTATCTGTTCAACTGCCGCCCGCTGAGAAGGATTTAGTCCGTCTAAATAATTCAAAATTTACTCCTGTTTTTGTCTGCTAAATTAAGAAAGAGATTTGAGATTAAGGCCCGGGTTTGAATACTTATGCCTAAATAGCAATTGAAGCTGTTGGCTAATTATTGCTATACCAAAGACGAAAACTCAGGATTATTCCTCACTGATCAAACTTGACTTATGAGGATTATTGAGGTTTTCATTGATATTCATAATCTTATCATCAAGATCATAAATACATTTACCAATTTGCTCGACCAGTTCATCCTTTTCTATTAAATCATCCTTTTCTAAAAGCATAAGACCTTTCAATGTTGCTACAGGACTTCTGATCTGATGAGATAGGTGAGAGGAATATTCTGATAACTTTTTATTTTTGATTTTAATGTCCCTGGTCCGGGCTTCAATTATTTCTTCGAGATTTTGGTTAGCCTGATCCAGATCATCTTTTTGCTTTGAGATCGCTAGGTTCAGCCTGGTTAATTCTTTATTTGTAAGTGAGGACTTACGGACATTTCTAATCAATAAAAAAATAACAAAAAATGCCATAATAGCAATGGCGCTGCTTGCCCAGAATAAAATTTTTGTATTTTTTTGCTGGGCGATGGTGAGTTCGTTTTGTTTTTCCTTTTCAAGTTGTTTATGCTGAACTTCTAACAGATTGATCTTGTCTGAAACGCTGGCTTTATAAGTTATGCTGTCCTGTTTATAGACTCGCTGAAGATAAAATAAAGCGCGCTGGTAGTTTTTGCGTTTATTTTCTAATTCATAAGAAGTCAAAATGTAATCGTATTTCAGTTTAGGGCTCTTTACCAGGCCGGCGTATAAAACCCCTTCCTGTATTGTCTTTTCTGCCAGTTCATATTTCCCCTGCGATATATATATTGAACTTAGTGTCAGATTAATGCTCGCAATTGAATTGTTTAATTTATTTTTTAAAGCTTGTTTCCGGGCTTCAAGCAATAAATCTTCAGATTTATTTAACTGATGCAGATTGAAGTAGATCAGACCCAGATTTTGCTTACATTGAAGGATGCCGACTGCATTGTTCAGTTCCGTGAACATTCTAAGGCTGTTCTGATAATGAGTTAAGGCTTTGTTGTATTCCTCTTTTCTAAAATATACGGCTCCCAGGTTTAGATACAGACCAGCTATCAGATCTTTTATATTAAGTTTTTGGGCTATTATGAGTGATCTTTCAAAATTTTCGAGTGATTTATCATAATCTATTTCACGGTATAAATTTCCGATATTGTTATAAACCTTGGCTTCACCTTCGAGTTGTTTACTTTTTTTGAAATAAGTCAATGCGTTTAAATAGTTTTCTATAGCAGCTTCGTTTTGATTAAGATAATATTTACCTACTCCAATAACACGATAAGCTTCAGCAATTCCGGAATCATATTTCAAATTTTTAGCTAATGATAAGGCCTTATTGCCATAAAGGATAGTTAGTTCAGGATCGATTAGCCGATTTTTAAAACCCAGATCATTTAATTTGATAACCTGAGTAGTATCTTTACTATAAATTAAAATTTTATCCGAACTTATTGAACTATTTTGAGTATAAGCGTTGAATATTATAAAGAAAGAGAAAATTGCTAAGGCCGATATTTTCATGTCAACAGATAAAATATTAGTTAGGTAAATTTAGCGATTCTGATCACCCTTTTTAAGTTTTTAATGCATTCCTCCGAAAATATTATTTGTATAAAAAATTTTATTTTAGTCCGCAAATTAATTAAACATAAACAGATTTAAACAACCCAACCAACAATCATGAAAAAGACACTAATAATCATGGTAATTGCAGCTTTAGGCTTCAGTTCATGCAAAAAAGAAGAAATGGCTACTCCATCTGCAAAACCTTCAGCACAGAAAGTTGCTGATAGAAGTACTCCTGCAGGCTGGGATTAAATCCATACCGCAAAATTGGTTCAATTCCTTTAAGCATTAAAAAAATCAATGTGATCAATATGGAATTAACTACCACAATTGAAATTAACTCACATTCTCAATTTTATTTTACAACCATGAAAAAAATAATCATAACATTAGCATTGGCAGGTTTTATCTCATTAGGTTTTACCCTGATTGAAAAAAGTAAAACTACAACCAACGAGGTTAGCTCGGCACCGGTTAAACATGTAGATTCTAAAAAGCCAGATACTTCAAATGAAGGCAGCGACAAGCGTCTGGCAAGCTGGGATTAATTTAATCCTGAATTGAAGCTGAGCCCGGATTAACCTCAGCTGATAAATCAGCAAAATGATAATCTGAATGGAATGTTTTATTCTGTTATGTGTATCCTTATGCTGATTTTTTTATAAACCGGTTTATGGCTGAACTTAGATTCATATCTTTGCAGAAAAATCAATTATATGCAAGATATTAGACGGTATGTGGGCGAAAATAAACAGCGCTTTCTGGATGAGTTATTTGAGTTATTGAGGTTTCCATCAGTTAGTGCAGATCCAAAGTTTAAAGCCGATATGCTTAAAACTGCGGAGTACGTTGCTGAAAAGTTAAAATCTGCCGGTGCCGATACAGTTGAGATTTGTGCAACAGCGGGTTATCCGATAGTATATGGCGAAAAAATTATCGATAACTCGCTTCCTACGGTTTTGGTGTATGGACATTATGATGTTCAGCCACCTGATCCACTTAACTTATGGCATACACCTCCCTTTGAACCGACAATTCGGGATGAAAAGATCTATGCACGTGGCTCATGCGACGATAAGGGGCAGTTTTATATGCATGTGAAGGCTTTTGAGCTAATGATGAGCACCAATTCACTTCCATGTAATATTAAATTTATGATCGAGGGAGAGGAAGAAGTTGGCTCAAGTAACCTTGGAATTTTTGTTAGTCAGAATAAAGAGCGCTTAAAAGCAGATGTGGTATTGATATCAGATACCTCTATGATAAGTTTGGAACACCCCTCACTGGAAACGGGCTTGCGCGGACTATCCTATGTAGAAGTTGAGGTTACCGGGCCAGACCGTGACTTACATTCAGGTGTTTATGGTGGTGCAGTTGCAAATCCGGCTACTATCCTGTCGAAGATGATTGCTTCAATGCACGACGAAAACAATCATATTACGATTCCCGGCTTTTATGATGATGTACTGGAGTTAAGTGTTGAAGAAAGGGAAATGCTCAACAGAGCACCTTATAATGAGTTGGAATATAAAATCGATTTGAAGGTAGATGAATTATGGGGGGAAAAAGGTTATACCACTCTTGAACGAACTGGTACCCGCCCAACTCTGGAAGTTAATGGTATATGGGGTGGCTATATTGGCGAAGGTGCCAAAACTGTCTTGCCATCAAAAGCATTTGCAAAGATCTCTATGCGTCTGGTACCAAACCAGCATTCTGATAAAATCACTAAGCTTTTTAAAGATCATTTTGAAAGTATTGCGCCAAAAAGCGTAAAAGTTAAAGTTACTCCACATCACGGAGGTGAACCCGTAGTAACACCAACTGATAGTATAGCATATAAGGCGGCACAAAAAGCAATTCTTGAATCTTTTGGTAAGGAACCAATCCCAACCAGAGGCGGAGGGAGCATTCCAATTGTAGCATTATTCGAGAAGGAGCTGGGTATTAAAACAGTTTTAATGGGTTTCGGTTTGGACAGTGATAATCTTCATTCTCCAAATGAAAAATTTGATATTGCTAACTTCTACAAGGGAATTGAAACAATTCCGCTATTTCATAAGTACTTTGCTGAACTCAGTAGATAAAGAAAAGATAAATTGCTAAATAACAAATGCCGGAATTCTCCGGCTTTTGTTATTTAACGTGAGTTCGAATATAAAATCTTGCCGGGCTATTTTAGATTGCCTAATTTTCTCTTGTTTTAGAAAGCAGGGTCTGTGCCTCTTCGGTTGTGCCAGTCCACTTGCTAGTGCGCGTGTATTTCTTTATTTAATTTCTGGAACGCGCGGCACGCATACCAGCAGCGCCGGGCTGCCCGTCCCGATGAAATACAGGCACGGGTAAAATAAACCTTGCCGGAGGAGGTAGCTGCCGGCTAATGTGCGTTTAAATAATAAGGATAATTCTTGCCGGCACTACTCCAGAGGAAAGGACTGAACTAACCTATACACGCAGGTATTGCTTTCCAAAATCAAATTATTTAGGCTCTAGAGCCTAATTTGGATAATTATAACCATATTATTTTACCCTTCCCTATATCGATTCAGGTTAATTAAACACTCCACTTTTCGCAGGATTTGAGAAATTCTTCATCAGCATCTGCCCCAATACCGGGAGTTTCGGGAACATCCAGAAAAAATCCATCATAACTGAGCCCTCCGTTTACCGGATCCACCAGATGCCCAAGCAGGCAGGTATCCAGATCGAAATATTTAATACCAGGGCAGGCATAAGCAAAATGTAAGTTTGCACTCAGGGCAATTCTACTTTCGAGCATACTTCCAATCATACATGGAATACCTGATTCAAAAGCTATTTGATGAATTTTAAGTCCTTCATGAATACCTCCCGACTTGGCGAATTTAATATTGATATAGTCACATGATTCTGAATTAACGAGTTTCCTTGCATCATGATGATTATAGCAACTCTCATCTGCCATTATTTTTATGTTTGTCTGTTGTTTTAATTCAGGAAGTCTGTCGTCATACCAGGTACGCATTGGTTGTTCACAAAATTCGATATTAAGATCCTGCATACCATTTAAACACCTTACTGCATCATCAAAACTCCAACCCTGATTTGCATCAATCCTGAGAATTATTTGTTCTCCAACTTTTTTTCTTATGGTTCTGATTCGCCGCAGATCCAGATTTGGGTCTTTACCTAATTTTATTTTCAGAATCCGGGCACCCTGCTTCTGATATTTCACTGCAGTTTCAGCCATCTCCTCAGGCTCAGCGATGCCTATAGTCATGTCGGTTTCAATCACTCGTTTTTCTCCACCTAAATACCTGTAGAGTGGCTGGCCTTCGTTTTTTGCGGCAATATCATAAAGTGCCATATCGAAAGCACTTTTTATAGTTGAGTTTAAAGCAGTGAAATTGTGAAGATCCTGCAATCGTGCTGTTATTGCAAGGGGGTCTTTTCCTTTGAGCATTCCTGCAAAATCTTTGGCCATTGCCAGACAGGTTTCCTGTGTTTCTCCAACGATCATTGGAAATGCGGAACACTCACCAACCCCATAATAATCACCGTCTGTATGAATTCTTATAAAAACATTTTGTGCAAAATCCATAGTGCCGGTTGCGATTGTAAAAGGCTCCATGGGGATACTAAATCTGTATATATCTGTATGGGTTATTTTCATGGCGAAATTTAAAGTTTTCTGTTTACACTGGGTGGTATTTCTTTAAAATTCGATAGCAGATGAATAAATCTGATATTTTGTCAGCCTAAATTGGAGTTTCAACATGAAGGGGTCATTAAATTTTATAGACCTCCTCAATTGATCATGCCTTTCTTATTTTTACCTAATTATTTTAGATTATGTCAAACAGATTAAAGAACCAAAGCTCTCCATATTTGCTGCAGCACGCAGAAAATCCTGTTGATTGGTATCCATGGGGTGATGAAGCCTTGGCAAAAGCGAGGACGGAGAACAAACTGATTCTTGTAAGTATAGGTTATTCGGCCTGTCATTGGTGCCATGTTATGGAACATGAAAGCTTTGAAGATTCAGAGGTTGCTGAAATTATGAACAGGCATTTTGTATGTATCAAGATCGATCGTGAGGTGCGCCCAGATATTGATCAGATTTATATGAGTGCAGTTCAGCTAATGACAGGAAGTGGAGGATGGCCACTTAATTGTTTTTGTCTTCCCGATCAAAGACCTGTATACGGCGGCACCTATTTCAGGAAAAATGACTGGAAAAGTTTATTACAGAATCTCGCCGATTTCTGGAGAGAAAAGCCTGATGAGGCTGTAGCGTATGCAGTCAGGTTAACGGAGGGAGTTAATCAGACGGAACAACTTGTTCCTGTTAAGGAGGATATTGTTTTTACCAGAAAGGATTTGGAGAACATTTTTATCCCCTGGAAGCGAACTTTCGATTTAATTGATGGGGGATATAATCGGGCTCCGAAGTTCCCATTGCCTAACAACTGGCAATTTATGCTGAGGTATGCACATTTAATGAAAGATGATGCAGCTCATGCAGCAGTAAGGATTACCCTTCAGAAAATGGCATTTGGGGGGATTTATGATCAGATAGGCGGAGGATTTGCCCGATATTCTGTTGATGGCAAATGGCATGTCCCACATTTTGAAAAAATGCTCTATGATAATGCACAGTTAATTTCACTTTATTCTGAAGCATATCAATACACCCCCGATCCGATTTACAGGGATATAGTTTATGAAAGTCTGAATTTTGTAGAGAGGGAATTAACGTCAGCTGAAAATGGGTTTTATTCGGCTCTGGATGCAGATAGTGAAGGTGTTGAAGGTAAGTTTTACACCTTTACCAAGGATGAGATAAAAGCCATTTTAAATAAAGATGAAGACCTGTTTTGCATTTATTATCAGATTACAGATGATGGCAACTGGGAGGAGGAAAGTACAAATATCCTGATGAGGAATATGGAAGATTCTGAACTGGCTTCCGAGATTGGAATAAGCCTGAAAGAACTAACAGATAATATTTCAGCATCAAAGAATAAATTACTTGCTGCCCGGGCAACTCGTATTCGTCCGGGACTTGATAACAAGATCCTTGCCTCCTGGAATGGTATGATGCTGAAAGCCTATACTGATGCCTACCGTGTTTTTGGAGAGCCTGAATTTCTTGAAAAGGCGAAATTAAGTGCTGCTTTTATTCAGAATAAACTTATGGCTGGTAATGAAATCAGGAGAGTATATCCTTCTGATAATTCCCTGGATGAATGGTCGGGGGCATTTCTGGATGATTATGCCTTTGTGATAGATGGTTTCATTGGCTTGTATGAAGCCAGCTTTGATGAAGGCTATCTGTATAAAGCAAAACAATTGACAGATTATACTATTTCAGATTTTTATGATACCGAAAGTGGTATGTTCTTTTATACACCGAACACAGGCGAACAACTTATTGCCAGAAAGCAGGAAATTATGGATAATGTGATTCCATCTTCCAATTCTGTAATGGCTAATAGCCTGTATAAGCTTGGCCATCTCTTTGACCAGCAGAACTACCTGGAAATTTCTTTGAAGATGTTGCGAAATGTTCATCCTCATATCAAATCATACGGTTCAGCCTATTCGAACTGGGCTATTCTTTTGTTAAATAATGTTTTTGGATTATATGAGATAGCAATTACCGGAACTGAGGCAGAGGAAAAGCGCAAGGAAATGGAAAAATATTACATTCCTAATAAAATACTTTTGGGAGGAACTTCAGGAACATTACCTTTGCTAGCGGACAGGCTGGCGGCAGAAACAAAAATTTATTTGTGCCGGAATAAAACTTGTCTCTTGCCTGTAACAGAGGCAATTGAAGCAATTAAACAAATCGATAACCCAAGTACAACGCCGGGGGGACAGAATTAAGAATCCCAAACCTGTTATTACTTAAAACTATTAAAATGACAATTCAATCAAACAGCGTTGTAGCGCTAACCTATGATCTTTACACAAAAGAAAATGAACAGGAAGTTTTTGTAGAAAAAGCCGATGAGCAAAACCCATTGGTTTTTTTATACGGAGTAGGAATGATGCTTCCAAAGTTCGAAGAAAATCTGGCAGGTTTGAACATTGGCGACCTGTATGATTTTCATCTTGTAGCTGAAGATGCTTACGGTTTAAAAGATGAAAATGCAATCACTGAGCTCCCTTTGGATATGTTTGGAGATATGGAAATGCCTGAGATCGGATCAGTTCTTCCATTACAGGATAACGAAGGTAACCAGTTCAGGGCGAAAGTAAATGAAGTCACCGAATCAGCTGTAGTTGTAGATCTGAACCACCCAATGGCTGGCCAGGATCTTCATTTTATCGGTAAGATCATTTCTGTTCGTGCTGCCACTGATGAAGAACTTGCACATGGCCATGCTCATGGCGCAGACGGACACGCAGGTCATTAATTCAATACATATATTATCGGAAGGGCATTGCCATTGGCAGTGCCCTTTTTTTATTTTAGATGATCAGGCCAATCAGGAAAAATTGAATTTTATTCTGGTTCAGGATAGCTCTGACAGTAATTTTCTATTTATTTTTCAAAATAATCAAAAATCATCTGTTCTTCATCTTGTATCTCTAGGTTTATATAAAAAAACACAGATATGAAAAGATACACACACATTAAAAGTGCCATGCTGGTAGTTAGTATGGCTATTTTGAGCCTTAGCTCATGCAAAAAAAATAATGCCCTTTCACTTGATGAAGAACTTCAGTTTGCAAAACTCGAAGCTATTACCATCAGCAGTACCACTGCAATCAAAGGTTCGGGAAGCACAACTGATTCCTTATATGCGATGGAGGCATGTAAAAAAGGAAATAAAAAAACTCCGGTTGAGCAAAGCTCACTTCCGGCATCAGTTACAACTTATTTAAGTGCAAATTATGCAGGTAATACCTTTCTGAAGGCTTACCAAATTGCAAATCAATCAACATCTGCCTTAGAAAGTTATGTAGTCCTTGTTCAATTTAATGATAAGCCTGTAGCAATAAAATTTGATGCCAGTGGGAACTTTGTAAAAGTGCTTGAAATACGAGAAGGACGAAACATGAAAGGCAGAGGTGGCTGGCATGCAGGTGGTTGTTTTGATAACAGGGATGGTAAGCAACGTGATACCCTTGCCATTAGTGCTATCCCAACAGCAGTTAAGACCTATATGTCTTCAACTTACCCTACTGATACCCTTGTTCATGCATTTGTAAATAAAGATCAAAGTATAGTTTTGATCAGTAAAAACGTTGATTTTTATGCTACCTCATTTTCAACAGCAAATGCATTTATAAAACGCATTCAATTGCCTGCAGCACATGCAAAGGGAAGATCAATAGAGGCTACAGCATTGCCTTCAAATACAACATCATACCTAAGCACTACCTATCCTAATTATGTATTCAAAAAAGCTTTCGAGCTGAAAATAAATGGAGCATTGAAAGGATATCTGGTTTTGATTGATGCTAACCTAACCAAATATGCAATTCATTTTGATGCTAACGGACAATTTGTAAGGGCTGTAACCATCCGATAAAATTCTCTTTTACACTTGCTTTTGAAGACCGTATCCTAACAGGGATGCGGTCTTTTTTATTTTGATAGGCGGCCTGTTTTCTGTAAAATAGATTCGGATTTCGAATCATTTTATAGGGTTCATTATTATTTACATAAATTGCCTTCCGGATAATTTAATCAGAAATAATTGGTTCTTTAACATATGAATAAGGTTTTCAAATGCTTATTCAATTAAAAAAGTATAATCTAATGAAGTTTACTATTCAATTTTTATTTTGTTTTTTCATTTCTGTTAAGACATTCAGCCAGGCTTTTAATCCGGAAATTTCGATAATTCCTAAGCCGGTCGAAATGCATAGGGGTACAGGTCATTTTAATTTACCCAGGAATGTAGTTATCTATTCAAGTCCTGCTCCTGAATTGGCGCAAACCATCAAATTCTTAAAGGAGCGGCTGACCTTACCCACTGGTTTTCATATATCCACTTCAGGAAGTCCTGAAAATGCTTCTGTTAAATTATTAATTAATTCGGTTGCCGATAATAAATTAGGATCTGAAGGTTATTATCTATCTGTAAGTTCTTCACATGTAACTATCAGAGCAAATCAACCTGCTGGATTATTTTATGGGGTACAAACTTTGCTGCAGCTCTTGCCAAAAGAAATAGAAAGCAAAACTCTTGTAAAGAATGTCCATTGGGTGATTCCTTCGGTTGAAATTACTGATTATCCAAAGCTTGGATGGCGGGGTTTAATGTTTGATGTTGCCAGACATTTTTTTACAAAGGATGAAGTTAAACAATACATTTTGGCAATGCCTCGATATAAGTATAATGTGCTTCATCTTCACCTAACAGATGATGAAGGATGGAGAATAGAAATCAAGGGTTTTCCAAAGCTTACAGAAATCGGAGCATGGAATGTAAAGCGGGTAGGGGAGTTTGGTGATTTTATCCCACCAAAAGCAGATGAACCCCGCGATTACGGTGGTTTTTATACACAGGATGATATCCGGGAGCTGGTGCAGTTTGCCAAAGATCGTTTCATAAATATACTGCCTGAAGTTGACGTTCCGGGTCATAGCCTTGCAGCTATTGCCTCATATCCTGAATTATCATGTACACCGGAAGCGATAAAATATAAAGTAAGATCTGGCGAGAAGATCATGGACTGGTCGAGGGGAGCGCCGCCAATAGCTTTATTAGATAATACGCTTTGCCCTGCCAATGAATTGGTTTACAGTTTTATGGATACTGTGATTACACAATTAGCAGAACTATTTCCCTTTGAGTATATACACCTTGGAGGTGATGAAGCGCCAATAAACTTCTGGCAAAAGAATGAGCAGATCAAGGCTCTGATGGCTCGTGAAGGCATTAAAGATATTAAACAGGTTCAGGGGTATTTTACGAAAAGGGTTGAACAGATTGTGGAATCGAAAGGTAAGAAAATGATGGCATGGGATGAGGTTTTGGAAGGAGGTGTAAGTCCGTCTACTGCAGTGATGAGCTGGCGTGGGATGAAATATGGAATAGAAGCAGCACAGAATCAACATCAGGTGGTCATGAGTCCTACAACCTACGCTTATCTTGATTATATGCAGTCTGATGAAATATCTGAACCCAGGGTTTATGCTTCATTACGCCTGAGTAAATCCTATGAATTCGAGCCTGTTCCTACGGGAGTTGATCCGCAATTTATTAAAGGTGGACAGGCTAATTTATGGACCGAGCAGGTTTACAATATCCGGCAGGCAGAATATATGACCTGGCCAAGAGGCTTTGCAATTGCAGAATCAGTATGGTCACCAAATCAGCAGAAAAACTGGCCTGATTTCTTTAGCAGGGTTGAGAAGCATTTTGGCCGCCTTGCTATCTCCGAAACCAAATATTCTCCTGCAGTCTATGATCCTATATTCAAGGCTGGTAAAACTGCAGATAATAGATTGACAATTGACTTGAGTACTGAAGTTGAAGGACTGGATATCTATTATTCATTTGATAATTCATTCCCTGACAGATTTTACCCAAAATACATGACTACATTGACCGCACCTATTGACGCCAAACAGTTGAAAGTAATTACTTACAAGGGTAAAGAACCTGTAGGGCGAATGCTTACAATGCCTATCGCTGAATTAAGGAAGCGAGCCAGATTGTATTAAATTAAAAAAGCCGGTGAATACTAATTCGCCAGCTTTTTTATGTGATTTTTAAAGCTAGACCAAAGAATACAGCTCTTCACGTTGTTGTTTAACAACATCACTGTTAATGTATTCATCATAAGTCATTAATTTATCAATGATTCCTCCCGGTGTTAACTCAATGATGCGGTTCGCAACAGTTTCTGTCAGCTCATGATCTCGTGAAGTGAATAAGATTACCCCTTTAAAGTCCTTCATTCCATTGTTCAGAGCAGTAATTGATTCCAGATCCAGGTGATTTGTTGGCTCATCGAATAACAAAAGATTAGCCTGTTGAAGCATCATTCTCGAAAACATACAGCGCATTTTCTCTCCACCCGAAAGAACAGAAGATTGTTTTAAAACTTCTTCACCCGAAAACAGCATTCGGCCTAAGAAACCTCTGATAAATTGTTCATCCTTGTCGGCTTCAGAATATTCACGCAGCCAGTCGACCAGGTTTGTATCCTTACCCTTAAAGTATGCTGAGTTATCATTCGGAATATCAGCAATATTAATAGTCACTCCCCATTTAAATGAACCCTTGTAATCTTTATCCCTTCCTGTTAAAACATCATAAAATGCAGTAGTTGCTAAGCTATTCTCAGATAGTACCGCGATTTTATCACCTTTATTTACCATCAGGTTGATGCCTGAGAACAGCACTTCGCCATTCAATTCCTTTTTTAGATTTTCAATCTGAAGGATCTGATCACCTGCTTCACGTCCCTGATGATTGAACAGAATTGCAGGGTATTTACGATTTGATGGTTTGATCTCATCGATATTGATTTTATCCAGCGCTTTCTTGCGACTGGTTGCCTGCTTGGATTTCGAGGCATTGGCACTGAAACGACGGATAAACTCCTGAAGTTCTTTTACTCTTTCCTCAGTTTTTTTATTCTGATCAGAGCGTTGTTTTAATGCTAACTGACTAGATTCATACCAGAACGAATAATTACCGGTATAGGTATTCATTTTACTGAAATCAATGTCGACAACATGAGTACAAACTGTATCTAAAAAGTGTCTGTCGTGAGATACAACGAGGATAATTCCTTCATAGGATGCCAGGAAATCTTCAAGCCAGGCAATGGTTTGTATGTCAAGGTCGTTCGTAGGCTCATCCAGTAAGAGAATGTCAGGTTTTCCAAACAATGCCTGGGCAAGAAGCACCCGCACCTTCTGGTTGCCATCGAGGTCTTTCAATAGATTATAATGGAATTCTTCTTTGATACCCAAATTGCTCAACATGGTTGCAGCATTATTCTCTGCATTCCATCCATCCATCTCCGCAAAGATATTTTCAAGTTCACCTGCCCGTTCACCATCTGCTTCTGAAAAATCTTCTTTGGCATACAATGAATCCTTCTCTTTCATGATACTGTACAGCTCTTTATGACCCATCATAACTGTCTCAATGACTGGAAACTCATCAAAAGCGTAGTGATTCTGGGTTAGAACAGCCATTCTTTCACCCGGGGTGAAGGAAACTGAGCCGCTGCTTGGGTCGATCTCCTTAGAAAGAATCTTGAGGAAAGTTGATTTGCCGGCACCATTGGCACCTATTATACCATAACAATTCCCGGGAGTAAACTTTAAATTTACTTCTTCAAAAAGAGTTCGTTTTCCGTAACGAAGTGAAAGATTAGATACTGTAATCATGTATTTAAAATAAACTGCAAAGGTACGGATTTAATGGTGTATTTTAATCATGAGCGAATGTTTGTATCAGACGAATGACTAATTCTTATTTTTTTGTGCATGGACAGGGATAAATTATTCAACAGACTTTCTAAAACCCTGAGCAAAGCGGATGCTGTTAAGATTGCCCTTGACCAAGCCTGTATGCCTGCTGATCTGATTAGTTTAAGTTTATATCCTCAGAATGAAATCGCCTTCAGGGCATCCTGGGTACTTGAACAGTTTCTTTATTTCAGATGGGCTGATCTTGTACCATACCTCCCTGATTTTATTACAAGTTATCTCATTCAGAAGAACCGCAGTTGTCAACGACATTATACCAAGATCATGATGTATCTGACTGATTCTACATCAGTAACAGAAACTCATTCTCTGATAACTGAATATCAGGAGCAGGTCATAGAGATTACTTTTGATTGGCTGATTGATCCGCGAACACCAGTCGCTGTGAAAGTTAATTGTATGGATATTTTACTTCAGTTTGGTAAAAAGCAGGCCTGGATCACTGACGAACTCCGTTCTCAGGTTCAATTCTTGCTAAAGAATGGTTCGGCTGCGGTTCAAAGTCGTGGGAAACGGATTTTGAAGAAATTGAAATCCTGATTCCATTCTGTTTAATTGCTATCAATTGTTCATAAATATCAGCCCAATTTAGCGTTAACATCTTCGCTAATCCTGAAAAATTATGCTTCTTTGCACAAATGATTGGGATAAAAGAAGAACTGTACAAAGAGTGCCTGAAGTATGTTCAGGATTGTATTGATACTGCTCAGCAGGCTATTAATGCTGCAATCGAATCATCCAATGATGATACAAAGAGCAGTGCCGGCGATAAGTATGAAACAGGGAGGGAGATGATGCAACAGGAAATCGACAGAAACCGGAAGCAACTTGAAGAAGCTAAAATGCAAAAGTTAAGCCTCGAGCAGATTGAACATCAAAAGCATTATGATATTGTTCAAACAGGAAGCCTGGTTATTACAAATTTTGGTAAATTTTATATTGCAATCAGCCGCGGACAGATGCATGTTGAGGGAGTCAACTATTTCGCAATTTCTGCAGCTTCGCCAATTGGGACAAAATTAATGCGGCAGAAGATAGGGCATGAGTTTGACTTTAATGGTAAGACTTTTAAAATAGAAGATATCCAATAAACAGGTTCTACTTAGCTTTTGGTTTATCTATCATCGTTTCATCAAACCAGTTAACAATTTCTTTAGCCAGTGCAATACGTTTGTTGGTAAAGGCATGGTCTGTGTTCCAGATCTTGTAGTCAAAATTTTTCCTCGGATTAAATTTTGAGAAATAGGTATTGTTCTGGTGTTCATCCAGAACCAATATTGCTTTGTTAGATTTGGAAACCTGAGTCTCAATATCATAAGAATCAAGTTTGGCCAGGATATCATCTAAAAATTTATTGGGTTCACAGTTAAGCATACCCAGGGTTAAGAGGTATTCTTTGAGTCCGATGAGATTACCTGCCGCACCTTCTCCTTGTAAAAGGGTATAAGGATTAAACACCGAAACTCCAACAATTGACTTAACCCTTGGATCTTTTAATCCAGCAAGCAGCGCTATTCCGGCTCCCATACTATGGCCTGCAAATGCTATTTTTGAGGTATCGACCCTTAAAGTTTCTGTGTTCACGCTATCGGTAAGAAAATCTACTACTGCGCTCGCATCGTCAATTGCATTCTGAAATCCGAATGTGCCCTTGCTGCCCCATGCTCCACTGTAATTAAAATAGATGGTATTATAACCCGCACGCCTTAAGTTCTGAGCAAGATCGTGACTTCGTTCATTACCTGGTAATCCATGCAGCAAAACCACCGTTGGATGAGGACCCTTTCCGTCGGCTGTGTAAGCAAAACCATACATGGTTGAGCCATCTGATTTCATTTGCAATTCAACCTGTCCGGCCGGATAAAATTCATCCGGTTTGAAATCATTTTGAAGATAATCGGTACTTCTCTTCTTTGAGTTTGTTTTATTGTCTGATTTACAGGAAGATAGGAGAGTGAGTGATACTAAACACAAAAAGGTAAACGAGTAAAGAATCTTCATAAGGGGCTTAGGGATAATCTCAAGCTAAATAAATGAACACAAAAAAGGGCTTAAGTTTAACAACTTAAGCCCTTGTAATATAAGAAACTTTTTTATCGAACTCTAAAAACTACTTTAGTGTTAGCCCACATCATGGAGACGTTTCCATTGTCAGCAATATCAAAAGTAAATACTTCTGTATTTTCTGAGGATTTTCCTGCCTTAACATTCACACGTAATGCGTCTTCACTGTCTTTATAAACAGTTCCCCATTGCTTCCAGGTCTTGTTGAAAATTATAGTCCATTCATCATCTCCCGGAATGGTATAAAGACCATATTTGCCAGCTGGTAAGGTTTTGCCTTCAATTTTTACATCCTTAGTTGTTTCGAACACGGTAGCCTCGTTTGCTCCTGTACGCCAAACTTTTCCAACAGGAGCAAGAGCTGTTAAAGCTCTTCCTTTTAAAGAGGGGCGACTGTAATCAACTGAAATTTCAGCGCCTGAAGCAATAGTTTTCGAAACTTTTGCAGGCGGACTTGGTCTTTTACTTTTATCCTGCTGAGCGGATGAACCAAGACTTAAAAATAGTCCTGTAACCAGGGTTAATAGAAATAGTTTTTTCATGATTTTTATCTTTTATAATCTATAAATATATCGATTAGGTTGATTTTAAATATAAAATTAAAAACTTTTTACAATGCTGTTATGAAGTGTACGGGTATTCCAGTATCCGCTAGCTATTATTCTTCTGATTGTAAATAGTGGATCATTTTCATCCCTTTTTTCTGCAAGAATGAATGCAGAGGTGAATCCCCTTTTCTTTAATTCAGGAATGGCTTCCTTATTCCACAAGCCGAAGGGATAAGCAAAATAGTTCACATCCTTACCTGTAATTTCTTTAAGCGTTTTAGTCGGCTTCTCAATCTGAGTTATCCAATCTTCACCCTGATATTTCTTTACATTCTGGTGGTCATAAGTATGTGAACCAATAACATGTCCGGCATCCGATAGTTCTTTTACCTGTGCTTTGCTCATATAATTTGGTTTACCTAAAGAAACAGTCATGATGAAAAACACGCCTTTAAAACCATATTTTTTCAATTCCGGGAGTGCGTTGGTGTACTGATCCAGTTTGGTATCATCAAAAGTCAACATGATTGGCTTCTTAGGCAATTTGGTACCATAAACCAGGTAGTTATAAAGCTGATCAGGTAAAATAGTCTGATAACCGCTATCAGCAAGCATTTTCATCTGCGATTTGAACTCTGCAATAGGTACAATATAATCTTTCCCCATTTTTCCGTCGGTTGAAACCCAATTTCTTATCTGGTGATAACAAAGAATGGGTACCTGAGGTCTGGCAAGAATCTCTGCTGCATTGGCCTTTTTACCTCCTTTTTGTTGTGTTTCTGCTTTTTCCGGCTCGTCCGAGCTGCTTTCCTCAACATTTTGAGTTGCTGAAGTACTATCAGCAGAGTCTGATGCGAGTGTTTTGGAATTTGATTGGCAGGAACTGAGGAAAATACTTAGTACAAGTACATAAAATGGGATTAATTTTTTGTTCATCATTTGAAAATAGATAGGCTTGAGTGTTTGATAAATTTATTCACGAAAATAGAGAAAAATAGGCTGATCCACAGAATTGGCTTTGAAATTTATATTGAAGAACTAAGTCCAAATGACTAAATCGATTGAGGATATTTGCATTACCTTTGCGTTTTGAAAAGCCAGATGACTGAAAAGGTATTAAAGAATTTAAAAATAGCATCCCTGAATGAGATGCAGCGTGTTGCTATAGATGCTGCAGCTAATAAGGATACGATTATTTTATCGCCTACAGGCTCCGGAAAAACTATTGCTTTCTTGATTCCTTTGTTAAAGCGCCTTGATGATTCAAAACAGGGGGTACAGGCAATGATTCTTGTTCCATCCAGAGAATTGGCTATGCAAATCGAACAGGTTTTTAAAGCTATGGTGACTGGCTTTAAGGTCAATTGTTTTTATGGCGGGCATCCGGTCAGGACGGAGAAGAACAATCTGACCCAGGCACCGGCTGTTTTGATTGGTACTCCCGGCCGGATAGCATACCATATCCGGCATGAGAATTTTAGTCCGGATGATATACATACACTGGTATTGGATGAATTTGATAAGGCACTGGAATTCGGTTTTGAAGATGATATGAGTTTTATTATCAGCCGTTTAAAGAACGTCAAAAGAAGAATATTGACCTCTGCAACAAAGATGGAGGGGATACCACTGTTTACCGGACTTGTGCACCCTCTTGAGGTTAATTTCTTGAAAGATACTAACAGCCTTCCTAACCTAAAAGTCAGATCAGTGATTTCTGAAGCTGCTGATAAATTGGAGACCTTATTTTCCCTGATATGCAAAATCAGGAATGGCTCAGCTTTGGTTTTTTGTAATCATAGGGAGGCGGTCGACAGGATTAGTGCTTTGCTTTGGGATATGGGCCTGGATCATGGGGTTTTTCATGGCGGGATGGAACAGGAGGATCGTGAAAAGGCCTTGTTAAAATTCAGAAATGGCAGTTACCGTTTGCTGATCACTACGGATCTGGCATCCAGAGGACTTGATATTCCTGAAATTGATTATGTGATACACTATCAACTGCCTCATAACGAAGAAGCCTTTCTGCATAGAAATGGGCGCACTGCAAGGATGCATTCAAGCGGGACGGCCTATGTAATTCTTACTGAGACCGAACGTCCATCTTTTCTTTCAGACGAAATAGAAGTAGAGGACTTACCTGAAAAGGATGTCACTCCGGCGAATACTGATTGGGCAACATTGTATCTTGGAGCAGGCAGAAAGGATAAAATTAATAAGATTGATATTGTTGGCCTTTTAATGAAAAAGGGTAAATTGGATAAGGATGAACTGGGTTTAATAGAGGTTCAGGACTTTTCATCCTATGCCGCTGTAAAGCGCAATAAAATTGATGTGGTGGTTAGACTGCTGAAAATGGAAAAGATTAAGAATAAAAAAATCAAAATTGAAGTTTCCAGATAATTGATATGAGTAATAATGACATTATGAAAAAGCTTCGGGTAGCACTAAAGCTAAACGATCAGGAAATTGTTGACATACTTAAATTGGTAGATTTCTCAATTACAAAAGCCGAATTAGGAGCGATTTTCCGAAATAAGGAGCATGAGAATTTTAAGCCTTGCGGCGACCAGATTCTGCGGAATTTTCTTAACGGATTGATTATTTACAAGCGTGGTCCGAAACCGGAGTAATACCGTATTAAGCTATTTTCCTAACATAGGAAACAATCTTTTTATGTCCTCGTCGCTTGGTCGGCTCCCATATTCACAAATTTCAAATGATTCGGCATAGCTTACCTCGCCTGCTTTTGCTGATCCATACCATTTTTCAAGACTGCTTTTAACAGCCGGATTGATGCCGCTTCCCCTTAATTTCTTTAACCATTCCAATCGTTCTGCTTTTCCTTTTGGAACCTGATCTTCATAGTTTCCAATCCATGGAAGCCACTCATAGAATTGCGACTGATGGGCATCCAGACTGTATACTTTTTTGTCAATTACGCTGCTAATATCTACTGCAATATCCGGTTGAAAGGGGTTCGGTTTCTTGAAATTATCCTGAAAATAAAGGAATACCGGGTTTTTGCTCAGGGGAGGGGTGTCAGGAGCAATATTGGGAACTCCAACCATAAATGCGGCATCCTGTACTAATATTCCGGTATAACGGTGGTCAGGATGATAGTCATTTGATCTGGGTGCAATAACCACATCTGCATTCCATTCTCTGATCCTTTTGATAACTTCCATACGAATGGCTAAAGTAGGAAGCAATTCTCCATCATGATTATCCAATACTTCATAAGTAACTCCTAATCTTCTTGAAACTTCTTTTGTTTCTTCCAATCGCCTCTGAGCGAGCATTCCACCGCCTTCTTTCATATGACCGGCATCCCCATTAGTGACCGATAGAAATTTAACCTTATGACCCATGGCTACAAAAAGAGCAGCAGTTCCGCCTGATTTGATGTCACAATCGTCGGGATGTGCTCCAATCATTATAATCTGTAGTGGTTTTTCCTGTGCAATCACAGAAGAAACAATAGGAAATAATAGAAATAACAGCTTTAAGAATCTTAGTTTCATGTTTTGGGGTATATATGCTAAATTGAAGTTATACAATTCATCCTGAATTGGAAATTTTTAATCATTTTAAGGGTGACCTGAATTCTGAAAAATATTTGCATTATCAGAAAATTCGATGATCTGATTTTTGCATTGTCAAAGGTTTTATTACCTTCCTGCCTTAATGAAATCCAATTGATAGCCCAGAAATTGAATGAGTTTATTTAAACCCGCACATATTAAGGGTAATTCCCTCCAGATAGGTTTGTATGCAGCCATTACTGTTTTTCTGACCTACACGATGGTTTTTGGGTTCCGGAAATCTTTTACTGTTGCTACTTTCGATGGGATGACAATTGCAGGTTATAGTTATAAAACTGTACTGGTGATCTCCCAGATGTTAGGTTATATGCTCGCAAAGTTCTATGGAATTAAGTATATATCTGAATTAAAACGACATGGCCGTGGAAGGATTATTCTCATTCTGACGCTTATTGCCTGGCTTAGTTGGTTGTTTTTTGCCCTGGTACCTGCTCCATACAATATTCTTTTTCTGTTCATTAATGGCTTTCCTTTAGGTATGTTATGGGGAGTTGTTTTCTCCTATGTTGAAGGTAGAAGGAGTACTGACTTTATTGGAGCTACGCTAGCAGTCAGCTTCATTTTTGCTTCCGGCTTTGTCAAAACTGTTGGGACCTGGTTAATGCTGACCTTTAATATTACAGAATTTTGGGTCCCTTTTTATACCGGATTAGTCTTTGCAGCTCCATTGTTGCTGTTTGTTTACCTCATTGAGAAAATTCCGGCACCAGATGATGAAGATATTGCTTACCGGATGAACAGGGTTCCGATGTTAGCTGCCGACCGGAAAAAGTTTGTAAGAATGTTTTTTCCAGGACTTGCAGCATGTATTCTGATCTATACCTTCGCAACTATTTTCAGGGATATGCGTGATAATTTCAGTGCAGAAATGTGGAAAGAAATGGGTTTTTTTGATAAACCAGATCTTTTTGCGAGGACTGAAACGCCAATAACTATAATTATTCTGGTGCTGATCGGAAGTATGGTGATGATTAAGGATAGTTTTAAAGCCTTTATGCTTTCCCATATTTTCATCGGTTTTGGTTTTGTATTGGCAGGAGTATGTTCCTTCCTTTTTATCACCGGGGCGATGGCACCGGTTTGGTGGATGACTCTCGTTGGACTTGGCTTGTATATGGTCTATATTCCGTTTAATTCCGTGTTTTTTGAACGTATGATAGCTAGTTTTAAACATACCGGGAACGTAGGTTTTCTGATCTATCTTGCTGATTCTTTCGGCTATGTTGGAAGTGTCGGGGTCATGCTTAGTAAAGAGATCTTCAAGGTTCAGCTTAATTGGGTAACCTTCTTTTCAAATAGTGTCATAGGGCTATCGGTAGCCGGACTAGCTCTGACAGTCTTTTCATTTATTTACTTTTACACAAAGTATAAGTCGCTGGTTTTAAATAAGCCATTTGCTGAATATTAACAAAGAAATATCGTTTTAAATCAAAAATGGATAAACAACTCATCGAACAAGTTCTTAATGAATACGGATTTCAGCCTGATCAGGTAAATTATAAGCCCTTTGGAACTGGTCACATAAATTCTACGTGGTTAGTTAGCATTCAGAATAGTTCAGAACAATACATATTGCAAAGTATCAACAGAAATGTATTTAAGGAGCCAGAATTTATTGCCGCCAATGTGAAGCTGGTATCAGATTATCTTAAAAAACATAATCCTGATTATCTTTTTGTGGGTGCTATTCCAACCCGGGATGGTAGCGAAATGGCATTCGTCGGGGATATCTACTGGAGGCTGACTGACTTCATTAAAAATTCGGTTTCATTCGATACCCTAAGCGATCCTGATCAGGCCTATGAAGCTGCCATGCAGTTTGGGAGGTTAAACAGATTACTCGCTGATTTTGATGCTTCTCAGTTGAAGGAAACTATTCCTGGTTTTCATGATCTTGGATTGCGCTACAGGCAATTTGCCGAAGCGCTCGAGAATACTACTGAATCATTAAAACAAAAGGCTGAACCTGAAATTCAGAAGGCCAAACATTATTCCTTTATTCTCGACTATTTTAATTCATTTAAAAATTCGCGTGATTTTCCCAACCGGGCGATGCATCATGATACCAAAATCAGTAACATGCTGTTCGACAAGGATACCATGAAGGGTATCTGTGTTATCGATCTGGATACACTGATGTCGGGAAAATTTATTTCGGACCTTGGGGATATGATGCGGACCTACCTGTGTGCCTTTTCAGAGAATGAACCGGATACTGATAAGATATTTATACGTATTGAATATTTTGAGGCTATTATTCAAGGTTATTTGCACGAAATGGGCTCTATTTTGACCGAAGTTGAAAAGGATTTGATCTTATTTTCCGGAAAGTACCTGATTTATATGCAGGCAATTAGGTTTTTAAGTGATTATTTGAATGGAAGTATTTATTATCCCATCTCTTACCCGGAGCAAAACCTCGATAGGACAAGAAACCAGTTTAAATTATTGGCTGAATTCTTTGAAAAGGAGAAAATATTGGTAGATATTGTTAATAAGTGTTTAAAAGAGAATTAAGACCGATATTTTTTGAGTGTTTTTATTCTGAACATGAAAAATTAAATTAGCTGAATTTAATTTTGTTTTTTATATATTTATTATTGCAAATAAATAAGTAATTTGCAATAACACTTAACAAATTAAACAACTAAACTATTCATTAATGGAAACCGGTACAGTAAAATTTTTCAACGAGTCCAAAGGATTCGGATTTATTACCCAAGAGGATGGCAAAGAAATTTTTGTTCACGTAAGCGGACTTAAACAGGATATAAGACAAAATGATAAAGTAGAGTTCGATGTTGAAGAAGGTAAAAAAGGCTTAAGCGCAGTTAATGTAAGACTTGCATAAACTTTTACTTGATTCTAAGCGGATATTACATCCTAACAAAAAGCCGTGCAGATTCAGATCTGCACGGCTTTTCTATTAAAATTCAGGCTCAGGCTTTATCTGCATTCAGAAATACAAAATGATTGTCAAATACATCCAGTTTGATTCTGCTGTCTTTATCTATCTTCCCCGAAAGGATATCTTTTGATAATTCATTCAATATTCTCTTCTGAATGACTCTTTTCAATGGACGTGCTCCAAATTGTGGGTCGTATCCCAATTGTGCCAGCCAGTCGAGTGCTTCTTCAGAAGCTTCAATTTCAATGCCCATTTCAGCTAATGTACTTTGTACCCCTTTGAACTGAAGCGTTACAATATCCCTGAGTTCATTCCTGTTAAGGGGGGTAAACATGATCAGTTCATCGATCCGGTTTAAAAACTCAGGTCTGATGGTTTGTTTTAAGAGTTCAAACAATTCAGTCTTTGTTTTGGCAATCACTTCATCCCTGTTTATTTCGTTTAGATCTTTAAAATTATCCTGAATCAGGTGAGATCCAATATTTGAGGTCATAATGATGATTGTGTTTTTGAAATCAACCAAACGGCCTTTATTATCCGTCAATCTTCCATCATCCAATACCTGCAATAAAATATTAAATACATCAGGATGCGCTTTTTCTATTTCATCAAGCAGAATCACAGAATAAGGTTTTCTTCTTACCGCTTCGGTTAGCTGACCACCTTCATCATATCCAACATATCCCGGAGGCGCACCAATCAGTCTCGAAACTGCATGGCGCTCCTGGTATTCACTCATATCAATCCGGATCATTGCATGCTCATCATTGAATAGATAATCTGCCAATGCTTTGGCAAGCTCGGTTTTTCCTACACCTGTGGTTCCCAGGAAAATGAACGAGCCAATTGGCTTCCTTTTATCCTGTAATCCGGCACGGGAGCGACGAATAGCGTCTGAAATAGCTTCAATAGCTTCATCCTGACCTGCAACACGTTTATGTAGCTCAGTTTCCATATGGAGCAGCTTTTCACGTTCACTCTGAATCATTTTGGTAACTGGTACACCTGTCCAGCGAGAAACAACTCCAGCTATATCTTCTGAGGTTACCTCTTCTTTCAGCATCCGGTTATCAACCTGAGTTTCGGCCAGTTGTTGCTTCAATTGCTCAACCTTGTCCTGGGCTTCCTTAATCTTACCATATCTCAATTCAGCTACCTTGCCGTAATCTCCGGCACGTTCGGCCTGGTCTGCTTCCAGTTTAAAGCTTTCTATCTGTTCTCCCTGATTATTGATCGCATCCACAAGGTCTTTTTCAGCCTTCCAGCGTGCCTTGAGCGAATCGCGTTCGCTTGAAAGGTTAGCGATATCTTCAGAAAGTTCTTTTACTTTTTTCTCGTCATTCTCTCTCTTAATGGCTTCACGTTCAATTTCCAACTGCATGATCTTGCGATCCAGTTCATCGACTGCTTCCGGCACCGAATCCATTTCTAAGCGTAGTTTTGAGGCAGCCTCGTCCATAAGGTCAATGGCCTTATCAGGCAGGAAGCGATCTGAAATATAGCGCTGCGATAATTCTACCGCGGCAATAATAGCTTCGTCTTTGATCCTTACCTTATGGTGAGTCTCATATCTTTCCTTTAAGCCTCTCAGGATAGAGATTGCATCCTGAGTATTTGGTTCATCAACCATTACTTTTTGGAAGCGACGCTCTAATGCTTTGTCTTTCTCGAAGTATTTCTGGTATTCGTTCAGGGTAGTTGCTCCGATCGCACGTAATTCTCCGCGCGCCAGTGCCGGCTTAAGAATATTTGCAGCATCCATTGCACCTTCTCCACCTCCGGCACCTACCAGTGTATGGATTTCGTCAATGAAAAGGATAATTTCCCCATCACTCTGCGTTACTTCCTTGATTACTGCTTTCAAACGTTCTTCAAACTCACCTTTATATTTTGCTCCGGCAATCAGGGCACCCATATCTAAAGAGAAAACTGTCTTGGTTTTCAGATTTTCTGGAACATCTCCCTGTATAACTCTAAAAGCAATACCTTCTGCAATGGCAGTTTTACCCACACCCGGCTCTCCAATCAGTATCGGATTATTCTTTGTGCGTCGTGAAAGGATTTGAATAACCCTTCTGATCTCTTCATCACGTCCAATTACCGGATCAAGCTTGCCCGATTCAGCATATTCATTCAGATTGCGTGCATATTTATTCAAGGCATTATAAGTTGCCTCTGCATTCTGGTCGGTCACTCTTGTATTACCCCGAAGCTCCAGAATCACTTTCTTAAGATCTTTTTGGTTAACACCTGCATCCTTTAGAATTGAGCTAACCTTGTCGCCTGTTTCAAGCAATCCCAAAAGGACATGCTCTACAGAAACAAATTCATCTTTAAATTCTTTTAAATAAGAAACTGCTTTTTGCAGCGCTGAATTGGCACCTGAAGAAAGGTAAATCTCACTTCCACTGACTTTTGGAAAGCTTTGGATCTGAGCGTCAAGAACTTCAGAAATCCGGTTAATATTGACATTCAGTTTTTTCAGAAGGTAGCTGATCACATTCTCATCAACACTTAATAATCCTTTCAGTATGTGTGCAGTTTCTATAGCCTGCTGCTGATTGCCGCCTGCTATTTCTGAAGCTTTCTGAATTGCTTCCTGTGCTTTGATGGTGAAGTTGTTTAGGTTCATAGTATCAATATACTCTCAAATTGATTGCCATCTTGAGATACTCTTGGACAAACTGAAATTTTGTCAGTAAAATTTAAATAATACTGACTAAATGTCTGTAAATTAGCAATTTAACCTGATACATTGTCCTGGTGAAATGCAATCAGAAAGGCAGGATAAAGGGATCTGTTTTGCTAAACAGCATACCAGAAAAAATTAAACTTGTTTATTTTGAAAGAACAGCTTTAAGTTGAGCTGCTTCATGATCTACCAGTTTTTGAAGCGGACCGGAAACAATCATTTTCATCATCATATTCAGATCTGCAGAAATAGTGTATATGGCTTCTGTTTTTCCATCCCCAAGATCATTGAGGGTCCATTTTAATTCCAGCTCGAACGGTGCAGCTTCTGATGGTTTGACGATAATTTCTTTGTCTTTTGTAATGGAGGAAACCTTTAAAGCCAGTTTAGCCATATTTTGTATGGTGAATCGGGCTTCATCTTTTGTAGACGACCAGTTGTAAATATTCTCAGGCATCAGCTGCTGATGATTGTTCAGGTCGGCAAGGAAGTCGAATACTTCAGTAAGCAGCCTGTCAATAGATACTGTACTTTCAATGTTCGTCATACGATCAGGTTTAGCTTTCTAAGGTATTACCCCAGTTTTGAGGGTCTTCACGCCAGGTTCTTAATAATTTCAAATCTTCTGCTGATACAAAACTGTGCTCTGCGGCGTAATTGATTAAAGTATTATAATTAGAAAGTGTTAAGAAACGACATTTTGCTTTTTTGAAATTTTCATCAGCAGCGTCAAATCCATAGTTGAAAATTCCAACCAATCCTGCAACTTCGCAACCGGCTTCCCGAAGCGCATGGACAGCCTGTAAACTGCTGGTTCCGGTCGAGATCAGGTCTTCGACAACAACAACCCTTTGCCCGGGTGAAAATTCACCTTCAATCAGATTTCCTCTTCCATGCTCTTTGGCTTTTGCCCTCACATAAATGAATGGTAGCCCTAGTTCCTGTGCTACAAGAACCCCTTGCGGAATACCGGCAGTTGCCACTCCGGCGATTACAGAAACAGAACCGAATTCTTCCTGAATCAAGGAAGAAAGTTTTTGCCGGATATAAGTACGGATAGATGGATGCGATAAAGTGATGCGATTGTCGCAGTAAATAGGGGATTTCCAACCCGAAGCCCATGTAAATGGATTGTTGGGTTGTAATTTAATTGCTTTAATTTGTAGCAAAAATTCAGCTACTTTTTGTTCAATCTCACTCTTATTAATCATGGCTCAAATTTATAAAATTTATATCAACGAAGTAGCTTTAATCATTACAGATTCTCAACCTTCAGATATTCAAGACTATCAGGAACTTAAAATTTCAGAGTTTAATTTTTTCAGGTTTTATGAACAGGTCAGAGAGCTTAACAGCCCTAAAATATTTCTTCTTTTAAGCAAAAATTTTAAGTCGCATTTCAAGAAAATTAAGCGGTCAATGAAAATGATAAAGGCTGCAGGTGGACTTGTGAGTAATGAAGAAAAGCACTACTTGTTTATTTTCAGAAATGGTAAGTGGGATTTGCCAAAGGGAAAGCTGGATAGTGGAGAAACTGCTAAAGTAGCTGCGGTACGGGAGGTGGAAGAGGAGTGTGGTATTCGTATCGAGAGCCTTGGAGATAAGATCTGTAACACCTATCATATTTATGAAATGAACAAAGAACGGATATTAAAGAAAACTTCCTGGTACCGGATGAGCGCTGTTAATCAGAAGGTATTGATCCCTCAGCTTGAAGAAGGAATCACAGATGTACGATGGCTTGCTCCGGGTGATTTTATGATGATCAGGCAGAATACTTATCCTTCGATCAGGGATCTGCTGAATGCTGAGTTCTGATTTTCAGGTATTAATTAACCTGAGTTCGGTATAAAATCCTGCGGGGCTATTTTAGATTGAATGATTTTCTCTTGTTTTAGAAAGCAGGGTCTGTTTCTCTTCGGTTGTGCCAGCCTACTTGCCAGCGCACGTGTGTAATGTGTGCTAATTTAACGTGAGTTCTATATTAAACTATCTAAAGATTAAAATTTAACCACATAGTTTGACTTTTATTATGCTTTAAAGGAAACGTAGATTGTAAATCCTATAGATTGAAGCAAAGCTTCAAGGCTATCTGTGTCTAAAATATAGGTTAGAAGTTATAAATTGCTATGTTTCTATGTGGTTTTTAAAATATTATGTCGAGAACACGTTAATTTATAGTGCGCGCAGCGGCAAGGCCGAGCTGTCTGTCCCAATGGAATACAGCTCCGGGTAAAATAAACCTTGCCGGAGGAGGTAGCTTCAGGCTATTCGTAATTTGAAATAGAACGGGATTTATTGCCGGAAATACTCCGGAGGAAAGGGCTGAGCCAATCTATAACACAAAGTTAGTGGCTATGCTAACTGACCACACAGCTAAATCAATTAAACAAAGAGGAAAATGCTAATTTTTTTAAAAGGTAAATTTACCTTTAATTATTTGCTTATTTAATTAATATCATTATATTTGCGGTATATTTACCTCAAATAAATTCAATGATAGATAATATTTTAGATAGAAGCTTTCAGTATAATGGTCCAACTCTTGAAGAACTATTTAAAGAGAAGCTTGAAAATTCGGGTTTGACTAAGACTCAATTTGAAAAATTATCGGGAATGGAAAGAAGAAGTCTAGATGCCATTCTTGACAAAACTTCCAAACAAACAGACATAATTAAACTCTTAAAACTTGCTGAGTTCTTAGAAATGGATTTCAATGAACTATTAATCGTTCATTTTAAAGATAGACCTGTTGAGGAAATAAAAGAACTCCAATCATCAATGGACATTACATTTATCAATAAATATTTTGATCTTAAAACGTTGATAAATTTAGGGTTTATTGATAAGAATGATTCTTTGGATAAACTGAAAGAGAGAATTTGTAATTTTTTCGATATAGACAGTATTTACGAATATGATAGAGAATTAAGTGAAGCGTTTTATAGCAGAACCAAAAAGTCTTTTAGTGATAAAATGAAAGATTTTTGGATTAAATCAAGTTATAAATATTTTGAGTTAATTGATAACCCTAACGATTACAGCAGACGAAATTTAGTTGAATTAATTCCTAAAATCAAACCATATACGCAAAACGTTGAAACAGGTTTACTTACAGTTTTTCAAGCCTTATACAACATCGGTATTACAGTAGTTTTTCAACCTTCTTTGCCAAAAACACAAATAAGAGGAGCAACGTTTTTAATTAAAAATAAACCTTGTATCGTAATTACAGATTTCAATAGGAATTATTCAACGATTTGGTTTGCTCTGATTCACGAACTCCATCATATTTTATTTGACCTGGAAACAATTGAAAAAACAAATTATCATTTGTCTGGTGAGCCTGATCTATTTTTAATACAAGAAGATAAAGCAAACGAATTTGCATCTGAGTATTTATTATCATCTGAGAAAATGAGATTTATTGAAAAGATGATGCATAATAGATTTATGGTGGAAAAATTTGCAAAAGAGTGTCAAGTTCATCCTTGTATAATTTATTCACAGTACCAATGGAGGCAATCAGAAAAAGGAAATGATTACTGGGGTGCTTTTAAAGAACATTTTCCTAATATAAAAAGCGTCACTAAAAAATTAAACGTTTCAAATTGGGACATAGAATCAATTAAAGAAGCAGCATTAAAAATAAGAGAATTATTAACAGTATAAAATTGTGGTATGAAAGATAAAAAGACAGACCAAAGCAAAATAGAAAGGAAACTTTCCAAGGAAGACTTAGAGAGATTAGAAATTCTACAAAAGTCTGAAGATATAAAAGGAGAGCAACTTTCTATAAATCTTGACTCGGAACTTATTGTTGAAAATCAAGCGGAACTTCTCCTTGGTCAGCGAATAGACGACCCAGTACAAAAGTTTCAATTATATTATCACGGTCTATCTAAGCTATTAAAAGACAGTCTTCCAAAAGGAAAGGAATTTGAAGATGTGAGAAGAATTGTTTATGATGAAAAAAATATTCTTATTAATCGAGGAGCTAAAAAGGACGAAAAAGGAATAAGAGGTAGTGATGGTAGAATGGCATATATTGAAGACCTTGAAGAAGCAATAAAGATTGTTGCGGAGTGGACTAGTAGAAAAGGAACTTCTGCGGAACTTTTTATGGCATTTTGGGACAAAAATGAAGAATTAGGTTACGGACATCAAGATTAGATAAAGCACAGCCACTAATAAATCAAAGGTCAGTGCTTTTAATAAAGTCATTGCCAAACTGAAAGTTAAGTGCTTTTTAATCGGCTACTTATAATACACGCAAAACTGTATTGGTTTCAAAAATCAAATTATTTTCGCTCCAGAGCCCGACCTGACCAATTATAATCGTATTATTTTACCCTTTCTTTATCGAATTCGGGTTAATTAAATCAAACGCTTCCTGAGGTATAAACTGCCTCACATCCCCATTATTCCTCATTATATCACGAACTATTGTCGAACTTATGGATGAATACCCCGGTTTGCTGACAATAAAGATGCTTTCAATTTCGGGTACGAGTGCATGATTCATTTGAGCGATCGCCTTTTCATATTCAAAATCTGAAACTGTTCGAATGCCTCTGATCATGTATGTGGCATTGATCTTTTTGCAAAATTCAACCGTCAGTCCTTCATAGGTTTGAACTTCAACTTTAGGCTCATTCGCAAATACCGCTCTGAGCATTGCTTTTCTGATGTCGATACCAAGGTATGGGGCTTTGGTACTGTTTAAGCCAATACCGATAATAACTTTATCAAAAAGGGGTAAAGAACGTTTTAGTATATCGACGTGGGCTTTTGTAACCGGGTCAAATGAGCCTGGAAAAAGGGCGATCTTCATAGGTTTTTTTGTTTTTCCGCCCGGGGCGGATCGATTAATTAAAATGATCTGTACTTATTCAGAAATTGCTTTAGAGTGCTTTTTTATTAAAGTTAAATATAATTGAATATAATCAATCTTCATTTTTACCTTGCTTTTCCCTGAAAAGGCTAAATGAAGATGAGCCATACTGTCGCTGCTCAATATAATTTTGGTGATTATCCAGCTTTTTCATACTTGAATGTTCAATAATCAGATATCCATCAGCCTTTAATAGATTACGATCAAAAATTGTTTTTGCAATTATATTGATTTGAGGAAGGTCATAGGGTGGATCAGCAAATATCAGATCATATTTTTCTGTTTCAGATTCCAGGAATTTAAATACATCAGCCTTGAAAGATTTTATGGCTGGAAGGTCGTATTGTTTTGCTAATGTTTTGAGGTAATTATAGCAGCCAAAGTCGCGGTCGACTGAGCAGATATTGGGGACTCCTCTTGATGCAAATTCCATTGAAATATTTCCGGTTCCGCTAAAAAGATCTAAAACCCGAATCTTTTCAAAATCAAACTGGTTAAAAAGGATATTAAACAGGGCTTCTTTTGCAACATCAGTTGTAGGTCTGACAGGTAATTTCGCTGGAGGGTTTAAACGCAGGCCTTTTAATTTCCCGCCTATTATTCGCATTCGTCCAGACTAATTAGTGAGAAATAAGTATGAGGACTTACATTATTAAACAATTCCGGGTGATTAACAATTAATCTACTATCGGCAAACATCGGTACTTTAAAATATTTTATAATCCTCTCATAATATTCATCATTCCCGGATGTCACATCTCCTGAAATCATCACTTTTGTAATTGCTGGGTCAAGATCTAACGAATCAATTGTATTTAGCAGATAGTAGTTAAATTCATCTGCATTGATACATTCGAGTATATTGTACAATACAAGTTCAGATTTTTTTAAACAAGCAATCTGGATATGATCGCCATGAAAATCGATGAATAAGCAGGTGCCATTTCTGTCGGGGTTGGTTTTTTTTATGCCTTCAATGAAAGAACTAGCCTGACTGTAAATACGCGGCTTCTGAAAAATATGATTTAAAGCGCTATTGAAATTTGCATCGATGGCGAAAATGTTTCTGATTTTGGAAGTTCTGATCCTGTTCGTTAGAATCAGATCTGTTGCCGAAGGATTAAAGAATTTTGCATATTCCTGCTCATTCTCATTTTCATATAATTCTTCAGGGATGAACGTGAACTTATAGGAGTCGAAAGAAATCCGGATCTTACTGAAAGGGTATGTAAATTCCCGTTTGGTTTCAGGAAGTCTTTCAATTGCAAGCATCAGGTCAGCCAGATTACTAATCTCAGGCAATTCATATTCTGCAAGAGCTTTAAGTTCATCCCTTACCTTATCAATAATGGCGTATTGTAGTTTTCCAATACCTATATGGATCAAAAGATCGCACTTTGCTGCTGTTTGAGATTGTAAGCTGTTGTCGACTAAGTGTAGTAATTTGATCATCAACAACAAAAATATAGTTTCTCTGCAATATTTTGCACAATCTGCTGATTTAGCACTTTAATTATTTTCAATCCATTTTATGCTTTCGAAAAATAATAGATTCATTATTTGCAATTTGCGGAAATGTATATCCGGGATCTTATCGAGCAAAATTTTGGCAAAATACCTACCGCCCAGCAGAGAGAGGTTTTTGTTATGCTCGAGAAGTTTCTTAGTTCAACAAACGCTGATGAATGCTTCATTCTGAAAGGCTATGCAGGAACCGGTAAAACTACTCTGATCAGTGCACTGGTTAAGGTACTGCCTAAAATGAAGTTAAAATCAGTTTTGCTCGCACCGACCGGCCGGGCAGCTAAAGTAATCAGTAATTATTCAGGCAAGAAAGCATTTACTATCCATAAGAAAATATACCGTAAGAAAGTTGCGGCAAGTCCGGAAATGAATTTCGTACTGGGTGATAATATCATGGAAAATACCTTGTTTATCGTTGATGAGGCTTCCATGATCTCCGATCAGGTGCATGATTACAGTCGTCAAAGCCTTTTGCAGGATCTGATCTCCTACGTTTACAATGGTAAAAACTGTAAACTGATGTTAGTAGGCGATACCGCACAATTGCCGCCGGTAGGTTCGGCTATAAGTCCGGCACTGAACAAACAATTCGTTTCCGATCAGTTCCGATTGAGTGTTTTTACCTATGAACTGACTGATGTAGTTCGTCAGGAAAAGGAATCCGGAATACTGTTTAATGCTACACAACTCCGTGAGTTGGTACGGAAAGGAGAAGAAGTCTTCCCAAAATTTAAGATCAGGGGATACAAGGATATTTTCAGAATGACCGGTGAACGACTTATTGAAGGCCTGAATTATGCCTATGATAAGTATGGAATGGAAAATAGCATTGTGATCTGCCGCTCCAATAAAAATGCAAATGCCTACAATCAAAATATCCGTAACAGGATTTTGTACCGGGAGGAGGAGTTAAGTAGTGGCGACCATATTATGGTTGTTCGTAATAATTATTTCTGGCTGAAACCGGAAGATAATAGCGGTGATTTTATTGCAAATGGAGATATTGCAAAGATACGGAAGGTGAGAAGCATTGAAGAGCAATATGGCTTCCGCTTTGCTGAGCTTGTCATTGAATTGCTTGATTATCCTGACCAGGAACCACTGAGCTGTAAAGTGATGCTGGATACCTTATATTCTGAAACGCCAAGCCTTTCCAATGCCGACAATAAACGCTTTTATGAAGCAGTATTGCAGGATTATATGCATATCGAAAACAAGAAACTCAGGATGGAGGAACTAAAGAAGGATCCATACTACAATGCCCTCCAGATAAAATTTGCCTTTGCTGTCACTTGCCATAAAGCTCAGGGCGGACAATGGCCTGCCGTTTTTATCGATCAGGGATATCTTACCGATGAAATGCTGAATACTGAATTTTTAAGATGGCTTTATACCGGGGTCACCCGCTCTAATAAGGAGCTGTTTCTGGTCAACTTTAGTGATCAGTTTTTCTTAGAGAATAATAATTCAACACAGTGATTTAATGCTATTCACTGTGTTGAAAATATAAGTTAGTGGTGATATTCAATGACTTTAGATATGAAAGCAAAACATTAATGAACATAATTATTCCAAGCATTTCACAGCTTTCTTCCATGGTTGTTACTAAATTATACATCAGATCTTTAGGACTTTGTTCCAGACTGATAAATATTTTGGCACTTATAATTTCCAGACCAATTGAGCCACTTAAAAAAATCAAGCAAGAATAAAAGAAGCCTTTAATATAAGGTCTGGGCAAGGCTTTTAGAAATTGAAAATAGTACAGGGAAAAACCGGTCATGAAAATTAATCCCAAAATAACCCAGGGAAACCTCATGTAACCGCTAAGCTGATAAACCCGAACCAAAGGATCGATGGTCATTTCGTGAAAACCAGCAATTTCATCGATCGATAAGAGTATAAACAGGATTGAAAGTATCTTCCAGCGCATAGTAAAAGGATCATTTACCTTTGACTTTAAATTTGTAATTAAGGCCAATAGAATGCCCGCGAAAAGCAGGTTAATAGCTGAAAAGTAAGTAGGTATACTTTCTTCATCATCAAAGAAGAACTTTTTAAAACCATAAAAATTGGTATGGCCTGCTTCAGTTAAAAAGACTACTACAAGATTGAATGTTAGTTGTATTAGAAAGGTGTAGTATAGAAATTTTTTAATTTTTTGGGTGTCAATATAAATCTGATTGCTTAATTGGGCTGCTTTGTAAAAGCGCTTATCACTTTCATCATCTTTTTCTGGAATCAGCATAATCTGGTTTTTTAAATCTTCTAAATAAATATGAGAGTTTAACAGGTTATAATGTTTATTAATTGCAGATTAATAGTACACTAAATTCTTTTAATTGGATTGTTGCTAGATTTCTAAATTAGATAAATATTTTCTTTCTGTGATATCCATGAATCTAATATGTGAACTGATGTAGCTTTTCTAACAGAACAAATTTTTATTTCTTTAATAATTCGTTTTGTAAGAGACTTTTCAATTCACTTAATTTTGCCGGAACGGAAGTTGCGAGATTATATCTCTCAAAGGGATCCCTGCTAAGATCGTAGAGTTGTTCTGCTTCATCGTTACCATATTCGATATCGATTTTAGGATTGTAAGCAGGACCTTTATTCGGTTTGATATACTTCCAGTTACCTTGTACGATACTTAATGTTCCTGACTGTTCAATAACATGTGTTCTTCCTTTGGTATCGGAGCCAAGCCAGGTTTTCAGCTGATTCTGACTGTCTGATGCTGAAGCTACATCATATTTTTGATTCGTTAAACCCGCCATTGTTGCCAAAAAATCTACCTGTGATACCAAGGCACTTGAGCTCTCATCTGCTTTTACTGATGGATGCCTGACAATAAATGGTACCCGTGTACCTGCTTCAAAAGCACTGTATTTTCCTCCTCTTAAGCCCGCAGCGGGCTTATGCTTTCCAATATTCTCTTTTGAACCATCATGGTATCCATCATCTACAACGGGTCCGTTATCACTTGTTAGAATAACCATAGTGTTTGAACTCAGTTGAAGCGAATCAAGTAATTTCATAAGCTGCCCAACTGAATCGTCGAATTGCAAAATTGCATCGCCTCTGTTTCCAAGGCCACTTTTGCCAAGGAATCGGGAATTAGGGACTCTCGGAACATGAATATCATGAGTAGAGAAAAAAAGGAAGAATGGATTTTGGCTATTCTTTGAAATAAATTCTTTTGCTTTGTCAGTAATTCGCTGGGCAATATCTTCATCCTTCCATAGGGCGCTGGTTCCGCCAGTCATGTAACCTATACGACCGATTCCGTTGACTATGGTGTTATCATGCCCGTCAGAATGTTTCATTCTTAAAAGTTCAGGATTATCTTTCCCTGTTGGCCATTGTCCTATTTTATTTACATAATTAACCTCAATCGGATCTTTTGGATCCAGATTTACTACCCGATCATTTTCAACATAGACACAAGGTACCCTGTCGCCGGTTGCAGGGATCAGAAATGCATAATTGAATCCTATATCTAGTGGTCCGTTAGATATCTTACCATTCCAGTTAGGGCCTTCAGCACCACCAAGGCCCAGATGCCATTTACCTACAACTGCCGATTGATAACCTGCTTTACCGAAAACAGTAGCTACGCTCTGCTGCCCGCCCTTAATTAGTGCGGAAGCATTTCCCGGGGCTATTCCAGTATCGTTCCGACGAAATGCATAACGGCCGGTTAGCAAGGAATATCGGGATGGCGTACAGGTTGCTGAAGTACTATAGCCCCTGGTAAATTTCATTCCCTGTTTGGCTAATTTGTCAATATTTGGCGTTTTTATGGCTTTTGCACCATAGCAACTGAGATCGCCATAACCCAAATCATCGGCATAAATCAAGACCACATTAGGCTTCTGTGCGAATGATTCCGCAGCCAGAATCAGAAATAATATTAAAAAGCGATACTTCATATTTTGGTGTTAAAATTTGGTCTATACTAAATTAGTTCCTGATGATTTTTGGGTCAATAAATTCCCAGTCAAGTATATGAGGATGAACATGTTCCCGCTTTACAATAGCATTCATCTTTTCAATGATCTCCGGATGTTTAGCAGCAAGGTCATTACGCTCATATTTGTCTGTTGCAAGATCAAAAAGCTCCCATGGATCTTTGGGATTCTTCCTCACATTTCTTTTTACCCCTTTCCAATTTCCGATTCTAACCGCTAGTTGCCCTCCGTTTTCAGGGTATTCAAAATAAAGGAATTCATGTTTTTTCTGCTCTGTTTCCCTTCCTAATAGTTCCGGGACTAATGATTTTCCATCTGTTTGTGTAATTTTTGAGCCGCTTAGTTCTGCAAGGGTAGGCATAATATCATATTGAATAGAAACATGATCACTCACGGTATTCGCTTTAATATGATTTGGCCATCGGGCTATGAACGGTACCCTGATTCCGCCTTCATAGAGATCCATTTTTAATCCGCGTAAACCTGAAACACTGTTAAAAAATTTTGTATCCACCCCTGCCGAGAAAGTAGCACCGTTATCACTTGAAAACATAATGATCGTATTCTCATCCAGTCCGAGTTTTTTTATCCGGTCCATGATGATTCCTACCTGCTCATCAAGATAGCTAATCATAGCAGCGTAGGTTGAGAGTGGATATTTATTGGGCGCATAACCATTTTCGCCATAATAGGGCTTTTCATCAAACTGACCAATATATTTCCTGACAGATTCCTCTGGAGCCTGCAAAGCCAGATGCGGCAAGGTATAGGGCAGGTATAAAAAGAAAGGTTGTTTGCTATTCTTTTCAATATAACTCAATGCCTTCTGAGTGAATTTTGCGGGAGCATAATCTTTGCCTCTGAACTTTTCAAAATCGGCGCCTGTTGCAGTTTTTGAATCAATTTTTCCATGAACACTGAATACATGATTGTTCAATGCATCCCATTTGTCATTTTCCCAGAGATGTGTAGGGTAAAAATTATGTGCCTGCTTCTGATCCAGAACTCCGTAATAATAATCGAAGCCATGGTTCAGCGGACTACCGGTAGTTCCGGTAACCCCCATTCCCCATTTCCCAACAAGCCCGGTATGGTAGCCTCTTTCTTTAAGCATTTTGGCAATTGTATAGGCACCTTCATGCAGGGGCATTTGTCCGCCCTCCAGACTATCAGCAAAACCACCCATTTCATAATTCCCTCTGATATAAGAGTGCCCTGAATGTTTTCCTGTCATCAAAATGCTCCGGGATGGTGCACAAACGGGTGCTCCACTGTAGTGCTGTGTAAAACGCATTCCCTCCTTTGCCATCCGGTCAAGATGTGGGGTCTTTATTTTTGTTTGACCATAGCTGCCAAGCTCTCCATAGCCAAGATCGTCAGCATAGATGTAAATAATGTTTGGTTTAGTTTTTTGTTCCTGCGCTATAATGAACAAAGGAATAAGGAAAAATAAAACAAACAGGCCCGATGTTCCTAAGCATTGATTTAAAGTATTCCTTGCTTCTTTTAACATATTTGTGATCAAAATTGAATTTGAATGACAAGATAGAAAAATTGTATTCACATTTTCATTCAATATTCTTCATGGATTGACGAAATACTACCCTCCGTTTTCAATAAGGCATTTTTATTACCTGAGTATCATTTTTTGGTTTTATTATTTAATTTAGTCAAATGCTAAAGATCAGATACTCCCTTCTAATTGCTTTGCTTTCAGTTATTTCGATGCAGGCATTTTCCCAACAGAAAAAAAAGAATATCATCGTATTTCTGGTTGATGATATGGGTTGGCAGGATACTTCTGTGCCTTTCTGGTCTAAATCAACCAGTTTAAACGGGATCTATCGTACCCCAAATATGGAGCGTCTTGCCAGGCGTGGGATGAAATTTAGTAATGCTTATGCTAATTCAGTTTGTACACCAACCCGGGTTAGTCTGGTAACCGGAATGAATGTAGCCAGGCATGGAATAACTAACTGGACCAATGTAAAAAAGAATACGCCTACCGATTATCCGGACAGTGTTCTGATTCCTCCGGTGTGGAACCATAACGGACTTGCATTGGCAAAAGGAATTAACAATAGCGTAATAGCTACACCACTTCCAGTACTTTTAAAGCAGGCAGGCTATTTCAATATACATTGCGGAAAGGCCCATTTTGCTCCATATGGCACCCCTGCATCAGATCCTTTAACAATTGGTTTTGACGTGAATATTGCAGGCACAGCAGCCGGTCATCCGGGAAGTTTTCTGGCCGAAGACCGATATAGAAACAATCCAAATGACACTACCTGGGGTGTCAGGGGATTGGATAAGTATGCAGATCAGGGTTTAAATCTTACCGAGGCTCTGACCAGAGAGGCCATTGCTACTTTAGCATCAAACAGGAAAAATAAAAAGCCATTCTTTTTGTACATGTCGCATTATGCGGTGCATTTGCCATTCAGTAAGGACAAACGTTTTTATCAGAACTATATCGATAGGGGTTTGTCGGATACAGAAGCCCGATATGCAGCCTTAATTGAAGGCATGGATAAAAGTTTGGGTGATCTGATGGATTATCTGGATGCCGAAGGAATATCCGATGATACCTATATTCTATTTCTTTCTGATAATGGTGGATTAACAACTACACCGAACAGAGGTGGATTGGCACATACTCAAAATTTGCCATTAAAAATGGGGAAAGGATCTTTGTATGAAGGGGGAATTCGTATTCCAATGATCGCAGCAGGGCCGGGAATAGCCAAAGCCAGTACCAATAATCAATATGTAGGTATTGATGATATTTTTCCAACTGTGTTGGAATTGGCCGGACTCAAAAAATACAGCACTATACAACAAGTTGACGGTAGAAGTATCAGCCCTTTTCTGTTTGATTCGAATAAAACAGATAATGAGAAGATTCTGTTATGGCATTATCCAAATAACTGGACAACTATCAATCTGAAAGGAATTTCCTGGGCTTCTGCCATTCGCAAAGGTAAATGGAAACTTATTTATTTTCATAAGGCAGCTAAGCTGGAGCTATATGATATTCAGGCTGATATTGGGGAGAAAAACGATCTTTCAATGCTTCAAGTCAAAAAGTTGAAGGAAATGGCGGGGCTTCTGACCAATGAGCTTAAAAAAAGGGGGGCTGCTATGCCAACTTACAAGAAAACAGGTAAGCAGATTCCATGGCCTGATGAATTATACGAACAGATCGCAGATTCATTAAGGCTTCAGCAAGTTATTCAGCCACCGGGAAAGCAAAATGGGGCTTCAAATAATTTTATTCCGCCGTCCAATTACCATATTCACCGGCAGAGCTTGCAAAACAGTTATAATAAATTCAGTCAGGAGAAAAAAGGAAGGGTAGCTTTTATGGGTGGATCAATTACGGAAGGTGGTGCCTGGCGCGGGAAGATAGAAAGCTATCTGAAAGGCCGTTTTCCGGATACTGATTTTGAATTTATCAATGCCGGAATCAGTTCAACCGGAAGCACTCCCGGAGCATTCAGGCTGGAACAGGATGTGCTTTCAAAAGGTCCGATCGACTTGTTTTTTGAAGAGGCAGCTGTAAATGATGAAGTGAATGGCTTTGATGGAAAATCACAATTAAGGGGGATGGAAGGTATTATTAGTCATGCATTAAGAAGTTATCCCAAAATGGATGTGGTGATGTTGCATTTTATTGATCCCCCAAAACTAGAAATTTATAGGAATGGTGGTGTGCCGGAAGTTATTATCAATCACGAAAAGGTAGCTGAGCGATACAAAGTGAATAGTATTCATTTGGCCAGAGAGATTAGCGACCGGATTCTTGCCGCTGAGTTTAACTGGAAAGATGATTTTAAGGATCTTCATCCATCAGAATTTGGCCATGAGATTTATGCCCGCTCGATCAGCACATTTTTGGATAATGCATTCGCAAAGGTTGCTGCAGACAGTCCGAAACCTACAGCCAGGCTATTGCCCGAAGCGCTGGATAGCTTCAGTTATACCTCAGGTCAGTATCTGCCTGTTAGTCAGGCGGGAAATGTGATTAACTGGAATTTTATTGAGAAATGGTCGCCTAAGGATGGTGTTTCTACAAGAAAGCGCTATGTGGACATTCCGGCAATGGTCGCAGAAGTATCCGGTGCTGAAATGAAGCTTGACTTTACCGGAAAGGCTATTGGTATCTGTATTGCTTCAGGTCCGGATGCAGGTATGATTGAATATAGTATTGACGGAGCTGCTTTTAAAAAGGCAGATCTTTACACCCAATGGAGCGGGGGACTTCATCTTCCCTGGTACATCATGCTAAATGATCAATTAGATGATAAAAAGCATACCCTGATTATCAGAACCCTTTCAGAAAAGAATAGCAAGAGTAATGGCAATGCCTGCAGAATTTTACATTTTCTGGTTAATTAACGTGAGTTCGACATAATATTTAAAAAACCGCATAGAAACATAGCATTTTATAGCTTCTACCCCATATTTTAGACACAGATAGCCTTGAAGCTTCGCTTCAAGCTATGTGATTTACAATCTATGTCTCCTTTAAAGCATAATAACAGTCAATCTATGTGGTTAAATATTAATCTTTAGATAGTTTAATATCAATCTCAGGTTAATCAGGCTATTACTCGGGTTAACTAATTATTGATATTCTGAACTTAAGAGCCTTCATGGAATAGGGGTTCACATCAGATTGGTAAAGTGCAAATCCGGTTTCGTGTGTTACCGTAAGAATCGCAATCTTACCTCCCATATCTTTCACAGACCTGATCCATTGATCAGTATCCAGTTTTGTGGGATTAAAAATATTGTAATCGGCGATAGGTGTGATCCTGTTTAACGCCTGATTGTATTTTTTACCATCAAAAACATGCAGATCATAAGAGATTAGTGCCGTAAGTTCTGCATCCTGCCAGACTAACTGACTTTTTTTAGGAAGTGGAATATTTTTCTGAGCATAGATTTTGTCGGTTAAGACAAGTATCAGGCATGCAGTAATTAAAGCAATGTATTTATTTGAAGTATTGATTATCATTTTAATTGATTTTCTGTTTTCAACTACCACGGGATTTCTGATTTTTCTTTCTTCCCCAATCAGGCAGATCAATATTAAGATCGTCGAATGCAGCTGTCATTTGCTGTTTCAGCAGATTTCTCATTTGCAGGATCTTTTCATTGTAGGCCGGCTCTTTGGAAAGATCTTTAATTTCCAATGGGTCTTTTTTGAGATTGAACAACTGTGTAGTTGCGATTCCATCCACATTATAAACGATCATTTTATAACCATCCTCAGATTTAATACTTCTGCTCCAGTGACCATAAACATTGTAAATAGATGATCTGACCTTTCTTGATGGATCCTGAATAACAGGCAATAATGAACGTCCTTCCACACTTGAGGGTCTTTTTACCTCCAGATAATCTATTATTGTCGGTGTAATATCACTCAGGTAAGTAAATCCTTCAGTTTTCTTGTTAACAGGTATATCGGGACCTGACATAATCATGGGTACTCTGATGCTATGCTCATAAAGATTTTGCTTGCCGAGTAATCCATGCTGTCCCACTGCCAGGCCGTTATCACCTGCAAAAACAATTAAGGTATTTTCTTTCAAGCCGTTTTTCTCAAGTGCTTCTAAAATCCTCCCAACCTGGGCATCCATTTCACTAACCATTCCATAGTATAGGGCAATCTCTTTTTTAGTAGCTTCCGGATCCCGGGGAACAGGTAACAATTGTTCATCCCGTACATTCAGATCACCATTATCAAAAGGATGTTTAATCAGGAAATTTGCTGGCAAGGTAATTTTTTTTGGATCATACATTGTTGCAAAATTCCCTGGAGGAGTTCTTGGATCATGCGGAGAAGTAAAAGCCACATAACAGAAAAATGGATTTGTATTCGCTGTTGAACTACTCAAAAAGCGGATGGCATTATCTGCATAAAGCGTGGTGCTGTAAATATCACTGACCCGCTTGCGGTTTTCACTATAAACTCCGGTACTATCGAAAAGAGATACTGTTGGATGTTCCTGTCCGCCAAATTTCGGAAAATGCATTCCTCCAAAAAATATATCCCCTCCTGTACTGAACATGCGGCTATGGGATGCTTTATCACTATGCCATTTACCGGTATGGTAGGTGTTATAACCCTGTTTTCGTAATACTTCGGGCAAACTAACAATGCTATCGGGGATTGTATTTCCATCTCCGGGTAATCTGTTTACGTAGCGACCTGTTAGTAGCATCACACGGCTTGGGATACAAACTGCACCCTGATGCCCGCCCATTACATGAGTCTGGGTAAACATCAATCCTGATTTTGCCAGTTTATCCAGATTTGGGGTTGAAATCTCCTTGTTCCCGGCAGCACCTAAGGCATGATAACTATGATCATCTGAATAAATAATCAATACATTTTTTGCCCTTGTGGTGATTTTTTGAGCAATTATACTCGTTGGAAGTATAAGTACCACCAGAATAAATGATAGAATTTTCATGAATGAAAACTTGTATTAATTATACTGTAATTTAAAGATTTTTCACTGACGACAAAGTCTTTCAATTAAGCTTGCAGATTCGGGATATTCTGGTTTCAGTTCAGCAGCTTTAGCAAGTTCAAAATTGGTGAAATCAAATCCCGGAGCTACGGTACAGCCAACAAATGAATATTCTCCGCTTGTTTCTGAAGCAAACCATGCACAGGCAGGTACTATGGCCTGATAAACTTCTCCTTCTTCGCGGTTTTTACCCAGACGAATCAGTTCGTAAGTTCCGTCAAGATGCAGCACATGCACACTCAGGCTGTCTCCTTCATAAAAATGCCAGCATTCATCACTTTTGATGCGGTGGAAAGCTGAAAATAAATCTTTTAATAACAGAAAATAAATGGCGGTGCTGAAAGTCCGCTCAGCGGGAAATCTTAATGGTAATCCGTTCGCCGGAATACTTTCTGTTGATCGGTAAGTCTCTTTAAAATAACCTCCTTCGGGGTGGGGGAGTAAATTGTATTGATGGATGAGGTTTTGGATCATTTTTTAATAATATAATGTTTCGAAAGGCGCTTAAGCGGTTTCCAGCTTTTTGTTATTTTCTTCCAGAATTTGACTGACATCTTCTTTTTGCTTCAATGCATATGAAAGTGCTGTTTTAACAAATTCATTTAAAGTAATATTGTGAATGGCTGCAAATGTAGAAGCTTCCTGGTGAAGCTTAGGCGAAACACGGACATTGAAACTGCCTTTAAAAGTCTTGTCTGGTGTTTTGCCAATACTTGAACAGGTTTGCAGATAGTCATCTACAGCCTCTTTGAAAGCTTTTTTTAATTCTGAAACTGAAGACCCTTCGAAATTTATCAGGTCATTAATGCCTAATACCTTGCCGGTAAATATTTCATCATCAGCACTTAATTGTATCGAAGCATAGTATTCCTTGTATTGTAAGATATCATTCATGTTTAATATGCCCATTTATTTTTAGATGATTAATCACATCAGAAATAGTGTATTCTTTTAATATGCTGGAGGGATGAGGTTTATGAAGGGAGATGATATTATTGTTACTATCTTTGAATTTCCTTCTTGATCCACCCGTTTTTCCAGCAATAATTTCTTCATAACCAAAGGCAGATAAAATTTTAACCAATTCTTCCCATGTGAAGTCTTTAGGTACTGATAAAAATCTTCTTTGTAGCTTTTCAAATCTCGACATGATGGAACAGTTTATAAACTGAACCAATATATCTATAAGCAGCTACAGGTTATGTCATTGAATTATTAAACGGTTATTACAAATCTATAAAAGGCGATTTGTAATTGCAACTAAATTCTAGTCGCTAAATTTTTATGGATATTAAATCTATTCGAATAGATAATAAGCGAATGAGCAGGGTATAAAAAAAGGTGGCTCATTATCTGGCCACCTTTTCTATTAAATTATTTTTTATTAAATCATGCAAGATCAAATCGGTCAAGATTCATCACTTTAGTCCAGGCGGCAACAAAATCCTGAACGAACTTATCTTTGGAGTCTTCACATCCATAAACTTCGGCGATTGCACGAAGCTCGGAGTTTGATCCGAAAATCAGGTCGGCGCGGGTTGCGGTCCATTTGATTTCACCTGTTGCACGATCACGACCTTCAAATACCTGCTGAGATTCAGAAATTGCTTTCCAGGTTGTACCTAAATCAAGCAGGTTCACGAAAAAGTCGTTGCTAAGTGCTTCTGTATTTTTTGTGAAGACACCGTGCTGAGACTGATCGAAGTTTGTGTTGAGGACACGCATGCCGGCTACAAGAACAGTCATTTCTGGTGCAGTAAGCGTTAATAATTGTGCCTTATCGATTAGCATTTCTTCTGTTGTAGAAGTTGACCTGGACTTCTTGTAGTTACGGAAACCATCTGCTTGTGGCTCTAAAACAGCGAATGATTCTACATCAGTTTGATCCTGTGAAGCATCGCTTCTTCCTGTTGTAAATGGAACTGGTAAATGATGACCGGCATTTTGAGCTGCCTTCTCGATAGCTGCACAGCCGGCAAGAACGATCAGATCAGCGAGGGAAACTGCTTTATTACCAGACTGGGCACTATTGAATTCTTGTTGAATGCTTTCCAGTTTATCAATCACCTGAGCGAGTTGAGCCGGATTATTGACTTCCCAGTATTTTTGAGGAGCCAGGCGGACGCGTGCACCATTTGCACCTCCACGTTTATCAGAACCACGGAAGGTTGATGCCGAAGCCCATGCCGTAGAAACCAGTTGGGAAATTGAAAGTCCTGATTCAAGTATCTTAGCTTTCAGTGCATTGATATCATTATTGTCAATCAACTCATGCGAAACTGCAGGAATTGGATCTTGCCAGATTAATACTTCAGCAGGAACTTCTTTACCAAGATAGCGTGAAGTAGGTCCCATATCTCGGTGGGTAAGTTTATACCAGGCTTTGGCAAAGGCATCTGCAAATTCATCCGGGTTCTCATGAAAGTGCCTTGAAATTTTTTCGTAAACTGGATCTAATCTTAATGCAAGGTCAGTAGTGAACATGATTGGTGTGTGACGCTTCGAAGGGTCGTGAGCATCAGGCACAGTTCCTGCACCCATTCCATGCTTCGGTATCCATTGCTGAGCACCTGCAGGGCTTTTGGTTAATTCCCATTCGTAGCCGAACAGATTCCAAAAATAGTTATTACTCCATTTGGTAGGTGTGGTTGTCCAGGCACCTTCCAGCCCACTACTGATAGTATCAGCTCCTTTGCCACTGCCGAATGTGTTTTTCCAGCCCATGCCTTGCTCTTCAATACCTGCAGCTGCTGGCGCCACATCTACATATTCACCAGGATCAGCGGCTCCATGTGCCTTACCAAAGGTATGGCCGCCCGCAATCAGGGCAACAGTTTCGTAGTCATTCATTGCCATACGGCCAAAAGTATCACGGATATCGCGTGCTGCCGCAATCGGATCAGGATTTCCGTTAGGTCCTTCTGGATTTACATAAATCAGACCCATTTGTACAGCTGCCAAAGGGTTTTCAAGTTCGCGGTCGCCAGTGTAGCGTTGATCGGCCAACCACTCTTTTTCAGAACCCCAGTAAATATCTTCTTCAGGCTCCCAAACATCTTCACGTCCGCCACCGAAACCAAAGGTTTTGAGACCCATTGATTCTAGTGCACAGTTACCGGTGAGGATCATCAAATCTGCCCAGGAAATTTTTCTGCCATATTTTTGTTTTATCGGCCAAAGCAGTAAGCGTGCCTTGTCGAGGCTCACATTATCAGGCCAGCTGTTCAGGGGTGCAAAGCGCTGGGTTCCAGAGCCAGCTCCACCACGTCCATCCTGGATCCTGTAAGTTCCGGCACTATGCCATGCCATACGAATGAAGAATGGACCATAATGACCATAATCAGCCGGCCACCAGTCTTGTGAGGTAGTCATTAATTCGAAAATATCTTTTTTTACAGCATCCAGATCCAGACTGTTGAACTCCTCGGCGTAATTGAATCTATCGCCCATAGGGTTAGATAGTGTAGAGTTCTGACGCAGAATGTTCAGTTTTAACTGATTTGGCCACCAGTCGCGGTTGCTTGTGCCACCACCTGCGCTTGGTTTTAATGAACCATGACCAAACGGGCACTTGCCCTGGGATGTGTTATTTTCCATTTTATTAAAATTTTATTAAATTATATAAGATAAATATATCGAATTTGTAGGTTTTTGCGGTTTAATTCGCCTATTCAAAGCTACATTATTCTATATTATAAATCTTATCGATTATGTTTATGTTGTTATAGATTTTGTCTATAGTATAATATCGCTTAAGCTATTTAAATCGGACTGAAATAACAGATGATTATTTTAATAAGGCTCTTGATGTTATGATTTTCGTTCATCCCCATCCAGAGAAAGTTTAGAGCCATCCGGGTTCTCATCCCTCCTGAAAATTATTACATAAAAAAACCAAACCTTATGGGCTTGGTTTTTATCATTTAGTCTCCTTCGCAACCCTGCGGTGGACTTCGTCCACCATAGGTCGCTTCGGCGAATCAGAAGAGCTTCATCCAAATATTAGTCATTATCCTCATCCTCATTGGCGAAAATAAATGATACTTTTTCCGCATAGCCAAGGCTATGAAGCGTTGATCGAAGCATTAGTTTTAATGCTCTTTTACCTGCTGTAGTTTTTAAATACTTTTCACGATTTCTGGCATCTTTTTCAAACAGATAAAATTCGCAGAAGATTAGTTTGAGAGGTCTTCTTGACGCTGTGCTTTTCGTTCTACCGGCATTGTGATTTACTATCCGGTTTGCAAGATTTGAAGAATATCCAACATAAAGCATTGCATCCTTTTCGCTAAAAAGTACATATATACAATATGGCAAAGCTTGTGTCATTCATAAACTTACTAAATTGAACTCAATTATATAGAGTTCCGACAGCAGATGTCGTGCCTCCATCGCTGTGGAACACCACGAAGCGAAAAAGCTATCCCATAAGGATAGCTTTTTCTGCTTCTGTGGTGGAGCCGGAGGGATTCGAACCCTCGTCCAAACATGGGACATGTTACGCTTTCTACATGCTTAGCTGTTGTTTAATTGTCGGGAAGGGGAAGGTCAACCGCTTACCTGTACCGTCTTCCGTAGATGTCTTGTCTTACCGGATTATCACATCATTAAACCCTGGCCAGTCCTGTTGTTCGATGCTCCTGATGTCAGATTACAGAACAGAATCTGACGGAACAAAAGCTTACTTAATTCTAAATTAAGCAGCTAAGGCGTAGTTATTTTCGCCAATTGTGGTTTGAAAGTTCAGATTTAAGCGCTACTACTCACAATGCGCTGCATGCTTACATACCTGCCTCCATCCTGTCAATTCCGGTCGGCCCCTGAATTTTGTGTTGGAGAGTATATAATGCAAAGATACGAAATATTACAATAGCATCCCTGCAAAAGCCACTATATCCGTCCCGGATACACTTTTAATGCCTGCTCAAGGCAGGTCATTGCGGCTTCCAGATCTTCCTTGTTCAAAACGTATGCCAAACGTACTTCGTTAGTTCCGGCCCCTGCAGTACTGTAAAATCCGGTTGCAGGCGCCATCATTACTGTCGAATTTTCATGTTCAAACTCTTCCAGCATCCACTGGCAGAATTTATCCGCATTGTCGATCGGGAATTTTGCAACAACATAAAACGCACCACCGGGGTTCGGACAAAATACCCCTTCAATTTTGTTAAGTCGCTCAACCAGTGTATTCCTGCGGATGGTATATTCCTTATTTACCTGTTCAAAATAGCTATCAGGTGTGTCAACTGCGGCTGTTGCTGCAATCTGTTCAACCATACCCGGACTCAGACGTGCCTGTGCGAATTTCAATCCCGCGGCAATTACTTCCTTGTTTTTTGTAATCAGACATCCCAGACGGGCACCACAGGCACTGTATCGTTTGGAAACAGTATCTAAAACGATCACATGCTGATCAAGTCCTTCGAGATGCATTGGAGAAATAAATTCCTTACCATAATAGCAGAACTCACGATAAGCCTCGTCAGAGAAGAGGAACAGGTTATATTTGAGGCATAACTCTCTAAGAGCCTCCAATTCTTGTTTTGAATACAGGTACCCGGTTGGGTTATTTGGATTACAAATTATGATAGCTTTGGTCTTCGGACTAATCAGTTTCTCAAATTCAGAGATCGGAGGGAGCGCAAATCCGTTTTCAATGACAGACAGGATGGGCTTCACCACCACATTGCTCATGCAGGCGAATCCATTATAGTTGGCATAAAAAGGCTCAGGAATTATGATCTCATCACCTTCGTTGACACAGGCCTGCATTGCGATAGTAATTGCTTCAGAACCACCTACTGTCACCAGGATCTGTGCCGGATTGATGTTATAACCCAGTTTATTATAATATTCAGTCAGCTTGGTACGATAAACCAGCGTTCCTTCTGAAGGGGTATAGGCCCAGACCTTAAAATCTATATTTTTTATCGCATCGAGCATTCCCTGAGGGGTCTCAATATCCGGCTGACCGATATTTAAATGATAAACCTTTTTTCCTTCACGTTTTGCCTGATCAGCAAAAGGAGTAAGCTTGCGAATTGGAGAAGCAGGCATCTGCCTGCCTTTACTTGAAATTTCTGGCATGGTACAAAATTAAAAAACCTCTCCGAATGGGAGAGGCTTTTTAATTTTTAATTTATGATTATTTATCAGCCGGCACTCCGGACCTCACCTTTAACATAGAGTACTTTAATAGGGGTTCTTGCATTGGATTTAACCCTCACAGCTTTTGTAAATCCTGCCTGAGGCAAAGCAGCATCATAAGTGATAGTAATAATTCCTTTGCCTCCTTCTAAAATAGGTTCTCTAGTGAATTTGGTAATGATACAGTCGCAGCTTGATTCAATTGAGGAAATAATCAATGGTTCACCTCCCGTATTTGTGAAGGTAAATTCGGCACTAACTGGTGTGCCCTTCGGGATCTGTCCGAAATCATGAGTTTCTTTATCAAATTTGAATTCTGCTTTATTTTCAGTTTGCATTGACTTAAAAACCACAATTACAATTACGGCAGCTAACAGGATTAATACTTTTTTCATCTTAATTTATTTTAGCAATATCAAACAGAATCATTCAAATATCATTCCAAATCAGGCGATTGCATTTATTTATTAATCATCCGGATGTTATTATTTGGCTAATTCCTGAATAAGCGAATTATTATTTTGCATCAGGATTATCATTTCCTGCACTCTTTTCTTATTTTTGGCCATAAAGCAATTCTATGATAGAAATCCGGGTAAACGAGAACAATCTGCAGGAACAAGAGGAATTAAGCTTTGAAGCATTCAAAAGCATAATCGTTAATGATTACAAAATTGCTTTTGAAAGCAGGCAGGCAAGTCTTTTGGGCCGTAAGGAAGTTCTGACCGGTAAAGCTAAATTCGGAATCTTCGGGGATGGAAAAGAGGTAGCACAGCTGGCTATGGCAAAGGTCTTTATGGCTGGCGACTGGCGTTCAGGGTATTACCGGGATCAAACCTTTATGCTTGCAGCAGGTATGCTAACGATGCCTGAATTCTTTGCTCAGCTTTATGCCAATACAGATCCTGATGCTGACCCGGGTTCGGGAGGCAGACAGATGAATTGCCATTTTGCAAGCCGTCTATTAAACGAAGATGGTAGCTGGATGGATCTGACAAGTACTAAGAATTCGTCCTCAGATATTTCGCCTACAGGCGGGCAAATGGGGCGCCTTGTAGGTTTAGCTCTGGCTTCGAAGTTGTATAAAAACAATCCGGATCTTAATTATTTAAAGAATTTCTCGGTAAATGGTAATGAAGTTGCTTTCGGAACCATAGGTAATGCTTCGACTTCAGAGGGTATTTTCTTTGAGGCTATCAATGCTGCCGGAGTACTGCAGGTGCCAATGGCAATTTCTATATGGGATGATGCCTATGGGATTTCTGTTCCTGCCGAATATCAGACCACCAAACAGGACATCTCTGAAATTCTGAAGGGATTTCAGCGTGATGATAAGGGCGAAGGGTACGAGATATTTAAAGTCAGGGGCTGGGATTATCCCGGTTTGTGTGAAACCTATGAAAAAGCGATCAAGGTTTGCCGTGAACAGCATATTCCGGTAATGATACATGTTACTGAAATGACCCAGCCACAGGGGCATTCGACTTCAGGCTCACACGAACGCTATAAAAATAAGGATAGGATAGCCTGGGAAAATGAATACGATTGCATGTTGCAGATGCGGAAATGGATGATCGAATCAGCTATATCTTCAGAAGATGAGTTGAATGAGATCGAAGCAAATGCCAAAATATATATTCGTAATTGTCAGAAGAAGGCATGGGCTGAGTTCAATTCAGGGATGAAATCAGAGCTTGATTCAGCGATCAGTCTTGTTGAGAGGACGCAGAAGCCTGAACTTATCCAGTTAGCCACTCAGCTTAAAACAAGTATCGACCCATCCCGTAAGGATGTCATAGCAATGGTCAGAAATGCAATAAGATTATTGCGTCATGATCATTCAGAATCAAAAAAGGCATTGTTGGATTGGTATAGCCAGCAGCATGACCAGATTTTTGATCGTTATAATTCCAAACTTTTCACAGGATCAAAGGAATCTCCATTAAATCTCGAAGGACTTAAACCTGAATACTCTGAAAGTTCAAAAGTGGTTGATGGCAGGGAAATTCTAAATGCATGTTTTGATGCAAATTTCGCTCGCGATGCCCGTGTTCTTGCCTTTGGTGAGGATGTTGGAGCTATTGGGGATGTAAATCAGGGTTTTGCCGGTCTGCAAGCTAAATTTGGTAAAAAGAGGATCACGGATACCGGTATCAGAGAAATGACCATCATCGGGCAAGGAATTGGTTTGGCTTTGCGGGGTTTAAGACCCATTGCTGAGATTCAGTATCTGGATTATTTGCTATTTGCCTTAAATATTCTGAGTGATGATCTGGCAACATTAAGTTACCGTACCAAAGGCAGGCAAAAAGCTCCCCTTATCGTCAGAACCAGAGGACACCGCTTAGAGGGAATCTGGCATTCAGGTTCGCCAATGGGAGTGATCATCAATTCTTTAAGAGGTGTGCATGTTTGTGTGCCCAGAAATATGACTCAGGCTGCAGGTATGTATAATACACTCCTTCGTGGGGATGAGCCTGCTTTGGTTATTGAGTGTCTTAACGGTTACCGCCTGAAAGAGACCATGCCTGATAATGTAGGTGAATTCAGAGTGGAATTGGGTAAAGCAGAGATTATTCGTGAAGGAAAGGATATCACTGTTATTTCATACGGTTCAACTTTGAGAATAGTGGAAGAGGCTGCTGAGGAACTTGAGAGTTTGGGTATCGATATTGAAATTGTTGATCCACAGACTTTTTTGCCTTTTGATCTTGACAATCTGTGCGCAAAATCTTTGAGTAAGACTAATAAATTGCTTGTTGTTGGTGAAGATGTTCCCGGAGGTTCATCAGCTTTTATCATGCAGCAGGTACTGGAACGTCAGAATGGATACCGGTTTTTGGACGGGCAGCCGCATACACTGACTGCCAAACCACACCGTACACCCTATGGTTCGGATGGTGATTATTTCACCAAACCTTCTGTGGATGATGTTGTTGAAATCGTTTATGCAATGATGAACGACAGTTTCCCGGATAAGTTTCCAAAGTTATTTTAATCGTTACGAACAACATCCCGTCATACGAGCGAGCTAAAATTTTTGTAATTAGGTGATTTTCAACGCGAGGAGAAATCTGTTGAGTAACACTTTGCCATTGAAGAACAGATTTCTCCATCGTACCTGCCCATCTGGTCAGGCGGCACTCCTTTGCCAAAATTAGCAGTATCAATAATAGAATGTCTTTGCGAGGAGGTACGACGAAGCAATCTTATGCAATTGGTGATTGAATAACCAAGAGATTGCTTCGCTGTGCTCGCAATGACACAAATACTGTCATTCACGAATCCCCTAAAGCCTGATTACCCTATTCCTCAATAAATGATCAGCCAGTACCAGTGCTGCCATAGCTTCAATAATTGCTACCGCGCGGGGCACAACACATGGATCATGCCTGCCCTTTCCCTGAACATTTGCTGCATTACCTGCAGAATCGAGGCTGGCCTGATTTTGCATGATGGTTGCTACCGGTTTGAATGCCACCCTGAAGGTAATATCCATTCCGTTTGATATCCCACCCTGAATTCCGCCCGAATAGTTAGTCAGAGTACGGAAATTACTGTTTTCCTGTCCTTCTGAAGGGGCTACAAAAAGATCATTATGCTCAGAACCTCTCATTTCTGAACCTGCAAACCCCGATCCATAATCAAAGCCATGAACGGCATTGATACTTAACATCGCCTTACCTAAATCGGCATGCAGTTTGTCAAAAACAGGCTCTCCCAATCCAACGGGACAGTTTTTAACCAGGCATGAAATTTTACCACCGATCGTATCTCCTTCTTTTCTGACCCCATCGATCAGTTCAATCATCTGATTGGCGGTAGCCGGATCGGCACAACGTACAATATTACTCTCCCTGATCTCAAGCAATTCTGGTATCGAATTTATTGAAAGCAGGGGAGCTTCGATGGTACCTGCTGATGATACATGTGCAAATATTTCGATTCCGGATTGTTGTAATAAAAGTTTAGCGATTGCTCCTGCGGCTACCCTTGCTGCTGTTTCTCTTGCAGATGATCTTCCACCACCGCGGTGATCCCGATGACCGTATTTGGCATCGTAAGTATAATCTGCATGTGAGGGACGATAGGCATCTTTGATATGCGAATAATCTTTTGAACGCTGATCTTCATTCGGGATGATCATAGCAATAGGAGTGCCGGTGGTTTTGCCTTCAAATACTCCTGAAAGGATCTGTACTGTATCACTTTCCTTGCGCTGGGTTGTAATCTTTGATTGTCCCGGTTTACGCTTATCGAGCTCAGACTGGATGAAATCCATGTCGACCACCAAATTAGAAGGACAGCCATCGATAATCACCCCAATAGCCTCACCATGTGATTCTCCGAAAGTTGTTATGCGGAACAGTTGACCGAATGAATTGCCTGCCATTTTTGAGTTATAAGTTATAAGTTATAAGTTATAAGTTGTAGGTTTTAAGTTATAAGTAGTTAAAATTACAATTTGTGGTAAAAAATATAGTTGGTAGTAGGATTTTTCATTCTCAATACTCAATACTCACTTCTCAATACTCCTTAAATTGAATCCTGCTATTTCCAGATGTTTCCAAAAATCCGGATATGATTTTTCAACAACCAGATGATCTTCAATTTCGAGCTCCGGCATAACTAATGCAAGTGGTGCAAAGGCCATAGCCATTCTATGATCATCGTAAGTTGCTATCTGAATTTTTTTATTCAGATCTAGTCCTGAGCAATCCAGTTTATAAGTTTGATTCTTTTCAATCAGCTTTACTCCGATCTTAGCCAGTTCAGTCTGAAGTGCATTGACCCGGTCGGTTTCCTTAATTTTTAAAGTCTCCAATCCGGTGAAGGTAGCATCATGTCCCAGTGCTGCACAACAAACAATTACAGTCTGTGCCAGATCCGGACATTCCTTAAAATCAAAGATCTTTCGCTCCAATTTCTTTGCTTCCTTGAATAAATAGACACCACCATCTTTGAACTGTGAGCTTATGCCAAAGTTTGCCATAATCTCAGTAATCATACTGTCTCCCTGGAGACTATATCCATTCAATCCCGGTAGGAAAAGACGGGCTTCTTCAGATAAGGCCGCAATAGCATACCAATAAGAAGCTGCACTCCAGTCGGGTTCCACATTAATTACCGACTTATTGAAAGGCTGCCTTGCAATGCTGATCACATTATCACTCCAGGTATGTCTGATGCCAGCTTGTTCCATCATTGCAAGGGTCATCTGAACATATGGTTTTGAGGTTAATTCCCCCTCAATCACAAGATTCAAACCTTGTTCAAGTTTTGGGGCAATAAGCAATAGGGCAGAAATATACTGACTACTGATATTGCCTTTTATACTCACTTGATTCGTTTTCTGCTGAAGCGAACCCCTGATTTTTAATGGAGGGAATCCTTCTTTTTCCGCATATTGAATATCAGCACCGAGCGTTCTTAAAGCATCAACCAGAATCCCGATAGGTCGCTGTTTCATGCGCTCCGACCCGGTTAAAATCACTTCACCAGCCTGTAGGGAGTAAAAAGCAGTTAAAAAGCGCATGGCAGTACCTGCCGGACCGATATCAACTATTTTTTGTGCCTTATCTCGGAGGATATTGTTTAACGTAACAGTATCAGCAGCTTCAGATATATTCTCTACCTGGACCGCACCATCACTCAATGCCTGCATGATCAAAGCGCGGTTACACTCGCTTTTTGATCCGGTCAGAGGTATGGTGCAGTCTAGTTTTTTATTTGCTGCTGATATTTTTATGCTTGCTGAACTCATTGTTATTCAACATTCACTTTATCGTTCATGATTTCAGTTTGCTTGCGGATAGATTCGCTGTGGATTAATTCCAGAAGTTTACCTGTAAAGTTAAGATCCAGCTTTAAAGCCTTTGCAAATGCACTGCGTTTGTTCATGATCTGATCCCAGCGGTTTACCTGAAGGATAGTTACTCCATTATCACGTTTGAATTCACCGATTTTTTGAACTACCTGCATTCTTTCGGCTATTTTCTGAATGATCTGATCATCAATTTTATCAATACTGGTACGCAGATCAGCCAGTTTATCAGTAAACTCTTTGTCTTTACTTTCCGGCTTACGCAGTGTAAGAAGCTCCATTAATTCTGATAATGCAGCAGGAGTTAACTGTTGTTTTGCATCAGTCCATGCTACAGAAGGGTCAAGGTGAGACTCGATCATTAATCCCTGCATATCCAGATCAAGTGCTTTTTGGGCAACGTATTGAATCAATTCACGGTTTCCACAAATATGGCTAGGGTCATTGATGATTGGAAGTTCAGGACATAAAGTTTTTAGCTGAATGGCCAGTTCCCACATCGGTTCATTTCTGAACGCGGTTTTTTCAAAAGAAGAGAATCCTCTGTGAATAGCCGCAAGCTTTGTGATACCAGCATTATTGAAACGTTCCAATGCACCTATCCATAACTGAAGGTCAGGATTAACCGGATTTTTAACCATCACCGGAATATCTACACCTTTAAGGGCATCGGCAATTTCCTGTACTGTAAATGGATTTACCGTTGAACGTGCACCCACCCAAAGTATATCAACTCCTGCTGCCAGGGCTTCTTCTACATGTTTTGCGTTTGCTACTTCTACTGCAGTAGGTAAGCCTGTTTCTTCCTTGGCTCTTTTTAACCAGGTTAAGCCAATACTTCCAATACCTTCAAACTCTCCGGGACGGGTACGCGGTTTCCAGATTCCAGCTCTTAAAACAGAAACCTTTCCTGTTTTTGCCAGTAAATGTGCGGTAGCCATCAGCTGATCTTCAGTTTCAGCACTGCATGGCCCTGCAATTAATAAAGGCTCGTTTTTTGTTTTTACCCAGGTACTTAAGGGCTGTAATTTTAAATTTAATTTCATCGTTTTAATTTTTGGTCCGGAAAGCTTTCCAGGGTTGATTATAGTATCGTTTTTAATTGTTGTTTGCTTTTTTAGGTTAAACTTTATCGTTTTTTAAGTACTCACCCATAATTGTGAAGTTGATGGTATGTTTTAAAACCTGACGGATCGCAGAATCATAATCGGCCTGATTTTTCCATTCTATATCAACGTAAAAATTATATTCATTTCGTTTTCCAAGTACGGGCATTGACTGGATTTTGCTCAGATTTATCTTTTTGGAAGCAAAGATATTCAGCACATCGGCCAGCGATCCAACGGAGTTCCCTACCTGGAAACTAAAGGAAGCTTTATTGACTTCAACATTTTCGAGTGGTTTATTTGCAAGGATCAGGAATCGGGTAAAATTTTTCTTATTAGATTCAATCCTTCTTTCCATGACTTCCAGATCATATAGTTTAGCAGCAAGAAGATTTGCAATAGCTACGGTATCAGTCAGGTTTTCTTCTCTGATTTTCTTCGCACAGGCCGCAGTATCACTGCTTTCAACTACTTGTAAATGAGGAAATTCTTCGAAGAAATCACTGCATTGACGAATGGCGATCGGATGTGACTGAACATACTTTACATCTTCGAATTTTACTCCAGGAAGCGCAAGCAAATGAAGTTGTATCGCGAGATAGACCTCACCGACTATGGAGAAGTTGTATTCTCTGAGCAGGGTATAGTTAGGCAGAAGACTTCCGGCAATTGAATTTTCAATAGCCATGACCACGTAATCTGCCTGTTTATTCTTCAAAACCTCACAGGTTTTTTTGAATGATTCGCATTCAATGGTTTCGATATCAGTCCCGAAGAATTTAAATGCTGCCTCTTCGTGAAATGATGCCCGGATTCCCTGAATTGCTACTCGTTTTTTTTGCATTTGATTTTAAATAAAAAAAGTCCCTGCTTTTGGGCAGGGACTTTTTGCTAATTTCTATATTAAGATCTATTGCATATTTTCCCCGCTCTTACCGTGATAGTAAAAATAAGCGAAGTAATATGTAGTTGAATTTTTCATCCTTATGTTTTCCAAATGTAGCACAAAATTTAATTCTGTCAATAGAAAAAATAAATTATTTTGTGAATCGACTGGATTTTTGCAAATCATCTAATTTATATGCTTGTTCAGACTTACGAATTTACCTGGGCATCATGCAAGACAAATTCGTCAGTCGCCCTATTTAGATTTGCGACTGACGAAATCTACTTTCCGCTCGGTTAGGTGATTTCGCAAGTCGGGGAAGTTCAGACTTACGAATTTACCTGGGCATCATGCAAGACAAATTCGTCAGTCGCCCTATTTAGATTTGCGACTGACGAAATCACTTTCCGCTCGGTTAGGTGATTTCGCAAGTCGGGGAAGTTCAGACTGACGAAATCTACTTTCCGCTCTGTCAGGTGATTTCGCAAGTCATGTAAAAATCTAAACTCTCAAATATCTCTTCTTCGGTGCAATAAATGTCGTATCCGCATTTACCAATTTCACTTAACAAGGAGAAGCTGATCTGCCCGGCATTGTTCTTTTTATCATTCTTAATGATATCAAGCAGGTCAGGATAAATGCTTTTATTTAATTTATAAGCAGGGTAAGTATTCTGAATGGTTTTTACAATTTCAGAAAGCTCCTCTTTTTTAAGGCCATTTCTTTTTTCAGAAAGGAAAGCTTCGCAAATGAAACCAATTGCAATCGCTTCTCCATGCAATAATGGACTTTTATCATGTTTCAAAGAGTAACTTTCGACAGCATGCCCAATGGTATGACCGTAATTCAGAATTTTTCGTAACCCTTTTTCAAAAGGATCTGCAATGACTACTTCATTTTTAATTTCAATGGAACGGTAGATAATTTCATCACTCAGTTCTTTTGGAACAATTCCCTTCAGCTCTTCGAACAGGGAGGCATCGTAAATGAGTCCGTGTTTAATTACTTCAGCATATCCAGAACGGAGTTCCCTGTCACTTAATGTCTTCAGGAACTGGGTTTGGATATAGACCGCCTTAGGCTGAGTAAAGGTGCCAATGATGTTTTTTACACTCTCCATATCCACTCCGGTTTTGCCACCGACGGAAGCATCAACCTGGGATAATAGGGTAGTAGGTACCTGTACAAAATCAATACCCCGCTTGAATGTAGAAGCTGCAAAACCACCCATGTCAGTAATCACACCACCGCCAAGGTTGATCATGATGCTGTTTCTGTCGGCGCCAAAGTCAAGGAGCATTCTCCAGATCCCGATACAAAAATCAATATTCTTATTTTCCTCACCAGGTGTAACTTCAATCAGATCAAATTCAATGGATCCTAAAGCTTCCTGTAATGCCGGCAGACAATGAATTTCTGTATTGCTGTCAACCAGAACAAAAACCTTGCTGTATTTCTTTTTATTTAAAAATGCAGATAATTCCTGCAGACTGTTCTCGAAAAAAACGGAATAGCTTATACTCTCAATGGGTTTCATGTAACTTTTATTTTTTGTCCTTTGAATTCAACGATATCGCCACGTCTAACTTTCAGGCGTTTGCGTAGATCCACCTCTCCGTTATATTTCACTAATCCTGCTTCCACCACAATTTGGGCTTCTCCACCGCTTGGGACCTGGTTCATCGCCTTCAGTAACTGGATCATCGGAATGAATTCTCCTTCTAATTTAAATTCGAGCATGCAGCAAACTTACAAATTTTAGCTTTTGTATGTTAATATCTCAATATTTCTACCTTTGTGCAATAAACCAATTATTTTGAAGAGCCGCCCGGCAACAAGCCATAATTTATCATTTGATAATACTGAGATTGCTTTTCGTGGAAAATCGAATTCAGATCTAACCCGTGCATACTGGTTATTTAAGTTTATTAGTATTAATTTTCTAACGAAGATTGGTCCTTCAATCACCAATGCAGCCCTTACGTTGGGCTTACCTATTAAATCACTAATTAAAGCTACCATCTTCCGTCAATTTTGCGGGGGAGAGAGTATTGCAGAATGTGAACAAACTGTTGCTCAGCTTCATGCCGGCAGCGTAGGATCAATTCTCGATTATTCGGTTGAGGGGGAAGATGATGAAGAGGTATTTGATCATACCTGTGAAGAAATCATGAAAACGATTCGTCATGCGGATGGTGACGATCGTATTCCTTTAACAGTGTTTAAAGTCACCGGACTGGGCAGATTTGCTTTACTTGAGAAAATAAATGCAGGTCAAGCTCTTGAATCCGCTGAAAAATCGGAATTTCAACGACTGAGTCACAGGGTTGATCAGATCTGCCGACTCGCACATGAGTTGAATGTCAGGGTGATGATTGACGCAGAAGAAAGCTGGATTCAGGATCCGATAGATTCGATGGCTCTTGAAATGATGCGCAGGTATAATCAGGAGCAGGTAATCGTTTTTAATACCTACCAGCTTTACAGAAAAGACAAATTAGCATCGCTCCAGGCAGATATCACATTAGCGGGTTCAGAACAATTCATGCTTGGAGCCAAACTGGTTAGGGGTGCTTATATGGAAAAGGAACGTGAGCGTGCTGTTGAGATGGCTTATGCTTCGCCAATTCATACGGATAAGCAATCCACAGACAATGATTATAATGATGCTTTAAAGTTCTGTATCAGTAAGATCGATTTTGTTTCCTTTGTCGCCGGTACTCACAATGAATTTAGCTGTGAATTACTGACTGAATTGCTCGAAGAAAAGGGTATCCCACATAATCATGAGCATATTTATTTTTCCCAATTACTTGGGATGAGTGATAATTTAAGCTTTAATCTGGGTGAAGCAGGTTATAATATTGCGAAATATGTTCCTTATGGGCCGCTAAAGGCGGTTATGCCTTATCTTTTCAGGAGGGCAGAGGAAAACACATCAGTTGCCGGGCAAATGGGCAGGGAGCTTCGTTTGATCTCTGCCGAAATGAAGCGCCGGAAACTGAAGTAGTATCAAGTATCAAGAACCAAGAACCAAGACAAAAAAGCCTAATCTCTAATTAACTCCAATCTGTCTTTGCTCCTGGTTCTTGGTTCCTGGATCAAAGCATTTATCTGCTTAATATTCCGGAATCATACAAATAACTTTCCAGTGTCTCATCCGCTGTTAGCAGGTGGGTGTTAAGTCCCAGCATATCAGCAGTTTTCAAATGCTGCGGGCTGTCGTCTATAAAAAGGGTTTCATTAGGATTGAGATTGTTTTCACGCATTACAAATTCAAAGATCTCGCGATTGGGCTTCCGCATTTTCATGAGATGGGAATAATAATCTTTCTCAAAAAATACAGCATTGGAATCTAACTGATGCTCTCTTTGAAGGTAATCCATAATCCAGTTGTAATGGATTTCATTGTTGTTGCTAAGCAGGAAGGTTCTGTACTTTTCTTTTACTTTCAAAAGAAGATCATGGTTTGGCTCAGGAACACCGATTAGCAGGGAATTCCATGCCTTATCAATCTCAGCATCACTTAAACTTTCGATTCCGGTGGCTTTGCGAATACCCTCCCTGAATTCTGAAGAGGAGATAAGGCCTTGTTCAAACTGATCAAACAGTGAATCGTGACCTTTATGTGAAAAGAAATGTTCTATTTTTTTGACTCCAAGCTCAGTAAAACTATGCTGGGCTTTGTTGAAGTCAATAGTGAAAATTACATTACCATAATCGAAAATTATATTTCTAATCTTATTCATATATTTAGTGCAGTATATTAAAATTTTAACCTTTTAAAGTCAGGGTTCTTTTTTGTTTTTTTCTTGCCCGATCTGATCTGCTAAATGACATTTATTCCGAATACCTATTCAATTATTCTAATAATCTGCGGCCTCATCACACTCTATATGTGTGTCAGGATTTTTCGCAGATATGAGATCGTTGTACGCTGGTTTGGATTTATGATGTTAGGCATTGCAATCTGGGCGCTAAGTTATGGATTAGAACTTTCAAGTACCAGCCTTGAGCAGATGTTATTCTGGATCAATGTCGAGTATCTTGGAATAGCCTTCATCCCGGCATTCTGGTTATTGTTCCTCTTAAAGTTTACCGGCAAGGATAAGTGGCTGAACCCGAAATATTTTTATGCCTTCATGGTGTTGCCATTAATCACGCTACTGATGGTATGGACCAATAAGTATCATCATCTTCATTATAAAAGTGTAGGGGTTGATAACTCGGGTCCCTTCCCATTATTAAGCCTTGAAACTGGCCCCTGGTATATCGTTCATACTATTTATTTCTATACACTTTTGGTTTGGGGAGTAATCTTGCTTGTCAATAAGTACAGGAAGTCTGACCAGGTCTTTAGAAGGCAGAATCTAACCATTCTCATTGCGGTATTCATTCCATGGGTTGCCAATGTACTGTACTTGTTTGGTTACCGGCCAATGGGACATATTGATAGTACACCTTTTGCATTCGTCATTACGATGCTGTTTCTTAGTATCGGACTCGTTCGTTTCAGATTGCTGGATATCATCCCAATTGCACGTGAGAAAGTTATTGAAGCTATGAACGAAGGTCTGATTGTGACGGATAATCAGGACCGGATTGTAGATTTGAATCAGGAAATCAGGAAGATCCTCTCGATTGAAGAGAAAAAAATCATTGGTAAGCGACTTGAGATAATCCTTCCGGAGCAGACTGAGCTTTATGAATTGATTAAGGCCCGAAAGGGTGGGCAATTACAATTGAAACTTGTGGGCTCTGAGCTTTTTCTGGAAGCCAGCCTTACTCCTTTGTTTGAAAATCAGCATGCATACAGCGGCTTGATTATCCTGATCAGGGATATTACAGAACGCGTAGAAATTGAAAATAAGGTGCGCCTGCAGTCGGATGAGCTTTTAGGCATGAACAAGCTGAAAGACCGACTGTTTTCGATCATTTCACATGATCTCAGGGGGCCACTGATCAATTTAAATGATATTATCAAAATGCTCAATGAGGGTATGATTACTGAGGAAGAGTTCAAATCATTTGTGCCCCAATTATCAAAGAACATTGGCTATACCAGCGGTCTACTTGAGAATCTTTTATTCTGGTCGAAAAGTCAGCTTCAGGGAGAGGTGGTAAAACCTGTTTATTTTAATTTGAAAGAAGTTAGTGTTAATGTACTTCATCTTTTTGAGAACATAATTCACGAGAAGAATATCTTAATAGAAAACAATATTCAATTGGGGTGTAAGGTTTATGCGGATAAAGACATGATCCAACTGGTAGTCAGGAATTTGATATCCAATGCCATGAAATTCTCAAAACGTGGTGGTAATATTAAACTTAGCACTAGTGCGGAAGGAAATAATACTATTCTTTGTATCAAAGATACCGGAGTTGGAATCTCTGAGGCTGACCAGAAGAAATTATTTGAGCAGGAGACCTTTACTACCCGTGGTACTGATAATGAGCAGGGTACAGGGCTTGGACTACTTTTATGCAAAGATTTTATTGAAAAGAACGGAGGTTCAATCTGGGTGGAAAGTAAAATGGGAAAAGGTAGTAAATTCTGTGTTCGCATTCCAAATGCTAATTGGTAAATCCAGGGTTTATTCAGGGCAAGTAGAAACTTTAATTTTTGCTACACTCCCTAATTAAGCTGCATGGATATTTCAGTGATATTAAAAATAAAGATGAGGCAGTTTCAAATACTTTTATTTCTCTGCGTTCTGTTTTTCAGCAATTCTGTTAGCGCTCAAACCATTAAACCGCGATTTAAGGTGCTTGCCATAGGAGAGAACGGTGGGCACCATCTTCTGCACACTCAGGCAGCGAAGATCTGGCTCAACAAGCTTGCGGCAGATAGTAATTTTACCATTGATTATTATACCAATACCAAGCCCATTACTAAGGAGTTCCTCGGGCAGTATCAACTATTTATTCAGATCGATTATCCCCCTTATTCCTGGAGTAAAGAATCCGAAGATGCTTTTATTGAATATATTGAACAGGGTAAAGGAGGCTGGATAGGTTTTCATCATGCTACCCTGCTCGGAACTTTCGATGGTTTTCCATTATGGCAATGGTTTTCCGAATTTATGGGCGGCATTCAATTCAAAAAGTACATCCCGGATTTTGCAGCGGCCACAGTGAATGTAGAGATTAAGAAACATCCTGTAATGGCAGGTGTACCAGCTTCTTTTCCTATTGTCAGAGAAGAATGGTATACCTATGATAAAAGTCCGCGCTTGAATAAAAACATACAGGTTCTGGCTACTGTAGATGAAAATACCTATATCCCGTCAAGGGATATTAAGATGGGAGATCATCCCGTTATCTGGACAAATACAAAAATGAAAGCCAGGAATGTCTATATTTTTATGGGGCATGGGCCTGAACTGTTTGAAAATCCATCCTATACGAGCCTGTACAGAAATGCCATATTTTGGGCGGTTTCAAAATTGAAATGATCGGGCTTATAATTGAGAAAATTCTTGAACCTCTATTTGTTTATTTCTCTCAATATTTTGTTAAATAAGGATTTATTTGCTAATCTTTATTAAAACAAATCAGTTTTTCTGAGCATTAATTTATTGTTATGGCCTTACTCATTGTACTCTTTGGGCTTCTGCTTCTTCTCATTCTTATTGTAAAAAAAGTAAGTCCAATGCTGGCTTTACTTATCGTATCTATTATCACGGGCCTACTGCTTGGTATGACGCCGGGTAAAGTAATGACCACCATTGCAAGCGGTATAGGCAGTACGCTCGGAAGTATGGTGATGGTATTAGCTCTGGGTGCAATGTTGGGTAAATTGATTGAAGAAAGTGGTTCTTCTAAAAAAATTGTATTCATCCTGATCCGTCTTTTCGGGATTAAAAATATTCAATGGGCGATATTATTAACGGGCTTACTGGTTGGTATCCCCTTATTCTATAATGCAGGATTTGTGGTTTTGGTTCCGCTGATATTTGCCATTGCTTCCACCACGCGTTTGCCCTTATTATACCTGGCTTTGCCAATGGCGGCTTCATTGTCAGTTACTCATGGTTTTCTCCCTCCTCATCCCGGTCCATTGGCCATAGCGTCTATATTTAAAGCCGATGTGGGCATTATTCTTATCTATGGTTTAATATTAACTATTCCTGTTGCGATCGCCGGAGGAATAATTTTACCCCGCATCATCCTGAAGAATAATTTGTCTGTTGCCAGTCCGCTTGAATTTTTACCAGAAGAGGAGAAACTACTGCCATCTGGCTTCAGGAGCTTTATCACAGCTTTGTTGCCGGTATTTTTAATAATTGCGGGTACTGCAGGCACTTTTTTCATTCGTTCGGAAGCTATTCAACCCCTGTTTGTGTTTATGGCAGATCCTACAATTGCCTTGCTGACAGCGGTATTGCTTAGCATCATTGTTCTCAAAATCCCAATCGCTAAGGCAATGGATTACAGTGCCGAGGGGCTTAAAGGTGTTGCGATGATTATTTTGATTATTGCCGCAGGCGGTGCATTTAAGCAGGTTCTTATTGACAGTGGAGTAGGAGATACAGTCAAAGAGTTTTCCGCAAGGTTTGATCTGTCACCTTTATTTCTTGGCTGGCTCATCGCCGCTTTAATCAGGGTTACCCTGGGTTCGGCTACGGTTGCCGGACTTACAGCAGCAGGTATTGTCCTTCCATTGGTCGGGAGTGGCGTATCTGCAGAGTTAATGGTGCTTTCTATAGGTGCCGGTAGCCTGATGTTTTCTCATGTGAACGATGCCGGATTCTGGATGTTTAAGGAATATTTTAACCTGAGTTTGAAACAGACTTTCGGTACATGGACTATAATGGAGAGTTTGGTATCTGTGCTTGGTTTACTCGGAGTGCTTTTGATCAATCAATTTTTGTAAGATGCTTTGATGTCCAAAATGGACATTAGGGCAGAGTCTTGTCTTTATTTAGTTTTGCAGGTAGGTGTTTGGGCTCCAAACCCCTCTTAAACATCACTCGTTTATCAAATTCGAATAATTCCTAAATTCTATTTTAGAATCCCAAAGCATTTCCGTAAAATTGCAACCTTATTCACCCGCCGTAGCTTTTTAGCGTAGGTGGGAAATCAACAATCCGACTTCGCTAAAGCTACGTCGGACGAAGGCGCCCATAGCTCAGTTGGTTAGAGTAGAAGACTCATAATCTTTTGGTCCCTGGTTCGAGCCCAGGTGGGCGCACAAACGGCCTTAATGATATCATTAAGGCCGTTTTTTGATTCGATCTATTCTGAAAATGTTATTTAAAGCTTGCAAAGGCACTTTTTTGGTTCGAGCCCAATTTGGATTTTTCTATCATTGTTTACAGTTAATTTACAGACCGTCTATTTTCATCCTCCGTTCCCGCTTTATGTTTTGGAAGTGCTTTTAGTTGGCTATTCCCAAATCTCCATGAAAAAGCTAACCTGAAAACCTGTGTCTCACCTCCGCTTTTTGCAATAATTTGCTGTCCTGCATAATTAATTGTTCCGGTATTATATAATGTGTGAAAAAGATCGCTCACAGATAACTTAAGTGAAGCTTTATTTTGCAGTAATAGTTTTTGAAGTCCCGCGTCTGTACTCCAATATCCTTTGAGCTTTGTAGCACCCTGGATAACTGTTGGCGAATTATAAAATCCGCCAAGGTCCGATGACCATCCTTTACCGAGACGGAAAGATTGCTGCAGGAAGACTTCCGTTGCAACAGTATTCATATTGATCGTTTTTCCTGGCCCAAAATTTCCTTTATAGTCAACATAGTAGGAGTTTAAATTTGCAAAGAGCGTGTACCATTTCACAGAAAGATTATAACTCATACTCAGGCTAACAATATCCTGCGATGCAAGATTCTTTTTCATTACATAAGTCATAGATCTGTTTAGAGTATCCCGAATGATGCCGAACACATCCTTCACATGGCTATAGTTCAAACCCGTAGTTAATTTCTGCTTATATAGATAAGTGATTCCAATGCTGTTTGTATATTGAGGCGTAAGCAATGTATTACCCTTCCTGAAGTTATAATCATCGAGCTTGAACTCAAAAGGGTTAAGGTCTGTATAAGATGGCCGGTCTGTACGTCTGCTGTAATTGATGCTCCATTGCTTCATCGGATCATGGTTAAAATTGATCGAGGCACTTGGAAACAGAGACGTATAATTACGATGAAAAGCTGAATCACTGGCAAAAGATCCGGTTATTGAACTATACCTCATCGATACCCCTTTCCCAATTGTATTTTCCAAACGCAAACCTGCCTGTATAGTGAAGCTTTTAAATGCCTGATTATATGTGGCATACGCTGCGTTGATATTCTCTTTATAAGCGAAGTTATTGCTGTGATCAATATTCAATTGTTCTGCTCCATTTTTGATACTGTATTCGCGAAAGTCATTGGAACTATTTACATAGGAACTTTTAGCACCCAGCCCGAGTGTACCGTTATTTAATTTTCGCTCATAGTCAGATTTGAAACTATAAATTTGAATGGTGGTTGGGGCTAAGAGCCGATACGTGTTGTCATATAAAAATGTTCCGGCGGGAGAAAAATATTGATTCGGTACAAGTTGATTGTTATGAACCGAATAAATGCCGTAATCAGCATCAATCCCTAAGGAGTGGCCTTTTGTGTTATCAAATCTATAATTGAGATTGATACTACCGTTGTTCCTGGTTGTTTCATTTAGTGTATTTGTTGTTAAGCTTTTGCTGATCAGGCCTGTTGGAGTATAAGAAATAACCGTCTTATTATTAAAGTTTACATGATTATCAGATAGCGTACCATTTAAAAGAATTCCAATAGTATTCTTTTGATTTAGAATATAGTCTGCGCCTCCCTGCAGACTATGAGATTCTGATTGATTGACATTAACGGCAGATTGATTAAAAGTGGAGTCCAAAAGCTTTCTGTAGGTCGTTAAATATCCATCATTTTTACGTTCATTGTAACTATAGCTTCCAAATAGATTTATATTATTATTACGGTGGTTGAGTGTCAGCCCGCCATTATATTTTGGACTGTTTGCCATTCCAAGTCCGGCTGTCAATGTACCGTTGGTTCCAAAAGCTTTATTCTTCTTTAACCGGATGTTTATAATACCTGCATTGCCGGCAGCATCATAACGGGAGGATGGATTGGAAATGATCTCTATGGCTTCAATCTGTGAAGATTGAAATGATTTTAGGTATTCCGAAAGATCAGTCCCTGACAGTGGGCTTGGCTTACCATTAATATAAACCTGCACCCCATTTTTGCCGTTCAAACTTAAATTATCATCCTTGTCGAGAATGACACCGGGAGACTTGCGAAGCAGCTCTAATGCATCCTGACCGATAGCATTTATTGTGTTTTCTACATTCAAAACGATCTTGTCAGATTTGACTTCTATTAAGGGTTTTTGATAAGTGATTGTTACTTCCTTTAAATTTATCTGGGCTTTTGCCAGAAAAATAGTTTGAATATTGGCATCACTTTTTGTTACCTCAAAATCATCCGATCGTTGGTTCAGGTAACCTGTATATGCGGCTGTAATGAAATATTTTCCCGCAGGAATATTATTAAAACTATAGTTCCCTTTTTCATCGGATATATTTAGCTTAACAGTTGAGCTATCGCTTGTTTTCTTTAGAGATACAGATACGTTTTTTAACGGGAAACCATCTTCACCTTTAACAGACCCGTTTATTTGTTGCGCATAGCCGCTTGTTACAGCCAATAGCAATGCTATATGAAAAATTAATGCTTTCATTTGTATTGATTTAGAAGTTTTTAAGATTATCCCCGTTCAGGTAATAGATAAATATCCCGGAAGGATAAGGTCAGGAACAAGACAGAACTAATAATTGAACACAGGCTCAACTGTACAAGCGTTTCGGGATTTTTATCAAAATCTGTAAAGAACATAAACGTTGAATACATGTATGGGTAATAGACGATCTTGTCCCAATCCATCAACACTATACCAGTAATCCAAAGGCCCATGCCAATCCCCAACGAAACGACAAAATTCTTAAATCGAAGGCTTAACCAGTACTGTACAATTGTTATGGCGAACAGGCCGAGATAGATTCTTGATGCTATAATCAGTAGCATCATCCATGGAATATCTTTACTTAGAAGATGATATGCCGGATTGAGCCGAGCAACTGATAATCCGGATATAATTATTGCGCTGCTGAATAGCAGAATAAATCCAATGAGGAACGAATGGATAACAATAAATTTAGAAAAGAACACATCTGCAAATTTTCGCGGAAGGGTATAAACCTGTTTCCAGGTATTGTTCCGGTATTCAATTTGTATGATCAGACTGGTCATCAGTACACAATAAAGTGGAAGAATGACCGCGGCTACATTTTTCCAGTTCATTCTTAGGAAAGCCATCCATGGATCAGAATTGATCTTTTTAACCATCACATCAGGGCGTTCCAAACACACCATGGCATAAATGACAGGGATAAATAGTGCAGCCAGAATAGTGAGCCACACTGCTGCTGTTCCTTTACTTTTCAGGAACTCAGTTTTTGTATTTAAAAAAAATCTTTTCATGATCATTCAGCAATTAGTTCCATAAATATCTCTTCGAGGTCATTCTTTACACGAGCCAGATGATATACCTCAAAGTCTTTCAAAACCAATGTTCGGTTAATCTCTGCCAGTTGTTTGTCGTTTTTATAATGTACCCGCAGCATATTACTCTTTGAAATTGCCCCACCCAGAATATCCATAGCTTTTATATTATCACTGGTGTTAATTTCGATGAAGGAATGGTTGGACTGCAATTTCTGTAATTCAGGAAAGGTACCCTGGAAGAGTAATTTGCCGTGATGGATGATCCCTACGTGAGTAACTATTTTTTCTACTTCAGAGAGCAGGTGACTGGAGATAATAATGGTTTTGCCATGTTGTTGGTTTAGCTTGCTTATCAGATCTCGGATTTCAACGATGCCATTTGGATCCAGTCCGTTAGTAGGTTCATCCAGGATCAAAAGTTCCGGGTCATGAAGTAAAGCAATAGCTATCGCAAGCCGTTGTTTCATCCCTAAAGAATATGCCTTTGTCTTTTTATTTGCCGCGTCCCTTAGGCCAACAATAGTCAAGACTTCTGCAATTCGCGACTTGGGAAGATCATAGGATAAGCGGAAGATCTCAAGATTTTCATTACCGGTAAGGTGGAGGTATAACGAGGGCTGTTCAATCAGCGAACCGATAGACCGGAGAATTGAGATCCGGTTGCTTTTGAAATCCCGTCCCAATATCCTGATGCCAGGTGTTTTAATCTGAAGCAGACCAAGCAATAACCGTAGTGTGGTTGTTTTTCCGGCACCATTCGGGCCAAGAAAACCATAAATGCTTCCGTCCGGGATATCCAAATTGATATTATCCAGGATCTTTTCTCCGGCGTTAAAGGAGTAATCCAGATTTGTTGTCTTTACTATTGATGACATATTCGTGTTTAACTAATAATGTCATCAAAGAAACAGGCGACTTGTCCAATTGAAGAATAAATTCATCAATGACCTGATTTTGGAGGTGAACGGTCAGAATAGGGGGGTTAAAAAAAGATGCCTGCAAAAATGAAGGTCAGACGATCCTTTTCATCAGCTCATCGCGATACATATCTCCGATAGGGATTTTGAACTCGCCGATAAAGATATGGCCGCGTTCAATGCTGCTTATTTTGTTCAACGCTATTACAAAGGAACGGTGGACACGTATAAAATTAGATGCAGGTAATTTTTCAAGGATTCCACTTATGGTTAACAGTGTTGGAATTTCCTGGTTGGAGGTGCGTACGGATATAAAATCTTTCATCCCTTCAATAAACAGAATATCATCAAAATCAACCCTGAATGTCTTATAATCTGATTTGATGAACAGATAGGGCTGGTTGTTCTTATCGGCTGTGGAATTCATCCTTTGCTCTACTTTCTGTATTGCTTTTAAAAAGCGTTCAAAAGGAATGGGCTTGATGAGGTAATCAACAGCATCAAGATCAAATGCTTCTGGTGCAAATTGAGAGTAAGCTGTTGTAAAAATGGCTAAGGGAGGTTTATTCAATGATTTGAGAAACTCAATGCCATTGATCTCGGGCATATCAATATCCAGAAAGATAAGGTCAGGTTGTTCCTGATTGAGAAACGATATCGATTCCAGCGCATTCGTAAATGTTTTTACCAATTGGACATGCGGCAACCGTTCAACATAATTTTCTATAACCTCTAAGGCCAGAAACTCATCATCTATCGCAATACATCTGATCATGATTTATATTGTATAATCATCTCTGCTATAAAGTTGCCTTCTTTTTCATCAATATCCAATTGATATTGATCTGGATAAAGTAGTTCAAGTCGTCTTTTTAGATTTTGCAGGCCAATGCCTTCCGCTGTTTTCTGTTCTGTTTTTTTAAGATTAACAGTTCCGAATGTTATTGTTTTGCTCGTTATAGTTAGTTGTATCTTCATTGGCGCCGCACCATGCTTAAATACATTTTCAACCAACGGAAGCAGCAATAAAGGTTCAATATTGATTAATTCAGAATCTCCGGTTATCGTAAATAGTCCTTCAGTTTTTATTTTGGATTTTAATTGCTGCAGGGCTATATAATCCTGAATGATCTCTATTTCTTTACTCAGTTGAACCTTCGAGTCATTGGTCTCGTAAAGCAAATAACGCATGATCTTTGAGATCTGTAAAATGGATTGAGGAGCTTCAGGAGAATTCTTTAATGACAACGCATACAAGTTGTTGAGTGCATTGAACAGAAAGTGAGGATTGATCTGTGTTTTTAAAAAAGCAAGCTCTGTTTTAAGTGTTTTATTCTCCAATTCATTTTCATTATATTTCTGTTTAAACCAATCAATACTGAACCGTATGATCATAGCAAGTCCAAGAAATGCTACATTATTAATAATACGTATGAAGATATCTAGAATATAGTGCCTGTCGGATAGGGTGGTATGATAATTAAATGCATACTGAACCCAGACAAAAAAAGCAGATAAAAAGACGATCAATAGCAGATTAATAAAGATCCAACTAATAAGCCTGATCCTTTTAAAAATGAAGGGGAGCAGATAAATGAAGTTTGCATAAAAGATTATCCCCTGGCATACGATGCCTAAGCCCTGATGAACTAATAAAGAATAGGAACTTACCCTTGACGCATTTCCAATGTAAACCATTAAAATGTAGGCAAACCATCCTAACATGTGTAATAATGGAGGCAGATATTTATCTATGTTGAGCCTTGGTAAGATCATCTTATGCTATTTAGCGAATTTTATCTTTTTAGACGAATGCTTCTTTTAAGAGGGGTAATTTTCCTTTGAATTGCCGATATGTTACCGTTAATTATTATCGATAGTGACCTTAAACTATGGATAAAAAACCGAGTTAGTGGTGTCACGGACATTACTTAAATGAAATGTATTTAAGTTTCCCGGTTCGAGAAACGCACAGTTGGGTTCTTATCAAAACCTTGTTTCAAGCACATAGATCCACTAATCGCTTCAAATCATCCATAAAGTGGTTCGAGAAACGCACAGTTGGGTGCACAGGCCTCGGAGATATTCTCTGAGGCTTTTTTATGCTGCAAGGTGTCGCCGGCCTGCTTGAGGGGGTATTTATGCTATTTGATGGCTTACCTTGTGTCTAGAATTAATACTTAATTTGTAGATATAATTATAAGGATTTTAAGGTTTATTGACACGTTTGCTGACACATTTTGGCACGTTATAGCTCAATCTACATTCATTAGCGAAAATAAGAATCCCTCATTTTAAGTATTGCAATGAACGAATCTTATTCTTTATAAATCCGCTGGAAATCCCCAAACGGATATAACTATACTGATTTGTGTAATAGATATTGTATGGATCCTCGCCATAATATCCGGCGGAAGCCATCAGAAATGCGTTCTGCATAAAAGGCATGCTGTAGTTGAATGAAACCTCTGCATTTAGTCTTTTCTTTGCTGATCCAAATTTGTATTCAGCCATCGGATTAACGGCATAAGATAAATCAGCGTTCACCCGAATCAATTCCTTTTCCAATACCTTCTGGTCATCGTTCTCTCTGTTTTTCAACTTTTTCCACGATCTGCCATTTTCTTTATATAGGTTGTACCTCCTGAAGGAAAAGCTATACAGGATCCGGGTAAAACCATAATCGTTTTTTAAGATGGGCTCATAGCTAAAACCCTTATGTATTTCTACACCTACGCGATGATTAAATGAAGAATATGCAGTATGCTGAGGATCCTGATTCTGAAAATGGCCAAACCTGTACAAAGCAGTGATGTAATTGGTGTTGAAATTGCCATTATACGTGTTTATTGTGCCGTCTGGGTTTAAGGCATTGCCATCCTGTCCGTTAGAATGATGGGTAAAACTTAGCTCAGCATATTTATAATGTTCAGCATCGTTGTTTAACCGCACATAGGCTGCTGCTCCAAGCCTAAAGCTAGAGGTGCGCACTCCGGCCGACCGTTCATTGAGCACTTTAACTGTAAAATCAGGAATTAGCGCAAGTGATACCGGCAAGTGTTTACTGGCAATTATTAAGTAAGTGGTGGTGAGCCGCCCCTCGATAATAAATTTAGCAGGAGCGCCTATCTCCCCGAAAGGACTAGTATAGGATAGTTCGCGGTTTTCTTTATATCGCTCGATATATTCCTGATTTACTTCTTTGTGGATGGAATCTGCAGCATCTATCTTAACCTGTGCAAAGCTGGTGTTATTTATTAAAAAACAAATTGCAGTATAGGCCAGGAGAGTTTTCATGAACAAATTTGATATGTTATATACGTTTATGCGAACGCACTTAGATTCAACTCGTTTAAAATTTTGGTTTTGCCTGTTGGCGATACTGGAGGAATGACCATCCGATCGTTCCAGCTACAAAAGATCCGTTTTTAACTTTTATGGGGACAATTTTTATGCTTTTTCTATTTAATTTCTTTGTCAATCACGCGGCGGGGGATTTTGTAAAGTAGTTTCTGGGCTTCAGAATGCTCTTGCTTATAGTTGGCGTATGTTAGTTCTTTTGTGCATCATTAGTTTAAAAATTATATAGTTAATGAAAACCCTGGGGAGGGGTAGGACCTAAGACATACTTTTCTATAAGTTAATAAATCTTAAGACAATTTGTCCTTTAATTAATTTTAATAGCTGAGATCATATTCTTCCTTTCCTGCTTTATTTTTTTAAGTATTATATTCGGATAAATTTTAACCATATGTCAAACCACTATTTTTTAAGGAACGGCGAAACCGGATTTGCGGATAGTTCCTTTGTTAAAATAATGAGTGCTATTAGTGCCACTAGTGGTGTTATGGCGCTTATCAGTGCATTTTTTGGAAGAGACTCGGTACCTTATGCCATATCCCTGATTGCACTTGCGGGAATTATGACTTTTTCGCTGGTACTTTGCTATTTTAAAGCTATAAACCTTGTACGGTACTTTTTGCCGATAAGCACCACCATCTGGATTATTTATTCATGTTTAGCATTTGGAACCAAACTTGGCAATCAAAATTATTTGATCATTGCCCTCATCTGTTTGGCAATTTTCAGTAAGAGTACCCGATATAAAATAATTAGTATTCTGATCATACTTATGGTTGCTGTAATTATTAATTTACATCAGCAATTTTATTTTCCCTACTTTCCCTTACCCAAAGCAGCACCTGTATTTTATCTTATAAACACCGTAATTCCCTTAATCGCCATTTCTTTTATTTATATCGTAGTCTTTAATAATGCTAAACGATCCGAAAAAATTATACAAGACCAAAAATTAGCCCTTGAGAATTCGATCATGTTTAAGAATAGGATGCTTACTGTCATTGGGCATGATATGCGTACCCCCTTTGTAGATGCAAAGGGGATACTGGAACTTATGGTGAACAATGAATTGACAGAAAACGAAAAGAAAAGCTTAACTGCTGATTTACAGAAAAGCGTAGACCTTTCGCTGGAAACACTGGATAATATTTTAGCATGGGCAACACAAACTTACTATGCTGATAATTCTGAAAGTAAGATTAAACCTGAACAGATAGATCTCTATCAGGTGGTTGAAAAAATAAAACTGTTTTTCAATCAGGCGGCTCTTAAGAAAAACATAGTTTTTAAAAACAATATCTCGCCGGCAATCGGCATTATAGCCGATTTGGAGCAGATTTCATTCGTTATAAGAAATTTAACAGCTAATGCTGTTAAATTTAGCCATAGTAACCAAACCATTATTTTCTCTGCAATAGAAGCTGAGGATAAATTGACTTTTTTAGTCAGGGACGAAGGTGTTGGCATGAGCCATGATTCCTTGAAATCACTTTTCGATATGAATAGGCGAACGACAATGCGCGGTACCGCCAATGAAAAAGGCAGTGGACTCGGATTGATTTTTTCTAAAGAGTTAATCGTAAATCATCATGGCGAATTATGGATTGAAAGTACATTAGGTAAGGGGACTACAGTCTGTTTTTCTTTGCCGAAATTGAATTAGCTCTGGAATGCCCTTTCTTTGCAGGTAGACTCACTGTCTGTGGAAATACTTTGCTGAAACTGTACAACAGCTATTCAATGTTTTACTGAAAAATCAATTTCCGTAATTATGAAAACTTGTGTTCTTTTTTATAAAATAAGGATTAATGACTGTTCAAACTCTGGGAAAGATATCAGGTAGGAATAGGGAATAGGAAACGCGATAGTACAATCGGGTTGAGAGAGTAAAATTTCAGCGCTCAATTCTTCTCTACAGCTCAAAGCTGAAACCTCAATCTGATTAGAAGAGTAATGCCTATATCGAACTCGTTAATTAACCTGTTCAGTTATATCAGGGCGGAATAGTCAAGAGAATATGAAATAAAACGAATGAAGGAGAATTCCACAGGTTTTGGACCATTCGGCAGATTATTTCAAAAATTTCAATACAGATTCGTAAAGATGGCTACATTTGTCGCTCCTTGTAAAGAGGCCTGCCCCACTCGAATCTTACAGACTCAAAAAGTACCGGACTGCTTTATGGTTTATGAGTAATCTAGTCAGTCCATTGGTAAAGGAAACAGGTTTCGGATCAGAATGAGGATGATTTAATAAGGAGGCTCATCATGCTTACATGTTATTAAAATAATGAACACGATAAATTTACCTCCAAAACATCTTCTCATGGTTCTTGCCATCGTGTTGATATGGGGCGTCAATTTTGTTGCAGTCTATATCGGATTAAAGAGTTTCCCTCCCTTTCTGTTAAGTGCGCTTCGATTTGGCCTTTCGGCCCTACCATGGGTGTTTTTCATACCCAGGCCCAAAGGCTCAGTTAAGTTGATTGTATATTACGGCCTCTTTAATTTCGCCCTGCAGTTTGGGTTCATTTTTACCGGAATCCATCTTGGGATATCTCCGGGGCTTGCTTCACTCGTTCTCCAGATTCAGGTATTCTTTTCAATGGGCCTTGCTTTCTTGTTCTTTCACGACCGGCCAAGTCCTTTCAAAATTGCCGGCTCCCTGATATCTTTCGTCGGCATCGGGATTGTGGGATATCATGTTAATGGTGGGAGCACCTTTACAGGTCTGATTCTGATGCTTCTTGCTGCCTTTTCATGGGCTGCAGGGAATATGTTCACCAAGAAAATTCATTCAGAATCTCCACTTGCACTGGTAGTCTGGGGTAATCTGGCAGCCTTTCCGGTGATGGTTCTGGTCTCATACTTTTTTGAAGGGCCGCATGTTATCCAGAGTTCATTGAAAAATATGTCGTGGCCTGCGATTGCCTCAGTATGTTATATTGTTTACTTCTCAACCCATATAGGTTATGGTGCCTGGGGATTTCTGATGAAATCCTATTCCACCTCAGTGGTTGTTCCTTTTACGCTTTTGGTACCGGTGGTAGGATTCATGAGTTCGGCAATATACTTAGGTGAAGAAATACAATCATGGAAGCTTTTAGCGTCTTTATTCATACTGAGCGGACTAATATTTGGATTACTTGAGAAGCAGATTAGGTCGTGGCTTTCGCCACGATGACAAATCGATTTTAATAAACCTAGAATACGGTTCGGAGACCGGAATCTGATTATTCACACAAATTGACAAATTATTCTATTTGCTCATTTACTAATTTCCCGTCACCTCCCGAATCACCCTCAGCCAGTTTAATCCAAGAATCTTCTTAATCCTCGTATCACTGTAACCCAGCCTTTGCATCGCCATGGTCATCTGCGGATAATCGCTGATGTCTTTAATTTCGCGCGGCAATTCGGGGCCACCGTCTAAATCGGAACCCAAAGCCATGTGATCCTCACCCACTAATTGCACACCATAGTCAATCACTTTAGCCAACTGATCTACATGCATCCAATACTCTTCAGGGATGGTTCCTCTGAAACTCAATGGAACCTCTTTAAGTACTTCCTTATCTACTTCTTCAATGGTCTTCAGAGGAGCAGCCTGTACTGTGCCAGGCTTTGTCTCGTTGGATTTTTTCTGCCCTTGCTGCCATTTCCAGTATATAGGATTGTTAAAGAGGCTACCGAAGTGGATACCAATCACTCCACCCTTTGCTGCGAGAGATTTTGCTGCTTCGTCGGTAATACAGCGTGGATGTGGTACAATGCCGTAAAATCCTCCATGACTGTAAATCAGGGGATGCTTACTGGCCTCAACACTTTGCAGGATAGCATCATTAGATGCATGGGCAATATTGATCACCATACCTAGCTCATTCATTTCCCGGATGATTTTTCTTCCAAGATCGTTAATGCCACCCCAGCGACTTACATCATTACAGGTATCAATAAACGCATTGGTGGTGTTATGTGCAGGCAGTTGAATGGATCTAAGTCCTAAGCGATGAAGTGCCCGGAGCAGGTTTATATCCCCATCCATGTCCCATGGACCTTCCAGATCGAGGAAAGCAGCCATTTTGCCCTTCTTATTGATGCGCTGGATATCGCTGGCATTAAGCGCCAGTTCGATTTGAGAATGATTCTTTTTGATCTGGTCCAATGCCAGGTTTACTACCCGAAAAGTATTTTTTGTCTCAAACCTTCCCGGATAATAGTGTTCAGGAGTATAGACTGAAAAGAACATCGCGTCAACGCCACCTTCTTTTGCCCTTGGCAGATCGACATTCCCATCGGTATAACGCTGACCGATATCAGTTCCCATTAACAGCTCGCGGGTCATCACATGCGTATGCCCATCCATCACAAATGCTTTGCGATGCAGATCAGGCATTGGTTTATTCTGCATATTAAAGGGCACATTATTTCCGGCTACCGGAGTAGCAAAAAGGGAATCTATTGGAAAACTTCCAGCTAAAGGAAGTAGTGTTAAAGTCTTTATCAGGTCTCTTCTTTTCATGTGTTTAATGTCTGTTGTCGGTTGCCTGTTATCAGAATAAAGGCTGCTAATTTCAAATTTGAGGTCTGAAGACGGAGGTCAGAAGTCAGAAGTCTGATGTCGGAAGCTTCCTACCTCAGACCTCCTATCTCAGACTTCCTGCCTCTTACTGATCAAATCCCCTAATATACGGCCGTGCCGGTGGCCGCTCACCTTTGTTAAATTGTGCTCCACGTGTTGGACGATAAGTCACATTCAGGAAAGGAGTTTCGATGCGGCGTCCGACAGGAGAGTATTTACTGCCTTCCCAGTTTGACTCCATATAATGGTTTGTAATTCCTGTGGTAAGAAGCAGTCGCTCTGCATTGAATGGTTCTTTTTTGCTTAGCATCATCTCTACAATCCAGTGCGGTTGGGCGTTTGATGCGTGATACTGGTCGAATGGCCCCGGGAAGCCAAGTAAAGAGACAATTGTCGGCTCATTTTGCCCTTCAATTTCACCTGCGTAAGTCCAGGATGGCCCCTGAGCACCAATGATAGCCGCTTTTGTTCCATCATTATATTCAATGACACAGATGTTTATTCTAGGGCTCGCCTGATAGTGTCCCTGCTTCAGGTCTAAACTTTTCGCGACTGCATCGAGCAGTTTGCCTGCCCAGGCATTGTGTTCTACCCATTTCCATGCTTCGGGCCCGCGGATGGATTGAATCGACTTCACACCTGTCTCGCCGCCCTTGCGGCGCTCAACGAATGCATGAAGCAATTCGATGCAATGGAAAATTGCTCCCTCATCCGGAGCAGCTCCAACCACGATTGAGTGCTTTATTGGCGTGTCGTTATCCAGTTCTATTTCGGGTTTGCGGTAGTAGACCGGAAGTAAGGATCCGCCGGTCAATGGAAAGCCCAATTCACGGGATTTGTCGAACATCCACTTCGCATCATCCCAGTTGTATGAAAAATGCTTATCGTTAAATACCGGTACCGAGCGCTTACTCTGCTCGAAAACGCGGATAACCTGATTGTATAACCACCAGCGTGGCAGGAGCCAACGCCCCTTAAGATCGGTGGTATAATTGCCGTGTTCTCCAACGATGACCACACCATCCACTGCAAGTTCCTTGCCACCGAGTGTCAAAGCTTCAGTTACCGATTTAAAGACCGGAAAACCTTTTGCTTTAGCGACCTTCTGTCCGAGCAAGCTTGTATCATGCTGGTGCAGGTATAGTGATACAACTTCAACACGGGAAGGATGGTAAGCACCCTGCCACCAATAACCATCAATCAGCTTGTTTACCAACCAGTCGGCATGTGATCTCGTAGCACCCCAAAAGGTAGCTAACACGGCAATCCGGGGTTTTCTGTCCTGAGTCTTTCCAAGAGCATCGCTTGAGATGCCTGTTAATGCAGCCAAACCTGCTATTCCACCAATACCCAGTATTTCACGGCGGGTAAAGTTTGGGTTTGACTCTATGATTTTATTTATCGGTAGTGAATCTGGATCCATGGGTGCAATTTTATTTGGTTTCTTTTTCTGTGTTTCTTGTTACTGTTTTATGGGAGGGATGTCTGAGGTCTGAAGTCGGATGTCTGATGTCTGATGTCTGAAACCTCCTACCTCAGACTTCAGACCTCCTACCTCATTTTCCTACTGATCAAACCCCCTGATATACGGCCGTGCCGGTGGTCTTTCCCCCTTGCTGAATTGTGCTCCTCTTGTAGAGCGATACTTGATGTTCAGGGCAGGTGTTTCAAGGTGGCGTCCGACTGCGGAGTACTTACTGCCTTCCCAGTTTGATTCCATGTAGTGGTTTGTAATACCGGTAGATAGAAGCAAACGCTCAGCATTGAATGGTTCCTTTTTAGTAACCATCATCTCTGTGATCCAGTGTGGTTGAGCGTTAGAGGCATGATATTGGTCGTAAGGTCCGGCCCAGCCCAGCATAGAAATAATCGTCGGCTCATTTTGTCCTGCGATTTCACCTGCGTAAGTCCATCCCACACCCTGGCCGCCAATTACAGCAGCTTTTGTTCCATCATTATAGTCGATGACACATATATTTGTTTGTGGGCTTTCCTGGAAATATCCGGGTTTAAATTCAAATCTTTTAGCGACTGAATCAAGCAATTTGCCGGCCCATGGATTGCGTTCGACCCATTTCCATGCTTCAGGTCCGCGGATAGATTGTATCGACTTAACGCCAGACTCACCACCTTTACGACGCTCTACGAAGGCTTGAAGTACATCAATAGCATGGAAAATACCACCCTCATCTCCCGCACCTCCAATTACGATTGAGTTTTTTATAGGAGTATCGATATCAATTTCTATCTCAGGCTTGCGGTAATAGACCGGTATGGAGGAACCTCCTGTTAATGGGAAGTTCAGCTCACGAGATTTGTCAAACATCCACTTTGCCTCATCCCAGTTATAGGAGAGGTGCTTATCGTTAAAGACCGGCACCGAGCGCTTACTTTGTTCAAAAACCCGCACAACCTGCTGGTAGATCCACCAGCGTGGCAGGAGCCAGTGCCCTCTGAGGTCGGTTGCATATTCACCGTGTTCTGCAACTATGACAACACCATCTACTGCAAGTTCCTTGCCCCCTAGTGTCAACGCTTCAGCTACTGTTTTAAAGACCGGAATGCCTTTCGCCTTGGCCACTTTCTGACCCAATAAGCTTTCGTCATGCTGGTGCATATAAATAGACACAACATCTACCCGCGAAGGAGTGTAGGCACCATCCCACCAATAACCGTCAATCAGTTTGTTTACAATCCAGTCGGCATGCGATCTCGTAAAAGCCCAATAACTGGCCAGAACAGCGATACGGGGTCGGCTTTGCTGAGTATTCGGAAAAGCAGCAGCTGCAGCATTACCCGCAAAAGCCGTTAAACCTGCCATACCCGCGATTCCAAGCATTTGACGCCTGGTAAACAGCGGATCAGCATCCATAATTTCAGTGATTGGGAAGGAATCTGCAGCTCCTGTTGCAATTTCCGCTTGTTTCTTTGCCATAAGGTTTTCTTTCTTGTTTAGGAGTGAATATTATGCCCTGTCATTTAATCTATATCCGGAAACTAAATTAACAATACTTTGAATGATTAGGAATGAATAAATGTCGGGGCATGTAACAAATGTAGTGGAGGGGGATTGGTGGTTTTCAGAATATATCGAATAAGGAATAAGTTCATCAACTCAACTGTCCGTAGAGTTTCCATCGATTACGAAAATTGATTTTTTAGCACAACATTAATTATTAAACTCATCGGATGACTCAAGTCATCGGATGAGTTTAATAGTTTTCCCTGCCTGCCGGCAGGTTTGCTCCTTGCTCTTTGATTTACTGATCAAAACCCCGGATGTAGGGTTGGTTAGGCGGTCGTTCGCCCTTGTTAAAGAGTGCTCCGCGCGTAGAGCGGTAGGATATGTTCAGGAACGGTGTTTCGATACGTCGTCCGATTGCAGAGTAACGGCTGTTCTCCCAGTTCGATTCATTGAATTGGTTCACAATTCCGGTTGACAATAGCAGCCGCTCAGCATTGAATGGTTCTTTTTTGGTCAGCATCATCTCGGTAATCCAGTGCGGCAGGTCATTGGCGGCGTGGTACTGCCCGAAGGGGCCGGGCATCCCAAGCATCGAGACGATTACCGGTTCTTTGCGCCCTTCGATTTCGCCGGCGTAAGTCCAGCCCACATTCCTGCCTGAAATTATAGCTGCTTTTGTTCCATCATTATACTCCACGATAAGGACACTTGGTCTGTTATTCTCCTGAAAGTAACCCGGCTTCAGATCAAAACTTGCCCGCACTGCCTCAAGCAGTTTGCCAGCCCATGGATTGCGTTCGACCCAGTTCCATGTTTCAGGACCCCGGATTGATTGTACCGATTCAACACTAGTTTCACCGCCTTTTCGGCGTTCTGCAAAGGACTGTAGCAGGTCGATGCAATGGAAAATGGCTCCCTCATCATTAGCTTCTCCAACCACAAGCGATGTCTTTATGGGTGTATCAATATCCAGTTCTATTTCTGGCTTGCGATAATAGCTGGGTATGGAAGACCCTCCTGTCAGGGGAAAGTTCAGCTCCCGGGATTTGTCAAACATCCACTTAGCTTCATCCCAATTATAGGAGAGGTGCTTATCGTTAAAGACCGGTACCGAGCGCTTACTCTGCTCGAAAACGCGAATAACCTGATTGTAAATCCACCAGCGCGGCAAGAGCCAGTGCCCCTTAAGATCGGTTGGGTAATTCCCGTGTTCCCCAATAATGACCACACCATCCACGGCAAGTTCCGTTCCCCCAAGTGTGACGGCTTGCGCTACTGTCTTAAAGATCGGAATGTTTTTCGCTTTACATATTTTCTGACCCAATGCGCTTTCTTCAAGTTGATGGATGTAAACAGACACAACCTCCACCCGCGACGGAGTATGGGCGCCATGCCACCAATAACCGTCCAATAGCTTGCAAATGATCCAGTCGGCATGAGATCTGGTAGCAGCCCAATAGCTGACAAGACAAGCGATACGAGGTTTTGTCTGCGGAGTATGCGCGAAAGCATCCGCTGCATTGCCGGTAAGGGCCATTATACCCGCTAAGCCGGCCATACCGAGCACTTCCCGCCGGGTGAAGCCTGGGTTTGACTCAATAATTTCATTGATGGGGAATGTATCTGCCGCCTTGCCTTTGATTTCGCTTGTTCTCTTTGCCATGATGTTTTATTTTCTTGAATAGGAATGAATCTGCCCTGCGGTTCATTTATTATAAATCTATAAATTAAATAAAAATTTTGCCTGCTGATTTTTATGTATTTAAAATGCGGTTTAAGAACCCGCATCATCTGGAATTCGATATGCCTTGCAGAAGATATCGAATAGCGGAATTGTAGAATGATGAAAAGTCCCGACTATGCTGTTGTCTGAACCATGATTCAGATGATTTATTTGATTATTATGAATCATTACCGACTGTCCTTAGCGCAGCGCCTCTACGGATTATCAAAGATGAGGTTCTCCCGACTCCTCTAATTTTAAAAATGGTTGAAAATCAATATTATCCTCCTTTGTTCTCATTGTCGTATTCCAAAATATCACCAGGCTGACAATCCAGGGCTTTACAAATTGCGTCTAAGGTGCTAAAACGGATTGCTTTGGCCTTTCCGGTTTTTAAGATTGAAAGATTGGATAATGTCAGATCAACTCTTTCGGAAAGTTCATTCAGAGATATTTTTCTCTTTGCCATGATCACATCCAGGTTTACAATGATTGGCATAGATTATACAGTTAAGTCGTTTTCGTTTTGGATCTCAATTCCCCTTTTTATAATGGTCGCAATTATATAAATAATCGCCGACATTAGAATAAACGCTTCACTGTCTGCCCAAAACTGGCCCAGTGTATCAATTTTAAGGCCCTGCTTAAGCAAATTTGTGCTTGTGTGCTGAGCTAGAGAACTTAATAATCCTATGGACAATGTAAAGTAAGAAATTTGAGTAATTTGTTCTGAAACAAAACTGTTGAATGGTTTTAACAAATCAAGTTTGCTTATTAGCCTGACGACGATATAAAATAAGTAGGCTTTCAAAAGTGAGATAGCCAGGATAAAGGTGTACATATTGAAAAAATCCCATTTGCTAACATTATACATTTCACTTAAGTCCAGCTTCTGATATAAATTTTGGACAAATTCAGGCTTGTATAAGCTGAATATAAAATTGACGATCAAGCCTCCGGCTTCAATACACAAGCCAACGAAGATGACCCATGCCACAATAGTCAGGAATGTAAACACGTAGTTATTTTTCTTTTTCATCCTTTTAGAAATTTAAATTAATGTTGCAAGATAATAATTATTTATTGATAAACAATAAAAATACATTAATTATCAATTAAAATAAATTTCTTATTCTTTGGATTAAAATTCTAATGTTGATTGGTGCTACTTGTAATTTAAGTGCTAAATATAATGATGATAGAACCACCTAAAAGAGTAATTTCCTTAAGAATTCAATTTTGAATCCACGTTATTTTAAATTCTGTTCTTTTAAAAGATTTTCTAATTCCTGTTTATTAGGATTCGACTTATTAACCAATTTATATGCTAAGAACAGAGGGATTAGTGTCAACAATCCTAAAGTGTTTTTCACAACACTATAAATTATAATACCTGCCAGAAAGCCAATTAATACAGCATTCATAATTGAATTAGATTTCATTTTTTTTACTACCTGCAATAATCCTTTGTCTGTTAATTCTGAGAGTTTTCTTTCTGTCATATTCTTTGTTTATTGGAACGATTTTCAAAGCTAAACGAGATACAGGGCATAGTCTTGTGATCTGTTAGTAGATTGGGTATTTATTTATTGAGAGATAAATTTTTTATATCATAGGATAATTTGTCAATGTCATTCTGAATTATTGTCCAAACGATCTCGTAATCCACACCCATGTAATCATGAACTATTCGGTTTCTGAATCCGATAATTCTAAACCAGTCAACCGCCGAATGTTGATCTTTAAATTCTTCAGGAAGCCGATTAGCAGCTTCTCCAATTATTTCAAAATTACGAATTACTGCATCCTGTGTCTTTGAATCTTCTGAGAAAAGTTCATAAGATAGTCAAACTGTATATCTTTTTATCTTTTTAACGGCTTCAAGGATGTCAGCAAGTAAAAGTTTTGGATCTCGTTTAGACATAATCTAACTCTTGTTCGATTTGTTTCAAATATTGAGGCCTTATTCCTTTTCTTGAAACCAGATCAACCTTTACCTTAAGAAGTTTTTCAAGTTCATTAGCTAAGTCAATAAATTCAACCCCAATAGGCCTTTGAAAGTCAACTAAAATGTCTATGTCACTGTTTTCTGTCTGTTGACCACGACCATATGATCCAAAAATCGCCATAAAACTCAAGCCATACTTATCTGTTAGCCGTGCTTTATGGTTTCTTAATGTGTTTTTGATGTCTATCAAACTTGTCATGATACAAATATACGAATTGATTGAGATTCAAATCGTTACTGCCAAAAGCTTTTGGAATATACCCTTTTGTCCTCTCAGCCTGCTAGTCTTTAAGCTTTCTGCTTTAAGCTTTAAGGTAGTGTAGTGCAATCACTCCGCAATCAAATGTTTTCGTTTCGATAAGATTCAGCTTTGTCGTTTCGCTGATCCCTTTAAATAAAGGAATGCCCTCTCCCAGTAAGACCGGATTAACAAATAACCAAAATTCGTCAATCAAACCCTCACTTAACAATGAATGTGAAGCTGTCGGACTTCCAAAGATTAAAATATTCTTCCCTTCCTGATTTTTGATTTTATTTATGTTCTCTGTGAGTTTGTCGCTAATAACTGTTGTGTTTTCAAGTCCTTTTGCACTGATTGTCTTTGATAAAACAACTTTGTGGACTTTCTTGTACCAGACTGAATGCTCTTTGTCGTGTTTTGAGGAATTTGGATGATCGGCAGCAGTGGGCCAATAACTTTCCATTAATTGATAAGTTACCCGTCCGTAAAGTGCGGTGTCAGCCTTGTCGGTCATTGTTGCAACAAAGTCAAAAATCTCATCATCTAATTTTGCCCAGTTCAATTCCCCCTTAGGTCCTGCAACAAAACCATCAAGTGAAGTGTGCATAAAAAAAATTAAATTTCTCATGTTGTTATTTGTTTATGCTTTCTATGTACTCATTTTAATTTCTATTCTATGGTTATGACTTTTTGCTTTAGGCTTTAAGCTTTCTGCTTTTAGCTTAAACCTCCTTCATCATTTTCCTCGATCCCAGCAAAGCCAGCAGCGTAAGTCCAGCAGCAATGGTCAGATAATAACCCACATAGGCAAGTCCGTAATTCTGCGCAAGGGTGGTAGCTAAATAGGGTGTTAAGGAAGCACCTAAAATCCCGGCCAGGGTAAAAGCCAGGGATGCGCCGGTATAACGCACAGGCGCCGGAAAGATCCCTGCAAGTGCAGTACCTATTGGTCCGTAACTAAGGCCCATCAGGAACATACCCAGTGAAAGGAATACTCCTGTGAGAAATAGGTTGTCTGAGATAAATATGAAAGCAAAGAAAAGTCCGAACAACATGATCCCAATAGTTGCTGCAACCAGCATTTCATTACGTCCATATTTATCAGCCAGCCAGGCAGATAGGGGGATGCCTAATCCGAAGAACAGCATAGAGACCATTTGCAGGATCAGGAAATCACTTTTAGTGTAATTCAGCGCCGTTGTACCCCAGCTCAGCGTAAATACAGTCATTAAATAAAAGAGCAGGAAGGTGGTGATCGTTGCTAGTGTACCTAAAGTGATGGCTTTGGTATGTTTTACAAACACATCCTTAACCGGCATTTTTGATTGTTGCTTATTGTCGACGATCTTCATAAAATCAGGCGTTTCGGTAATTTTTAATCGCACATAGAGGCCCACAAATACGAGCAATGCACTGGCTATGAATGGTATACGCCAGCCATAGTTTATAAAGTCGCTATCATTCATGGTTCTGCTCAGTATAAAAAAAGAACCTGTAGATAAAAGGAAACCTATTGGCGCACCCAATTGCGGAAACATACCGTACCATGCTTTTTTGTGTGGAGGGGCATTTTCTGTCGCCAGTAAAACTGCACCTCCCCATTCACCACCCAGGCCTAATCCCTGACCGAAACGAAATACGGCCAGTAATATCGGGGCTGCAATGCCTATAGAGGCATAGCCCGGCAAGAGTCCGATGGCGACAGTGGATGGACCCATCGTCATAAGCGCAGCAACGAGCGTCGCCTTACGACCTTTGCGATCGCCGAAATGTCCGAATAGTGCTGCACCCAGGGGCCTTGCAAAAAAGGCCAGTGCAAAAGTAGCCAGCGACTCGAGCGTAGCCATAGCTGGATCCAAAGCTGAGAAAAATAGTTTCGGAAAGACCAGTACCGCAGCAGTGGCATAAATATAAAAATCGAAAAACTCAATGGTGGTGCCGATGAGGCTCGCTGCTAAAATACGGCGTACCGGATTCGCGGGGGTAGTTGGCTGGGTCATAGACCCAAACATAGGAAATTTGAGTATATTTTCATCTGCTTATGATGGGGAAAGGACAATAGCGTAGGTGGGGCTCTTCATCATTCGACAATCCGGAGACGCTGCGCTGAAACTGTACAACAGTTAATTACTGTAGTACCGGACAATCAATTATGGTAACCGATGGAAACCTTACGGACAGAAGATTAATTGTAGTATCTCCTTAATTTAACCTAATATTAAGTAATCCTTTCCCCCTCACCTCACCGCAATCTGATCCGTATAAATTGAAAGCGGTTGCCCTGATCTAATATGCCAGGATGGAGTTTTTAACCAGCTTTCTGCATGGACTTTAATGTATCGGGTTTTCGTCCCTGATTTTAATTCTGCCAGAAATGGGAGGAATGAGATTTTTATAATTCCCTGGTTTTCGAGCGGGTTTGGGTTATGGGGGTTGCTGATTGTAATGGCTTCGCTGTATTCCTTACCATCCGAAGAAAGGGAATAGCTAACAAATTTTGGCAAAGCAAACAAATGCCAGTCGGGTTGTGCCTGCGGGTTCAGGAAATCCATGTTTAAAGAATTGACAGGAATGACTTCTCCGAGATCAAGGATAAAATCCATATGTTCGGCGGTACAATATACCCAGTTCTGATCGGCTTCCTGCCATGATTCATAGGATGCAAAAATGCCGTCGGTCAGGCTTTCCAAAGCTTTTGATTTAGGATTCGCTTTGCTGATTGGGATGATTTTTTTCTGGAATGATTTAACAGCGCTCATTCCTTCCATATTGTCAAAAATCCGCATATAGGATGCACGATAATGTTCCGGTGTTCCGCTTCTTTCCCGCACCAGTTTGACCTTATCCAGGGTACAGCCATCTGCAAAACTATTGACCAGGGTTTTAAATTCTGCTTTAGGTAAAACCCGCCCGGCACTGTCCTTCCGGAACATGCTTCGGTCGGTATTGATCTCTGTGCGGCCAATTTGTATCTCGGCATACATGAGAGGTAAACGGGCAGTTTTTACGCGCTTTAATAATTCAGGTTTTGAAGCTACTGCCTTTTCGGCTTTATCAAAAAGCTGCTTGTACTGCTGCATCATTCCTGCCGACAAATAGGCATTTTTTGCATGGATAGGATCCCCGAAAATACTCAGTACCATGCCACTTTTTACGAGTGATTCCTGCATGCTTTCAATGTACTGACGGATAAATGGAGCTGCCGCTTCGAAATATCCGTTCAGAAATTCATTGATAATTGCTTTATCATCTGCATCAGGATCCCACATTAATTTGCTGATCAGGTAAGAGCGCAGCAGGGCCATTTCGGCTGCTGCTTCGTTGTTTGCCTGCATGAACAAAGCATTTACGCGATTATCGGTATAGAATTTAATATTGGGTTTTAAGGTATACAGATTTGGAAAAGGGGATATAAAATTGGTGAACTGTATATTGTAATCCCAGATGATGATATCTTTTGAAAGTGCACCCCAATCTTTCAGGTCTTTTGAAAAAGCCGGATCTGTGACATAAACCGGAGCCTGACGCGAACTTTCAATATTGCAAAGCATAATATTAACATTGGGCTCAATTTCAATGTTTTTTGGAGCCTTGCGGGAGTACCAATAAGCCAAAGTTGAAATGATCTTATCGGGAATTTCGCGTGCGACCTGATTGACAAAATAAATGATCGAGCCACTTGGGACATTTCCGTATTTTTCATTCAATGCCTTACAGCCATCACATTGGCAATACCTGTCGTTATCATCCTGACTAACAGACCAATAGCTGGAATTTGGTTTTTCCTTTATTTTGTTTTTCAGGCTGGCAACAAGAATCTTTAAAACTTCAGGATTCGACAGGCATAACTGGGTTCCCGGTCGTCTTTTACCATCGATCAGTGAATAATATTCGGGATGGCTTTGGGCATATTGTTGCTGCGGAACCAGCGTGTTAAAGGTATGTACAAATAATCCCCAGTCATCCCTCGATGAAAGTTTGTGCCAGTCTGAATACTCCTGATCAGCCATTTGGCTGTAGGAGGTGGTTCTGTATTTGATCTTAGGCTCAACCACCTTTTCAGTCTTGGGTAGATTGAAAGTCTTAGCTTTTGGACTTGTCGCAATCTCAGGTGAATATTTCCTGAAACCCAGATCTTCCAGCAGATCAACAACGCCAAAAAGTAATCCCCTCTTCGCACTACCGGCAATTATAAAATTGTTCCCAACAGTTTTCCGGATAAGACCGGCTTCAGGTAGCTGAATAAAATTGATCTGCCTGGCTTTCGCATAATCCGTTTCACCGAGGTAAATACCATTTTTTACTACTGATTTCCCTTCTTCTGAAATTGGAACCGCCTTAACAGATAATTTGGATAAATACTTCTGCAGCTGCAAGGCTGCCTCCTTCTCAATCCCGTTCGCCTGTGCCGGAATAATGATCTGATAATCCAAAATCCCATCTCCGGTCATTTGCCTGCCCAAAAGACTTTCCTTCAATTCCGCACTCAGTAATTCCGGCAGAAAAGTTAATCCCGCAGCGATAATACCCGTGTTCTTTAAAAAACTGAGCCTTGATATGTTCTTAACTTTATCGTTTTCCATGTATATAATTCCCTGTTTATTTACCACCCCAAATTATGTTCTCAAGCTACGAAATCCACATTCTCAACTCTCCACTCTCAACTATCAATTCAATGGCTAAGTTCCCTCCTGTGTCAGGGATGACATCGTGGCTTAATTTACTATCCGTTTTTAATTCTCCCCTCTCAATTCTCAATTATCCACTCTATTTTGAATTCCGGATTATCAAACACATTCTTCGAAAACTTATAATCACTATAACTATCGATATCAATAAATCCCTCTTTTTCAATAAAATTTCCACTAATTTTCACCTGATCGCCTGTTTTTAATCCCTTTATCATTTCCTTTTTGTTTATTTCCAGCATACTGCTTAAAATAATCGACTTCTGGGCAGATTTATTAGAAGGATCAAGCGGAATACTGAAATTTACTTCAATAGAAGCCGGCTTTTCGATGATTTCAACCAGAGTAGCCTGCCAGGAATTAAACTTTAAAGCCAGACTGTCTTTTACATAGGCTTTAGTAGAAATTACCCCATTGTCGAGCAGGATACTCCGATTGGCTTTATCCTGTTCTGAAGCATTTACAACATCCCGGATTGATTTGACATAGTTCACAAATCTGATCTGATCTGCCGGACCCTGTACTTCTGCATTTTGTCCGCAGGAAGCTAAAAGGAACAAAATACCTGTAATAATGAAATTTCTCATATTCTTTTTATTGTTCAATACCAAAACAAGCTATTTCTCAGGGTTAAATTAAATGTAGCCAATGGCTCTCAAAATTCCAATAATCCCAACAAGAATCCAGAACACATTCAATAGGGTATAGGCACGGTCTTTTTTGAGTATCGCACACCAGGAAAGAAGAATAGCATCAATGGTATTGAAAACCCATACAAAAAGAAAGGGGCTATCGGGACCGAGCCAACTGACCAGCGTAAAGCTGAAAATCCGCATAATGACCCCGATCATTTCAAAAGTTTTTATGTTTCGAAGTATAAATTGATTCATAGGGTGCTGAAACTAAGTATTTGCTGTTTAAAAGATGCAGGCATTATTTCGATTTTAAGGTGAAGGAACTGGTAATTGAAATGCAGGAATTTCTGGAAAGGGAGTGTACACCAATTATTGTGCGGGTATGTATTCCTGCTCCTCCCAGTACCTCATTAAAGAGTTCAGAAGCACCGTTTGCTACTGCTGGACCATCATTCCAGTTCTCAGCATTCTGAAAATAGATGTCAAGATGATTGAGGCCTTCAACATTTTCAAATCCAATGAATTTTTGAATCTGTCCGATGATATTCCTTGCACAGATTCTTGCAGCTTCATAACCCTGTTCCGTGCTGATCTGATCACCCAAACGGCCGGCATGCTGGAGCTGCCCATTCTTTATCGGAAACTGAATTGCAACATAAGCAATATTGCCGCGGGTATTGACTGCGGTATAAGAACCGCCCGGTTTAGGTAAATTTTCAAGATCAATTTTTAGTGAATTGACATTTTGTACGATATCCATAGGTATTTAATTGTTCAGGAGCCAAAATACACATCTGGAAGGAAATGATATTGATTTCATAAAAAAAGGACAAGCTCTGGGTCTGCGAGCTTGTCCCTCTTGCGTGATGATTTAGGCTTATTCAGGTTTCAGTAAGGTCTTACTTACGCTTACCTTCTCAATCTTATCTCTGGAATAATAGATTGGGAAATGCTGGTCTTTGGTCCAGGGCTCAAAAAGGTTTCTGTAAAAGGGACTTGCAGGATCACCTGATTGGCCCGGACCATTGGTCGCTACCGCGGCATCCCAATCGCCGGTATTTACGATGATGCGGAAGGAAGCACCTGCATTCTGGCGTAAATTTCCGCTGGTTGAACCCGGAGTATCGCCATAACCGCCGCGAGGCAGGGGACCGAGATCTAAACTTGCTTTAATGCTGTCTTTTACGAGATGCCCCAATGCATGAGCCATATAGCTGTGTTTATATTTTGCCTGTCCGTATTGCCATTTGCTCTTATCAGGACCAAGCTTTTCTTCGAGATCTTTTAACCCGGCGCTAAAGGTTTCAGCTAAAAAGCGATCGCGGCCGGCAATTGGGTTTGAACCGAATTTTTTGTCCGGGTTCATGACCCAATCGATTATCTTCTTAGTCTGCAGAGAAATCAAACCTTTAACTGATACCGGAATAAATCGTTCAGCAGCTTGTGATTTGACCTGATTTTCCCATGCTACATAGATTGCAGCTTCAATGGAATTCGGGTTGAGTTTAAAATCCCAGGCCTTGAGTTGTTCTCTTGCCTCTGCCTCTTTTCCAGAAAGGGATAAATTATTCAGCAGAGGAGTGATTGTTCTTGCCGGAATCGACAGATAATCAACCTGAAGGGCTTTCATATCATCCATTGTTAATTTTTTATCCGTGCTCAAAACCTCATTGATGCGGTTTCCGCGAAAGGGATCTGCCCAGGCAAAGCCGGTAGCATCCCAGCGATTAAAGCTCTCAGGGGTCAGATTCTGATTGGCAGTCGCAAAAAAGCCTTTGGAAGGATTATAGGTATGCGGACGTTCTTTAATTGGCAAACGGCCTTCCCATTCAAAGCGACCATCGCCGGGTACTGGTACCAGTCCGCTTGATTTTTTCCGAATTGGCTGATAACCAACTACCTGCCAGCCAATATTTCCTTGCTTATCAGCCCATACCATGTTCAGACTTGGGATATGACTGTAAGAGCAGGCCTCGCGGAATTCTTCCCAGCTTTTCGCCTGATCCATTCTTAAGGAGGCCAAATAAGGTGCTGCACCAGGTTCCAGCCATCCGCAGCGGACTGCATAGGCCTTTTTATTCAGGCTATCGACATGGCTTACCGGTCCATGACGGGTATAAAGCAAATCAACTGATACATCAGCTTTACCTTTCACTTTAATCCTTTCCTGAATGACTTTCATATCCTCCCATTTCCCCTGATATTGATATTGACGCAGATTATTTGGATTTAGATCGTAAACATAAAGATCTTCACTATCGGTACCGAAAATGGTTAAACCCCAAGCCCCATATTCATTATGCCCGATTGAAATACCCGGAATTTCTGGCTCTCCACCACCCACTACATTCCATCCGGGCGCGACCAGGTGACTCATATAGCGAAGTGATGGAACAGAAATTGTACGATGGGGGTCATTGGCCATGAAAGCAGCTACATCGGCCATTTTATTTGCTCCCACGACCCAGTTATTGCTGCCTATTGAAAGTTTATCTTCTTTTGATTCATCAGCAGGTAGCATATTCAGACCGGCGGTCAGCTTCTTATCTCCGCGATACTCCGCCTGAATATCTTCGGGTTCGAATTTTACAGTCGCACGGAAAGCATCATACAATTCCAGAATATCATCAAATAATAATTCTTTATTGATTGCCGGATCAAGATCTATATCAGGAACCTGTGGATGGAAGGAGGAAAGCTCCTTCACTTTTTCAGAACCCAGTCGGGCTACTGCACGGCCTGTTTTTAGCTCTACTCCAATATTTCCCAATAAACCCTGATGCCGGGAGATGACTACTTCTGGGGTCCATTTGCCGGGTTTAATATTTAGCAATTTGAACTCAATAGGTAGTTTTTCAGGCTTTTTAAGGATTTCTTCAATGTAGGCATTCACTCCATCGCTATAGGCAGTAATGATCTCTTCACCATCTTTATGATAATGATTCATTTCCTGCTTCATATCTCCTCTGAATTTAAATAATCGGGAACCAATATCCCGCTTTATTTCCCGTTCCCCGAGGATTTCTGCAACGGTTCCGGTTGCTTGTCTCCTCCATATTTCGAACTGAAACAGGCGGTCTTTGGCTGCGGCATATCCCTGGGCAAAGAACAGATCATGCTGATTTTTCGCATAGATATGATTCACACCCCATTCATCCCTGATAATTTCGACCGGTTCTTTCAGACATTTGACAGCTAAATTATCAAAGCCTGATTTGCCGCAGGAAATAAGAAAAGTTCCGAAGAGGATGATGAGTGTAAACCTTAGCGACTTTTGGTTAAACTGTTTGAATGATCTTTGGGTATGAACAGTCATAGATTTTAAGTTTAGGTATTGAATCAGATTTTTTGCAAAGTTTTCTGAATATCAGTAATTTAGGGGATAGAAGCAAGCAAGGAATTGTTTTGTTACCTACAAACTATTAGAAATTATTTAAGCAAGAGCCAACCATGGATGATTTCAACAGGCAGAATAATGAGTTTTGGAAATGGGGCATTATCTATTTCAATCCGAGTGATCCTTCTATATGGATTGAAAAGCGTATCGGCATCGGCTGGACCTTAAATTTTGCGCATAAAGAATCGCTGGTTATTATTGGGATGATTCTTGCTATTCCAGTGGCTTTTTTGGTTTTTACGGTTTTGGGATAGGATGGGTTAGTCAATGGTAGGGTAGCATAGCGTTATGTCATTGCGATCCGCTCTGGGCGGAGAAGCAATCTCCTCACTATTATTACTAAACTCATAAGATTGCTTAGTCATTATTAGCAGCCTTCCAGCCTGTCATCCTGAACGTTTTACCTGTCTTCCCGACGGAGGAGGGATCTTCACCAATTGAAGAAAAATTCTCATTCCATAGCGCTAAGTTCCCTCAGCTGCTGAAGGGCAGCTATCGGGATGACATTGCGTTTAGTACCCTATTATTTACTTAGCAGCCTTGCAACCTGTCATCCTGAACGTTTTACCTGTCTTCCCGACGCAGGAGGGATCTTCACCAATTGAAGAAAAATTCTCATTTCTTAGCGCTAAGTTCCCTCAGCTGCTGAAGGGCAGCTATCGGGATGACAGTGTTTTAGTACCCTATTATTTACTTAGCAGCCTACCAACCTGTAATCCTGAACGAAGAGAAGGAACTTAGCGCTCTTGAAACAAAATTTTGTCCTTAAATAAAGATCAACAAACATTTCCTCTTTCTTTTTATTAATTTGTTCTCTGAACAAATCGTGTCTCCTCAAAATGGCTGGAGGAGATAGTTTCTTTTTTCAAGCCTTTTTATGAAAAAATTGAGATTAATTCTGGCATTTGAAGTTTGTGTGCTTGTTCTTTGCATCACAACCAATGGTTTCGGCATCATTGCAAATACGGGCAACTCGAATTTTCCCGATGAGCCACTCAGGAAGGACAGCATCCCCGGAGTTCAAAAGATCAAAGACATTATGATCTATGAAGACCCTCAATTCTATTCCTCATTTCCATCGATTGTAAAACGCCCAAACGGGGAATTGTTATTGGCTTTCAGACGGGCACCCGATCGTAAGGTATTTGGGGAAGACCATACGGAGCATGTTGATCCAAACAGTTATCTGGTTTCATTAAGGTCGAAAGATGGAGAAAACTGGTCAAAGAATCCGGAACTGATCTATGCTCACCCATTTGGTGGATCTCAGGATCCTTGTTTACTACAACTGCGCGACGGCACCTTATTGTGTACGAGTTATGGCTGGGCATTTGTCCGACCCGATGGTATGGTAAATCTTAAAAAGCCTTATTTCCTGACCGGGGGTGCAGTGTTTTTAGGAGGCTATCTGGTACGTTCAAAAGATGGAGGAGAGAACTGGGAGCAGCCAATCTATCCACCTCATATTGAGCCTGAGATCAATATTAATCCGATGGGCGATCCTGTCCCGGCCTACAACCGTGGTGCCCTGTATGAAGGCAAGAGCGGAAGAATCTTCTGGGCGGTGGCAGCAAGCCATGCTCCCGGAAAAACTTCTGTTCATCTGATCAATTCTGACGATAAGGGTCAGACCTGGAATTATTCCGCTCCTGTGGCTGTAGATGATAAAATTTCATTCAATGAGACCTCGGTTTATGAAACTCCAAAGGGGGATATTCTCGCATTCCTGAGGACAGCAGGCTATGAAGACCAGGCTTGTATTGCCCGTTCAACAGATGAAGGCAAAACTTTCAGCAAATGGGAGAGCATGGGATTTAAGGGTCATCCTTTGAATGCCCTCCGACTTCCGGATAAGCGGGTGCTGATCACCTATGGCTACCGCCACAAGCCTTTTGGAATCCGTGCCCGGATTCTGAATGAGGAGTGTACTGATTTTAAAACAGCACCAGAGATTATTCTACGTGAGGATGGTGGGAGTAGCGATATCGGCTACACCTGGCCGGTACAGTTAGATAAGAAGCGGGTTCTGGTTGTTTATTATTTCAATAAGGATAATAGGACCAGATCGATTCAGGGAACGATCTTGAAAGTGGATTGATTGTAAGTTTTTTTCTTTTAATAAATGAAATGAACCTGTCCCTCAAAGCGGGACAGGTTCATCAGAATTTTCAGCTTTATAAGTCCATTTTTAATTGGGACTGATTAGGTTTTTAAGTACTGCCTTTGGTTCTTAAACCCGATTGCAGCGGATACCGGCCTGTGCTTAAGGCCTGTGGAGTATGAGCGCAAAGGGGGGCTACCATTAAAGATTGCAGAACAGCAGTTTTTCAGATGATAAACCTTTTAGCATAAATGAAAATCATCTCTATATCTTACCCATAAAGATTTAAAATCCAAACAGTTTATTTAAACTTATCAGCTTCCCGATAAGCTTTGATCAACGCGAGTTCTCCGTCTTTGCCCGGTATTGCATTTCCATGCTCCATTCCGAGTACTCCCTTAAAGCCTTTACCATCAATGTATTTGAATACATTCCGGTAATTGATCTCGCCGGTTCCTGGTTCTTTTCTTCCAGGATTATCACCGATCTGAATGTAGGCGATTTCATCCCAGCATTTCTCCATGCTCGGAATCAGATTGCCTTCATTGCGCTGCATGTGGTAAATATCGTACAGGATCTTACAGGAAGGACTATTTACACCTTTACAGATCAGATGGGTTTGGTCGGAATGACGCAGGAATAGGTTAGGGGTGTCACTGAGTGGTTCAAGCACCATAATTAATCCATGCGGTTCCAGAATTTCGGCACCGCGTCTCAATGCCTCGATTACATTTCCGGTTTGTATACCTATGGGAAGAGCGCGCTCAAAATCACCGGGAACTACTGTTGCCCATTTTGCGTTAACCCGCTTGGCTACCTCAACAGCCTGACGGCATCCGTTTAAGAAGATGTCGATGTATTCTTTTTTGCCTGCTGCGAGGGTGTTTGCACCGTTTCCGCCTTTATCGACAACGAATACTCCCATGGTCATGTTGAGCTTTGCCAGGGTATTCCCTATTTCTTCCTGCAAAGCTACCGGGCGCTTCATGAGACCATTGTCCTCAATGCTTCTAAAACCCTGGTCGTGCATGAATTTAATCTGATCGATAAAATTTTCTCCGGAATGGGCAGCAAACATGCCTGCATGCGGTGCATAATCCAGATTAAAGGTTTTTTCTGCCTTGTTAGCTGCAGGCATAGCTGCAGCAAGAGTTGAGCTGGCGGCAGTTGCACCCAAACCGAGCATGACGCTGCTTTTTATGAATTCACTTCGTTTCATAGTATTTATTTTTTAAGCTTCTCAGACCACTTTTGTTACTCCAGGAATTGCATAGGGATAGGTGCCATCGAAATTTGGTAAAACTTTAGGCAATGCATCCCATGCGAGGCGTTCAGGCATCAGACTGATCTCCGAATTCAGGGCCTCATCCCATTTAACCACATTACCTGAATAGGATGCATAACGACCCAGAATTGCGGTCATTGTACTTTTTGCGGCATTTTCTGCATCCGAAAACTTGAACTGACCGGCAGTAATGGCTGCGAATAATTCATCGTGCTCAGTTTGGTATGGATTGGCATCGCCTTTTCCTTCATAATTTACCAGCACTTTCCCTTTATGATCCCAAATCTTACCAATATTACTCGAATCAAGGAAGACCTTGCCTTTAGTCCCCTGGAAGGATTCATCCACACGGTTTGCACCACCGGTATAGTGACGGCACTGACTTGAGATTACGCTACCATCATCGTAAACGAATTCAACAGAGTGACTGTCGAAGATCTCTCCATAATCTTTTCCGGTTCTTAAAAAGCGACCACCTGCGCCATATGCTGAAACAGGATATTTGTTTTTTACCCAGTTGGCTACGTCGATATTATGAACATGCTGCTCAACGATATGATCGCCGCAAAGCCAGTTGAAATAATACCAGTTTCTCATTTGATATTCCATCTCTGTTTGGTTTGGCTGGCGTGGATTTACCCATACACCACCGCTGTTCCAGTACACCTGTCCTGAAATAACATCTCCGATTCCACCCTGGTGAACTCTGTCGATGATCTCACGGTAATTTTTCTGATAATGACGCTGGAGTCCAACGACTACGTTCAGTTTTTTACGCTTTGCTTCTTCAGCTGTTGCTAATACACTTCGGATACCCGGCGAATCGGTTGCAACCGGCTTCTCCATGAAGATCTGTTTGTTCTGTTTTACTGCTTCTGCAAAATGTGCTGGCCTGAATCCCGGAGGAGTACAAAGCATAACTACATCAGCATCCTGCATGGCTGCGATATAACCATCGAAGCCAACAAACTTTTTATCAGCCGGAACACTGATTTTTTCAGCACCGAATTTTGTCAGAAGGGTCTGATAGCTTTTCTCGAGTTTATCGGGAAAAGCATCTGCCATGGCTACAAGCTTTAGATTGAACTTCGTACTCAGGGCCTGAAATGCAGCTCCTGTACCGCGGCTGCCACAGCCGATTAGGGCAACTTTAATAACGTCGGAGCCGCTTGCATAGGCTCCTGCAAGTGGAATTCCACTCAATAATGCACCACCGGTAAGGATGGCTGAGGTTTTTAGAAAATCTCTCCTGTGTTTAGTTTCAGAAATTTCGTTCTTCATGTTATGAATAATTTGAATTAAAAGTCAGCTATAGGTTCACGATTGTAATATGCTTCAATTTCTCCCTTAGAAGGCGGCACATGAGGACGTACTACCCGTATCCCAACAAATGTACCTCCGGTTAACCACCAGTTACTTTTTGGGATCTGCGGATCTATTTGCTTCCACTCAGCTAATGATCCTCTCCGGCTTGCCGAGCGTAAATCTGTTGCGGGGTCTTCATAGGATCCTCCACGGACGGAATTTGGATATAAAGTCTCAAAAGGAATTACCGGATCCTGGGCGATTGTACCTGCGAATTTTGAATAAGTGTCAGGTTTATACTGGTCATAGGTCCATTCTGTGACATTTCCATGCATATCAAATATACCCCAGGGATTAGGCTTTTTTTCTCCTACCGGATGTGTTTTATTGCTGCTGTTTGCCTTGTACCAGGCATAGTCCTCAAGTTTCGATTCGGAAGAGTGTGAGTATGCGCTATTGGTTCCTGCACGACAGGCGTATTCCCATTCTGCTTCTGTTGGAAGGCGGTAAAACTCACCTGTTCTGGCATAAAGCCATTTACAGAATTGAATCGCAGCGTATTGAGTCATGCCTATTGCCGGGAAACCCTCTTTACCCATGCCCCAGGTCATATCGACATAGGGTTTCGTCGGACGGGTTAAGGCATCAACCTGTTGTTTTAGAGGTACTTTACTGCGACTGATTTCCTGGTTTTTATAAACGAAAGGTTCAAAAAAGTCCCAGGTAACTTCATGTTTCCCAATCCAGAAGGGACTGATCTTTACCTGGTGCTGCGGACCTTCATCAGGGCGTCGGCCAGCTTCATTCAGTGGACTACCCATGTTAAAACTTCCACCCGGTATCGCAATCATGTCAAACTTCAGATCAGTTCCTTCGAGGTTTTGAGTATAATTTTTAAAATCATTCTCCTGAGCAATGCTAAGTAAAGGGAATAGAATTAAGCCTAGGAATGCTGATTTGAAATAAAGGATAAATGATCTCATGAATTTGTATGCGATTGAAAAATAAATATGCTCAATTTTATTTTAAAAATTAAGGTTTGGAACATAATGAATTAAAAGAAACAGGGTTGACAGGTAAAAATCAACAATTACAGACATTTTTTAATATTTATTAAGTCTCCTTGTTCTAATGCCCGGAGTTTAACCACTAAAGTATAAGGCAATATAAATTGATATTTTGGGCGTTTAAACACGCTGTCCGCTGTATCTTTTTGGCTCCAAAAAGCCAAAAAGGATGCCTCTCCCATCGTTAACGCAGCCAATGGAATTATATGCACCTGTGCAGGGATTTGTGTTTAATGAAAACGGCAATTTCCAGATTGAAAATTGCCGTTTTGAGTTTAATTCAGAACATTGAAAATATATACTGAGCAATTGACACCTTTAATTTGGAGGCGTTATTCTTATTACTTCTTAGCTATTCTATAAAGCCTTCCTTCATCAGTAATTGCATAAAGTGCTCCGTCTTTGCCTTGCATGGTCGCTCTGAATCTTTGGTTTTGATCTGCCAGTAATCTTTCTTCTCCAATAACTTTATTGTCTTTAATTACCAATCTCAAGATGTGTTTGCCACTTAAAGCACCAATGAACAGATTGTTTTTCCATTCAGGAATCATGTTGCCTGAGTAGAAAGACATTCCGCTTGGAGAGATGGATGGGTTCCAGTAGTAAACAGGTTGCTCCATACCTTCTTTTTGCTGTATTCCATCGCCCACTTTGGCTCCGCTGTATTCCAGGCCATAGGTGATTGTTGGCCAGCCATAGTTCTTGCCTGGTTTTACGAGGTTTAGCTCATCACCACCCATCGGACCAAATTCTGCAGTCCAGATATCACCTGTTACAGGGTGGAATGCGAGATTCTGTACGTTTCTGTGACCATAAGAATAAATTTCAGGTCTTGCGCCAGCGCTCCATACCGGGTTGCCCGGAGCAGGTTTTCCCTCTTTGGTTATGCGTATAACTTTACCATTGGCAGATGTTAGATATTGTGCCTGTGGTCTGGTTTCCAATGAAGAACGTTCTCCGGTTGTTACCAGTAGATTTCCTGTTTTGTCGACAAGGATTCTGCCCCCATAATGTCCCATACTAGGGTGCGCAGGATCAGCTCTGTAAATGACACTAACATTTTCCATTTTTTTCTCATCAGCAGAAAGAGTCCCTTTCGCAACAGCAGTCAGGTTTCCTGTGCTGGTTTTTTCTGAGTATACCCAGTATACAATTCTGTTTTTTGAAAAAGCAGGATCGGTGGTTAAGCCCAATAGACCTCCCTGACCACCAGAATTTACTTCCGGTAAACCGGTGATAGGCTCACTTACCTTTCCGGCTGTGGTGACAATTTTCATCGTCCCGGCTTTTTCAGTAATCAGCAAACGGCCGTCTGGAAGAATAGTTATTCCCCAGGGTCTTTTCAATCCTTCGGCAAGAATTTTAACAGCCAGCGGTGTTTTAGTTTTTGTTCCAGCAATTCTGGTTTGACCTGCGAATGCAGGAGAATAACTATTGTTTGGAGCTAATTTCTCAACAGGAGCTTTTGTGGTGTCCTGGATTGAGTTATGTTTTGCAAATGCATTGGCATTATTGCTGTAAGAGGTAAAAATTATTGCCGCACCTGCTGCAAGAACATGGAATTTCTTTGTCATTTTGTTTTTTTTAGATAATCTCAAAATTAATAAATATATACATTAAAATAAGCCTTATTTCAGTGATTTCATGTCAATTACAAAGCGGTAATGAACATCTCCCTTTAATGTATGTTCATAGGCTTCATTGATCTGGTCAATATTGATCAGTTCGATGTCTGATGTAATATTATGTTCGGCACAGTAATCCAGCATTTCCTGGGTTTCTTTCGTGCCTCCAACCAGTGAACCCACAAGACTCCGGCGACCACCGATCAGTTGAAAGGCAGATACATCGGCAGGATTTGGTGGAGCACCCAGAAGTATCATCACGCCATTTGAACGTAAGAGTGCCAGGTATTCATTATAATCATGATCCGCAGAGACTGTATCAATGATGAAATTGAAGCTTGAAGCGAGTGATTTCATTACTTCTGGGTCTGAAGTAAGTTTAAAATGTGTCGCACCCAGACGTTTTGCATCCTTTTCTTTACTTTTTGAGCGACTTAACACCGTGACTTCGGCACCCATAGATGAGGCAATTTTAACTGCCATATGTCCTAATCCTCCAAGGCCCAAAACCGCCAGTTTATCGCCTTTTTTTACATTCCAGTGTTTGATGGGAGAGTAGGTTGTAATTCCGGCACACAGGAGGGGTGCAACGTTTGCCAGGGGCAGTTTATCAGAGACATTGAGTACAAATCGGTCCCTAACTACAATATGAGTAGAATATCCGCCAAGGGTAATCGATTTTTTGTCCTGACTTAAGGAATTATAAGTTTGAGTATGTCCGTTTTCACAATACTGCTCCAGATAGTCATTGCAATTGCTGCAATGTCCACAAGAGTCTACAAAACAACCCACGCCAACGGTATCGCCTGCTTTGAAGCGGGTAACTGAATCACCCACACGGGTGACCTTTCCGACGATCTCATGACCCGGGACTGCGGGATATACTGTTCCTCTCCATTCGTTACGGGCGGTATGAATATCTGAGTGACAAACACCGCAATAAAGGATCTCGATTTCAACATCTTCTGCCCCTGGTTCACGGCGATCTAAGTGCCATGGTGCCAGTAGACTTTCCGCACTTTGGGCGGCATATGCTTTTACTGCTTTCATAATTTTATTTGAGGAGATAAAGTTAATTAAGATTTGATTAATGTAATCTACATTGACTGTAAAATACAGGTGACTGAGGGAATGACATTTTGATAGTTCAGACTTACGAATTTACCTGGGCATCATGCTTTTTAAATTCGTCAGTCACCATTCTAGTATGCGAAGACGAAATCTGCTTTCCACTCGGCCAGGTGATTTCGCATTCGGGAAATTTTCCAGTTTGACATACAATGTGTAAATTGGGTACGTAAACGTTATTATGGAAACAAAAAATACAATCAATCGCCGCCACTTTATTGCAGGAACAGGTTTGCTGCTTGCTGGCTATAGTCTGAGACTTAATGGAGCTATACTTCAGCCTTCTGAGCCGATCATTGATATTCACCAGCATACCGATTATGCCGGGAGAACGCAGGATAAAATGCTTGCACATCAACGGATGATGGGAATTACGACCACAATACTTTTGCCCGGTGGTAGGCCATTGAATTATGGTTCAACACATTATGGGGTAAGTAACGGACTGCAGGTTAAAGCGGGAGGGAATGAAGTTTGTTACCAATATGCAAAAGATCGTGCTCCTGAAATGCTTTTCGGAGCATGCGAGGTGCCTGATTTCCCGGGGGCGATTCCCGAAATTGAAAAGTACCTGAAATTAGGTGCAAAAATGATCGGAGAGTTAAAGTTCAATGTGGATTGTGATTCCCCCGAAATGCAAAAGATTTATCAGCTTGCTCAGGAGTATGATGTACCTGTACTGATGCACTGGCAATACAATATGTATAATCGTGGCTTTGATCGTTTCCATAAAATGCTCGAAAAGTTCCCAAAAGTGAATTTTTTAGGACATTCTCAAACCTTCTGGGCCAATATCGATAAGAATCATGCCGATCAGAATATCTTATATCCCCGCGGCAAGGTAAGCCCGGGTGGATTAACAGATCGCCTGATGAGCGATTATCCGAATATATATGGTGACATTTCCGGAGGTTCCGGACTGAGTTCCATGACCAGGGATGAGGATCATGCGCGCGCCTTTCTCGGCAAACATCAGGACAAACTCTTGTATGGCAGTGATTGTGATGACTATGCAGGACATGGTCCGGCTTGTCAGGGTGCTGGAACTATTGAAGCAATCAAAAAACTCTCAGCGAGTAAAGCCATTGAACGAAAAATCCTCTACAATAACGCTAAAAAGATGTTCCGCCTCTGAATTTAGCGGTTCCTTTTCTTAATGATTTTCACTATTTCATCAGCAATCAGCTTATGACCGGTATCCATTGGATGGAGGCCGTCTGGCAAGAGCCCCTCCATTCCGGCGGGGTCTTTCCGGGCATATTTTCCAAAGACTTTCCAGGAATTGATGAGCTCAACATGCTCTGATTTGGCTAGTTTGATAACTGCATTTTTATATAATTTCAGGCGCTCATGCCTGAATGGTTCCAGTTTTGAACTTAGCGGATTCGGGGTCAGAAGTATAACTCTGCCATTGATTTTTTTGATCTCAGTTATGAAATGAGTCAGATTAGCAATAAAGGCTTCCAGTGGGATACGTGATGCAGTGCCATCTCCCTTGTCCTGATAAGCATCATTGAGACCGAAATTGAGAGTTACCCAATCCGGATGATGGCTTAATACCGCCTTTTCAAACCTGTCCATTCCATGCTCGATTTTAGGACGATCATTATCCTTTACTGAGCCGGTATGATTGCTTCCAACTCCTGAATTAATTACTTTATTTGGTATCCCGGCTGTCTTTAATGCCTCATGTATCCTGACAGCATAAACCTTCTCAATCCCTTTTCTTGGTGCCGTCGTGGAATTACCGAAAGTGACGATAGTTAAATCCTTTTTCTCTTGTGCTGAAGAAAATGTACTTAGCAGGACAATAAGTAGTACCGTTGATAAGAATTGCATGTATTTTGTTCTCATTGCTTATCCTTTGGAAAAATCAATTTAGTAATTTCCGGCGAAGCCGGAAAGAGAGCTCTCCCGGATATTGAAAAAGCTTTCTTTTAAGAGATTAAAGTAGATCAGGCAACCTTCCCGTCTGCATAAAGATTATTAGTGGTATAAGTTTTTTCCTCAGCCCTGACTGCAGATGCAGCATCTTTATGGGTAGGCATCCAGTTATGGTGCACATCACATTTATCCTGCGGTACTCCGCGGATCACAACGGCTCTTTGTGGCCCAAGAAAGGTATTATTATACATTTCCATAGTAGTTCCGGCAATAGTGGTATTGTCTTTACGGTCGCGTCCTCCGTGCATATCAAAGTTATGGCTAAGCGAAATTCCCAATTCCACATTATTACGTGCAATATAGCCGCAGCCTGGTCTGCCTGTTCCTGCCAATGAATGGCGGTTCTCATTGAAATGGTTGAATTCAATGGTAGAACTGGCTTCATCATGACTAACCCCATAACCAAGTCCGTTGTACTGGCATTTATGAATCAGGTTATGATGAATATGATTGCCAGTGCCTTTTTGTAAGCTAACACCTGCATTGGCAAAAGCCGAAATCTCACAATTGTCTATTTCCAGATTTCCGAATTTGGTGATAATCCCTCTTGATGTAGGGAATTTATAATAATAGGTATGACCAGGGCCTCCAGGACCAAATGCTCTTTTATGATGGTCGAGGTATCGTTTTGAATTTGGTCCCTGTAACCTGATACCACTAAGCCGTACTCCCGGACCTTCAATTGAGATCATTCCCGGGGTATCCAGGCTATCACTCGTAATCTGTGCTCCTGAAGAGCCGTTATGTCCTCTGTCGCTGGCCAGGGTAACTCCTCCGGGGATCTTCAGCATGATCTTATCAATATAGATGAAAGTGGTCATGTCGATAATCTTATCTCCCGGAATGAAAACTACCTGTCCCGATTTTGCTTTAGCAAGTGCTTCAATCAGTGATTCGAGGCTGTCGACAGTGTAATCACCGCTAGTGATGATCTTTGTATAGCCTTTGCCACCTCCGATAGGTCCGGTTTCATCGGCTTTAGCTCCATAAATGGCATTGCCGATTTTTTTCCAGGTAGGTTTTTCTTTTTTGGCAGCTTCAGTCTCAAAATTTGATTCAGCCGCAATTGCCGGGCTGATTGAGCTTAATGCAGCCAGTGAGCCTAAAGAGGCAGCAGTAACAAACTGTCTTCTGTTAAAATTTTTTATTTCCATATTTTACTTTTTAGATGACCATTCTGTATGAGTAGGAATACTGAATGCAGCTCCTTCTTCAAATTCATAGATATAATTGCTGTATGGATTTTTCGGGTCTGCTGATGGATTACTCTTTAATCCCATTGCAAAAGTGATTGGTCCGCAATCTATTCGGGTATATTTTCCTTCTCTTTTCACACTTTTGATCGTGTACGTAGCATCTCTTTCTCCTGTGGTTGAGATGATCAGTTGCTCACCAATCAGGCTGCCGTTTGCAGGAAGAATCTGATCAACCAGGACCCAGCCGCTTCCAGAAGGATTTTTATTCATCTTAACAATCTTGCCTTTTATTTGTCCATCGGATTTAAGATTCAAATCCCCGGAACTTAAAGCAGTACCATTGACAAGAACAGCCTTGCTTAATTGATTATTTTTTGTCCTCAGGAAGCCTATATTTCCGGTCATACTGACATTTTTGGGTAGTTTCATCAGTTTTTCTGATTCAGGATTGTATAAAATCTGATCAATGCTGCCATTGGTATGTTCAATTTGCAATGCGATCTGCGATTCATCCCCATTGTCGATGCGTTTCACTGATTTAATGAAAGGATTTAGACGGTAAGGTTCAAATACTGAGATAAAAGTACTATTGAGATTTTCACCTTTTCTGTGCACCAGAACATAGCCCAATTTTTTAGGATTCCCTGCTTTGTTTTGTGGGGGATCCCCATCTGCAAGTGTAACATCATTTGCCGGACTGATGGAATGCATTCTTAAATGAATGTTATCATCTGCTTTAGTGCCACGATAGCCTGTTTCGGTTTTCCAGTCGATCATGAATCCTGAGGCCGGACTTAAATCCCTTTTTACATTGTAAAAGAATGAATAACCCATTGGAAACCCGTTGGCGGCAATTCCTTTCTCAATATTTTCGCCGGCATAGGTTCCTGTTTTTTGGGCTGTTAAATTCAGTCCTGAAGTGCTGATTTCTCCCGGAGGGCCGTGGAAACTAAATAAATGGTCTTTGCCGCCATCCACCTTGAAAATATCAATGACATAGGAATTGTTTTCACCTGATTCTGCATCCACAAGAAACATGGTTCTTTGATAGGTTTTCGTCTCAGGGTAGGCTTTTTGTCCATCGATTTCGAACACACCAAAACCTTTCAACTGTTTAAATGTTCGGGTATGTCCGCCCCAAATTTCTTTTTGAGGCTTTTCATTAACAAAAACGAGGTTATGTGATACTGTGCTTCCTGTCCAGTCGCGATTGCTTGGAATATTAGTCGCAAATTCAGGGTATCCATGATCAGGTGCCAGCCACTTGCCGAAAGCAAGGAGATCAAAATTCATTAGGTCTGGATGCGCATGCATGATGGTTCTTCCAAAATTATTCGCAATAGCAACTCCGGTGTTTCCGATTCCATTTTCCAATAAGGCAAGTCCGAAGCCACTCATTAAATATCCTCCCTGCGGCCGCGGACCAAGAGGTTCAGCTATTTTTTGTATTTCTCTGCTGATTGCATCAGGATCTTTGGAAAAGATATCTCTGCCAAGTTTCTCTCCCGAATTTTTATTGGATAAGTAAGCCGCTTTTGCAAATTCAGGATCTTTAGTGAAAACATAACCCTTTGCGATAAATTTTGGGTCTGCATAGCCATTGCTCACAGTTCCGGTTGCACCGCTATCGCCCATGTTCGGAATGGCTATACCGAGGGCTGCCATCCTATAGGCTGCAAGAAATGTGGTATTGAACTGAGGGAACTCCTTAATGATATTGTGCTTTGTATAAGCCGGATAGCCCTGCAGACGTTCAGCAACCTGAGTAATCAGTCGTCCCCACATCAGGGTATAACCCGGAGCACCTTCATTGGAGGTGCCATCCCTGTCGAAAGTGGAAATCATCAGACCCGGGATATTTCCGCCATCCGCTGCAAAGATCCAGTCGAGCCATAAATTACTTTCCGGTTGCGAATCAAGTGCAATTGCACAAGTCGCCAGAGTCAACTGATGCATTCCCTGATTACCCCTGATATGTGTGGACAAAACAGCTTTGTATGCCGTTCTCAGAAGTCCGTCATCTATATTTTGCATTAATAATGCCCGGGTACCTTTTGTTCCTATTTTATATTTTTCGGATTGTTTTTTCAGGAAGCTATATAATTCACTATTATTAACAGTACCACTTATAATTTTATCATACGAATCAGCGAAAGATGTGATGATTTGAGTTTCCCAGATCGATCCATGTATTTTGCCCATATTGCGTCCTCCGTCAGAATGATACCATCCCTTGTCGGCATAGGGTTTCCAGTCCATTTCAGGATAAACATCAGCGATGCGGTCTAAAATGATTGCGGCTTTGCGCGCATACATTTTATCGCCTGTGTACAAATAAGCTTCAGCCAGGTCTGCAAGTCCTTTGCTGATGTAATCCCATTTTTTCCAGACGAAATAACCAATGAAGCGATGGGCACGACCGTTCTGATCAATGAAGCCATAGCCATCATCAACGCCATACTTATGCAGTGGATCGGATGGATCGGGATGGACTGTATTGAAAAGCAGGCTTTTGTCGCCTTTTGTTACATCAAACTGACCCCGTTCATCAAGTGCACTCGCATAAAATTTACCGAAATCATTCGTTGGAAATACACTTTTGCAGGAAGGACAGGTTAGCTTCCATGGTTTATCTTCAAATTCCGGTTCATAGGGATAATTACCGAATTTAAGTACATCAAGTCCACATTTTAAGCAACCTAAAACTTTAGGGCCTTTTGCTATACGGTCGAGGGTGACATCGATGCCGCGCGGAGTATTCTGCCCGGGTACCAATGACCATATTTCTTCATCGCTTTTATTGGCAAAGTTTTTCGCATTATTAATAACAGAGTTTTTCAATTCCTTTGCCCAATCGTATTTATCGCAATTGTTTCTAAGGTTTTGAATCTTTTCCCGGGTGTAGAAACCACCATACTGGCGCTGCGCAAAACTGATTTGAGAAATTGCGGTAAGTGTCAGAATGGCTAAGCAATAGCGGATTATATGTTTCATAGATTGAATTTAATAAGGGGTATTTTCAGATGTATTTGTAATTATTTTAGTTTATAACTCATTAAATGAGAGCCTGATACAAAGAATATCCTGCCATGGGCATAATCCCCGCCCGCTTTGATCGGACCCGGAGCGGTAGCTATAAGCTTCATTTCGTAGCTCTTTGGTAAAACCTGCACGATAGCTCCTTTTGCAAAAAGTATATAAACTTCATTCCTGGGACCCATAACAAATATCCTCGGACTTTGTTCTGCAGTTGTGGGTCCGAATTCAGAAAAAATGTCTTTCGTATAGACCACTTGTCTCTTCGCAGGATCAAAAACGAAGAACTTTCTCTTATCGGTAATACCATATACAAGGCCATCCGGCATCATACGCATCTCACTGTATTCCTGAACTCCCGGAAAAACGACTTCCTGCCATTCGATCTTCTTGCTGTCCATGTCCATGATATACATTTGTGCTTCTTTCGCCTTTTTTTCGCCTCCGGTTCCAGGTGAGGTTGTTGTGCCACCCAAAAGTTTGCCATTTTTCAGAGGTACAAGACTCATACTGCTTTGATCTTTTACAACCATGCTGTCAGTAAGAAGGACTCTGCTTTTTGCCTGATTATCATAGAGCAATAATCCACCACCGGTAGCGCCGTATTGAGGGGTACCACCCATGATAATGGTTTTTCCATCGGGATGTGCGATGATGCGGTAAGGGCGGATTAATTCGGGCGAAACTGTGGTAAGATGAAGCGGGTTTGAACTTTTATCATTGAGTTTGGTTTGTACCCATGGCTTGTACGGATCCCACTCTATTAGATGTCCACCCGAGTACACTCCAAAATAGACCTTTTTGTTCTGGTTTACCAGTGCATTGAATTGTCCTAAAGCGAATCGGTTTATCCATCTGTCTTTTTTTAGGTCATAATTAAAAAAACGCATGGGGAATGCCGTACCACCAACAATAGTCCCGTCAGGAGCCGTACCAATACCCATTACGATTGCTCCATCACTGGTGTAATCAAAAGAAACTTCTTTTGTTGTATTTGTTTTGGGGTTTTCTGTAATGAGGATGCGGTTAACTAGATCAAGATCTTTTAGAATAGTGCCATCAGGGAAATTTCTATGGAACAGACTTTGAGAACCTGTTATGATTTTTACGGGCTTCAGGTCATTGTATTCTCCAATCTTTCTGGCCTCACCTTTATAAAGCTCGTACCATTGATCCTTGATTGATTCTAATGCGCGACCGTAAACTTTACCATTCTCATCCCTGTAAACTGCGGCAGTTCCCAGTTTTCGTTCACTCTGGGGAAGAATGCCGCTGGCTTTTCCTGTATTCGGGTCGAAGGCAAGGATCTGGCTGGAGGCATTTCCCAATCCAAAATAGATCCAGCCTGTATCATCAGCAGCGATGGAACGCTGATACTGACGCCAGTTTTCCTTATTAACATAAGCATAGTCTATCAGCTCCCGTTTTTTTGGATCAAATGCAACGAGTCCGCTATTTGGATAAGTTACAGACCATATTTTGCCATTATCATCTTCTGTCATCGACATAGCCATCTGCGGCATAGTCTTTTGAGTGAATGTAAAGGCTCGTTTTACCGGATCAAATTCAGTGAAATGATCGCTAAAGTGTGTATAGAATTTATTATCCTTTGACAAAATTGATGAGTATGGGGTATCCTGCTTCGGATCAAATGGAATTGGAAATTCCTCGCTCTTCCCGGTCTCAGCATCGATCATTAATAAAGAATATCCCCCGCGATGATCAAAAAGCCATACCAAAACTACATTCTTTCCCTTGCTGTCAATGGTAGAAACCACCCCACGATGATTGCTGATTGGAGAGGCCACACCATGGTCAAAAAAACCATTGCCCAGATCCTTCGTAGAGGTTTCTACTGTAAAACCTGTTTTGTCGGGAAGAGGGATAACCCTGACCTGCTTTTGAGAAAAAGCTTCAAGAGAAAGTGAGACATAGATTAAAAGCAGGAAAGTGAATTTCGTTCTCATAGATAGATTGTGTACGTACCCATAAATATAATGTAAATTAATCCATATCAGAAAATGGAAAGGAATTATTTGATTAATCAGGATTTTATTCGGGCTGTTTAACTCATTACAGATGGATACGCTTTCTGGTTGAAATATTTTTTCTGATTGCGATATTTTTTAAAAACTAATTTTCTGTATTTGAGTATAAACACCTGAAAACTAAAACGTAACTCAAAACATTAATCATGAAAAATTTAATTTATTTGGGTCTTTCTTTTTTATTGATCCTGTCTTCCTGTAAGAAAGCTGAGACTGACCTTTTAATAGATGCGATAAAGAATGGGCATGGAAAGAAAGTAAAGGTTTGTCATCAGGCAGGTAAGGGCAAAATAAATATTACAGAGATAAATGCAAATGCATTGGCATCTCATCTGGCGCATGGGGATTTTGTACTTGATGCTGATGGTGACGGTTATTCAGCGATTGGTGCATGTTCTGGCACAAAGGATGACTGTAATGACAATGATGCAAGCATAAATCCCGGAGCTACTGAAATTTGTGGGGATGGCAAGGATAATAACTGCAATGGCCTAATTGATGAAAATTGCGATCCTGATTTCGTAATATTCAATATTCGAAATAATGCGGGGACCATTGTCGCGCCATGGGATGCAGATGTTCTGCTGACAGAAAATGGGACTGGAGATGGCTTTTTATACAGCACTCCGCGTGCAGGACAAAAAGTAGGCTATGGTACAGATTTTTTTGATGGACAGAAACTTAATTCAATTCAAAGTGTGAATTGGACTCTGATCGCAGGAAATTCAGGAATTGTCCCTTATCTGAATATATGGGTAACTGACGGATTAGGAAATTATGCAGTAATTTCTTCTGAAAACAATTATGTTGGAACCAATTTTAGTACACGTGCTGAATGGAAGATTTTTGAGTATGGATCTTCAAAAACTAATTTTGACTGGTTATTTGACAGCGGCACGGGTGCCAGAGACGGAGCTCAATATTTAACTTTGAATGGCAGCCGCGTTAACTTGTCTCAATTGAGTGATCGTATTGTGATAGGGGATCCGGGTAGTTATCCTTCAACTAATGTTGGTACAGGAGCACCACGTGGTGGATATGGTTTCAATCTGATATGGGGTGATACACAGGCTAATTTTGTTTTGAAAAGCGGGCAGATTGGAGGATTAACAATTACAGCCTCTGGTGTGGTACATACCGCACAGAACTAGGAGTTTTTGATTTCCAGGACTTATTCCCTGGTTAAATATTAATAAAGAGGGAGAATCTGTTCTGTGCAGATTTCTCCCCTTTTTTTTAATATTTTTGGAATCGACCCAGAAAAATTAATTATGGCTACAACTAGGATTACATTACTTTTTGCTTTATTGCTTTTATGTTCAAGCTTAAAGGCTCAAAGTACAAAATACCATTTGCTAATAGGCACCTACACATCTCCGGGAAAGAGTGAAGGAATTTATGTGTATGAATTTGACAGTCAGAATGGTTCTATGACTTATAAATCGAAGGCAATAATAGAAAGCCCATCCTATTTTGCTTTGACAAAGGACAGGAAATTTGTTTATGCGGTAACAGAAGGGAGAGGGAGTAAGATTAGTTCATTTGCATTTGATGCTAAATCCGGGGAATTGAATTATTTAAACAGTCAGCCTTCAGGTAGCAACGGGCCAACTTATATTTCTGTGGATGCTAAAGGAAAATATGTATTTGCCGCCAATTATGGTGGAGGCTCTCTCACCGCTTTGCCGATAGAGCAAGATGGTACACTAGGTGCAGATATTCAGGATATTAAACATGAAGGAAGCAGTATTGCCAGGAAAAAACCCTTTGTACACTCAGCAATAGTATCACCGGATAATAAATTCGTATTAACTGCCGATCTGGGAACAGATAAGATCAATATTTACAAGTTCCGCGCCAAAGGCAGGCCACAGGCCTTATCGGTAGCGGCTCAGCTATTTTTTATTCTGGATCCTGGCGCTGGCCCGCGACACCTAACATTTCATCCTAATAAAAAATTTCTCTATTCAGTTACAGAAATTAACTCAAAAGTATATGCCTTTAAATATAAAAAAGGCCATTTAAGTCAGATTCAGGCTATTTCTATGGTTCCTGAGGGTTTTAATGGTCCGGGCCATGGAGCAGATATTCATGTTTCTGCAGATGGGAAATTTCTTTATGCAAGTACCCGGAGTACACTGAATGAGATAGCTATATATTCAATTGATCAGAAAACAGGAATGCTTAACCTGATTGGGAGGCAGCCTTCATTGGGAAGAAGTTCGCGTACATTTGAAATTGACCCAAGCGGCAACTGGCTTCTCTCTACTGGTCAGGCCAGCAATGAGATCATTGTATTTAAGCGGGATCAGCAAACTGGAAAATTAAGTCCTACAGGTCAAAAATTGCAGATCGACAAACCTTCTTTAGTTAGATTTATTCCAATTGAATAAGTATTTTGGTCTGCCCTGATTTATGGAATAATGATTATTAATTAACCTGAATCATTAATTTCTAACATCAAATCAAACTGTTTACGTAGTTTTAGATGCAGATTTCTTCTGATAAATAATCTTATAAGTATTTGAAACGTAGTTCAGGAATATTACTGGTTGTTTTTGGCCTGATTGCCGGTTTATTCAAATCTGCATCCGCACAAAGTACATCAAACAAAGGGACTGACTTCTGGCTTGCCTATGGAAATCATGTCGCAGGATATACCCCGGTTATTGGTCAGGAAATGGTGGTCTACATTACTTCAGATGTCAGTACATCCGGAGTTTTGGAAGTGGGGGGTACCAGTATCCCATTTCAGGTAAGCGCAAATGCGATCACCAATGTAACAGTTCCGCAGATGGCCTATATCGGAAATGTAGAAAGTAAGATTAGCGATAAAGGAATTCATATCACCTCTCTCTTGCCCATAGTGGTATATGCTCATATTTATGATCAGGCGGTTTCAGGAGCAACTTTAGTTTTGCCAACCAACACATTGGGTAAAGATTATTTTTCACTCAATTATGAGCAAATATCCAATAGCCTCAATTCTCATTCATTCTTTTTTGTTGTGGCGACTGAAGACAATACAGAGATTATTATTACACCTTCAGTTAATACTCAGGGAGGCTTAAAAGCTGGTGTAGCATCTGCTCCGATCAAATTAAACAAGGGTGAAATCTATCAGGTATTTGGAGTTGAGACATCGAGGATCGGTTCAACTACAAAAGGAGGTGATCTTACTGGCAGCAGAATTCAATCGATATCTACAACTTCCGAACCATGTAAAAAAATCGCTGTATTCGCAGGAAGTGGTAAAATGGCAATAGGTTGTTTGAATGCCAATGGTTCAGCAGGATCTGCAGATAATCTTTTCCAGCAGGTATATCCAACGGCCAGTTGGGGTAAATCATTTATTACTGTACCATCAAAGGACAGGAATTACGATGTTTATCGTATTTTTAAAAGTGATCCGAATGCCGTTGTTAAGTTAAATGGCACTATTATTCCCACGGCAAGTTTTGTTAATAATTTTTACTACGAATTTGCAGGGCAAACAGTTAATTATGTTGAATCTGATAAAGCTATCCAGGTAGCACTTTATGCTGTTACTCAGGGTAAGTCAATGAATTGTACGAATGTGCCGGGAGATGTTGGTGATCCTGAAATGATTTTTTTAAATCCTTTGGAACAGACACTTTCGCAGATAACCATGTATTCTACCCAGCTTCACATGATAACCAAGCATTTTATTAATATAGTCATACCCAAAACTGCTGTGTCAAGTTTTACATTAGATGGAATTTCTCAGGCAAGTCTGTTTCAAACAGTAGCTGCTAATCCCGAATATTCTTATGCACAAATACCTGTTTCATCCGGGACTCATAATTTACAGGCAAATGCCGGGTTCAATGCTATCGCTTATGGATTTGGTAACGCAGAATCTTATGGTTATGCTGCGGGCACGAATATAAAAGGCCTTGGAGTTGAGATTAGAAAGTCAAATAATAATAAACTTGTCAGTTCAGTTTGTGTAAATGAGCAGCTCATCTTAAGTGTTAAACTGAATTCATTAACCAGCAAAATAGTTTGGGATCTGGGCAATGGATCAACTCCAACAGAAATTTTAAATCCGGTTCCTGTAAATTCAACTCCGACAGATGGATTATATGAATTTATATTTCCCCAAAAGGTAATTTATAATGCACTCCAGAATTACAAGATAAAAGTTACTGCAGATAAAACTTCCACCGATGGATGTGGAAGTAGTGAGGTAATAGAATTGCAATTTTCAGCCATTAATCCACCGAGTGCTGTTATGACAGCCCTGAAAAGTTCCTGCGTGAATGTCCCCACCGCTTTTAGAGATACAAGTTCTGCGAACGGCAACAAGATCATAAAATGGTTATGGGATTTCGGAGATGGGGGGCTCTCTGATTTACAACATCCTGTACATACCTTCCTTAAAAGTGGTGTATATACAGTAAAGCTTCTGGTTGAAGGTGAAAGTGGTTGTGAATCTAATATTCTAAGCCAGGATATTATTGTCTATGCCCTTCCGGTCGCAGATTTTACGGCCGGTTCACCTGCCTGCGAAAATAAAACACTGACTTTCAATGATCAGTCGGTTTCTTCACAGGGTAAGATCATTAAATGGTTCTGGGATTTTGGCGACCAGAGTCCGGTAGAGGAAAAGGATTCAGCAGTTCCCTTTACCCATACTTTCAAAAGCAGTGGAACTTATATCGTCAAATTAAAGGTGCTGACAGAAAATGGCTGCGAGAGTGTGGCCTTTGAAAAATCTATTCTTATCAATCCATCTCCAGTAGTCAATTTTGGTGTCCCTGAGGTTTGTATTAAAGACTCCTTTGCACAGTTTACAGATTCTACGACAATATCAGATGGGTCTGAGTTGACTTATCTTTGGAATTTCGGGAATGCTACAGCGGCACCGGGCACGAATACCTCCTCACTTAAAAATCCGACACATAGGTATACTCTTGCAGGAAATTATCAGGTTACGCTAACTGTAACATCAAAAGCTGGGTGTGTAAATACCCTGGTTAAAACATTCACTGTAAATGGTGCCATCCCGACAGCGGGATTTGAAGTTTTAAACCCTAGCGGCTTATGTAGTAATAAGGAAGTTATATTTCGTAATACATCTACTGTTGATTTTGGAGATGTGGGAAAAATAGAATGGTATTTTGATTATGACAATGCTCCCACGATTAAAATGATTGATGAAAACCCAGTTCCTAACAAGGAATATCGTTTTGCTTATCCTGTTTTCAGCTCACCGGCTACAAAACCAATCAGAGTAAGAATGGTCGCTTTTTCGGGAGGAAGCTGCTTTGATGAGAAAAGACAACTCATTACTTTGTTGGCAGCTCCTTCAGTTAGTTTTACTGCCCTGACCAATGTTTGTCAGGAAATCGCTCCTTTTCGCATTACGCAGGCAAGCGAATTATCTGGACAGTCGGGGATAGGTACTTTTAATGGTCCCGGACTTTCTTCAACAGGGATATTCAATCCCGCACAAGCGGGAGTTGGCACACATACCCTGCAATATGTCTTTTCTGCTAATAATGGCTGCTCTGAATCAATTTCTCAGACAATAACAGTCATGCCAACTCCTTCGGTCAATGCCGGCAGAGATACATTAATCCTTGAAGGGGGTGGAACTAAACTGAATGCAATAGCCAGTGGTAGTAACCTGACTTATAAATGGTTTCCTTCAACTGGTTTAAGCCGTGATGATATACCAGATCCGGTAGCAAGCCCTACAGAGGACATTATTTATACACTGACTGTTACCTCCGATCAGGCTTGTGCCGCTATGGATAATATCCGGATCAAGGTTTTGAAACAGCCTGAAGTGCCGAATGCTTTTAGTCCCAATAACGATGGGATGAACGACCTTTGGAATGTGAAATACCTCGAAAGCTATGCCAATGCTACAGTTAAGGTTTTCAGCAGGTATGGGGGGATAGTTTATCAAAGCAGTAAGGGTTATGCTAAACCATGGAACGGGCAATTTAATGGTCTGGATTTACCGGTAGGCACCTATTATTATATTATTGACCCTAAAACTAAAGGCAGGCAAGTTATTTCGGGGGCGGTGACGATATTGAGGTGAGCATTGAGTTTAGAGTATTGAGTATAGCGTATTGAGTACCAGGGGTCAAGTATTTTTATCAGGTTCATATTTCAATCAGGACGAGTGGGAAGCCTTTCAGGGATATTGTTTTTCATATATGCGAAGCGACTGATCAGCATAATCAGAATACCGCTGAACAGAATGACTGCAGCAGCCAGCAACATCTCATTGATATAGGGTATCGCGGTATAACTCAATGCTGACACACCCTGAATCATCAGTAGCAACTCATTGATAATTACTCCTGCAACAAAGATGAATATTCCTCTAATTAATGATTTGTTGATTCTGATCAGCTCAAAGGAAACAATATATCCCAACAGAAATATACTTGTTACACCTAACAGAACAAGATGGAGGTACCCGATTATTATTGGCCTGAATCCATAGGATAAATGGCTTAACTCCGTATGTATCGATCCCGATTGCAAAATCAATTTTATTGAAAAAGCTAAAGCTGACAAGATCAGCAGGATTTTTCCATAATATGTAATCTTCTGTCGGATCAAACTTCTATTCTTGTAATAAACTTTCAGTACAATTATCCAGGCAGCCAATTGTGCAATGACTGCCGCAATAAGCAAAATGTAAATAGTACTGATAAATTCCATCCAAAGGATTGAAAGGAAATACGCTGGTATGCAAGCAAAGCAAAAAAGCTGGAATGCCCTGTAAAGTTTCTTTCGTTCGCCGGTAATAAATTCCAGCTTGTCGTTGAGCAGACCCAAGCCTGCAAAGAGGAACCAGCCATTGTACTGAAAATGCAGAAAAAAATAAATTGAGGTCAGGTATACGTTTTGATTACTCATCTTATTGGCCATCATATAAGCCAGATTAAATGCTCCGAGTGATGAAATGACCCCAAAAAGTAAAGCGGCTTTAAACCAGAGGATACTCGTGCTTTTATCTTTAATTCTGTTAAGATCCAGCCAGAAATAAAATGCAAAGGCGTAAAAAACAAAAATATTGAGTGTTGAAAAACTTATCGAATACAAACCGTATCCCTGTATGATGAAGGAAATCATCATACCATAGGAACTGATCAGATTAGTGTATAATAACCAGCGGTACCTGCTATTAATCTCTTTGCCCAAAGCTTTACTCAGATAAATGATCATCAGAATCATCAGCGTTTGAGTGATCCAGCCGGAGAATGCAAAATGAGAATGACTATGCAGAATATATTTCTGATCAAGAAAGGGAAGGGAATAGGCAATTTTATAACGCAGAATTAAGCCCAGGGCTGCAACAAACGATAAATTTAGTATAGAAATACTGAGCCACTTGGATAGAAAGCTATTCATGATTAATACAAAAATAGCCCGGAATTAATTATGTCGCTATGACTTCAATCATATCCTTGCAATACACCTTACCCTTACTAATTACCAGTTCTCCTTTTTCATGCATTAAACGCATGGTTCGGATAACGGTTTCAACCCTCAGACCAGTCATGCAAGCTATTTGCTGTCGGGTTAATTTTAATTGATTGCACTCTTTACAGAAGTTCTTGTTTTCTGCTTTCAGATGGTTAATCAGATTAATTATTCTTGTTTCAGGGTTGTGGCAGGCAAATGATTGAATAACAGCATACCTGAATCTTAATCTTCTGGTTAATAATCTGGTAAAATCAAAAAGCAAATTCGTATTTTCCTTCAGCAGATTGATAAATGTTGACTTATAAAGTCTTATCAGAATGCAGTCTGATTCGGCAATTGCTGATGCGGCATAAGGTTCATCATCGAAGAGCGGGAATTCACCGAAAGATTCACCAGGTTCAATAATACTATGGATACATTCTCTGCCTTCAGCATCAATGTTAATCCATCTTACATTTCCACTTACTAATTGAAAATAGTAGGTGCAAATCTGACCTTCGCGGAAGATAGTTTCTCCTGAACTTATTTTTTTATAAGTAGCCCCCCATGCAAGTAATAAGTTGATATCAATCATTCTCTATGATGTTATGAGCGATAAGCAAAATTAAAGTCTGGACATGGCACGGTTTGTGACTTTGCTTATTCAAATATATGATGTTTATCACTTATGATTGAACGCATAAGAAGATCCTTTGGTCTTAGGTAAAATTGTACAAGCAAATAATTCCTAAAATTAAATTCTGAAACATGAAAAAACTTCTTTCACTAAGTATTATTACTCTGATTATTATTGCTGCAGCTTCATGCGGTGGTAGTAGTGATTCGGAGAAAACCACTGAAGCTACGACAGAGTCAACTGCAAGTACAGATTCAGATGATGGTAACCCATCTTATGATCCGCACAGAGGAGAAGGCAAATTTACCAGCGTAGATATTTCTCCGACTTTGGATGCCGCAAAAGCTGAATTAGGGAATCAGGTTTCTCAGGTCAAGTGCAGCAGTTGCCATAAACTTACTGATGAGAAACTGGTAGGACCGGGATGGGCAGGGGTGACAACCCGACGGAAACCGGAATGGATTATGAATTTCATCACCAATACGGATGTAATGATCAATAAAGATCCTGAAGTACAGGCGCAGCTTGAACTTTGTCTGGTACGTATGCCAAATCAAAATCTTTCAGATGAAGATGCCAGAAATCTGCTTGAATTCATGCGCCAGAATGACGGAGTAAAATAGGTTTGATCCAGGCCTTATAAGCTCTGTGAATTTCTTAAAGAGGATAATGGCATTCAAAAAAATGCTTAAGGGGGATGCTTTGTTCTTTTTAAAACATAAAAAGGAGAGTTAAACTAAAATTATTGAAACCATATTATTAAAAAAATGAAGATAAATTCCAAATATGTACAGGGGATGGCTGCCCTTGCATTATTAACAAGCATGAATGCTTGTAAGCCAAAAGATGCAGGCTCTGTTGTTAGCGGAGATGCTGCTGCCAAAGTGTATGTTGCCCCGGGTAAATATGATGAGTATTATAACTTCGTATCCGGGGGATTTAGCGGACAACTTTCTGTTTACGGGCTTCCAAGCGGCAGACTGCTTCGTGTAATCCCTGTTTTTTCAGTAGACCCTGAAAAGGGCTGGGGTTATTCTGAAGAAACCAAGCCAATGTTAAATACCTCTCACGGAAATGTTCCATGGGATGATCTTCACCACGTCTCTATGTCCCAAACCAATGGCGAAATTGATGGTCGCTGGGTATTTGCCAATGGAAACAATACTCCGCGTGTTGCCAGAATTGATCTGAAAACATTCCGTACTGCAGAGATTCTGGAGCTTCCAAACAGTGGTGGTAACCACTCTTCACCCTTTATTACAGAGAACTCAGAATATATTGTTGCAGGAACCAGATTTAGTATTCCACCGGATGATAAAAATGGGGATGTTCCGATCAATACTTATAAGGAGAATTTTAAAGGTACAATCAGCTTTATTAGTGTAGATAAGACCAGTGGAAACATGGATGTTGCATTCCAGTTGCAGGGTCCCGGCGTTAATTTTGACCTGAGTCATGCCGGAAAAGGAAAATCCAACGGCTGGTTCTTCTTCAGTACTTATAATACTGAGCAAGCCAATACTTTATTGGAAGTGAATGCATCCAAACGTGATAAGGATTTTATCATGGCAGTAAACTGGAAGATGGCTGAAAAACTAATCAAAGAAGGTAAGGGTCGCAAACAGGCTGTAAAATATGCCAGCAATCGTTTTGATGAAAGCACTCATACTGCAACTTCAACAATCAAGAATCAGGTAACCGTTCTGGATATCAGAGATTTCCCAGGATTGGTTTATATGATTCCATGCCCTAAATCTCCACATGGTTGCGACGTTGATCCAACAGGTGAGTACATCGTTGGTAGCGGTAAACTTGCTGCATTGATTCCTGTATTCAGTTTTGATAAAATCCAGAAAGCTATCGCAGATAAAGCCTTTGACGGCGAATATGATGGTATTCCAGTCATCAAGTATGAAGCTGCCTTGTACGGTGAGGTTAAAAAGCCAGGCTTAGGCCCATTGCACACAGAATTTGACGATAAAGGAAATGCGTACACTTCCATGTTCGTTTCAAGTGAGGTTGTAAAATGGAATGTAAAGGATCTTAAAGTTTTAGACAGAGTTCCTACTTACTATTCTGTAGGTCACCTGATGATTCCGGGAGGAGACTCCAAAAAGCCAACAGGAAAATACCTGGTAGCTTATAATAAAATCACCAAGGACCGTTATTTGCCTACAGGCCCTGAACTTTCTCAGAGTGCTCAGTTGTATGATATCAGCGGAGATAAAATGCAATTATTATTAGATTTCCCTACTATTGGTGAACCTCACTATGCCCAGGGAGTTGCTGCTGATGTAATAAAAAACAATTCAACTAAGTTCTTTAAGATCGAAGAAAATAAACACCCTTACGTTGCTAAAGGTGAGAAAGAGGCAAAAGTATGGCGTGAAGGAAATAAGGTGCATATTAACATGACCTTGATGCGCTCACACCTTACCCCTGATAATATTGAAGGAGTCAGAGTAGGCGATGAAGTTTATTTCCATACCACCAACCTTGAACAGGATTGGGATGTTCCACATGGTTTTGCAGTTAAAGGAGCTTTAAATGCCGAACTTTTAGTTATGCCGGGTGAAACAACTACCTTGAAATGGATTCCGCTAAAAGCCGGTATGTACCCAATGTATTGTACCGACTTCTGTAGTGCATTACACCAGGAAATGTCAGGATATGTGCGTGTTTCTCCTGCAGGAAGTAATGTGCCGATTAGTTTTAGTACCGGTACTAATATCGCGGAAAAAGATAAGGCAGTCGCTAACAGTGCTGCTGCAAAGAAATAATTTTCATCAGGGAGAGGTATGAAAAATGCTTTAAGCAATTTCATATCTCTCTTTTTTTATCAATTTATTATGAATAATAATAAAATTGCCAAAACAAGCAGCATTGCACTCGTTGTATGCGGTCTTTCTTTAGTTCTGGTACTCTTTACTCCAATCTGGAGAATTGAACTGGATGCACCCCAATATCCAGAGGGCTTAAGTTTATTGATTCATGCAAATAAGCTGGCCGGAAATGTGGAGATTATAAACGGATTGAATCATTATATTGGAATGAAGACGCTTCATGCGGATGATTTTGTTGAATTTAAAGTGCTTCCGGGCATCATATTATTTTTTGCTGCCTTTTTTGTTCTGGCCGGTCTGCTTGCCAGAAGGAAGCTTATCAACTTCCTCCTAGGATTATTTATTCTCTTTGGAGTATTGGCAATGGTTGATTTTTGGAGATGGGAATACGATTACGGTCATAATCTGGATCCAAATGCAGCCATCATAGTACCTGGCATGGCTTATCAGCCGCCATTGATCGGATTTAAACAGCTTCTTAATTTTGGGGCCTATTCAATTCCTGATACCGGTGGATGGATCTTTATAGGAGCTGGTGTTGTTCTTTTGGGTGTTGTTGTTTTTGAGTGGAAAAGAAAAAACAAAAGTAAACACCCTAAAGGCGCTTTAAATCTGGTTATTGTCGGACTACTTTCTCTGCTTTTTAGTTCCTGCAGTACGGAACCAGAACCAATACGAATTGGGAAAGACAATTGTGATTTTTGCAAAATGACGATCAGTGATTCCAGGTTTGGAGCCCAAATTGTAACAAAAAAGGGTAAAAAGCATAAGTTTGATGACCAGCATTGCCTGTCCCAGTTCTTATATGAGGATAAAGTTAAAGATGAGGACATTTCAGGTGTTTATTTTGTAGATTTCAACGAACCACATGCTCTTATTAATGTTGAAAATGCATTTTTCCTTCAAAGCCCTTCCTTAAAAAGTCCGATGAATGGCAATATTGCCGCTTTCAGCCATAATGATAGCCTGGAAAATGCCGTTCAGACATTTTACGGAAATAAAATTACCTGGGAGGAGATACTGAAGTGAGATATTTTCCTTTCATATTTTTTACACTTTTATATTGCAGTGCCTCAGCAGCTAATATTTATGTTGGAGCAAAGCGTAGTCACAAGACAATCATTTCTGCGATGGATGCAGCTCTGCCAGGAGATACCATTTTCGTTGATGCCGGGCATTACAGAGAAAAGAATCTGATTATAGATAAAAGTATTGTCCTGAAAGGTATTGGTTCTCCTGTATTGGATGGTGAAAAAAAATACGAGATTATCTCCATAACAGCAGATGGAGCTGTTGTCGACGGATTCAAATTAATACATAGTGGTATATCGAGTCTTGAAGACCTAAGTGGAATTAAAGTATATGACAGCAGGAATGTTGTTATCAGGAATAATATTCTGGAAGATACTTTTTTCGGAATATATATCCAGAACGGTGTAAACTGCAGTATAGAAAACAATCAGCTCATTGCAATAGGTTTGGAAGAGCAGCAGAGTGGGAATGGAATTCATTGCTGGAAAGGGGATAGCCTGAGAGTAATCGGGAATCAAATATCCGGCCACCGTGATGGAATATACTTTGAGTTTGTTAAGAATTCTGTGATCTGGAGAAATGTGTCAAAGAATAATCTCCGCTATGGATTACATTTTATGTTCTCAAATGATGATATGTATGTGAACAATGTTTTCAGAAATAATGGCTCGGGAGTATCTGTTATGTACTCTAACCGAATCAAAATGTTCAGCAATTATTTTGAAGAGAACTGGGGAGATGCTGCTCATGGAATTTTGCTCAAAGAAATTTCAGATGGTTTTATGGAGGGTAATTATTTCAAAAGGAATACCAGTGGAATTTATATGGAAGGAGCCAACAGGATCTATATGAAACGCAACGTTTTTGAGAACAATGGATGGGCTTTAAAAATTCAGGCGAGTTGTATGGATGTAGTGCTTGAGCTAAATAATTTCATAGGAAATACATTTGATGTGGGTACCAATGGCTCATTGGTTCTTAATCGGTTTAATAATAATTATTGGGATAAATATGATGGATATGATCTTGATAAGGATAAGATAGGAGATATACCTTACCGTCCGGTAAGCATGTATTCAATGATCGTTGAAAAATATCCTCCGGCAATGATCCTTTTTAGAAGTTTTATAACTAGTCTGCTCGATAAAACAGAAAAACTAATACCGAGCCTCACTCCTGAAAACCTGAAAGATCCTGCTCCAATGATGAAAAGAGCCTTTTAATGGGCTTATTGCCCAATAAATATTTTGGGCAGAGATGAAATAGAAGAAATATGATTCAATTAAAAAATATCAGCAAGCACTTTGGCAAACTGAAAGCTCTGGACGGTGTAACAACAATCTGTGAGAAATCAGAATGTATTGCTCTGATCGGGCCAAACGGTTGCGGTAAGACTACTCTGATCAAAACAATTCTGGGAATGGTAGTTCCGGATAGTGGTTCAATTACATTTAAAGGTAATAATATTCTAAACCATTGGCAGTACCGGGATCAGATTGGTTATATGCCCCAAATGGGTCGTTATCCTGATAATATGACCATCGGGCAGGTATTGGGGATGATGAAAGACATCCGTGGCAAATCTGAAGGTCTGGATGAGGATTTGATTAAGGCTTTTTCGGTTCAGAACCTATTGAACAAGCGTATGGGTACTTTGTCGGGTGGAACTATACAAAAAGTAAGTGCAGCGCTCGCCTTTTTGTTCAATCCCTCAGTACTAATTCTTGATGAACCAACTGCTGGTCTTGATCCGGTAGCATCAGAACTTTTTAAAGAAAAGATCCTGGCTGAAAGGGATAAAGGAAAACTTGTACTAATCACTTCTCATATCCTGAGTGATTTGGATGATTTGGTTACCCGGATCATATACATGCAGGAAGGGAAACTTATTTTCCATAAGAGCATCGAAGAATTAAGGCAGGATACCGGGGAAGAAAGATTGGTTAAATCAATTGCACAGGTAATGATCAGCAATTATGAATAAGATTATAAAATATGTAATTACAGATATCCTGCGCAATAAAATTGTGCTTATCTATACCGTTTTTTTACTTGCGGCATCATTCAGTGTGTTCAGTCTGGAAGATAACAGCAGTAAAGGTCTTTTAAGTTTATTGAATATAATTCTAATCGTTGTTCCTTTGGTTAGCATCATATTCTCAACCATTTATATGTACAATTCTGCAGAGTTCATAGAGCTTCTGGTGAGTCAGCCTTTGAAAAGAAATACGATCTGGCTCAGTTTGTTCACCGGCTTAGCCTCCTCACTTTCAATTGCATTTTTAATAGGTGCAGGTGTCCCGGTCTTGATCTATCAGGCCAATTTAGTTGGATTCACCATGATTTTAACCGGGGTGTTACTCAGTATTATTTTTGCAGCAATCGCATTTCTGGCTACCGTACAAACACGGGATAAGGCCAAAGGAATTGGGGCAGCTATCATGCTGTGGTTATACTTTTCGCTCTTGTTCGACGGATTGGTTCTATTTATCTTATTTCAATTTGCAGACTATCCGATGGAAAATGCAATGATAGGCTTAAGTGCATTAAACCCAATTGATCTGAGCCGTATTTTGATTCTGCTTCAACTGGATGTTTCGGCGATGATGGGTTATACAGGTGCAGTATTCAAAGACTTTTTCGGAGCAAGCAATGGCCTTATATTTTCATTTTTTGTGCTGCTATCCTGGATTGTAATACCAGTGTGGTATTCCACCTTGAAGTTTAACTCTAAAGATCTGTGATATGAAAAGACATGAAGCACTTATTCCATTATCAAGAGATCATCACGGGACATTGATACTGGCCAGGTTGTTACGATCAGATTCACCTCCTTTCAAGGGACTTCCGCTTGATGCAGAAGGGAAAGCAGAGTATGCAATGAAATATTATCGGGAAGAGCTGTTAGATCATTTTGAAAAGGAAGAGAAAATGATACCAATGATAAAGGGTATAAATGCTACTCTGGATAGTTTACTTACTTGTATGAAAGCCGAACATCAGGAATTACATTCCCTGTTTAATTCTATAAATATTGATCAGGATCTTCCTACTCAGCTTGATGTAATCGGACGGGCTCTCGAAAGCCATGTACGTAAGGAAGACCGTGTGATATTTCCACTGATTCAGGAATGTTGTCCTGATGAAGGTTTAAATAAACTTGCTGATATTTATACTGAAAAATAGCTTGAAAAAGGATATTGAAAATAGATCTGATATTGAACTTATGGTTGATGCTTTCTATAAAAAAGTATTAGCCGATAAACAACTTGGGTTTATTTTTCAGGATGTTGCTAAGGTTAACTGGTCAACACATATCCCACTCTTATATGATTTCTGGGAAAATGTAATCCTTTTTACAGGATCTTATGAAGGTAATCCGGTACATTTGCACAAGCATTTACACGCTATTGAACCGCTTAGTAAAACTCATTTTGATCGATGGAACAAGCTTTTCATTCTAACTGTGGATCAATTGTTTGAAGGTTCAAAGGCTGAACTTGCTAAGGAGAGGGCTATTAGTATCTCCGGAATTATAAGAGATAAGGTTTTTGAATATCAGAAAACAACCAAAGATATTAAAACCGGGGTGCACGGGAAATAGTAATAAAAAGAACCGGAATCGGTCACAGGCAAGCAAGGGGATTACTGAAAAGTAATCCCCTTGTCATTTGCAAAAACTCTTTCTTCGGTTTAAGTTTAATTAGCTGCAGGTGGTAATAATACTGCATCAATTACGTGAATGATACCATTTGATGCGGGTACTGAAGCAACAATGTTAGCTCCGTTGACCGTCACCTTTCCATCTTTTACACCAATGGTAACGTCATTTCCGTTTACCTGGCCTATTACTTGTCCATCGCTTAAGCTCTCTGTCTTAAATACCCCAACAGTAACATGGTACTGCAGGATGTTAGTCAGGTCATCAATGCTTTCGGGTTTTAAAAGACCATCAACAGTTCCTGCCGGCAATTTATCAAAAGCTGCATTCGTAGGAGCGAACACGGTAAAGGGCCCCGCATTACTTAATGCATCGACCAATTTTGCTGCTTGAACAGCAGTCACTAAGGTAGTGTGGTCTTTACTGCCCGCTGCAACCTGAACAACGTTCTTTTGCGACATGTCATCCTGAACGCCCGACTGTCCGACGGCCTGACTTTCCTCACTGGTTTGTGTACCGGCACTTTGTTCTGTTCCGCTATTGCAGCTCAGCAATACGCATACACCGATCATTGATGTAGCTAATAAGATCTTTCTCATAATTTTTAATTTAGTTTTCTTACATCCAATTTATTGAGAATTATCTCTTTATACTATGACTTTAGTCATATTTAAATGATTTTTTAGTCACTTTTTTATGAGATTAAGTATCTGTAATTCAGGAAGATGTATGTATTTTTATCTTATTGAACAAGTATGAATGAATGAAGTGTTATTAGAGCTTTGAAAACTTAAAACAAGAAGGATTTTTTGAGATTGCATAAAAAAACCGGCTCTTAATTTTAGAGCCGGCTGATTGTTTGGTCGCTTAGACCCTCTGCTCAACAACAGGATTTAAATGCTGTAATTTTTCTTCAATTTCAAGGAGTTCATTCAACATTTTCTTCCTGTAAACTTCAGTCTGGTCAGTAATTTTGGGAATCAGTTGTTTATAGTATTCGATTCCGTTTTCCAGCTGCTCTTTAAATTTTACAATGTATTTTGCTTTTTTGTCGTTCATTTCCTGAATCTGCTTGCTGATATCTTTTTTGAGGTATTCCACATAAAGACTGAGCTCATTGACAAAGAGGTTAGGACGATTAGGGTCATTCAATAAGTTGAGTTTACCATAAATATGGCTGACCATCTCATCCAGTGAAAACTTACCGCTGAAATAAGCAATATTAGGTCCCGGACAAATGACTGTAGCCTGACTCTCTTTGGGTTTAAGAATATTGTTTTTTAAGTATGCCGGTGCTGCAAGTCCTTCACAAAGACATAGTTTTTCGGTTATCTCCTCAAATTTTGTCTTAAATTCTTCCGCATGCAAGCCTTCTGCTTCCAGTTGCTTGATTTTAAGATTCTGATACTCTCTGGATGCGGTGCAGATTGGTTGTTCAGTAAATTCGGTATTGGATGACAAGAATTTTTTAACACATGGACTTCCGGGCCTGCCTTTAGCAATCCGCTCAAGACGCTGTTTCTCGGCAGTGCTTTTTCTGAAATTGTTGAAGGGTATCCCAAGTGGTGATGAACCACTGATATAAAAATCATCATGAGTAGCCGTAGAAAGTAGTTCAAGTGTTTCGGCATCCACATTTGTTGCTTCAGGTACCAGTAAAAAGGGGCTGCCCCATCCGGTGGCATCAAGCTGATAATGCTTCATCAGAAAATCGTTCTCATCTGAAGTTCCAATACCCCCCTGAACACTGATCTTTAATTTTGGAACGCTTGATAGCTGAATTCCTTTTTCTTCTATTGCCTTGCTGTAAATCTGATATAATTCATCGATCATTTCCTGCTTTTTGGTTTTAAATTCTTCCAAAATCGGACCCAGGAGGTATCCTTCGGTTGCGAACGCATGTCCACCGCAATTCAGACCTGATTCAACACGGAATTCTGAAACCCAAAGACCTTTTTTAGCAAGAAATTTTGCCTGTATTAATGCAGACCTGAAATCACTTACCTTCAGAATAACACTTTTTCTGAAATTGCTGAATTGACCGGGTAAGAATTCTTGAAAATTTTCAAGATAGCTGTACAGTCGGGGATTCATTCCGGCCGACAGGACTACAGGGGTATTTAATTCGCTCTCTGCAAATCCCTTCAAAGCAGATAATGCATCCGAAATTTGCTCACCGGTAGTATTTGGGTTCATACGGTCGACTTTAGCCATTATGTTGACCTGAATCTCGCCCTTTTCAATTTCATTGCGTAATTCATTTTGCAGGGCAATACGCTTTACCGCATCCCCTTCATTGAGCATTTGATGATATTTTATTTTTAGCGGAGAGCTTTCCGGCAGGAGATTAAAATACCTTGTGATGTCAGTACCCTCTGCAAATGCTTCATTGCGCAGTGTTTCGAACTGTTTGTCAACGATCTTCTTAACAAGATTAAGGTATGCCGTGATTCTTTTACTACGGAAATTAGCTTCCTTAGGATCGATAGGAACAAATTCCTCATTGATTTTTTCGGTATATAATTGACGCATTCGTTCAATTAAAATATCATCTACAATTGACACCACCGAACTGATACCATATCGGGCAACTTTTATTGGTGTGTCTACTGAATAGGCAAGGCCAAGTACAGGAATATGAAATGTATGACTCATGAAAAGAATTAAAAAGGGTTAATCCACGAGTACAAATAAGGGCATTAAAGAATTCTTAAAATATGATAGCGGTCACATATTAAAGAAATTACAATGGGATTTTAATATATAAATTAATGAAATATCCTGAATCAGAGTATTGAAAGCATTATTCCTATTCCATTTCAAGCTTTCTGATCAGTTCGGCACTCTGTGCCCTTCCCTGATCAAGTCTTCCGGCAAAGAATGTTTTCACCTGGTCAAAGTGCTGTTTATAACCCTCCATATCACCGTAAACAATGAGTGAGGTCCATTCCCTGACAGCTGAATGGAATTCCAGATCATCGCCGCGAATGGTCTTGTCAAATAATGCTGTATTGATCGACTCTTCAAGTAATTCTTCATTTTTGAAAAGGTATTCAGCGATGCCCAATCTCAATCTAAATGGGGGTGTCTGACAGATCAGATTATCATAAGGATTAATGCCAAGATGGTGCCATGCATCAACCATACTTAGCAGACTGAGGTGAGAATTTGGCTTCCGGCTTTCTGATCCTGCAGATAAGGAGAATTCCTGCATCACTTTTTCATCCAGCATGACCGGTTTATGATCCTTGCCGAAAATAAAGTCCCTTGCCTGGTATAGCCGCTTGCGGAAGGCTGCCTCCTCTTCCTTGATCATCAGCTTAAATAACTCAGATTCAGAAATAGCATATCGCTTGATCTGATGACGGGCATATGGATTCAAAATTGCGAGTCCGCCATAAATATGGGCCTTATAACTAAAGATTCTAAGTGTTATCAAGATCTTAACATTATCAATCCCTCCCAGATATGAAGCATTCTCCCATGGAAAGAAACCTGCTTCTTTCCATGCAGTTCCCATACTCTCGAAACCCATATGAGTCACCGCCTGTGTATCAGCAACAATTTTATCATGTTCATGAAAATCTGCTATTTCTACAAGCACCGAACCCAATGTAGATAGAAGATCTGTCATACGCTGATATGCTTCTTTGGTGGTTCTGTGCGGGATAACAATCATTTTTTGGCCCTTCGGATCAAATCCGGGACCATGCAGGGAATGGCAGGTTATGATATGGGCATCCTTCGGAAGGTATTTTTCAAAAGCTTCTATTTCAGGATGTTTAACAGAAGTTTGTCCGGCGACAATTGCTCCATACTTGGTGTATGCACCATATAAACTCAGAACTTCAGCAATTCGTTCAGCTTCAACAGAATAAATGATCACATCAGAAATTCGTGATATAGCTTTGCCATCATCCATTACTTCAATCCCGTAAGGGCTCAGCTCAGTTTCAAGTAATTCTCTACGATTAGGCAGGTCGCATCCGTAAACTCTGTATCCGGCTTTAGCAAAAGACTTAGCGTAGATACAGCCCATGTCACCGAGGCCTATGATTCCTATATTCATGTTTAAGAGCTGATGTATTTGTGGATAAATTTATCCGGTTTTAACTTTAATCAAAAACAATAAAATTCATGCTGCTGAAATATATTCGCAAGCCATGATACCTTTTAATAGGTAAATATTATCGTCAATATTACATATTTTTCTCATATTTAATTAGGCCATAAACAATCCGGCTGAATAAATTAATATCAATATGCCAGATTATATTTTATCACTCGATCAGGGTACGACAAGTTCCAGAGCCATTATATTTAACCGTAAGGGCAGTATCGTTGCAGTTTCGCAAAAGGAATTTGAGCAAATCTATCCCAAGCCAGGATGGGTGGAACATGATCCTGTAGAGATCTGGTCAACACAGGTTTCAGTAGCAACTGAGGCGATGGTTAAAGCGGGACTGAATCCCAGGGATATCCATGCCATTGGAATTACAAACCAAAGGGAAACGACCGTCGTTTGGGATAAAGAAACCGGGCTTCCTGTTTATAATGCAATTGTTTGGCAGGATCGGAGAACTTCCGATTATTGCGATTCAATCCGAAAAGAACATGGTGAAAAAATCCAGAGAAAGACCGGTCTGATCATTGATTCTTATTTTTCAGCAACTAAAGTGAGGTGGATTCTTGAAAATGTTAAAGGAGCAAGAGAAAGTGCGGAACAGGGAAAATTGCTTTTTGGAACGGTAGATAGCTGGTTGATCTGGAAATTGTCGGGAGGTAAATGTCATTTTACGGATGTAAGTAATGCATCCCGGACGATGCTTTTTGACATCAATACCCTTGAATGGGATAAGGAATTGCTCGGAATATTCGATATTCCTATGGCCATGTTGCCAGAGGTCAAATCATCAAGTGAAGTATTTTGCGAAACTGCAGGGGATATTCTTGCTGCTAAAATTCCTATTGCCGGAATTGCAGGTGATCAGCAGGCAGCACTTTTTGGTCAGATGTGCACAAAGGTCGGCATGGTAAAAAATACCTATGGTACCGGATGTTTCATGCTGATGAACATAGGCAAAAAGTCAAGAATATCTTCAAATAATCTACTTACTACAATCGCCTGGAAAATAGACGGAGAAGTCACTTATGCACTCGAAGGAGGAATTTTTATTGGTGGAGCCGTAGTTCAATGGCTGAGAGATGAGCTGGGTCTGATCAAAAACTCAGCTGAAGTGGAAGAACTGGCTGCAAAAGTAAAAGATACCGGTGGTGTTTATATGGTTCCGGCTTTTGCCGGATTGGGAGCACCACATTGGGACCAGCATGCAAGAGGAACAATTACAGGGATTACCAGGGGTACAAATTCAGGGCATTTTGCACGAGCGGCCCTTGAAAGTATTGCTTTTCAAACAATGGATGTATTGAAGGCAATGGAAGCGGATGCGGGTACTCCAATCAGTGAATTGCGTGTAGATGGAGGTGCCACAGCCAATAATTTATTAATGCAATTCCAGGCTGATATTATGAAATGCAGGGTTATCAGGCCAAAGGTTACCGAAGTAACTGCTCTTGGGGCAGCTTATCTTGCCGGGCTCGCAACCGGTTTTTGGGGGAGTATTGAAGAAATTGCAGAACAATGGCAGGTTGAAAGAAATTTCGAACCAGAGGATCTGGAAAATTATGATGATCTTGTTAATGGCTGGAACCGGGCTGTAAGAGCCGCAAAAGCTAATGTGAACCTTTAAAATAGAAATTTCAGATATGACACCTTTTACAGCTGAGTTTTTAGGAACAGCACTATTGATCTTACTGGGTAATGGAGTTGTTGCCAACGTTGTTTTAACCGGTACCAAAGGTAACGGCGGGGGATGGATAGTAATCACTACAGCCTGGGCACTGGCAGTTTTTGTTGGGGTAGTTGTTTCGGCTCCTTACAGCGGTGCACATCTTAATCCTGCAGTTACCTTCGCACTGGCAATAAGCGGTAAGTTTGACTGGGCACAGGTTCCTGCCTATATGCTAGCTCAGATGCTTGGAGCAATGCTTGGCTCTTCACTGGTTTGGCTGAAGTATAAAGATCATTTTACAGCTACTGAAGACAAAGGATTAAAGCTTGCGGCATTTTGCACCGGGCCTGCGATAAGAAATACCTTTTCAAATCTTACAAGTGAAATTATAGGATCCTTTGTGCTTCTGTTCGTGATATTCCATTTTACAAGTGCAGAAATAGCTGACACTAAAACACCTGTTGGTCTGGGCTCATTGGGCGCCATTCCTGTAATGTTTTTGGTTTGGGCCATAGGGCTTTCCCTTGGGGGCACAACCGGATATGCAATTAACCCGGTACGCGATCTCGGCCCAAGGATTATGCATGCAATACTTCCGGTAGCTGGTAAAGGAAACTGCGACTGGTCGTACTCATGGATACCGGTTCTGGGACCTATGATTGGAGCTGGTCTGGCCGCTCTACTCTATCTGGCTTTGAATTAATTTTTCAATAAATCCACAGTCTGAATTTTCAAAATCAGGAAAGAGAACTTCTGAATTTTAAACAGTACTTTCAGTGGCAAATCTTCATTTTTATATTCAAAAGACTATTTTTGTTAAATGACTGAAAAAGGCGCATTATTACATGCTATTATTGAAAATGCGATTGATGGAATCATTACAATTGATGAGCGTGGACTAATTGAGTCAATAAATCCTTCTGCTTGCGCCTTGTTTGGCTATACTATTGAGGAGGTTACCGGAAGGAATGTTTCCATGCTGATGCCTCAGCCTGATAAGAGTCAGCATGATGAATACATTGCACGTTATCAGCGGACGGGTACTCCCCATATCATTGGTATGGGGCGTGATGTCAAAGGCCTGAAGAAGGATGGTACTTTATTTCCTTTCCGTTTGGCAGTAAGTGAGGTAAAGTATTCAGGCAGAACAATTTATACCGGGTTTATTCATGACCTAACCAGGGAAAAAGAAGCAGAGGCCCAGATATTGCATTATGCTTCACAACTCGAAAAATTAGTTGAAGATCGTACAAATTCTCTTCAGAAGTCTGTAACAGAACTTGAGGTGGCTAAAGAAACGGTTAGTAAATCTCTCGAAAAGGAAAAGGAACTCAATCAATTGAAAAGCCGGTTTGTATCAATGGCTTCCCATGAATTTCGAACACCACTTAGCTCCATACAATTATCTGCATCATTGATTGAAAAGTATAAACTTCAGGATGATGGAGCCAATATTTCAAAGCATGTAAGTAAGATTAAAAATTCAGTCGGTAATTTAACGACCATTCTGGATGATTTTCTCTCTCTCGAACGTCTGGAGGCAGGTAAAATTGAAACAGCTTTTTCGAAATTTGATATTGTCAAACTCTCTGAAGAGATTACTGAGGAGATGCAAATGATGGCTAAGAAGGATCAGAATATCATTTATCAGCATACCGGGCTGTATAGTACGGTGTTACTGGATCAGAATTTGCTTAGGAACTGTATTATCAATTTAATTTCTAATGCCATCAAATATTCTGGCGAGAATACCTTCATTGAGTTTAATACTGAACTTTCGGATAAGGAATGTATTGTTACAGTCAGAGATAATGGAATTGGCATACCTGAAGCAGATCACAAGCATTTATTTGAACCGTTTTTCAGGGCCAACAATACCGGAAATATTCCGGGTACAGGTCTTGGGCTTAATATTATCATGCGTTATGTTAATTTGATGGGTGGAAAGGTTAATTTTACAAGTCTGCCTAAACAGAAAACAATTTTTACCCTAAATTTCCCACAGTAAAATTCTATGAAAAAGAAGAAAATTCTAATAATCGAAGATAACGAGGATATCAGGGATAGTTCTGTTGAAATTCTGCAACTTGCAGGATATGAAGTTTTGGAAGCAGATAATGGTAAAATAGGGGTGGAGCTGGCGCAGCAGCATATTCCTGATATGATACTTTGTGATATAATGATGCCTGAATTGGATGGTTATGGTGTTTTATATCTCTTGTCAAAAAATAGGGAAACCTCTAATATCCCCTTCATTTTTCTCACAGCAAAAGCTGAAAGGGCCGATATGAGAAAAGGTATGGACATGGGTGCCGATGATTATCTGACTAAGCCTTTTGATGATATGGAATTACTGAATACCATTGAGTCGCGCTTTCAGAAAAAGGAAAAAATAGAAGCTTTTTACAGTAAATCGTTTGAAAGTCTCCAGCTTCTGACTAACCAGAATCAGGGTCAGGGTCTTGATGAATTGAAGAAAATTATCGCCGATCGTAAGGTTAAACAGGTCAGAAAAAAGCAGATTATTTATTATGAGAGTGATGCAATAACTGGCATATATTTAATACTTAGTGGGAGGGTGAAGGCTGTTAAATTAAGTGAAGACGGCAGAGAATTGGTGACAGGAATGTATGGGCCGGATGAATATCTGGGAATTCAGGCCATGCTTTCCGGAGATCATTATAATGAAACTACTGAAGCTGTAGATGATACTACAATCTGCCTTCTTCCTAAGGATACCGTAAAGCAGCTTCTTGATACCTATACAGATATTGGTCAGAAATTTATAAAGGTGCTCTCCAGCAATCTGATTGAGAAGGAGGAACAATTACTTCAGCTCGCCTATCACTCAGTAAGGAAACGAATGGCCGAGATTCTGATTCGCCTGGCAAAGCAGCAAAATCCCACAGAAAATTCTGAAGCCCAGATCCGCATCTCAAGGGAGGACCTGGCATCAATGGCAGGCATGGCTACAGAAACAGTTAGCAGAACCCTGAGCGATTTTAAGGATGAAGGAATCATTGAAAAGAAAGGCAGCGTGATTGATATCATCGATTTTTCCAAGCTCCATAAAATGAAAAACTGATAAAGATCATTTTTCTTTATGACATCACTCATTACGAAACCTTATTCCTAAAAGTACTTTTGGAATAAATGTTTATTAATGAAAGTTGTTGCCTATAGTGTTAGAGAGTTTGAGAAAGAATTTGTAGCTCGTGCAAATCAAAAACAACACGATATTACACTGATTTCCAATTCCCTAAGCCTTGAAACTGCAGTTTATGCACAAGGCAAAGAGGCTGTTGTGGTATCAACCCAGGATGATCTTTCTGAAGAAGTGATCGAAAAACTGGCAGATCTTGGCATTAAATACATTACCACACGTTCGGTGTCGACCGATCATATTGACAGGGTAGCTGCTGGTAAGAGAAATATCAAACTGGCAAATGTGCCGTCTTATTCCCCCGCAGCTGTTTCAGAATACACCCTAATGCTTGCTCTTTCTTTAGGCCGAAGGATCATCTCCACAGTGAACAGTAGCCGTGAGTTTGATTTCAGAATAGATCAGCATATAGGTTTCAATTTTAAAGGAAAAACTGTGGGAATTGTTGGGCTTGGAGCGATTGGAAAAGCAACGGCCACAGTTTTCAGGAGCCTGGGCTGTAAAATCCTTGGCCATGATAGTAGTCCGGTTCCAAATCTGGATGGTATAGAGGAAGTTGGTTTTGAGCAGCTTTTGGAAGAGTCAGATATTATCTCCCTTCATATTCCTTTAAACCCAGAAACAAAGCATATCATTAATATGCAGAGTATTTCCAAAATGAAGAATGGTGTGATGCTGATTAATACCAGCAGAGGCGGATTAATCAAATCGGAAGATTTGATTAAGGCATTAAAGACCGCTAAGATCGGCTGGCTCGGCCTGGATGGATATGAGTTTGAGAAGGATATGTTCTATTCTGATCATCGTGCCGATCATGTCAAAGATCCGATCATGGAAGAATTACTTTCATTCCCGAATGTAATTATTTCACCTCATCAGGCATTTTTGACTAAAGAAGCGCTTCAGGAAATTGCAAATCTGATCATTAAGAACCTGGATAACTGGCAGGCCGGAAAATGCTCAGGTAAAGCCTGTGTATGTGCTGATGGATGCTCAAAACGTTGAAATATTAGACTCAAACGACTAATTATGAATACCCAGAATCTGATTAATAAATACCACGTGGCAGCTCCGCGATATACCAGTTATCCAACTGTTCCATATTGGAATACCGATGTTCCGGATATTAGTCAATGGAAAGAATCTGTTAAATTTTCTTTTGATCAAAGTAATTCCGGGAATGGAATCAGTTTGTACGTGCATTTACCTTTCTGCGAAAGTCTCTGTACTTATTGCGGCTGCAATACCCGGATTACCCGGAATCATCAGGTGGAAGATCCTTATATTCAGTCAGTTTTGAAAGAATGGGCATTGTACAAAGGGGTATTTGCAGATAAACCAAAAATCAGAGAAATTCATTTGGGTGGAGGTACACCAACTTTCTTTGCTGCTGAAAACCTAAAGCTTCTCATAAATGGTCTGACTGCGGGTGCCGATTTACATCCTGATGCAGAATTTAGTTTTGAAGCTCATCCCAACAATACCAGAGAAGACCATCTAAGAACTTTATATGATTTGGGCTTTCGCCGTCTGAGCCTTGGTATACAGGATTTTGATCCAAAGGTGCAGAAAATAATCAATCGCATGCAAAGCTTTGAACAGGTAAAAGCTGTAACAGAACTGGCAAGAAAGATTGGGTACTCTTCCATCAATTTTGATCTGATCTATGGCTTGCCGCTCCAAACTTATGAAGGGCTGGGAGATACGATCTTTCAGGTTGAGAAACTCATGCCCGACCGTATCGCATTTTATAGCTATGCCCATGTGCCATGGATTAAACCCGGACAAAGGAGTTTTACAGAAGCAGATCTTCCCTCAGTAGATGAGAAGCAACGTTTATATGAATTAGGCCGTCAGATGTTTACTTCAATGGGTTATGAAGAGATTGGCATGGATCATTTTGCACTCAGTACCGACAGCTTGTTCAAGGCTGAACATTCAGGAAAACTTCACCGGAATTTTATGGGTTATACCCACCAATACACACAATTGATGGTAGGCCTTGGGGTTTCATCAATCAGTGACAGTTGGTTTGCTTTTGCACAAAATGTTAAAAAGGTAGAAGATTATCTCGAAATGGTGAATAGTGGAAAGTTACCTGTTTTCAAAGGACATCATTTATCGGAGGAGGATCTGATTATCCGGAAGCATATCTTAAATCTGATGTGCAAAGGGAAAACAGATTGGAATATAAACGAGCCTTTGATTGATGCCATGGTATCAGGGCTGGAGCGCGCTAAAACACTTCAGGAAGATGGATTGCTGATTATCAGGGATCATAGTTTAGCTGTAACACCGCCTGGAAAACGATTCCTTAGAAATATCTGTATGGCCTTTGATGCTCATCTATGGGCCAGCCAACCGGAAACGCAGTTGTTTAGTATGGCGGGCTAGTTGCGGGTCAAGCCCGCAATGACAGGTCAGGCCCGGAATGACAGGTCAAGCCCGGAATGACAGGTCAAGCCCGGAATGACAGGTCAAGCCTGGAATGACAGAATCCTACTGTCATTGCGGACTAGAGGCTCGTTGTCATTGCTGGATTGATTCTACCATCTTGCGGACCTGATCCATTGTCATTGCGGGCTTGACCCGTTGTCATTGCGGGCTTGACCCGTTGTCATTGCGGGCTTGACCCGCAAAGCAACCGTTTACTCATTCTCCAAAATTCTAAAATTATGAATTCATAATTTTAGTTATGGCTCAATATTTCGTCTACATGTTAAGCAATTCATCAAATTCTGTAATATATATTGGTGTGACTAACAATCTGAGCAGGAGGATTAAAGAACATAAAGAAAAGCTAAATATTGGCTTTACCTCTAAGAATAATTGCAATAAACTGGTATGGTTTGAGGTATATTCTGATATCCGGGTAGCTATCCGGAGGGAAAAGCAATTAAAAAATTGGCAACGGAGCTGGAAAAATGACCTTATCGATAAATCCAATCCCGAATGGAAGGAATTATATCCAGATTAGAATGCTGCATTAAAATAGAAAATTATTTATTTCATAGTTCGACCTGTTGTCATTGCGGACCTGATCCGTTGTCATTGCGGACCTGATCCGTTGTCATTGCGGACCTGATCCGTTGTCATTGCGGACCTGATCCGTTGTCATTGCGGACCTGATCCGTTGTCATTGCGGACCTGATCCGTTGTCATTGCGGACCTGATCCGCAACGGAACAAACCTCAACTCCCGTATCCATTTTAGGCGGACTCAAATATGGAATATCCAGGTTAAACCCCCTCAGCACAAACCAAACACCCAATCCAAGCATTAGAAATGGGATGG
>NZ_JAUXXZ010000020.1 GCF_030684675.1 Daejeonella sp. | reverse complement strand
CTGAGATGCTGCAAATGCATTACCTACAGCCGATGCATCAAGCTCCGTTAATCTGCTCGCATCAGTATTGTATTCTTCAAACTTGTCGGTACAAGATGAAATACCAATAGCTGTAACCAAGACTAAACTTGAAGCAATGATATATAATCTAAATTTTTTCATAATTGATAATTTTTATTAATTAAAACGATAAGTTTAAGTTCAAACCAATCTGGCGGGTTGTAGGTAAAGAGAATCCTTCCTGACCAACAGCAGTATTAGATGCACCTGCAGAAGATTCAGGATCGAAACCTTTCGCTTTATTCATGATAAAGAATAAGTTACGTCCAACTAAAGACACAGAAGCAGCCTGGAATGGTGCTTTCTTTAGTAAGTTTTTAGGTAATGCATAGCTTAGGGATGCCTCACGTAAACGAACGTTTGAAGCAGAATAAGACCAAGCTTCACCAATTGGAGAATTACGTCCACCTACAAACTTCCAATACTGCTCTGAAGTTATTGAAACCGTATTTGCTGCACCAGCAGCGGTTACACCTGGGTAAACAAAGCCTGATCTTCCTTCTAATGTTTCAGCAACCTGACCATCAGAGTAGATAATCGCGTTAGTAAACGAAGATACGCTACCACCTATACGTGCAGTAATTAAAGTATTCAAACTAAAGCCTTTGTAACTAAAGGTATTAGAGAAACCACCAGTCCAATCAGGACGGGAATTACCCATGTAAACGGTTGTTCCTGTTGTAATTAATGGTAATCCGTTCACTCCAACAAGAACTCTGCCACTTGCATCACGTTGAAAACCTCTACTGTACATCTGACCTAAAGACTCGCCTTCAACTGCACGCTGGAATACCATGAAGTCATTGGTTAAGTTAAGTACCTTTAAAGTAGGAGATAATTCAACTAATTTATTAACGTTTTTAGCATAATTCAAATCAAGATTCCAACGGAAATCGCCTTTAACAATAGGAGTAGCATTGATGGTTAATTCAATACCTTTGTTATTTACTAAACCGGCGTTAACATATTCAGAACTCCATCCTGAAGCAGGAGGTAAAGAAACTCTGAACAATTGGTTTTTAGAGTCAGAAGTATAGTATCCTAAATCGAATCCAAAACGATCATTAAAGAATTTTGCTTCTAAACCAACTTCTAATGCAGTTGTTAATTCAGGCAAAAGAGTAGGGAATGGTTTAGTACCATCTCTACTAATAAAACCACCATTACCACCAGCAGCAAAATTATAAAATTGAGAAGTCAGATAAGGAGATGCATCGTTACCTGTAGTTGCATAAGAACCTCTTAATTTAGCAAAAGAAACTGCTGTAGGCAAAGTAAAGATGTTTGAAAGAATTGCAGAGAAACCTCCTGAACCAAATAAATAGGACTGATTTGCTTTTGGTAAAGTAGATGACCAGTCATTACGAACAGATCCTGAGATAGTAATTGCATTCTTGTAAGTGAAATCTGCTGTAGCAAATACACCTTGCTTTTCTGTTTGAACAAAAGAACGGGAGTCTGAAGGAGCACGACCGTTAGATGGAATAAACAAATTATCCCTGTTCAAACCACCAGCGTTAGTATTTTGGAACTTTCTGTCAAGGTGTTGAAGACTCGCACCAAATGTTGCGTCAACAGTTAAATCATCAAGTATATTCTCCTTGAAGATACCGATTAAGTCAAAGTTAGTTTCAGCAACATCCCTGAATTCTGTCTGGTAGTTACCAAAGTCAGCGATGGTATAGGTATCATTATACCATTTACCTTCGAAATCATCTATTGTTTTATCAATACCTGCACGACCCATTATACTCAATGAAGGAGCAACCTGATAAGTTAAGGATCCGAATGCAGTTATACGATCTCTGTTATCAGCAGAAATAACACGATTTTTAGTCCAGAATGGATTTTCACCACCGTTTGAACCTGGATTCCAGTAATTCTGACGCAATTTACCAGAAGAAGGATCAATGTAATCATACTTTTTAGCCTGCTCCAATGAAATATTACGTGGAATACGCAGGATATGACGCTGGTTATTCTGGTAAGCCTCACCAGTGTATTGTCTGTTTCCGATATCCTGCTTCAAATAAGTAGCCTTTGAATCATAAGATAATTTAGGGCTTACTTTACCAGTAAGGCGTAAATTCAAAGTGTTTCTGGTTAACTTATTATTATCAATGATACCTGTTGCATCTACTCTGGTGTAAGCGAAATAGGTTTGAGCTTTTTCGTTACCGCCAGAGAATGCTAAAGTATTTGACAACTGATTTCCTACAGAATAAAAATCCCTATAGTTATTTGGCTGCGGAGTCATGTTGTAAACTTTACCAGCATCTGCAGGATCATTGCCCCATAAAGCAACCGACTGACCTGTCATTTTTGGTCCCCATGAACCTTCCTGAGCTCTGTTGTAAATACCACCAGCACCTTGTCCAAACTCATTCTGGAAATCATAAAGCTCAATCATTGTCTCTAATTGAGAAGAGCTGTTGAAAGAAACCCCAGAACCTTTTTGTGCACTACCTTTTTTGGTACTAATCAATAATGCACCGTTTGCAGCACGCGAACCGTAAAGAGCAGTTGCAGAAGCACCTCTTAGTACAGTCATTGACTCGATGTTATCAGGGTTAACACTAGATAAACCATCACCACCATCACGGCCACCATTACCGGTACCTGGACTGTAGTTTGAGTTGTCCATTGGCACACCGTCAATAACGATCAAAGCCTGGTTGTTTCCAGTGATTGAGCGGTCACCCCTAAGTACAACACGGGTTGAACCTCCAAGACCTGAAGAAGTACCGGCAACATCAAGACCAGCAACACGACCGATCAATGATTTACCAATATTTAACTCTCTGGCTTTTTGAAACTGATCAGTATTGACCTTTTGAGTTGCATAACTCAGGACCTTCTGATCTTTTGTAATACCCAAAGCAGTAACAATTACTCCTTCAAGTTGTTTTGCATCAGATTCAAGACGAACATTTAATGTTGTTCTTCCATTAACTGAAATAGTTTGACTTGCAAATCCAATGTAGGTAAATACCAACGTTGCATTTGACGGTACTGAAATTGTAAAGCTACCGTTAGCATCAGTGCTTGTACCCTGAGTTGATCCACTCACCTTAATGCTTACAGCAGGAAGAGGCAAGTTGTCAGAGTCGGTAACCTTTCCGGTAACGCTGATATTCTGCGCAAACACATAGGTCTGGCACAATAGAAGCAATACGACTAGTTTGTAAACTTTTTTCATCATAATACTTTTTTAGTGTTAGATATAAATAATTAATTGATAAACCAATTGATACACAAAACTTATGGATGTATTACATACCACTTGGCAAGACTAAAGTAATGCTTTTTTTTATTTTAGCAAATATTTAGTAAAGTGATTGGTAATTATAAAATTTTAAAATAAACTATTTGTAAATAACTGATTAATAAATAGTTATAATAAAAATAAAAAAAATAAAAAAAAATAAAATAAGTTATTAAACCAATGTGGAAAAATAATATTGGGATAAAGAGTCAATTATCGGAGTAAATTGAGGCCAGAACACATGAAAATCAAAATTTGTTATAACAATTTCGTAAAATTTATGATACTATTTTACTGCATTTTGATCTAATTCAATAACATTCAAAAAACAGGTAGAGGGTATATATAAACAAAACAGATAAATTAATATCCATAAGGCAGGATCAGGATCATTATACTGAAGGCCTGCTGAAACAACAAAGAGTACAAGGAAAATGGAATTGAAAATTTTCATGGTATTGTATTAACCCTCCTACTTATTTAGGTAATAAAGCCGGATCACCGGAATCCAGATAAGACTCATATTGTTTAAGAAGTGCTGGATCTCTTGGACGGCCGTAGATATCACTTGATTTATACTTTTGCAGGTCAAATGCTTTTTTCATCCATACATCACGTCTGCGATCACGGGTTACAGTATATATTAATTTAGGAACAAACTGTGGTGGTATTGCCAGAATCCCATCCTGATCACCAATTACCAGATCTCCTGGCATAATTACAGCTTTACCTATTCTGATCGGAACGTTAATACCTGAGACTGTTGCATTACTTAAAGGTCCGGGATAAGTCCCGCGATAAAAAGCCTGCATTCCACTTTGGGATATATTCTCAGTCAGGTATATTCCACCATCGACAATTAAACCTGTGCCTGTCGTCTTCCATATATAATAGGATAGCTTATCTCCTACATAGGTACCACCCTGTACTTTGCCATATAAATCAACGATGACCAGATCATCCTTTTGAAGCATATCAATAGTAGTCCTGTTGTTCAGGCCGGTAAAATTATTTTTATCAGCTTCTGATTGCATTCCGGCAACCAGATCCGGACGGGATGGCATAAACTGTACAGTAAATGCGCGTCCAACGAGTTTCTTACCGGGAATGATAGATTTCCAGCCATCCTCATACTGATTGGCATATTCTCTCGGAATAGATCCAATAGCCTCAACAACCTGAATATCCATTTTACGGATTGTATCCAAAATTGCTGCCGGTATCATCGGGCGGCCGCCCGGAAAACGACTATAAGGATTTTTTGCAGTAAAACTTATCATTTGCTCTTCAGTAAAATTATAAAGCTGAGCATTTGCCTGAGGTGTAAAAAATGGAGCTGCAAACAATCCGAAAAGGATTAGCATTGGCTTATAACCCGGTTTGAATAATTTTTCCATGGTATTTTAGAGTGAGATACGAGATATGAGACAATTATCTATTCATTTGACATTTAGTATTAATTCTGAATCAAGAATCAAGAACCAAGAGCCAGGAACCAAGACAAGATATGAGAAATCCAATTGACATTTAGTAGTTATCACCGACAACAGACAACTGACAACCGACAACAGATCTATGAGAAACTGGAATTTTGGAATAATAGGAACCGGAATGATTGCTGATATTCATGTAAAAGCAATTCAGAATATTGAAAATGCCACTCTGGTAGGCGTTTGTGGTTCTGATCCGCTTAAATCCCTGAAATTTGCTGAAAAATATAAATTAAAGGCATTTGCAAATTATGAAGAAATGCTTCATTCGGAAGATATTGATATTGTAACAGTTGCAACACCCAGTGGACGCCACATGGAGCCTGCCATAGAAGCCGCACGCTGTGGCAAGCATGTAATTTGCGAAAAACCCCTTGAAATTTCTTTGGAACGAATTAAGAAAATGATTGAAGCCCACAAAAAAGCCGGGACTTCTTTAGGAGGGATTTTCAATTATCGGTTTAATGATGCGGTTGCACATTTAAAGAACGCAATTGATCAGGGTCGCTTTGGTAAAATAAGCTATGCATCTGTGCATGTACCCTGGTGGAGAACTGATGAATATTACAAGAGTAGCTGGCGTGGAACCTGGAAGCTTGATGGCGGCGGGGCCTTAATGAACCAGAGTATTCATATGATCGATCTCCTTCAGTACTTGATGGGGCCTGTAGATTCTTTACATGCTTATATAGCAACAAGAGGCCATGATATAGAAGTAGAGGACACTGCAACAGCCATTGTGAAATTCAGGAATCAGGCTTTGGGCGGAATTTATGGTTCTACAGCCTCTTTCCCGGGGCAGTTTCGTCGTATAGAAATTACCGGTACCCGGGGGACTGCAATCATGGTTGAAAATGCTTTTGCTGTTTGGCAATTTGCTGATCAAACAGAAGAAGATATTAGAATTTTAAAAAGTTTTAAGGAAATTGAAGGCGGCGGCGGAGTGTCTGACCCGGCGGCAATTTCGTATCAATCACATCAAAAAAATATTGAGGCTTTTATTGCATCTGTTGAGTCCGGCCAAATTTTTGAAATCAGTGGAGATGAAGCCCGCAAAGCCGTTGAGATTATATTGGCTATTTATGAATCAGCTAAAGAAGGGAAACAAATTCATTTAAAGCATGATTAAAATATTGCAGCTTGAAATTATTCTAATTAATTCACACAATTCTTATGAAGATTATAACAAATACATTTCTAATTGTATGCGGACTGCTTTTTTCTATCGAATCTTCTGTCTCGCAGGATAAAATTTCTCAAAGGACTTCTGAATCAATGTTATGTGTAGGGAATCATTGGACTCCTGAAGAAGGTAAATCTTTTCTCAACAGGATGGAACAGTCATATACTACATCTGCAGCCTGGAAAAATCGTGCAAAACAGATCCGTGAGCTTATTTTAAAAGGAGCTGGTTTAGAGAAATATCCTAAAAAGGGGCCTCTTAATCCTATTTTCGGCGAAAAGCGAGTTTTCGATGGTTATCAGGTGCAAAATGTCGCTTTTGAAAGTCTGCCGGGAGTATATGTCACCGGTAGTTTATATACTCCGACAAATTCAAATGGAAAGCTTCCGGGAATATTAAATGCGCATGGACATTGGACAGAACCTGGTGATGTGGGTCGGTATCGCCCCGATGCACAAAAACGTTTTGCATCTCAGGCAAGAATGGGTGCAATGGTATGGGCTTATGATGCGGTTGGATATGGGCAAATGGAGGAATTAGGGTGGATACATCAGCATCCCGAAGCATTAAAGCTGCAATTATGGAATAGTATACGTGGCATTGATTTCCTTCTTATGATGGGTGCAGACCCTGAAAAAATTGGTATGACCGGTGCATCAGGCGGAGGTACTCAGACTTTTCTGCTCGCAGCAGTTGATGATCGTATAGCTGTTTCTGCGCCGGTCGTGATGGTGTCGGCTCATTTCTTTGGCGGATGTGTTTGTGAAAGTGGTATGCCCATTCATAAAGGCCGGAATTTTCAAACCAATAATGTAGAAATTGCCGCTCTAGCAGCTCCAAGGCCAATGTTATTGGTTTCTGTTGGTGGCGATTGGACAAAGAATAATCCGGAAGTGGAATATCCGCACACAAAATATATTTATAATTTGCTGGATAAACCCGGTTTGGTAGAAAATGTGCATCTTCCAAAAGAATTTCATGGTTATGATGAAAATAAACGCGCTGCAGTTTATCCTTTCCTTGCAAAACATCTCGGACTTGATCTGACTAAGGCTATGAATCCGGATGGAACGCTGAATGAAAAGATGATTGTAATTGAAGACCAGAAAGCTCTGTATCCCTTTACTGATAAACATCCTTTCCCTGCCTCTGGAATCAGAAATAATAATGATGTTGTTTGGAAATAGCAACTGGATCAAGGAGCAAAGAACAAGGAATAAAGACTATTAACATTTCATTTGAGATTTATATCACTGACAACAGACAACTGATAACAGACAACAGAATCAAGAATCAAGAGCCAAGAGCCAGGAACCAAGACTAAATCGCGTTTCATTGAGAATTAATGTTATAGAATAAATAGCAGAGAATAATGGCTATTACCAATTGATTTAACATTTAGCAGAATATCCCTGACAACAGACAACAGACAAC
>NZ_JAUXXZ010000084.1 GCF_030684675.1 Daejeonella sp. | reverse complement strand
GGGAACCTTTATTTACGATCTCCATCAATTCCTCAACTTCTCCTTTACTGAGTTTAATTGTATATCGTATCATAACTGATTGTTTTACGAATATACAATATATTTTTATTACGTCATAATATATTTAACTTAACACTAGTTTATACAGGGGATATAGCCTTGGAAGAAATTACTGATAAAATATACGACAAACTATTAGAGTCTGATATCAATAATGTTACAAAAGCATTTTGTGAGGTTTCAACAGGCAATGTTAAAATTTTAGTGGTTGCAAAAGCAGATAATGAATTGGACGAATCCGGAAATCTTAAAACTAAATTTAAACACGTGCAAAATTTAAACGATCGTGTTAAAAGTTATGACGAACTTCCTGACTACATATTAGATGAATTCACCAAAATGACCTCGGGTTTGGTATCAAATGTAGCACTAAAATCTATAACAAGCCTGCGAAACAACACTTACAAAATTTTAAGCATATATAACAAAGAAATTGATCCTGCTTTTTTATCGCACCGGGCCTTGTTGCCCACTCTCGATGATGCTGGTGATCTATTAAAGCAATCACTAGTTGATAGTTTTTCTTCAATTTTAGATTATGACAATGTAATTGCACATTGTTCTTACACACCTATTAAACTTTGGCTACAAAGTAATGAGTTCTCAGAAAAGGAGATAAAAGTCAAGAAACAAGCCATACGAATAAGAAAAAGCAATCTAAAAATTTGGCAAAATGAAGGCTTTAAACTTGCTATAAATAAGGCTTGGGTTAAGCAATTGCCAAACATTGAGGTTAATGAAAAAAATATTGCTGATGAATTTAAAAACCAGAAGGATGTAACGCTATATTTTACTCCTGATAACTTCATTCCTAAAGACACCAATGAAAAATTTTCGATTTTAACCCATCACAAAAGTAACTATGCAACAGCATCTTATAAACCTAAGTTATCTTTAGGTACAATTATTCGAGGGGTAAAATCTGGTCAGTTTTGGTTTTGTCTTCAACAAAAATGTGATAGTGTCCGACTTGGAAGTGAGTCAAGAAGATTTCTTTTTTTACCATTAAATTTGAATGAGAATAAGTTTAATTTTCTTATCAAATCAGGAGATAACTATATTAAGCTTAAGGTTAATTATGATACACATAGCATAAGAACTATTAGATTCTTGGCAACAGAAGAACAAATGGTGGTGGCAAGGAGATTTGGTAAGGGTTTAAAATATTACTTCATTCCAGAATATTACAAAAAGCATAAAAAATACGATAAGGATAACGATCAACTCTTTGAATGGGTAATGGATTTAAAAGATGCTCATGCGCAACGTGTTGCTAATTTATACGCGTCTCAATTATCTAGAGTGGGATTGGACGAATCTGAATGGCTTCGGAAATGGTCTTCTACCTAATACCAATTCGATCTTGATAAATGAGATTAGAAATAATATTATAATAAGTCAATCCAATTTCACCGCCTCTGCAAATTTAGCCACGCCGGACAGGCGTAAAGGCTATACAGAGCGGGCGGTTTTTAATTATTTTCATGGGCTTGCCCGGCCTTGACACCCGTCCGGCTATCCGCTGTTTGCTGCTTAAGCGGTAAAATGAACAGGACTGATCAATAGATTTGGAATAAGTCCTTAACAAAAATATTCTTAATCTTAAGGCATCAAGTATGACGTTTTTACGTGACTGGAATCCGGACATTAAATATAATTTGCTGATTTACAGTTTATGATTACGTGACTGGAAAAATTCAGATTGAAGATTCAGGCTATAACAATAATGCTATAGCCTGATTGCTACTTGATTGATAGCTTCTCTTTTAGCATCCGCATATCATCACTCACTTTAATATCCAAAATCTTCGCATAATGCTGCGTTGTTTTAATATTTGTATGTCCTAGCATTTTGGAAACCGTTTCTATAGGCACGCCATTGCTTAAAGTTACTGTGGTAGCGAATGTATGTCTTGCAATATGGAAGGTCAGCGTTTTAGTAATCCCGCAAATGTCTGCGATTTCTTTCAGGTAGCCATTCATTTTCTGATTGCTTAGTACCGGCAGAAGAGTTCCATCAGCATCACAATGAGGATGATCCTTGTATTTGTCCAGTATCTCCAGAGCAACGCCTAACAAAGGTATCCGGGAAGACGTGTCCGTCTTTTGACGGGTAGTGAAGATCCAGTTTTCGCCGTCTACCCCCACACCTATTTCAGAGCGTTTAAGTTTTTTGATGTCTATATAGGCCAGCCCGGTATAGCAGCAGAAAAGAAAAATATCCCTCACTTGAGCCATCCGCTCAATGCCGATTTTTTTCGTGCACATGGTTTCCAGCTCGTCTTTGGTCAGGAAAACCCGCTCGCCTGCCTTTGCTTTCGATTTATAATTGATAAAGGGATTTGTGGGTATCCAGCCATGCGCCAGGGAACTATTCACGATCTTTTTAAGGTTTTTAATGTATTTGGCTCCCGAAACACCACTGATCTTACATTCACTGCGTAGGTAAAACTCAAAGTCGATAATAAAAGCATGGTTCAGCTTATTCAGCTCAATATCTTCTGCTTTATACTTCCAGCCGATAAAAGCAGTCAGGTGCTTAACGGTGGTGCGATAGCCTTTTAGGGTATTCGGCTCAAAGCCATTGCCCAGCAGTGCCTCAATCCTTTCATTGTGCTCCTTAAAAACATCAAGCAGCATTTTCGACTTTTGCCTTTTCTTGCCGGTCAGCATGTCGCGCAAATTTTCGGCGGTGATCTCTTTCCCGGCTTCCATCAGCAGGTGATGACATCCGCTTAATTTCGCCTGGAGGCTGTCAAGAAAGGCATTAAGTGCACGGGCATCTTCTTTCGTTCCGTTAGCTCTTCCGGCATGAGAGTTCCAGCGGGAAGCTTCCCATTCGCGTCCGACAGATACTTCCGTGCGCTGTCCGTTTACGCCGATTCTTAGAGAAATGGGGAGTGGCCCCGTCTGATTTGAGTTTCGCTTTTTAAGGTAAAAAAGCACATTGAAGGTGGTGAACATAATAAAAGGGGTTAAAACGTAAAACAAATTTACCTTTCGCAGCCCCCTCCCGCAAGATGTTCATTGATTGAACATGCTGATTGTCAGTTTATTACATCGTTTCTGGTGAACACTATTTCCTTGAAAAAGTGTTCACCGGATTGTTCACCAGAATTATGCGAAAACATGCATATTTTGGCAAATTGATTCCAACAAAAAAGCCTGCAATCATCTGATTTGCAGGCTTTTAATGTGTTTTGCTATTGTTTCCAGTAGCCCGTAGGGGAATCGAACCCCTGTTTCCAGAATGAAAATCTGGCGTCCTCACCCCTAGACGAACGGGCCTTTAAAGCTAAAAGCTTATCAGGTAAAAGGTAAAAGCTTCCCGGAGATGCTTATTACTTGCTTATGCTTTCAGCTTTACGCTTTATGCTTTCAGCTTAATCCTACCTTAGGTAGCGGGAGCCAGACTCGAACTGACGACCTTCGGGTTATGAGCCCGACGAGCTACCAACTGCTCCATCCCGCACTGTATCATATTCTAACGGTTATGAACCGGCGGGCGAGGCCCGCACTGTGACAATTTTAAGCTTAAAGAACGTCTCTGTGTTGCTTTTAAATTGGACTGCAAAGATATATTTCGTTTCTTTGCAGTCCAAATAAATTTTAAAATAAATTTTACATGTCTCATAAAGCCGGATTTGTTAGTCTGATAGGGAAACCAAACGTTGGGAAATCAACCCTGATGAATGCTCTGGTAGGAGAAAAACTGTCAATAGTCACTCCAAAGGCACAAACTACGAGGCACCGCATTTTGGGCATCGTGAACGAGCCTGAATATCAGATCGTTTTTTCGGACACCCCAGGAGTAATCAAACCGGTGTATGGAATGCAGGAATCCATGATGAGTTTTGTCAATGGCTCTCTTGTCGATGCAGATATCGTCTTATTTGTCACCGATATCAATGAAAAATATGATGAAGCTGATGTAATTGAGAAATTAGCTAAGACCAGCTCACCTATTGCCGTGGTTATCAACAAGATCGATAAATCAAGCGAGGAATTGGTTAAGGAAAAGATCCTTTACTGGCAGGGAAAATTGAACCCTAAAGCTATTTTTGCAGTTTCGGCACTTCATGATCATAATGTTCCCGCAGTAATGCAATTCATTCTTGATAATCTGCCCGAACATCCGGCTTATTATGACAAAGATACCCTGACTGATAAGAACGAACGCTTTTTTGTTTCGGAGATCATCCGCGAAAAAGTTTTCAAATTATACGATAAAGAGATCCCTTACAGTACAGAAGTGATCATCACCGCTTTTAAAGATGAACCGAAAATAATACGCATCAGTTCTGAGATCATTGTAGAACGTGATTCGCAAAAGAACATCATCATCGGTAAAGCGGGTGAAATGCTTAAAAAGGTTGGAACCTATGCCCGTAAAGACATGGAAGAATTCCTTCAGAAAAAAGTGTTCCTCGAAATGTTCGTGAAGGTTATCCCCGATTGGAGAAACAGGAAGAATTATTTGAAATCGTTTGGATACGAAGATTAGTAGTGAGTATTGAGTAGAGAGTATTGAGATAGGAAATGGTAGCTAGTTTGGAATGATTTACAAATAATTACGATTACCGATTTAGAATATAGAAGAGATTCTTGATACGAGGATTAAATAGAACCAAGAGCCGGGAATCAAGAATTACAGGCTCCTAGAATAATAAATATAACATATCAGGTTGAAGTGCGAATGGAGTAAGACTTAATTGTCTTGCATCTTAGCTCTTGGATCTTGGATCAAAAGCAAATGAGTAATATAGTAGCAATCGTAGGCCGCCCCAACGTAGGGAAATCTACATTATATAACAGATTAACCGAAACGCGTAAAGCCATCGTGGATGACTTTAGCGGAGTAACCCGCGACAGGCATTACGGAGTCGCTGAGTGGACCGACAAGCATTTTACAGTAATTGATACCGGTGGTTACGTGGCGCACTCTGACGACGTGTTTGAGGCCGCCATTCGTGAGCAGGTGGTGATCGCTATTGAAGAAGCTACAGTCATCCTTTTTATGGTTGATGTGGTTACCGGCGTGACTGATCTTGATGATGATATCGCCAAGCTTCTTCGCCGCAGTAAAAAACCGGTTTTCGTCGTGGTGAATAAGGTGGATAATAACCAGCGCCTTACGGATGCTAGCATATTTTACAGCCTTGGTTTAGGTGAAATATATCCGCTTTCTTCCATGTCGGGCTCTGGTACCGGTGAACTGCTTGATGAAGTGATCAAACATTTTGAAGAAGAAGCTGAAGAAGAAAACCAGCTTCCAAAATATGCAATTGTTGGTCGCCCAAATGTTGGCAAATCATCCCTGATCAATGCCCTGATTGGAAAGGAAAGAAATATTGTTACCCCTATTGCAGGTACAACACGCGATTCGATACATATCCATTACAATCAGTTCGGGCACGAATTCATGCTGATCGATACCGCTGGTTTGCGTAAGAAAACAAAAGTTAAGGAGAACATTGAGTTCTACTCGGTGATGCGTACAATCAAAGCACTGGAGGAAGCTGATGTGATTATTCTGATGATTGATGCTATTGAAGGCATTGAATCGCAGGATATCAATATCTTCCACCTGGCCGAGAAAAATAAAAAGGGTGTTGTTATACTAGTTAATAAATGGGATCTTATCGAGAAAAACACTAAAACAACAGGTGTATTTGAAGAACAGATCTATGATAAGATTGCTCCCTTTACCGATGTGCCAATCGTATTTACATCAGTAGTAGAAAAGCAAAGGATCTACAAATCCCTTGAGGCAGCATCGAAGGTTTATGAAAATAAACTTAAAAAGATCCCTACCTCAAAATTGAATGATGTGATGTTACCAATTATTGAAAACTTCCCACCACCGGCTGTAAAAGGGAAATATGTCAAGATCAAATATGTAACCCAGATCAATGCGAGTTCACCAATGTTTGCATTCTTTTGTAACTTACCACAATACATCAAGGAACCTTATAAACGTTTTATTGAAAACAAACTTCGTGAGCATTTTGATTTCACTGGAGTGCCAATTCAGATTTTCTTTAGACAGAAATAATTATTAAACAAATTAAAATATTTAATCATGAAGAGATTATTTTTTACAGTTCTTGCAGCAGGTTTATTTGCAGTTTCATGTAATAGCGGTGCTGATCAGGCAGAAAAAGCAAAACAGGATTCACTTGCGGAAGTGGCTGCAGCCGACTCTATGCTCAATGCTGCAATGGAAACCGACTCACTGAGTATGGACACAATTACAGTTGATTCGATTCAATAGCCCATCACAAGGGAGGGATCTTTCAAAACTTCCAGCGATCGGCTGATAGCCTGGTCTCCGGAATTCAGCACTTTGTAGAACCCTTCATCTCCAAAATGGTATCGGGCTAAGAGGGCTCTGAGCTGGGTTTCGATTTCCTTTCTGGATGAAGCGATCTGAGTTTCGCCTGCCTTAACATTTCGTTTGGCAGCCATCTGGATTAGTTTCTTGATATCCTGATCACTCAGTCTGAAATTCTTAATCAACTCTTCTGTTGATTGGTAAACCTGATTTTGTCTGAGCAGATGGTTATACAAAACATCATTCAATATCCCTTTTGCTGAAAGCTCGTAATAAAGATCTGTGTATCCGGTGGTATCTACGGGAATGTAAATATCGGGCATAATGCCGCCCCCGCCATATAAAACTTTACCCGATTTTGTAGTGTATGTCTTGCTCTTGTTATAGAGTGAGTCGCCAAGGGTTTTTCCATCAGAACTTAGCTCTCCATTCCGGTAACGGTCTTTTACCTCGCTGTAATAGGCATCATTACCCTTTTTATACGACTTCTGAATGGATCTGCCGGATGCGGTATAATATCGTGCAATCGTAAGGTTTAATGCAGACCCATCACCAAAATCAAATTGCTCCTGAACAAGGCCCTTTCCGAAAGAACGTCTTCCGATGATCGTTCCACGCTCAAGATCCTGCACGGCTCCTGCAATGATCTCACTCGCCGAAGCAGTATTCTCATCAATCAGCACCACCAGTTTACCATTTTCAAAATCGCCCTTCGAACTGGCAAAATAATCTGTTCGCGGTTCGTGCAGACCCTGGGTATAAACTATCAACTCCTGGTCACCAAGAAATTCATCCGCAAGTGCTGTCGCCGAATTCAGGTATCCTCCGCCGTTATCCCTAAGATCCAGAACCAGATTCTTCATGCCCTGCTTCTTCAACTTTACAAGACTGGCATGAAAATCCTCGTCCGTTCTAGCTCCGAATTTGCTGATCTTGATATAAGCGCTCTGTCCGGTAAGCATATATGCTGCATCAATACTACTAACCGTAATCCTGTCGCGCAGCATACTAAAGCTCTTACGGGCAGTATCCCGTTTAACGAGCAGTTCAACTGACGAACCTCTCTTCCCTCTGATTTGATCAACAATATGCCTGGAAGTGACCCTTATCCCGGCTACCGGTTTCTTATTGATAGCCAGAATCTTATCCCCATGTTTTATTCCTGCTTTATATGCTGGCCCCCCTTGTTTTACAGAAGTAATCAGCAATGTATCATTCAATATATAATATTCGATACCAATCCCATTGAAATTCCCTTCCAGATCATCGCTGAGGAGCTGCGCATCTTCGGGAGCCAGATAGGCAGAATGAGGATCAAGATGCTTCAGTATCTCCTGAATGGCCATGTCTTCCACTGTATCCAGCTTCACAGAATCGACATAATTCTCATTAATAATCCGGATTACCTTTTCAACTTTAGACGAACGGCCAGAAAGCCCGAAAGACAGAAAAGAACCGTTTTTCGAGTTCTGATTTTCGCGAACGAGTTTAGGTCCAAGCCAAAGCCCTCCAATCAACACAGCCGAATATCCGGCAGCAATTAAAATATTTTTTCTGGTTCTGGCTTTCATCTTGTTAAGGCATCAAATTTATTGAATTTCAAGTGGCTTAAGCACAGAAATTAATCATTAAAAACGTTATTAATAATGATTCTAAATAATTTGTTTTTTTAAATCGCAATTTGTAATATTGCAGACAATTTAAAATTAGTCTAATTAAGATGAAGCGGATTTTAGCTCTATTATTTGCCCTGATACTTATCCAAAATGCCACTGCTCAGATAAAACAAGCTGATCAAAGGTTAAAACTTGCCGACAGCACAATTATTGAAATGCCTCAGATTGTGATTATCGGAAAGCGGGATGGCTTAATCAGCAAAGTCCCGGGTTCAGCGACAGTTCTGAATTCCCGTGAGATTAGATTAACTGCCCCCCTTACCTCCAATGAAGTATTACGCAAAGTAACGGGAGTAAATGTGGTTGATGAGGAAGGTGCGGGATTACGTCTGAATATCAGTATTCGCGGCCTTGATCCCGACAGAAGCCGAAATGTTCTGATGCTTGAAGATGGTGTACCAATTGCTTTAGGCCCATACGGAGAACCTGAAATGTACTTCACCCCATCGATCGACAAAATGTCGGGTATCGAGATTCTGAAAGGCAGCGGGCAGATTCTTTACGGTCCGCAAACCATTGGAGGAATAGTCAATTTCTTTACCGCTGACCCACCTTCACAGGAAATTGCCCGTATCAAAATTTCAGGAGCAAAAGGAGGATTTTTCTCAGGATTTGGAACCTATGGCAATACCATCGGAAAAGCCGGAATTTTAGTTTCTTACCTGCACAAAAGAGCGGATGATTTGGGTCCGACACAATTCAGATTGAATGACCTTTCAGCAAAAATCAGATACGAATTAAATTCAAAATCAAATCTTGGGCTCAAGCTTGGCTACTACGAGGAGGAATCAAACTCAACTTATATTGGTTTAACTCAAACCATGTTTAATCAGGGTGATCAGGATTTTGTCCGCATGTCGCCATATGATAATCTTCCGGTAAAACGCCTTTCCGGAAGTGCTACGCACCAGCTTGAATTCAACGATAATATCAGTTTAAAAACAACTGCTTTTGCTTACACAACAACCCGCGACTGGCAAAGACAAGATTTCTCGTTCAGTTCAACTTCGGCAAACCAAACAGGTGTACAATGGGGAAATCCGGCTGTCAGCAATGGAGCGGTTTATATGTTAAACTCAACCGGTAACCGAAACAGGCAGTTTCAGGTTGCAGGAATAGAGCCGCGATTGAGTGTTAAGCACAATTTGTTTAATATCAAAAACGTACTTGAAACAGGTGCAAGATATTTATATGAAAAAGCCGACGAACAATTTATTGTAGGCAGCAATGCAAATACGGCCGAGGGCACATTGAGGGATAAAGAGGTAAGAACCGGCTATGCTTTCAGTGCCTATGCACAGAACAGGTTCGACCTGACTAAAAAACTTTCACTAAATGCCGGACTTAGACTGGAGAATTTTGATTACGAAAGGGAAATACTTCGCGGAAGATATCGCATTAATGGAGTAAACAACGTGATCAGAGACACCAGTATCATTGCTAAAGACAACACCATGGCTTTGATCCCAGGTGCCGGAATCAACTACTCAGCAAATGACAGGATTAATCTGTTCGCCGGGATACATAAAGGCTTCGCTCCTCCAAGAATTAAAGATGCGATCACTGCTACGGGTGTACCCTATAACCTGGATGCTGAACTGAGTACCAATTATGAGTTAGGTACGCGCATTAAGTTAAACGATTATTTCAATGCCGAATTAACCGGTTTCATACTCGACTTCAAGAATCAGATCATTCCGGTTTCAAATTCCTCAGGTAATTCGAATGCCAGCGGTGTGGTTAATGGAGGGCGAACCCTTCACAAAGGAATTGAAGCAGGCTTCCAGATTGATCTTGGAAAAATGGCAGGATTAAAAAACTCCTATACTTTTGAAAGCAGTATCACTGTTCAGGGTTCTGAGTATAGCAATGACCGTTTCATTTCGGCAAATGGCATCACAGTCAATGTAAAAGAGAACAAACTGCCATACGCAGCCAATCTGATGATCTGGAATGCTGCAGGCATAAATCTTCAGAATGGTTTTGGTTTCAGGGTTTCAGGAAATTATATCGGTTCACAGTTTACAGATGAGATCAACAGCGAAGTTCCATCGGCAAATGGAAGAACCGGAAAGATCAACAGCAGATACATTGTTGATGCAAATGCTTATTATCGTATTCCTAAAACCAATGCAAACCTGAACTTGTCTGTAAAAAACCTGACAGACCAAAGATATATCAGCAGCAGAAGGCCTGAAGGAATCAGGGTTGGATTACCAAGATTAATTACTGCAGGATTTGAGATATTTCTTTAAAAAATAGAAAGTATTAGAATTAGCACCCGCCCTGAAAATTCAGGGCGGGTTTTTTATTGCAAATTAATTGATCAGCTAAAAGATAATATTCCGATTTTTGTAGTCGTAAAAAATAAACATGAAAAGAACAACCGAAGCTGATTCCAACTATACTGATCTCGATAAAATGTCTGTTGCAGAATTACTGCAGGGAATGAATAATGAGGACAAAACAGTGCCTTTTGCCATTGAGAGAGCAATTCCGGCAATTGAAAAGGTCGTCAATGTAATTGTTGAAAAAATCAGTGCAGGAGGGAGACTGTTTTATATTGGAGCAGGTACTAGCGGACGGCTGGGCATACTCGATGCATCCGAATGTCCGCCAACCTATGGTGTGCCATTTGACATGGTGATCGGAATTATTGCCGGAGGAGATAAAGCGATCCGAAAAGCTGTTGAAAATGCTGAAGATAACAGGGGGCAGGCATGGAAAGACTTACTGGAGTTTAATATTTCAGATAAAGATGTTCTTGTAGGAATTGCAGCATCCGGAACCACACCCTATGTTATCGGGGGATTAAAAAAGGCGAATGAAAACGGGCTTGAAACTGCTTGTATTGTATGCAATGCGGGAAGTCCGGTAGCTGCCGAAGCCAAACATCCGATTGAGGTGGTTGTCGGCCCGGAATTCGTCACAGGTTCAACCCGCATGAAATCAGGAACGGCTCAAAAACTTGTCCTGAATATGATCAGTACCTCCACGATGATCCGTCTGGGTCGGGTAAAAGGGAATAAAATGGTTGACATGCGGCTTAGCAATGTAAAACTTGTTGGCCGTGCAATTAACATGGTGATGCAGGCAACCGGTCTGGATTCAGGCACAGCACAAAAGCTTCTCGAACGACACGGAAGCGTTCGCAAAGCAGTTGACAATGCTGCCTCATCAGAACTATAATTTCAAAAAATGCATGAAATAGAACCATATTACCGATGGAGGGACGATTATATTGCTTCAGAAGATGCGCTTTCGCCATTTTTTGAAACAAAATATAATGAGTTTGAATTCGATAAGCAGATTTATAATTATCTGATTCATCCCCAATGGGATTTCTTTGGTTCTCAAACCTTATATCTCAAAGTTTTGTATGCCGATTATGAAAAAGGCTATGCAATCATCGAGTTCATGGGTGAATGGAACGATGCCCTTCACAATGATATCATGACACTCAAGCGGGAAATTCTGGATTTGATGGTCATTGAAGGAATCGATAAATTCATCCTGATTGGAGAAAACATACTTAACTTTCATTCATCCGATGACTGTTATTATGAAGAATGGTTTCAGGATGTGGAAGAAGGCTGGATTGCAGGTATTAATTTCAGAGAACATGTAATCAGTGAATTCAGACGAAACAATATTGATTACTACATCAATTTCGGCGGAAACCTGGATGATATGGCCTGGCGAAATCTAAAGCCTGTCCAATTATTTAAGCAGGTAGAAATGGCATTAAGCAGAAGACTGAATTGAGCGCAAAGCTGAAAGATAAAAAGTATCTAAGTGAAGCTGTTACTGATTAAGCTTTTGGCTTTCATTTCTTTCGCTCTCAATTTGTTCCCTATTTTAAATGTTCGAGAACAATTCTCCATTCCTTTGCTTTCTGATCATATGTTTTCCAGGTATTTGCGCGGCTTGGGGAGGGTAATACATGATAGCTTCGAACCGGGCTTTTAATAACATAACGATTATAAAAGTCCTCTGCTTTCTTACTTGCAAAGAAAACGGTCTTAATGTCTTTATATTGATTATAGAAAGTCTTAAAATCATTTGGTATTTCATTTTTTATTGCATTATCAGAACTGCCCTCACCTTCGCAATTTTGAAGCACATCCCATAATGCAATCTTATGATCTGTAAGCAATTTTTTTCGTTCCGCATAGTTGCTGCTGAACGGACGTTCAAGAATGTTGAACATGATCTTCCAAAAGTGATTCCCGGCATGTCCGTAATACTGCTGAAGCTGCAGAGATCGCTCGCCGGGCATGGTCCCTAAAATTAGGATCCGGCTCCCGGCATCTGCGCTAGGTTCAAATGCTGTTTTCATATTAATCGGTTTTGCTGAAGGCTTGCCGCCAAAGAATTATAAGATTTATAAAGAAAGTATTTAGTACAAATGAGGGTTGTTGAAAACTCTATTACCAGCCAAAAATACATTTAATGGGCTATTTTGACTGCTGCTGATTCAAAATAAGCATAGCTACATTATTGCTAATATTTCTATGAGCCGATTAATTAAGGTAATCGGCTCATATTTTTTGTATATTTGAGCCGAATAGAATTCATAATCGGCTCATCACCTTTAACTGCCAACAAGAAAACTGGCCTATTGTAGGAGACACAGCATTGTGTTAAATGCGCTCAATTTATCAATCCGATAATTTATATTTGAAACAAAGGCTATCCATTTGCTTCTTTGCCGGAGCAAAGATTCTCTTCAACATAAATTTCTTTTCAAAAATCCCCATTCAATAATGCATTTAATTGTCTATAGTGTCAGCTCCTTTGAAATAGAGTATCTCGAAAGTGCGAACAGCATGAAGCATGAGATTATCTTAAAGTCACAGCCTTTAGGACTTGAATCTGCCGGTCTGGCTAAGGGTGCGGAAGCTGTAATAATATTTACTTCAGACGATGCTTCTGAGCCTGTTATCAATGCCCTGGCCGATATGGGTGTTAAATATATCCTCACCCGTTCTTCGGGAACTGATCATATCGACTTAAAAGCCGCAGAAAAGAGAGGGATTAAAGTCGCTAATGTCCCTTCCTATTCGCCACAAGCTATTGCAGAACAGGCGGTTATGCTGGCATTGGCATTGAGCAGAAAACTAATTGATACCTCCCGACTCGTTCAGGATTATAATTTCACGATTGAAAAGCACGTTGGCTTTAATTTCTTTGGTAAAACAGTGGGTCTTATTGGTTTAGGAAGCATTGGAAAAGCGACAGCAGCAATTTTTAAAGGATTAGGCTGTCGGGTGATTGCCTTTGATATTAATGAGAAAATGGTGATGGATGCAATCGAGAGAGTGAGCTTAGAGATCCTTTTAGAACAATCTGATATTATATCCTTACACGCACCATTAAATGAAAGTACGCGATACCTGATTAATCAGGAAACTATGTCACAAATGAAAGATGGAGTCATGCTTCTCAATACCTCACGTGGAGCTTTGATCAAATCTGAAGATCTTCTGGCAAAACTTGAAAATGGGAAAATCGGATACCTTGGCCTGGATGTTTATGAATTTGAAAAAGGGCTTTTTTTCGAAGATCATAGTGATGACATTGATAAAGATAAATTACTACAAAAGCTTATCAATCATAAAAACGTGATCATCACACCTCATCAGGGTTTTTTAACCCGGGAGGCTTTACAGGAAATCGCTCAAATTACGATGAATAATATTAATGCCTGGGAAAAGGAATTCGGACAAACATCATAGTTGAATGAGTTATGAGAATTCAGAGTGGGTTTCAAACCCGCATTATCTGAATATTCGACATGGCCTGCGGAACATGTCGAACAGCATTATTGGTATATATTCGAAGTGGTTTTTGTTTCCGAATTTTTAATAAAATTCAAAGAGAAAGCGTAAATTAAGGTCTCTTTTAATGCCAGAAATTAACACGAAACAATTAATTCTTAATGCTTTATGGATACCGAAAATAATAAGTCGAGGAGAAATTTTATTAAGAGTTCTGTTATTGCCGGTACTCTGCTTCCTTTTATGTCGAACGATCTTTTTGCAGATGTGCTTGGGAGTAAAAAAGTTATTGAGCCCTTAAATGTCTCTGTTTTTTCCAAGCACCTGCAATTTTTAAACTACAATGACATGGCTGATGCAGCAGCCGAAATAGGTTTTAATGGGGTAGATCTTACGGTGCGTCCCAAAGGTCATGTTTTACCCGAACGGGTGGAAACAGATTTGCCAAAAGCAATGGAGGCCATTCGAAAAGCTGGTCTTGCTACAACAATGATTACTACCGCTGTTCAGGATGCTAATGATCCTACCGATAGAAAATTGCTGGAGACTGCTTCCGGACTTGGCGTTAAATACTATCGCATGAACTGGCTCAAATATCCCGAGGGGAAAAGTATTCCTGAGGCTATGATGCAATTCAAAAAGACGCTGACGGAGATAAGTCATTTAAACAGAAAACTCAATATTACAGGTTGCTATCAAAACCATTCGGGGAACCTTGCCGGGGCTTCGATATGGGAGCTGTGGGAGATACTTAAAAATGCTGATCAGCGGAATATGGGTGTACAGTATGATATTCGTCATGCCGTGGTTGAAGGAGGAATGTCATGGAAAAACGGGCTCAATTTAATTCATCCTCATGTTAAAATTCTGGCCATAAAAGATTGCATTTGGCTGAAGAAAAATGGGAGCTGGGTTGTTGAGAATGTACCTTTGGGAGAAGGAATGGTTGATTTTAAAGCCTATTTTAAGATGTTGAAGGAATTCAACATACAGGTCCCGGTATCCCTGCACTATGAATATCCAATGGGTGGAGCTGAACATGGAGCGAGCAGTATTTCAACAGATAAGCAGATCATTTTTGCTCATATGAAAAGAGATCTCCTGAAATTGCAGCAACTCTGGCAGGAGGCTTGATTATCAAATTCTTAAATTTTGTTTAAATGTGCAGATAATCTGCAATTACCTGTTTAAAATGAACGAGCTTTTTCAATATATGGGCGGGTTGTTCCGGCAGTTTGGTTTCTTTATTCTGCTTTTTACTGCATCCAATACATTTGCCCAGCAATCTGCGCAAACAGGAATCCTGCTAAAGAATCTCAATCTGATTGACGGCAGGGGTGGCACAGTCCAGGCGAATACGGATATTCTGATTGAAGGGCAGCGCATCGCAGCCATTGGAAGAGGTTTAAAAAGTGCCGGAGCCCGTATAATTGATCTTCAGGGAAAGACAGTGATGCCGGCAATGATCAGTGCCCATGTTCATGTCGGGGTGATCAGTGGGAATGCTCAAAGCGGTACATTTTTTACAAGGGAGAACGTACTGGCACAATTAAAAAAATATCTGGATTATGGCATAAGTACAGTTCAAACGCTGGGCACCGACAGACCTTTATTGTATGAAAACGGGTTTCGGGATTCTTTAATGAAAGGTCTTTTACCCGGTGCCCGTCTTTTTTCTGGTGGATATGGTTTTAATGTTCCCGACCCATCTGTCAGGAAGGAATCTTTTATGGGGAATTTATACCGCCCCGTTTCTGCGTATGAAGTTCCGGGAATGATGAAAGAACTTAACGGACTTAATCCATCGATGGTGAAGATCTGGGTTGATGGTTCGCCTCAAACCAAAATGAAGCCTGCTATTTATCAAAAGATTATTCAGGAGGCACATCGGTATCAGCGCAGGGTGGCAGCACATGTGTATTATTTATCTGATGCCCGTCAGCTCATCAGCTCCGGAATAGATGTGTTCGGACACAGTATCCGCGATAATCTGGTGGACGATGCATTGATCGCTCAGATGAAAGCCAGAAAGATCCCATACATCCCAACACTTGCGCTCGACAAGTTCGCACATGCTTATATGTCAAAACCAAACTGGCTCGAGGATCCCTTTTTTAAGGCTGCTCTCGAACCAGGGGTGTATGAAATGATTTCTTCCTCATCCTACCAGAATGAACAAAAAGCTTCAGCTGCTGCAGTCCGAAGTGCTGCAGCATTCAGGGTAGCCCTTCAGAATGTGAAAAAACTCCATGATGCAGGTGTACTGGTAGCGCTGGGTACCGACTCAGGAGCCTTTCCTATCCGTGCTCAGGGCTTTGCCGAACATCTGGAATTGGAATTGTTGGTTGAAGCCGGTTTGAGTCCGCTGGAGGCGATCCGTATAGCTACTTTAAATGCTGCCCGGGTTCTGCGGATTGAGAAGGATTATGGTAGCATAGAAAAGGGAAAGATTGCCGATTTGCTTATTCTGGATGCAAATCCGCTTGAGAACATTCAGAATACAAGGAAAATTTATGCAGTGTACAGGGTGGGACAGATGGTTAGTAGAGGGCCTTTTAGTGTTGAATAGCTGTTGTGAGAGAATTAAACCTTTCATAGAGAGTATCGTAAACCTGAATCAAGGAATTGAATTTGTGATTCCATTTCTTAATAATAAATTTAATTCTGCAGGATTTGATTTGATCCAGATCCAGGCTGGTAACAGATATTATGAAAATTCACACGTCGAAAAGAGGTAAAAAAATACAGGTTCTGCTGATGCTGAGCAGGTTGGTCAGACAGGAATTGCTGAATCCAAACTGAAGCAGGAAAATAACACTGGCTTACCTGATAATCTGAAATCAGGCATAGAAAATCTTTCGGGGTACTCAATGGACGAAGTAAAAGTGCATTATATTCTCCGCAGCCGGCACAATTGCAGGCACACGCCTGTGCTCAGGGGACTGATATTCACTTAGCAACAGGAGAGGAAAGGCACCTGCCCCATGAAGCCTGGCATGTGGTTCAGCAAAAGCAGGGCAGAGTAAAACCTACCATGCAAATAAAGGATGAGGTAAATATCAATGATGATAAATCCTTAGAGCATGAGGCTGATGTAATGGGGAATAGGACCCTGCAATTAAAAGCAGCATTACTGAGTGCGAAAAAAAATGAGGGTGCTTAAAATGTGAATGGTAAGCAGTGGATTCAGCCTGACGGATTAAATGGTGATATAAACAATCTGATCACTGTTTTGATCGATTATATAAGGAAAAGTCCAAAATGATGAGTTTGAAACTTCAGTCCAACAACATCTGCCTGATCGTAAACAATTCCTTCGATCGTGGATTAACAGTCACATGAACTGTGGCGATATCGGCATCTCCAAAAACCTGTAAACGGGTAAAATTAAGAATGGTAGATCGCTTATCAGGATTCAGCAAGGGCTTGTCGACAATAAAACGATGTGAGTCGCCATTGACCCAGAGCACTGGTTTGCCATATTGCCTGCTGAGCTGAGATAATTTATCAATAATCTTTTGGTAGGCCGGAGATATAGTTCTGCTGTAGAACATATCAGCCTGGGTAAACATAACCAAACCTGCTTTGTCAGAAGCCCTGGCATAAATTTCATCGAGCCAGGCTAAATTAGCTTTCTCCCTTTCTATAAATTCAGTATTGTCTGTCCCTTTAAAATTATTGTTTGTGCCTACTAAATGAACCGAGGCGAACTGAATCCCGCCATGCTCCCAGGCTACATTTTCAACATATCTGGCAAATTCAGGATTACTGCTCTGAGTACTTAGCGGTATTTTTTTCTGTCCCAGGCTTTTGCTATCCTTAAAAAACATCCTTCTCAATAAGGTCAGTCTCTCCAGCGGATCATATTTACCTGCTGCTTCCCGGTTGCAATCTGTCCATTCATTATCCCCCGGAGTGTATATTAATGGTCTGGAAAAGCTTTCAAAATAACCGAAGATCCTATTAAAATATTCGTCAGAACAAACAGTTGAACCTGATTTAAAATCGCCAACATGCACACTAAAGGCGGGCTTTTCTCTATTAACCTCTTTGATTAGATTTTCGAAACGGGCATAATCATCAGGCAGACGATAAGGCATATCCCCGAAGGCTATAAACTCAAATTTTTTACTTTGTGCGGATGCACTTGCTCCGGAAACTAAGAGCAAAAGGAAGAGGCAGAATATTCTCACGGTTTGGGTTTTTTGTACCAATAAATTTAATCAGTTTTTGCTGGATGCAATAAATAAAAGAAGGAAAGGATTTTGAAATATCACTGGTGTCTGGTAAAAGTTTTTGTTTTTCGACCCTGAAGGGCAATGTTATTATTTAAGAGTACGGTTATGCTCTTTGGTTCCCGCTTTCGTGGTGACAAGGATTGTTTGGGGATTGTGGGGGTTACAGCCTGCCTGCGAATCACGTTGTTTGAAAAATTGTGGAGTTCCCAGCCTTCGCGGGAACCATTGTGCCTAACCGGAATCTTAACTCAGTGACATTTGGTTCAACCCTTCATATCCAATTGGCGCTTATTTTTTCAAAATCTTCACCTTTTTTTCATAAATTCTTAAATTTTCAATTGAAATTCCGAAATTCAATCTTAAAATTCATGATTTTTAATGTTTTTATTTGTAAAATTTTAAATTTCATTCTATTTATAGAATATTTTATATGTTAAAATTTCATTTTGAATTATAAAATTCTTAAAAATTGTATATTTTATTAAAAAAGTATCGAAATAATAATGATTTTATTCAAAATGATTATACATTTGTATCAAATAATTAAAATTTTGTTCTGTTAATAAGAAATTTTATCATGAAAGTCGGACTAAAGCAAATTTTGCCATTTTTAATTCTTGCCAGCATAGCTATAGCTGCAGTTTTTGTTCCTTCTCTTCCGGATTTTGCCGATACCGGCAAGTATAACGGAGCTGATATCGCCTGGTTACTGGTTGCTACGGCTCTGGTTTTCCTTATGACACCAGGTTTAGCATTCTTTTACGGTGGAATGGTTCATCGCAAGAATGTGATTTCAACAATGATTAAGAGTGTCGTTGCTGCCGGGGTCGTAAGTATCCTTTGGGTTACCGTCGGATTCAGCCTTTCTTTTGGAGAGAGTATCGGTGGTGTTATTGGTGATCCAAGAACTTTTCTGTTCTTCCAGGGAGTGAATTCAGGTGAGCCCTGGAGTCTGGCGCCAACCATACCCTTAACATTATTTGCCTTATTCCAATTAATGTTTGCGATCATAACACCTGGTTTAGTGGTTGGAGCAGTTGCAGAACGTATTCGTTTTACCTCTTATATTTTATTCATAGTTCTGTTTAGTTTGCTGGTTTATGCGCCAATCGCACATTGGGTATGGCATCCGGATGGGTTTTTATTTAAAATGGGTGGACTTGATTTTGCAGGAGGTGCTGTTGTTCACATCTCTGCAGGTATGGCCGCTTTAGCAGGTGCGATGGTATTAAAACGCAGACAAACACATCTTAACGGACAAGAAGTTCCACCTGCAAATATTCCTTATGTTTTGATAGGAACAGGTCTACTATGGTTTGGATGGTTTGGCTTTAATGCTGGTTCCGCACTGGGAGCTAATGCCCTCGCAGTATCCGCTTTTGCAACAACCAATGTCTCAGGAGCAGCAGGAGGATTATCCTGGATGTTCTTCGATGTAGTGAGAGGTAAAAAGCCATCAGTACTTGGTTTCTGTATCGGTGCGGTTGTCGGTCTTGCAGCTGTAACTCCAGGTGCCGGATTTGTAGGCATTCCACAGAGTATTTTTATAGGTTTTGTGGCAGCGATAATTTCAAACCTTGCTGTATACTGGAAAACAAAAACTACGCTGGATGATACACTTGATGTATTCCCTTGCCATGGAGTAGGTGGTATTGTAGGTTTATTATTAACCGGATTGCTGGCTACAAAAACAGTTAACCCTGCGGGTTCTGACGGATGGTTCTATGGAAATCATGAGTTTTTCTTTACCCAGCTTAAATTAGTTGCTATCACAGTTTCCTATAGTTTTATTGTCTCTTATGGTATCTTCAAATTCATCAATTTATTACAACCTATGCGTGTAAGCTCTGAGGAAGAGGAGGAGGGACTTGATTCAACCCAGCATAATGAAAAATACACACAAGGCACACTGCTAGTAAGTAGCCATGGATTTATCTATGAAAAGGAAGTAGAGGATGAAATGGAGGAAGACATGGAGAATGTGAGGCAGATCGTTACTGAACACACTAAACTAAAATCATCATAAACCAATTATCATTCACCAAAGAAGCCATTGCCTAAAAACAATGGCTTTTTTTGTTTACTGAACAAGCTTATTAGCGCAAGCTGAACTGGCAAAGGCTTCTGGTTTTGCTTTAAATACAAAGCCCATACTTAAAATATATCCCATAGCTTCGTGTAGTGCCATGTTTGATTTGAAATTCGGGTTCGTATTGATATCAGCATGAACTTCCAGATCTACATCATAAAGATCAAGCAGGTCACAAAGGGAATAGGCACATTCGATTGATTTCTGGACTTCTGAAAGCATGCGTTCTTTAATTCCCATTCTCAAGGAAGAGCGCTCCTGGTGGATATACATGAATCCACCTTTCTTTTCTCTTAAGAATACAATGACAGTCGCGAAGTCGATGATTGATCCTTTTACCTGGGAATCTGTGCCGATACAAACTTTTAATTTATTACCCAGTGCAGATTCGCGTTCGATAGCATGCTCAACTTCTTCAAGGATCGGGCTTTCGATGGTTTCTCCATTAAATTTTTTCCAAGTCATAAATTTTGATTCAAGGTTGAATTTTTATTTAAACCGGTGTAAAACAGGAAATTGCAATACAATTAAAGATAGCTGTTAATCTTCCAAACTATCGGCACAGGTATGTTATTTATTTGTTAACATATTAACAATGAGGAGGTAGTCCCCTCTGGTTGGTACTCTGGTCGGTGTTATCACCAACCAGTCTACTATTCAGCCACTGTTCGGCGTTCTCACCGACCAGCTTTATCAGGGTTTATGGTAAGGATAACACCGACCAGAGGAAATTACCCTATGGTTGGTTATCACCAACCAGTCCGAGCATAATCTTAGTCCGTCAGTTTTTTATATCTCAAACGGTGGGGTGTTATGTCGCCCGTACGTTTCTTTCTGTTTTCTTCGTATTCAGAATAGTTTCCTTCGAAATAATAAACCTGGGAATTGCCTTCAAAGGCCAGAATGTGGGTACAAACCCTGTCAAGAAACCATCGATCGTGGGAAATGATCACTGCACAGCCACCAAAATTCTCTAATCCTTCTTCAAGTGCTCTCAATGTGTTTACATCAATATCATTGGTCGGCTCATCCAGCAAAAGCACGTTAGAACTTTTCTTCAGAGTAATTGCAAGGTGAACCCTGTTTCTCTCACCCCCGGATAAAACACCAACTTTTTTCTGCTGATCTGCTCCGTTAAAGTTGAACTTGGAGACATATGCTCTTGAGTTTACAGGCCTGTTTCCAAGCAGAATGGTTTCATTGCCATCGGTGATGTTTTCCCAGACTGATTTTTCAGGATTGAGATCGTCATGGTTCTGATCAACATAACCAAGAGCTACCGTTGGACCAACTCTAAATGATCCTGAATCCGGTTGTTCCTGACCAGTAATTAAGCGGAATAAAGTGGTTTTTCCAGCCCCGTTTGGTCCGATGATCCCAACAATACCTGCTGGAGGTAATGAGAAACTCAGGTTATCAAAAAGTATCTTATCACCATAGGCTTTGCTTACATTTTGAGCTTCGATCACCAGGTTACCAAGTCTTGGTCCGGGTGGGATAAACAACTCCAGTTTATCTTCACGTTCTTTGGTGTCTTCAGAAGCCAGTTTCTCATAATTTGATAAACGTGCCTTTGATTTCGCATGACGGGCTTTTGGAGCCATTCGTACCCATTCCAATTCCCTTTCAAGAGTTTTCTGACGTTTACTTTCAGTTTTTTCTTCAGATTCCAAACGCTTGGATTTTTGTTCCAGCCAGGATGAATAGTTTCCTTTCCATGGAATACCTTCTCCACGGTCAAGCTCAAGAATCCATCCGGCCACATTATCCAGGAAATACCTGTCGTGGGTTACTGCAATTACAGTTCCTTTATATTGTTTCAAATGTTGCTCCAGCCAGTCGATACTTTCAGCATCGAGGTGATTGGTAGGCTCGTCAAGCAAGAGAACATCGGGTTCCTGAAGCAGCAAGCGACATAATGCTATGCGTCTTCGCTCACCTCCTGACAATATGGCAATTTTGGTATCAGGCTCCGGACAACGTAATGCATCCATCGCCCGCTCCAGTTTACTGTCAAGTTCCCATGCCCCACAAGCATCAATCTGATCCTGTAATTCACCCTGTCTGGCGAGTAGTTTATCCATCTCATCGGCATTCTCATAAACCTCCGGAAGACCGAATTTTTCGTTTATCTCCTCATACTCTTTGAGGATGGCGGTTGTTGAGGCAACACCCTCCTCTACAACTTCCCGAACCGTTTTTTGAGGGTCTAAAATGGGTTCCTGAGCCAGATAGCCCACAGTATAGCCCGGAGCAAACACAACTTCACCCTGGTATGATTTGTCTAATCCGGCAATAATCTTTAGTACAGATGACTTACCTGAACCGTTTAATCCGATTACCCCAATCTTTGCTCCGTAAAAAAAAGACAGATAGATATTTTTAAGAACCTGTTTCTGTGGAGGGTAAATCTTATTCACCCCGGCCATAGAAAATATTATTTTTTCGTCTGACATTCGTATATTGATTGAGGTTCAAATATCGGATTTTAGTCAGAGACATGTCAACTTTATTATGTCTTCATATCGTAAAACCTTTTTAACCGAAATGGCGTAATTGTTGATAACTTGTTACAATAGCCAGAGGTCTATTAATTCATTTTATTAATAGCTTAGGGCATTAAAATACAGAAAGGTATACTAATGGAAGCGAAATTTTCTCCACGCGTCAAAGACGTGATATCATATAGCAGAGAAGAAGCTCTGCGTCTGGGCCATGATTATATTGGCACAGAGCATTTATTGCTGGGACTTATCCGGGAAGGAGATGGGATGGCAATAAAAATTTTAAAAGGTTTAGGAGTTGATACCGCCCGTTTGCGCAAATCTGTGGAGGATTCTGTGAAGGGTACATCCAGTACGACTGTTAATCTTGGAAATATTCCTTTAACAAAGCAGGCAGAGAAAGTTCTGAAAATCACTTACTTAGAGGCTAAAATATTCAAAAGTGATATTATCGGTACGGAACATTTGCTCTTATCGATTTTGAGGGATGAGGATAATATTGCTTCTCAGATATTGCAACAGTATAATGTGAACTACGATATATTTAAAGCTGAAGTAGAGAATAATAAGGAAGGCTTCCGTGATGAAGCTCCGGGTTCACCTGCCGGTGATGATGATTTCAGGGAAGAGGAAAGTTTTAGCCAACCCAAAAAGGTTTCTGACATCAAATCCAAAACTCCGGTTCTGGATAATTTTGGCCGGGATCTGACTCGTGCTGCTGAGGATGGCAAACTGGATCCTATTGTTGGTCGCGAAAAGGAAATTGAACGGGTATCCCAGATTTTATCCCGTCGTAAAAAGAATAATCCGATACTGATTGGTGAACCGGGTGTGGGTAAATCTGCAATTGCCGAAGGACTTGCATTACGAATTGTTCAGCGTAAAGTATCCCGTGTATTATTTAATAAAAGGGTAGTTACTCTGGATCTTGCTTCTTTAGTTGCTGGTACCAAGTATCGTGGTCAGTTCGAAGAAAGGATGAAAGCAGTGATGAATGAACTGGAGAAATCTCCTGATGTCATTCTGTTCATCGATGAAATCCATACTATTGTTGGAGCCGGTGGTGCATCAGGTTCGCTGGATGCTTCCAATATGTTCAAACCTGCTTTAGCAAGAGGTGAAATTCAATGTATTGGTGCTACAACTCTCGATGAGTACCGTCAGTATATTGAAAAGGATGGTGCTTTAGACCGTCGTTTCCAGAAGGTAATGGTTGAGCCGGCAACTCCGGTTGAGACTATTGAGATCCTGAACCGCATTAAAGAAAAATATGAAGAGCATCACGGTGTAACCTATACTGATGAAGCTATCAATGCTTGTGTTAGTTTAACAACCCGATATATCACTGACCGATTCCTGCCGGATAAGGCTATTGATGCCCTAGATGAATCAGGATCACGTGTTCACCTGACCAATATCCATGTGCCGCAAAACATAATTGATGTGGAGCAGAAGATAGAGGAGATCAAAATTGAAAAGAATAAGGTTGTTCGCAGTCAGAAATATGAGGAAGCTGCTAAACTTCGTGATACGGAGAAAAACCTGCTCGAAGAGCTTGAAAAAGCAAAAAGTGAGTGGGAAGCAGAAACCAAGACTAAGCGCTATACCGTAACCGAAGATAATGTTGCCGAAGTAGTATCCATGATGACCGGTATCCCTGTTCAAAGGGTTGGTCAGACCGACAGCATCAAATTGCTGGGAATGTTTGATGCAATTAATACGAGAGTGATTGGTCAGGAAGATGCGGTTAAAAAATTAACGAAAGCAATTCAGCGTACACGTGCCGGATTGAAAGATCCTAAGAAACCAATTGGCTCGTTTATATTCCTGGGCCCGACCGGTGTTGGAAAGACAGAATTGGCCAAAGAACTTGCCCGTTTCATGTTTGATACTGAGGATGCATTGATTCAGGTTGACATGAGTGAATACATGGAGAAATTTGCGGTCTCACGTTTAGTTGGAGCGCCTCCGGGATATGTGGGTTATGAAGAAGGCGGACAACTGACAGAAAAAGTCAGAAGAAAACCATATGCTGTTATTCTTCTGGATGAGATTGAAAAGGCTCACCCGGATGTGTTTAATATACTTTTACAGGTACTTGATGAGGGTCAGCTTACGGATAGTCTGGGCCGTAAAGTGGATTTCAGGAATACGATCATCATTATGACTTCGAATATCGGAGCCAGACAATTAAAGGATTTCGGACAGGGTGTTGGTTTCAGTACTGTGGCAAAGTCGTCACAGGCCGATACTTACTCGAGAGGAGTTATAGAAAATGCATTGAAACGTGCCTTCGCTCCTGAGTTCCTGAATCGTGTGGATGATGTTGTTGTGTTTAATTCACTGACTAAGGAAGATATCTTCAAAATCATTGATATTGAGTTAAAAGCCCTTTTCGATCGTATACAAGGATTAGGGTATGAAATTAAACTTACTGAGGCCGCCAAAGATTTCATCGCCGAAAAGGGTTATGATTCAAACTTTGGGGCACGTCCTTTGAAGCGTGCGATCCAGAAACATCTTGAAGATCCGATTGCTGAAGAAATTCTGAAAGGGGAGTTGGCCGAGGGAGATACAATGGAGGTAGATTACGATAAGGAAAAAGAAGAAATTCGGATTGTCTCTAAAGCCAAGACTGTGAAAAGAAAGAAAGAAGAAAAGAAAGAGGAATAAGCTATTTTAATTCTTTAAAAAGGGCTGACAGATGCAACTGTCAGCCCTTTTTTTTCGTCATCATTATACAGGCCTTTCCTGTATTGAGTATTATGAAAAAGTCAGTCTTTCTTTTTGCCATGAGTATTATGTTATTAGGTGCAGGATGCAAAAAGGAATATATTGTCCCTAACCGCACCATTTTTGCAACTCTTAACCCGGGGAACTGGATTAAGCTTGATGGAGGCCGTAGTTATACCGCTTCAATCAATATGCCTGAGATCGATAACAATTTCAACGATTATGGGGCAGTTCTGGTTTATATTTCCTTTGATAATGGGACTTATGAGCAGATCCCTCAGGTTTACAATGGTGTTTCCTATAGTTATTTAACCCGTTCGGGACAGATTGCTTTAGAGATACAGAGTTCTGATGGAATTGGAACAGTCACCCCACCAGGATCGGTAAAGGTGAAGATTGTGCTAATCGAGTCAATCTAATAGAGTTGAGAAGGGAGAGTGGAGAGTGGAGAGTGGAGAATTGAAAAAGATCATATTTCAGAACACAAAAAGACCCTCACTGGAATTCCAGAAAGGGTCTTTTTTGTAAATGTGTACGGCGTTTAGAGCGTTAGGGATCGGAGTGAAAATCCTTTTTATGCGAAGCAGAAAAAGATTGTAACGTAGAGCCCGGCCCGCCCAAGCGGGCAACGTCCAGAATATTCTTAAATTAAGGATAGAAATTAATTATTCAATCTCAAATAATATATAACTCCTCAATTTATACCACAATCAGTAAGTTCTTCTTCCCTACTTCAATTATTAACCCTCACCATTCTCAACCCCTAAACGGTACATCACATCATCACTTACTCCGGTAGAAGAATATCCGCCGTCGTGAAATAGGTTTTGCATAGTCACCATGCGGGTAAGGTCAGAGAATAAGGTGATACAATAATCTGCACAGGATTCTGCATCAGCATTTCCAAGTGGTGCAATTGCATCGGCATAATCGTAGAAACTACCAAAACCCTTGATTCCGGTACCTGCAGTAGTTTTTGTTGGAGACTGTGAAACGGTGTTGATACGAACTTTCTTATCCAGTCCGTAGTGATAACCAAAACTTCTGGCAATCGATTCAAGCATTGCCTTGATATCAGCCATGTCAGTATAGAAAGGGTAGGTGCGCTGCGCTGCCATATAAGTCAGTGCAACCACGCTTCCCCATTCGTTTATTGCATCCAGTTTCTTGGCTACACTTAACATTTTATGTAAGGATAGGGCAGAAACATCTATTCCTTTTTGAAAGTATTCGTAGTTAAGTTCAGGATAAGGAATCTTCTTGCGTATGTTAACACTCATGCCAATCGAGTGAAGAACAAAATCGATTTTTCCTCCCAGAATTTCCTGAGATTGAGTAAACAGATTGGTCAGGTCTTCTACGCTTGTAGCATCAGCTGGTATAATTTGGGATCCGGTGGCTTCGGCCAATGAGTTAATTTCACCCATCCGCATGGCTATTGGTGCATTGGTAAGAACAAATACAGCACCTTCTTCATGAGCTTTCTCTGCGACTTTCCAGGCAATTGAATTTTGATCCAAAGCACCTGAAATGATTCCTCTTTTACCTTTCAGTAAGTTATACATATGATTGATTTTGGTTTTTGACGTAAATAAAAAGGTAAAGTTATTATTAATCTCTAATTCTTAAACTCTTTAAAAATTTAAGAGTAATTCTCTTGCATTTTGTATTGCAGATTCTCCCGGATTATTGCCGCTGAGCATTTTTGCAAGTTCCATCACCCGTTCTTCTTTATCCAGTTCCCGGATGTTGGTATGCGTAATATCGCTTTCTTCATCCTTATAAACACAGAAATGAGTGTTTCCTTTGCTGGCAATCTGTGGCAGATGGGTTATAGCGATAACCTGCATATTTTTTGATAATTTCTCCATAATATTCCCAACTTTCAATGCCACCTCTCCCGAAATTCCGGTGTCGATTTCATCAAATATTATGGTTGGAAGTGAGGTATGCATCGCAACCAAAGATTTAATGGCAAGCATCAAGCGTGAAAGTTCACCTCCGGAAGCAACCTTATTCATTGGTAATGGACTCTGTCCTTTATTTGCACTGAAAAGAAACCTGATTTGATTATTTCCGTTTGTGTCGAATTTGCCATCCGGCAGGCTTTCATTTAATATTTGCAGAACAGCATTTGGCATGCCAATTTCTGATAATGTATTCATTACCTGTGTTTCTACCTTTGGGATAGAATCATTTCGGCGTTTACTGATTTGATTTGCCAGATCTGTCATTTCCTGGTGCAGCTTATCGCTCTCAGTTTTTAATTTCTCAATATCTTCATCAGCGAATAAAATGCTGCTGATCTTTATTGAAAACTGATCCCGGACGCTGATTAATTCGGTATCAGAGTTTACACGATGTTTCTTCTGCAGGGAGTAAAGTAAATCCAATCGCTCATTTACTTCTTCTAGCCTTGATTCATTAATCAGACTCCTTTGTTCAAGGTCTTCTAACTCAGAAATGAGGTCTTTTATTTCTATCAGGGTGCTGTTTAGTCTTTCAGTGATTTTGCCTATTTCAGGTTTAAACTTTTCTGCATTGGCTAAACTGACTAATGCCTCCTTAATTTGGACAGCAACTGAGGGCTCATTTTCGCTCAATAGGCCAATTGAAATAAGTAAACTTCTTTTAATCTCTTCAGCATGAGTCAATTCGCTCTGTTCCTGTTCGAGTTCTTCCTGCTCACCTGCACTTAAACCTGCTTTTTCGAGTTCGTCAAACTGAAACTGGAAATAATCGAGATCTGCTTTGTTTTGCTCACTATGGCTAATCAATTCCTTTAGGCGGGATTGAGCATTTCTATAAGATTTGTATGTTTTTCTGTAGTCCGAGAGTAGGTCTTCATTCCCTGCTACTGTATCAATAACCAGTAACTGAAATTCTTCATCGTTAATTTCGAGTGTGGCATGCTGCGAATGAACATCGATTAGCTTCTCCCCAAGTTTTTTCAGGAGAGTCAGATTGACTGGAGTATCATTGATAAAGGCCCTCGTTTTTCCATCGGAGGAGATTTCCCTTCTCAAAACCGTTTCACGGTCATAGTCAAGATCGTTTTCGCTAAAGAAATCTTCAAGCTGAAAACCATTTACTTCAAAGGTTCCTTCGATCACACATTTTTTCTGCTGGTTAAAAAAGTACTTCCCTTCAGCACGCTGACCTAATATTAAGGATAGTGCTCCAAGGATGATTGATTTCCCCGCTCCGGTCTCACCGGTCATGATATTCAGTTCATTTGAGAATGAAATATCCAGGTTATCAATTAAGGCATAATTTCTAATTGCCAGTCGCTTGAGCATGTATTCGTAAAAATTTGAGCTAAATTATTAATTTGATTAATTGTACCGGCATTCATGATTCGCATGTTATGGCTTTTTGAGGATCTCATACTTTAAACTGTTTGAAGGATCAATCACCGATAAAGCACTATAAGCTTTCATCTTTTCCTGAGGTTCGGCGGCACTAAGAATGTTAATTATCTCATCCGCTTTGGCTGTAAAAAAGATCTGATTTAAAATGGTGCCTTGTTTCTGTCTGTCAATTTTCTGAAGCTGTGGAATGACAGAAAGTACCGCTTTTCTCCCTTTGGATTGGCTTTCTGCCATTACATCCAAACCTTCTCTGTGGTAAATGTAAAGGCTTTCACGAATCGGGTTATACGACTTATTAGTTAGGTTCTCTACAAGCCAGAATCGGTTTTTCAGGTTTTCAATAGCTTTCCATCCGGTATTTGGAGCGGTTTGAGCATTGTTCAATACCGTTTGAGCTTTCTCGAAATAGGGGCTCCCTCCGAATTTGGAAAAGCTATCATAATCCATCCCGGTAATGATGTAGGCATAAAACGCAAGTAATGAACTTAAGTTATTGATATAGTTTTGTTCAGAAAAATCGAGTGGCTGACCTTCAGAATAGGTAAAGCCAAAATCCCTGTCACTTATATTCAAAAGGGTACTGCTGTAAGAGCTATTAAATACCGGCCTGTTCGATTGAATCTGGGCTTCTGCTTTGAAATTGCTGGAACCATCCCAGTCGGTGATAGTAATTACAAAATTGCAATCTATTCTTTCCTGAGGCTGAAGCGCATCTGCAGACCATCGCTTGTTATTTAGGAAATCTTTGATACTTGTTTCGAGAATATCGAGGACCCGTTTATTTGAATTGGCCAGTTGTGGTGTCAGAATCTGTACACGCGCATTCAAATCCTGAGAATGAACTGTATGGGAAATGATCAGAAAACAAAAAAAGATCAGGTATTTCATCCTAATAAATCTAATACTTTTTTACAGATATCTGTTGCAACTTCAGTCTTCGGTTTCAATTCAAATGTTTCTTTATTGAGTTTTCGGTCAATGATTGTAATCTTGTTACTATCATTCTTAAATCCTGCCCCCTCATCTCTTAGTGAATTCAATACAATGAAGTCCAGATTTTTCTTTTCAAGTTTCTTAATTGCATTTTCTTCCTCATTATTGGTTTCAAGGGCAAAGCCGACAAGTATTTGCCCGGGTTGTTTTTCTTTTCCTAATGATGCCAAAATATCAGGGGTCTTGATCATGTCGATTATGAACTCTGAACTATCCTTTTTGATTTTGGTGAGAGAGATGTCCTTAGGCCGGTAATCTGCGACAGCCGCACTTAATATGGAAATATCTGTTCCTGTAAAATTGTTCAGGGCTGCTTCAAGCATTTCCTCGGCAGAGGTAACGTCGATTCTCTTAATTCCCTGATTGCTAAGTTTGAGCGATGTTGGTCCGGTAACCAGGACAACGGAGGCGCCTAAAGCAGCTAGTTCTTCAGCAATCGCAAATCCCATTTTTCCTGAGGAATGGTTGCCAATGAATCTGACAGGGTCGATTGCTTCATAGGTTGGTCCTGCAGTTACAAGAGCCTTCTTACCTTTTAATGGAAGTTTTTTTTTTAGTTCATCACTCAGGAATTCTAAAATAGCTTCAGGCTCTGCCATCCGCCCTTCTCCTGTTAACCCGCTGGCTAATTCACCATAGCCTGGCTGGATCATTGTGTTCCCAAAACTGATCAGTGAAGAAATGTTCTTTTGTGTTGCGGGATGTTTCCACATATCCAGATCCATTGCCGGAGCAAAGTAAACCGGGCATTTAGCTGAAAGATAAACCGCTGTAATCAGATTGTCACATAATCCATTAGCGAATTTAGCCAGAGTATTGGCACTTGCAGGGGCTATGATCATCAGATCGCCCCACAATCCCAGTTCTACATGATTATTCCAGCTTCCGGTTTCAGGATTGGAATAATTGCTAAGTACTGGATTTTTGGATAGGGTAGAGAGGGTTAGTGGTGTGATGAAGTTGCAGGCATCCTTAGTCATGACAATCCTCACATTTGCACCGGCCTTAACCAGTAAACGTACCAGAGATGCCGATTTATAGCTGGCAATGCTGCCACAAACGCCTAGGAGAATGTTTTTGTTAGTAAGCATAGGGCAAAGATCTACCCATCTTAAAGCATGCATGGTGCATAGCACATGAAAGTACTATGCTCCCTTGCTTCATTAGTTTTGCTCTTTAGAAGGATTGCGGTAATAAACCTTGTCGTGTAAAAACTCATCCACAGCAATAAGCGATGGTTTAGGCATGCGCTCATAATGTTTAGATATTTCAATTTGCTCACGGTTTTCAAATACCTCTTCTAAATTGTCATTAGAGGATGCAAATTCTGCCAGTTTACCATGAAGTTCTTCTTTCAGGTTATTCGCAATCTGGTTAGCACGCTTACTGATAATTACAATCGACTCATAGATATTGTCTGTTGTTTTATCCAGTTCACGAACATCACGTGTTACTGTACTGTTAGGAATAACGGGTTTAGTAATACTCATTTTACTTGTTTTTAGTGTCTTCTTTTTTACTTTCTTCTGCAGCTTTGATTTTTTCTTCCTGTGCTTTCATTTCTGCTGTTTGCAGAGCAATCAGTTTTCTTACATCAATAATAGCTTTTTCGCTGCTTTTCTTTATGTCTTCCGCTTCTTTCAGGTATTTACTTGAAGGATAATTTTGTACAAATTCGTTATATAATTGAATGGCCTCATTGTAACGCTCTTCCTGTTTGATTTCAAAACTTGCTTTAGCATATAATGCCTGAGCCCTTATGGTTAGGAATTCCATTTCTTCGGCATATTTTGTGTCGGGAAATTCGCGTGCTGAATTTCTGAAAGCAATTACTGCCGATTTATAATCTCCAATATCCAGGAATAGCTTAGCATTAGCGTAGGACTTAGTTTCGAGTTTATCACGCAGATTGCTGATCAATTTACTTGCTTCGGCAACACGCTCACTTTTAGGATATAAGTTTATGAATAATTGTAAGGCCTCAATTGCTTTAACCGTATTTTCCTGATCCAGTGAAAATGTTGGAGATTCGAGGTAAAAGCAATAGGCAGCCATAAAGCGGCATTCTTCAGCTTTTGCACTGGAGGCATAGGTATCGGCAAATGTTTTAAAATGATATCTGGCGGTAGTATAATCCCTTAATTTATAATGCGTGTATGCAAAATAATAGGAAAGATCCTCAGCTTCTGCTGTCCCGCGATATTTGGTAACAAGATCATCAAATAGACTGAGAGCTTTATTATAGTCCTTTTTTTCATAAAGACGCACAGCTTCCCGATACTTTTTAGCGGTATCATTGCTTGCACGTAATTTTTCAAATTTGCTTTTGCAGCCTGCAAACGCAATTATTATAACCAGTAATATGCTTAGGGATATGTTAAGCTTATTTTTAAACATTCTGCAAAGATAAGGTAAATCAGTAAAATTTCAATTATTAATTGACACTCGTTAATATATACGCGAAAATATCCCTTTGTATATATATAGATGGATGTTTAACATTCTTTAACAAATATATCACATGCAGTAGCATAAGGTAATAGTCTGCTATTCGATGAGGGAGATTTATAGGGGCTGCATTTAAATGCCGGGTATGCCCAGGCGCGCTTAATAAAGGTGCGGAAACGTTCGTCATCATTGTTGTTGCTTAAATAGAGAGCTAGCAAATTTAATATGCCATGTTACTATTATTGTTTAGCCCAGGTTTTTCATGTTAAAGCTAAGAACAAGGATTACGGATGTTATTATTTTTTTGAAAGCAGAGCCTGTGGTTTTTCGGCTCGGGTAGTCGGGTGCTCTGCAGTAGTTTTGCGAAAGACGTTCACATTCGGCATGGGGTTTTATGGCCGCAAAAGCTACTGCTGCCGCCCCCGTTTATTTTGGTCAGGTTATATGCTTTTAAATCTATAGCAGCAAAGATTGATTCCTGAAAGTTATTTCCTGAATTATCATTTTCACCACTCATTCACCACTCACACCACTTGCACACCGCTCAGTTGCCACTTGTTCAATGGTTCCGGACCGGTTGCAGACCAGTTGCAGACCAGTTCAGTACCGTTTGGAGCATACTGTATTGGGTTATTGTGTATTGATGTGGGTTCAGTGGCAGGAATCAGAACTTAAAACGCCTGTATTTCGATGTAATATACTACTAGTCGGCTGTTTTGGTACCGTATTGCCTGAGCTGAAAGATAAGAGATACTATCATCCTTAATTTTTTCGGGCTTGTTACCAGCGACTTACCTACGTTCTACGATTTAATTCGTCTTAAGTATTGTGTAGTAAGGTTGAAATGTATACCTTTGCAACCCGCAACGAAGGAGATGTGGGCTGTTGTTTGAGGGTTTTGGAGGTATTAGGAGCGGTGG
>NZ_JAUXXZ010000081.1 GCF_030684675.1 Daejeonella sp. | reverse complement strand
AGATATCAGCTTTAATGACTTTACTAACAGTGTAGCTCTCTTTTACAGGGGATGGTTTAATCTGCTACCTATCACCCAATAATATGCTCACTAACACCTACAATGTTGAATCTTTCAGCGCAGGGTTGCGCAACAAGCACTAAAGCACCGGGCTATTCAGCGATACGGCTATCCCAAGGCTCAGTATTTTTATTTAATCATGACACTAGGACGATTGCTCAATAGGCTCCAGCTTTAGCTGGGGTCAATGAGGTTGTTCGTTTTCGGGCCAGTCCGAACGGAGTTCATCCGGGCGGGCTTCAGCCCAATATTCAGAGAGATCTGAGGAAAATTACATTGGGCTTTAGCCCAATCGAAAACCGCATCTTCACCCGGAACTAAAACACCGGGCTATTCAACGATAAGGCTATCCAAAAGGTTAGGATTTTTATTCAATCAATCCTTTCGTCCTTAAAGGGTGGCTCAGGTTTAATAGGAGCTTGGAGAGTTGAGATTTGAATAGCTTAATTCATGTTCAATCATGTTCTCAATAATTGAATTAAGTCCGAGTTTAGCTTTCCACTGCAATTCCCTGTTAGCTTTACCAGGGTCTGCCCGACCAATCTGTAAATCGGTAGGCCTCCTTAGCACTTCGTCAATAACGACATGTTCCTCCCAGTTCAAATCCAGAGCTTTGAATGTAAAATCAATAAATTCTTTAAGCGTATGACTCTTGCCGGTGGCTATGATATAATCTTTTGGTTGGTCTTGCTGCATCATCAACCACATTGCCTCTACATAATCAGGAGCCCATCCCCAGTCCCGCTCGATATTGATATTCCCCAGACTAAGCTTATTCAATCTGTTCCTGTGAATCTTGCAGGCTGCTGATATGATCTTCTTGGTTACAAAGTGTTCTGGTCTTAAGGGTGATTCATGATTGAACAGTATGCCTGTACAGGCAAAGAGGTTATATGCTTCTCTGTAATTATCTATTTGCCAGAATGCAGTTGCTTTGGCAATTGCATACGGACTTCTTGGATGGAAAATGGTGTTTTCATTTGCAGGAATGCTGCTATCTCCGAAACACTCACTTGAACCGGCATTATACAATTTGATAGGCAGATTGCTGAATTTTACTGCTTCCAGAAGATTCAGGTTTCCGGTACTAATACTTTCGTGAGTTTCATGGGGCTGATCAAAAGATAAACGGACAGAACTCTGACCTGCCAAGTTATAGACTTCGTCTGGTTTTATCTTGTTGATACATTCGAGGGTATTACCAAAATCAGTAATATTTATAGAGATCAGGTTGATATCGTCTTTTATCCCAAGTTTTTTCAGATTGATAAAGGGGGATGTTTGCGCATCACGGGATGCTCCATAAACATAATAGCCTTTTTCAAGTAAAAATTTAGCCAGGTATGAACCATCTTGTCCAGAGACCCCGCAAATTAAAGCTTTCTTCACGTATCTAGTTTAATAGCCTGTATTCAAATTGAATACGCAGAAAATGATAAATAGTTTACGAAAATGCTAATTTTTATTGATAGCTGCCCTAAAAGTTTTTATTAATTCTTCAGCATTTTTCTCCCAGGAGAAAAGTTTCAATCGTTCGTTTCCCTTTCTGATGAGCTCAGACCTAAGTTTATTGTCCTCGATGAGGGCACTCATTTTTTTACTGATATCTTCAACATTGAAGGGATCGAAGCATAAAACCGCATCGCCTCCTACTTCTGGCAGGCAGGTATTATCTGAGACCAGAACAGGTAACTGGTGGTGAAATGCTTCCAGGACCGGTAAGCCAAATCCCTCGTTTAGAGAGGGGAATACATACAACGAAGCGTACTTATAAAAATAAGCTAGTTCATCATCACTGGCATATCCAGACATCATTACAAAATCTTCCAGGTTTTCACGTTGAATAGCTGCTACTAGCTCCGCAGATCCATCCATTTCATCTTTTGAACTTGGCTGTCCTACAAATACCAGGGAGTAATCTGTATGGCCTTTATCGCGAAGTAGTTTAAAAGCTTCTACCAGTCTTACCAGGTTTTTCCTTTTTTCCAACACGCCAACATGCAATATGAATTTTGATGTGGGTGTCTTGAACGAAGGTATAAAATCGGGGTCTGTTTTTTTTGCTGCTGTCTTTTTTGGTGCAAGGTGAATTGGAATTATCTTATCAGGATCAATTCCCGTAAAATGGACAAGTCGGGTTTTGGAATATTCCGATAAGGTGATGATGTATGGGGCTCTTTTCGCAGCACTCACACCCAATGTCTTGAACATTTTTAGCCATAAAGGATTGCATTGTTCGGGGTATTCGTAAAAGAAGGCATCGTAAAACATAGGTATCGGCTTATATCCCAAATGGATATAAGGAACAAAATAATCGGTACAGAAAAGCAAGTCGCAGTTATTAGCATAGGCCTTTATCGGTAGTACCAGCTGCTTCCAGAAAAAGTACCGTACATGTTCTATTAATTTCAAAAATTTATTTGGGCCTGTATAAACCGGTAAAGAGGAATCAAAAAACTTAATTTCGCAACCATGGCCATCACTTTTAAACTCATTTAATATTTCTTCAAGATAGGTTTTAGCACCAGTTTTAGCAATTTTCAGATCGCGGACATCAATACCTATAATGAGAGACTTATTCATATAATTGCATTTATTATAGAGCTGTCAAATATAAAGTATTATAGTGTTAATATGTTTTTAACTCATATTTTCGGGCCGATTTCTGTTCCAGCACCCTGATAAATAACCCAGATTTTAATGCGTTTGCACTGTCCTGGGTATGATAAATTCGTTTACAGTATACAATTTTAAGTAAGGGCATGGTCATCACTCTCCTTTCTCATGATCATGTTAACAAAAACTCCTGACAGGAACCAGTTTATATAGGTTATGTATGAAAAAATATCTAGACTTGCTGTAAAAAGAGGCAGAGTAATTCCGACTTTCAGTAGGAATATGCATAAAGCTACCATCCTTTCTTTGCCGTCAAGATGCCGGAACCATTTGTAGGAGTAAGCAATTACCGCGAAATGAATGAAGACGTAAAGCAGGACAGCGACAACACCGACCTGTACACCAAGAATAATAAACTGGTTTTCTCCCCCAATTGTAGATCCCAGGCTAACTGCTATTCTTCCCGACATGCCGAGCCCGAGCCCAAAAGGGTTGTTGATAATTGCTGTCAGGCCTTCAATCCATGCGATTAAGTGTCCCAATGCTGACTCTTCCTGTAAAGTGAGTGTTGATAATATATAGTCATACAGATCTGTATTCTCCAGGAGAATGCCAATATATATAAAGCCCAATGCGATAAGTGCATGGGAGGTGTGTAAAATGTACTTTTTGTGAGTTATTAAAGCATATACATATATGATTACAAAATAACTCACCGTTGAGGATCTGGAAATGGAGAAAAATAAAGAAACAAAAGATGCTGCTAAGGCTATTAAGCCAAGCTTGGTGGGATTAAAAGCATTATTTTTCTTCGTAAATAATGCAGCGATAACGCAAATGGAAAGTAATGTAGCTGAAGCATGTTCCAGAGGATCAGAGAAAAAACTGGCAAATCGCTTGAGCCCATTTGCGGATCGTTCAAAGGTCCATGTCAAACCATAATTTCCTTCTTGCTGCTGCCCGAAAAAGTCAAATACATAATCAGAATATCCGGTTAATGATTGAAAGTGCTGGTCAGATGCGGCCTCGTAAACAACTAGTATTGCTGCTGAAATTGCCACAATCAAAATAAAATGGAAATACTTACTTATCTGTAATGTGCGGGGATCTATCAGACGGCCTGTAAAATAAATCAATGCGAAAAATGAAGTGTTTTTATAGGCTAAAAGCCGCTCCATGAAGCCAAAATCTCCCAACGGAAGAAAAACATACAAGCCTGTATACAGGAAATATCCTGCTACGCAATAATCAATGACGTGAAATCGGATCCTTTCTTTTAATCCCAAGACTGATACTGCCAGCATTGCAAGGATTACTATCTCTTTAAAAGGTTGGAATAAAAAAATCAAGGACTTATAACCGGCTTGATTAAGAATTGAAAGTGTTGTATTGTAGATTGATAATCCGAAGATTATAAATAACATCCCGCCCTGAGGATTTTTATGAAAAATATCCTTTATTGCTTTTAAGAAAGCGAAAAAATAAAGGAGCGGAAATACAAACATGCGAGATCGGAACTGATTTTACCGTTTAAAAGTACATAAATCATTAGGTTGACGAAAATATTTGTCGAAAGCATTTGTTTAGGCTTTCAATTCCAGCTTTTTCTCCTTCCCAAAGCTGATTATTAGGTGTAATGTAAAATCCAGCATGAAACCTTATTCCGGACTTTAAAGAAATGTGAGTTCGATATTGAACTATCTAAAGATTAAGATTCACATTAATGAAATAGTCTAATTCCTAAATTTACACGGTTGGTGTTTTTCACCATACCGCGCTTATATAGATATGGCAAAGAAAACACCGACCATAGGTTAAAAGAACAATTTAAGGGCTCATGTTGGTATGTTGACCAAATTAATAGAGCTACTCATTATTGTTTTTTGAAAGTCGTGGATCGTGGCCATCCAGGTAGCGGCATGTACTACTGACCTTTCGAAAATTCATCAGTTTTCATTGATTGATGCTTTGAGATTAAATTTTGCTGCTTTGATAAGCAGCCGCTCTTAGAAGAATATACATTAAATTTATCTACTTTTAAAATTTAAATAAGGATTAAGTTTAAACAAATAGATATTGTTTTTCAGAAGCATTAGAAATTTGGAATTCAATGATTTAGCTTTTTTGACGAAAAGAAAAACAATATGCAAACACAAAAGTCCACCTAATGCAAACACAATCTGGCAAAAAAAATAATTTAAAGTCTTTTCTCGGAGGTCTGTTGATTTTTAGTATATCTATAATTATAGGTTTATTGATTGGGGAAGTGATTATTAGACTGATGTATAAAAAAGAGATGGTATTGTATCCGCGATATCATACTGATGTTACATATGGAGACTTTAAGATTAGGCGGATTAGACCTAATATGACTTTTACGCATACAAGTTTTGAGGGCTCTTTTAATTTTAAAACCAACAATAAAGGATTTAGAAATGATAAGGATATTAATTACAAAAAAGAAAAGGGAGAGATCAGGGTTATTGCTTTAGGTGATTCGCATACGCAAGGCTATGATGTTAACCAGGATGAAACCTTTTCAAGTTTTGCTGAAAACATGTTAAATAAGAATGGTTTAAAAAGCATTGTTATCAATGCTGGTGTTTCAGGGTTTAGCACCGCAGAAGAATTAGTCTTTTTGGAAAATGAGGGGTATAAATATAAACCAGATTATGTAGTGGTGGCTTTGTTCGCAAATGATTATCAAGATAATATTAGAAGTGATCTGTTTGAACTCAGGAATGACTCCTTAGTAGTTAAAAATCATGAATATATCCCAGGTGTCAGCATTCAGAATAAACTCTATAAATATGGAATATTCAGGTGGTTGGGAGAAAAGTCGTATTTGTATGGCTATGCGTTTAATACCGTGTGGGACTTTATTAAAAAACTGAATCAAAAAGCAGCTTCAGGTAAGGAAACTGAACTTGCCATTGCAGTTAATCCAAATACCAACTATTCAGAAGAGCTTATGAAAAAGTTGATAGGCCGTTTCCATGATTACTGCAAAGCACAGGGAATTAAATTAATTATTCTTGATATTCCCCAGCTGGATCCTATTGTCTCTACCTCACCCTCTATTCCAAAAAATTTGGTACCTCATGTAAAAAAAAGTTGCGACACATTGTTTAATTATGATAATATGATCACTGATTACAGCAAGATTTCTTTAATTCACGTTAAACATGGAAGCAGACATATTTCAGCAGAAACTCATAAGATGTTGGGGCAAAAGATCAGTGAATACATTTTATCAGATCACAAGGCGGTAAATTGATTTGCCTCTTTGTTCCTAAAATTTTAATCTATAGAACCGCATAATGATAATACTTGGTATTTCCGCATTTTATCACGACTCTGCAGCTGCTATTATTGAGAATGGAGAAGTAATTGCAGCCGCACAGGAAGAACGCTTTACCCGCAAAAAACATGACCCGGATTTTCCGGTAAATGCAGCCCGTTTTTGTCTTGAATATTCAGGTCGTTCAATTAATGATGTAGATGCTGTAGTTTTTTATGATAAGCCTTTATTAAAATTTGAGCGATTGCTAGAAACCTACTATGCTTATGCGCCGAAAGGATTGAAATCATTCATGATGTCAATGCCGGTGTGGCTAAAGGAAAAGTTATTTCTGAAAAAACTGATATGGGAAGCATTGGATACCATTGAAAAAGTTGACAGGAAAAAAGTAAAACTTTTGTTTCCTGAACATCATTTATCTCATGCTGCAAGTGCGTTTTATCCATCATCATATGAGCGGGCCGCTATCCTGACTATTGATGGTGTAGGCGAATGGGCTACTGCTTCTATTTGTCTTGGAGAAGGTAATAAGATCACTATTTTAAAGGAGCTGGACTTTCCTCATTCGTTGGGATTGCTATATTCTGCTGTTACTTATTTCTGCGGTTTTAAAGTTAATTCAGGAGAGTATAAGCTAATGGGCCTTGCACCTTATGGCAACCATAATTCTGAACAAGTAAAGCACTTTGTAAGTGTTATCAAAACTAATCTTGTTGAACTGAAAGAAGATGGTTCAATTTTCCTTAACCAGGATTATTTCAACTATGCAACAGGATTAAGAATGGTGTATGATGACAAATGGAAGCAACTTTTCGGATTTCCGCGTCGTAATTCAGAATCTCTGATTGAGCAAAATCATTGCGATCTTGCATTGGCAATCCAGCAAGTAACCGAAGAAGTTGTGCTTAACCTTGGCAAAGAAGCAAAAAAGCTAACAAATGCTGATTACCTATGTATGGCGGGTGGCGTAGCACTTAATTGTGTGGCAAATGGCAAGCTTGACGATGCTAAAATTTTCAAACAGATCTTTATCACACCTGCAGCCGGGGATGCAGGTGGAGCTTTAGGAGCAGCATACGCTGCACATTATATTTATTATGGCAATGAAAGAAAGGTTGATCCAACAAGGCTTGACGGTTTAAAGGGGTCTTATCTGGGTACTGAGCATTCTGATATGGAGATAAATACAGTCGCAAAAAAATATCGTGCCCCATGCAAGCAATTTGAAACGGAAGATGCCCTTGTGGAAAAGGCTGCCGCATTGATTGCTGAGGGTAACATAATTGGCTGGCACCAGGGACGAATGGAATTTGGTCCCAGAGCGTTGGGGGCACGAAGTATTATTGCAGACGCACGGAATCCCAAAATGCAGAAAAAACTGAATCTGAAAATTAAATACCGCGAAGGTTTCCGACCGTTTGCGCCTGTAGTACCAATTGAAGATGTTAGCGAATATTTTGAACACAATGATATTTCGCCTTACATGTTGCTGGTAAAACCGGTTAAAGTAAACAGACGCATCCCTTACCCTTCAAATTTCAGCGCGAAGGAATTGCTTGATAAATTATATTTTCTAAGAAGTGATATTCCTTCAATTACTCACATAGATTATTCCGCACGACTTCAAACGGTTCATAAAGAAACAAATCTGAGGTTTTGGAAACTGCTGAATGCATTTAAAAAGATAACCGGTTATTCTGTTATGGTTAATACAAGCTTTAATGTTCGCGGCGAGCCGATCGTTAATACTCCTGAAGATTCATACCGTTGCTTTATGCGAACAGATATGGATTACCTTATAGCAGGTAATTTTATTTTCGATAAAAAGGACCAACCTGAATGGAAGGAAAAAGATGACTGGAGAAAAGAGTTCTTCTTAGATTAACAAAAAATTATCACTCTTAAAAAATAATAATATGGATTTTCTTAAAGATTTATGGGGTTTTATGAAAGCCAGGAAAAAATGGTGGTTAGCGCCGCTGATCTTTGTTCTGTTATTGATTGGAATATTAATTGTACTGGGCGGAAGTTCGGCAATATCACCATTTATTTATACCTTATTTTAACCACATGAACAGGGAAAAGCATTTAGAAACGATTTTGGTATTGGTTTTTGCGCTCGGTGTATTTTTTTGGCTAACTCATAAAACATACCTGCTTCTTGCTGCCGGTATTCTCGCGTTCATAGGAATATTCATTCCTTTTCTTGCAGATAAAATACATTGGGCGTGGATGAAACTTGCTCACTTAATGGGTTATGTTATGAGTAAGGTTTTACTTACCCTTGTATACGTTGTGGTATTGTTGCCGCTTTCATTTCTATCAAGAACATTTAGCAAAAAGAATGGGATACGGCTTAAGCCAGGCGCTCAAAGTTATTTTAAAGATAGAAACTTCACCTATACAAAGGAAAGTTTGGAGAATGTGTGGTAAAGTTGGTTCAAAAATTTCAGATTGCATAAACCACGATTTTATTTAGTACGTGGCGCATAATCACAAATTAAAGATCCTTGGTTGCATTCATTAGACCTCTTAAAGGTAAATAATGCATATGCTTCTCAAAGGAAAATATTCTTCTATTTTTGCAGGCAATATGGATGCAATTTATACAAGCTGTACGGTAAACCATTTATCGCGTGCATTTTCATTGCTCGACTCCGTTCATAAATACCACCCACAAATAAAATTCATTATTTGCCTGGTAGATGTTGTGGATAGATCTCAGCTTCCTGCCGGGGATTACGACCTGGTCTGCGCAGAAGAGATGAGATTGCCTTTTTTTAGGGAGATGTATATAAAGTACGCAACCCTGGAGTTAAACAGTGCCCTTAAACCATATTTTGCGAGCTTTTTATTAGACAAATATCAGATTGACCGGTTAATTTATCTTGATAGTGATATATTACTCTTTAACAAACTGGAACCAGTCTTTGAGGCATTACAAGATCATAGTATTGTTATCACTCCTCATTCCATGAGCACAGTAGAGAGCGGTTTCATTTTTGATGACCGGAACTTTCTCAGATCGGGAATATATAATGCAGGTTTTTTTGCAGTTCGCCGGGATAAAGATGCAGGAAGCTTTTTGGATTGGTGGATGAAGAAATTGAGGAACCAAGGCTTTTTTGAGCCCAGGAAGGGGATGTTCGCCGAGCAACTCTGGATGAATCTTATTCCTTTATATTTTAATAACGTACTGGTTTTGCGTCATAAAGGATGTAATGTAGCTTACTGGAACCTGCATGAAAGAGAAGTTATTAAAAGGGGAGAGGATTTTTTTATAAATAATAATGAGACACCGCTTATCTTTTTCCATTTCAGCGGTGCGGGGATGGATTGTTTTGAGAAAAATAATCCGTCGGTAAGCCAGGATCGGTATACATTTACTGATCGACCCGATATCGTCCCGGTGTTTGAACAATACCTGGAAAATTTAAGAAAATACGCGTTCTTTAAATCAGATTCTTATTACACCATAACAGACAGGTTTAAAACCAAAGTTCCACTGGTAAAACCCGTTGTAGAGTTGGTTCGAAAAATTATAAAGAAATTAATTTTTATAAGGTAGAAGACGCCTGGAACATTGCCAGGCGAATATCAGGATGCGATAGTCTTAGTAGCCCTGCTTACGGCGAATTTATTAACAGTCGTCACAATTCCACGTGCATCGAAGCCACATTCCGCCCAAAGCTCAGGCTGTTCTCCGTGCTCGATAACCTTATCGGGAATACCAAGGCGAACAACGTTGCAGGAATAATTATTATCAGCCATAAACTCCAGCACCGCACTTCCCATTCCACCCTGGATACAACCATCTTCAACCGTGATGACATATTTAAATTTTTTAAATATCTGATGAAGAAGTTCCTGATCAAGAGGTTTTGCAAAACGCAGATCATAATGGGCCGGATGAATTCCTTCTGCATTGAGCTCATAGCAGGCTTTTACAGCTTCGTTTCCGATATGTCCTATACTTAAAATTGCGACATCTTCACCTTCACAGATAATTCTGCCTTTACCAACTTCAATGGTTTTAAGGGGGCGTCTCCATTCAGGCATTACCCCGTTTCCTCTTGGGTAACGGATACTGAATGGTCCCATATTTTCCTGTTGTGCAGTATACATCAGGTTTCTTAACTCCTCTTCATTCATCGGTGCAGAAACGATCATGTTCGGTATGCAACGCATGTAAGCAAGATCATAAGCGCCATGATGCGTTGGTCCGTCTGAACCTGCAAATCCGGCACGATCGAGGCAAAAAACCACATTCAGTTTTTGCAGAGCCACGTCATGAATAACCTGATCATAGGCTCTTTGCATGAATGTTGAGTAGATATTGCAGAATGGAACCATTCCTCTGGTTGCAAGGCCGGCCGAGAAGGTTACGGCATGCTGCTCAGCTATACCTACATCAAATGCACGATCTGGCATAGCCTTCATCATAATATTCATTGATGAACCCGAAGGCATGGCAGGAGTTATTCCCATTATCTTTGAATTCAACTGTGCAAGTTCAACAAGAGTATGGCCAAAGACATCCTGATATTTTGGAGCGGCAGGTTTTTCGCTCGCAGTTTTTTGTATTTCTCCGGTAATCTTATCGAATAATCCAGGCGAATGCCATTTGGTCTGATCTTTTTCTGCCAGGGAATACCCTTTGCCCTTAACGGTTACACAATGTAATAACTTTGGACCTGGTATATGTTTAAGGTCGTTTAAAACCTTGGCAAGGTGTTTAACATCATGTCCGTCAATTGGTCCGAAATATCTGAACTTGAGCGCTTCAAAGAAATTGCTCTTCTTTAATAATCCGCCTTTTATGGTTTTCTCTATTTTTTTAACAACCTCATGAGCATTCGGGCCAAGCTCTGAGATTTTTGACAGAACATTCGAAATGTCATCCCGGAAACGGTTGTATGACTTTGATGTAGTTATATCAGTCAGGTATTCTTTTAATGCGCCTACATTCGGGTCAATCGACATGCAGTTATCATTCAGGATTACAAGAATATTTGAATTTTCAATACCTCCATGATTCAGAGCCTCGAATGCCAGTCCCCCGGTCATTGCACCATCCCCAATCACAGCAACATGCTGTCTATCAGTTTCGCCTTTGTAGTTCGAGGCAACTGCCATACCTAAGGCAGCTGAAATGGAAGTAGAGGAGTGACCTACCCCAAATGTATCGTACTCACTTTCAGATCTTTTTGGAAAACCACTCAGGCCTTTGTAGATTCGGTTTGTATGGAAATCTGTCCTGCGGCCGGTCAGGATTTTATGGCCATAGGCCTGATGGCCTACATCCCATACAAGCTGGTCGTATGGCGTATTTAGCACATAATGTAAGGCTACTGTTAATTCAACAACACCTAAACTGGATCCAAAATGTCCGCCATTTACTGAGACGGTATCAACAATAAACTGTCTTAATTCTGAGCAGATACGTTCAAGATCTTCTTCTTTAAATTTTTTTAAATCCGAAGGGTAATTGATCTGTTCCAGAAATTCGCCCGCCTTAACTTCCATTTAGGGTTTATAATTATTTTCATGCAAAAATAATGTATTTGTTAAACATTTTTATTTTTTTGTATAGACATGTATATTATGTTACTCTCGTTACATTTGATTGAATTATGAATGTAAATGACGCTTTCGAGATCAGACTACCCCAATTTGAGGGGCCATTTGATTTGCTTTTGTTCTTTATCGAAAGGGATGAGCTGGATATTCAGGATGTTCCGATAGCCAAAATCACCGATGATTTTCTCGACTACCTTCATCATATGAACTCATTGAACATTGAGGTGGCAAGCGAATTTATTTTTGTGGCAGCTACTTTGATGCGGATAAAGGCAAAAATGCTTTTACCCAGGCCGGATCTTGATGATGAGGGTAATGAAATAGATCTAAAACGTGATCTAATACAGAAACTAATTGAGTACAAGAAGTTTAAACAGCTTGCCGAACAGTTCAAATTGCTCGAAAATGAGCGTTTTATGCAGGAAAGGCGGGGTAATATCAATCATGATGTTTTGCAAATGGCATTGACTGCTGACCCAGGAGAGGAATTGGAGTCATTCGACCTGTATAAGCTTATGATGACTTTTAATAAAGTTCTTCAGCGAAGTTTGCAGCGTGATAATAAACAGGAGCATATTGTTGAACAATACCCCTATAATATTGAGTCACAGAAAAAGGCTATTGACAGGCTTCTGGCTATAAATAAGCGACTTGATTTCAGGGATCTTGTCACAAATTCTGAAAATAAAGTTCATTTTGTTTACAATTTTATGGCATTGCTCGAAATGCTGCAACAGGATCTGATCTCAATACAAACAGGAATTGGATTTAATAATTTCTGGATTGAAGCTAAAATCGGTTCAATCAATTCTTAATTTGTATTTTTGCTTTATAATTCTTAAAATTTAATAGTTCAAACAAACACCATTATACATCCATGAAGAGAGATAAACTTATTTTCAGCCTGATTGATGAGGAGCAAGAGCGTCAGGAAACCGGTCTAGAGTTAATAGCGTCAGAAAATTTTGTAAGCAAGCAGGTTATGGAAGCTGCGGGCTCAGCACTTACCAATAAATATGCTGAAGGTTTACCGGGCAAAAGGTATTATGGTGGATGTGAAGTTGTTGATGAGGTTGAAAATATAGCAATTGAACGGGCTAAGGAATTATTTAATGCAAGTTGGGTTAATGTTCAGCCGCACTCTGGTGCGCAGGCAAATGCGGCTGTCCTTTTAGGTTTGCTTAATGCGGGTGATAAAATTTTAGGATTTGATCTTTCCCATGGGGGCCACCTTACTCACGGTTCACCAGTCAATTTTTCAGGTAAATTATATAAACCGCATTTTTATGGTGTTGATCGTGAGTCCGGCCTCATCGATTATAAGAAACTGGAGCAAGTGGCTTTAAAAGAAAAACCAAAAGTTATTATTTGTGGCGCTTCTGCCTATTCCCGCGATTGGGATTATAAGTTTATCAGATCAGTTGCTGATCAGATTGGAGCTTTGGTTATGGCTGATATTTCTCATCCATCTGGCCTGATTGCCCGTGGTTTATTAAACGATCCACTTCCTCATTGTCATGTAGTAACAACAACCACTCATAAAACTCTCAGAGGTCCGAGAGGGGGAATGATCATGATGGGACAGGATTTTGAAAACCCGATGGGAATTAAAACTCCAAAAGGTGAATTGAGGATGATGTCTTCTGTTTTAGATATGGCAGTATTCCCGGGCACACAAGGTGGGCCTTTGGAGCATATCATCGCTGCAAAAGCAATTGCATTTGGGGAAGCTTTGAGTGAGGGTTACATGAAGTATATCATTCAGGTAAAGAAAAATGCCGAAGCAATGGCAGCTGCCCTTGTGAATCGGGGTTACCAGCTTATTTCGGGCGGGACAGATAATCACATGATGTTGATTGATCTGCGAAATAAGAATATAACCGGCAGAGATGCTGAAAATGCTCTTGGTGAGGCTGCAATAACTGTTAACAAAAATATGGTTCCTTTTGACGATAAATCCCCATTCGTAACTTCTGGTATTCGTGTTGGTACTGCTGCTGTCAGTACCAGAGGATTAAAAGAAAAACATATGGAAAAAATCGTTGAACTCATTGATGAGGTGATCTCAAATCCGGATAGCGAATCCAATGCAAAAAAGGTTCGTAAGAAGGTTAATGAGATGATGGGTAAACATCCATTGTATCAATAATTAAATTAATTCATACAGAATAATTATGTCTGATAGCGTTGCGGGGAAAGATTTCGAAGATCTCAGATTGAAGGCACTTTATGAATACCAGGTTTTGGGTTCATTACCTGAAAGTGAATTTGATTCCATTACGCGTTTAGCATCATATTTAAGTAAAAAGTCAATTGCTACTATCAGCTTTCTGGATGGAGAGTACCAGTTCATTAAATCACAGGTAGGATTTAGTAGTGAGCGGTCTTCTGTTGAGGATTCTATTTGTCAGTTTGCTATCAAAGGATCAGAGATTCTCGAGATTAATGATACCCTGGAAGATATCAGGACTTTAGGTTTGAAATGTGTTACAGGCGGAGCAAAGCTCAGATTTTATGCCGGTGTCCCAATAATAAATCCAGAGGGATATGCTCTGGGTTCATTGTGTGTAATGGATGTGGTACCAGGTGGCCTTGATGAACAGCAAAAGGGGGCATTGAAGATCCTTGCAGATCAGGTCATGACTCATCTTGAAGTAAAACGTCAAAATAGGATATTAAATGATCTGATTCAGAAGTACGAGGATATCAGTACTATGTTCAACAGTTCGGCCGAACTGCATTGTATTTTAGATCGTAATGGAACCATTGAGCTAATGAACAATATAGTTGAGCGATTGCTAGGCTATACATTAGAGGAAGTTATTGGGCGATCAATTTGGGAATTCTTTTATGAAGCTGATATATTGGAAATGGTTCCTCAACTCGAGAAGGGTTTGGGAAGCGGGCAAAAAAGTTTTGAACTTGAGGGCAGGATCAAATTAAAGGATGGCACAACCAAATGGATGGGCTGGTCTATTGCTGTCAGGAACGCAAAATGGTTCGCGAATGGGCGTGATATCAGCGATAAGAAGAAAATGGTCGAAGAACTCGAGCAATTATCCCTTGTCGCGAATAAGGTGAACAATGGCGTGATCATTAGTGATAATAATAGTAATGTAATCTGGGCAAATGAAGCTTCAAAAGAAATTACAGGATATAGTCTCGATGATCTGAAAGGGCGCAAACTTGGCGACGTATTAAAAGGGAAGGAAACTGACACAGAAGTAATTCTTAATGCCCGTGAGTTAACAAAAAATAAACAATCTTTTTCAGTTGATCTGCTTGCATACAGAAAGGATGGCACTCCAATATGGTTGTCAATTCTGAATTCGGTCATTCTGGATAGGGATGGGAATATCGACAAAGAAGTAGAGGTGATTATTGATATTACTGCTAGAAAAAAATCTGAACTGGAACTTGAAATTTTATCGATGGTCGCCAGTAAGTCGGCAAGCGGTATTGCAATCAGGGATGGTAAAGGCAGAGTTACCTGGGTTAATGCTGCACTCGAAAATATGCTTGGGTATAAGTTTAGTGAAATTGAAGGAAGGCGTTTTAGTGATATTGTTATCGGTGAGGGCACCTCACCGCAGTCACTTGAAATTGCGGAAATGGCAATAAAGGCTAAAAAACCATATAATATTGACCTGCTGATTTATAAAAAAGACCGTTCCGCAATATGGGTCAATGCAGTTACCACACCAATACTTAATGAGAATGGTGAGATAGAGCGGCAGGTAGAGATCATCAATGATATTACAGAACGTAAATTTGCTGAAGAACAGCTCACATTGCTTTCACTTGTTGCCAGCAAAACTATTAATGGTGTTGCTATCAGTGGCAGTGACGGTAAGATCAAATGGATAAACCAGTCGCTAAAGGATTTAACGGGTTATACCCTTGAGGAGTTTCAGAACACCCGTCCGGGAGATCTTTTGGCAGGTGAAGGCACTGACATGGAATTGCTGAAGAAGGCAAGGCAGCAGGCTACAGATTGCAAACCTTCAAATATTGAATTGCTTAGTTATAAAAAGGATGGAGCTCAAATCTGGCTATCCATTTCAAATACACCAACATTTAATAAGGATGGAAGTCTTGACCAGCAGGTTGAGATTATTAATGATATCTCAGAAAGAAAGCTCGCTGAAAAGGAACTGATCAAAACCCGCGAAGAAGCCTTGCAGCTTAGCAAGGCAAAGGAAACATTCCTTTCTGTGATGAGTCATGAAATCAGAACTCCTTTGAATGCAGTAATCGGTATGTCATATATTCTAATGGATGATAATCCTACAGAATCACAAACTGAGAATCTGAAGATTTTAGGATTTTCTGCCCAGAATCTGCTTAATCTGATTAATGACGTTTTGGATTTTACAAAAATAGAGACCGGAAACATGGTTCTTGAGGGCGTTAATGTAAATCTGAAAGAGCTAGTTGCCCAAACCCTGAATTCTCTTCAATTCAAGACTGCAGAAAAGCATGTGGCATTGAAATCAGAAATTGACCATCGTATTCCTGCGAATGTTATAGGAGATAATACCCGCTTATACCAGATTCTAATCAATTTATTGGGCAATGCTGTTAAATTTACGGAAAAGGGAGAGGTAAAACTAAAGCTCGATCTCGTTGACGAAAATAAGAAATTTGTAAAGGTGCGTTTTGAAGTATCGGATACTGGTATTGGAATACCTGCTGATAAGATTGATGATATTTTCAATTCTTATACTCAGGCCAGCACAGATACTACTAGAAAATATGGAGGTACCGGACTTGGTTTAGCGATAACAAAGAGTCTCATAGAACTTCATAATTCGGAAATAAGTGTAAAAAGCGAGTTGGGTAAGGGCTCAGCATTCAGCTTCATTATTCAGTTTGACCGCTCAACAACGTCGGCTGTCAGTGTTGACAATAAGACTCCCTTACAAAAATTAACCGGACTCGTTTTGGTGGTCGATGACAATGAAATCAATCGTCTACTTGCCAGTAAAGTAATAACTAAATGGGGCGTGAGTGTTGACTTTGCAGAAAACGGAAAGGTTGCCTTTGAAAAAGTGCAGGATAAAAAGTATGATTTAATCCTGATGGATCTCCATATGCCTGTAATGGATGGTATGGAGTCTTCCAGAGCCATAAGAAGACTTCGTGGATATTATGCTGAGGTACCTATCATCGCTTTAACTGCATCTCTTTTTGCTCACGAACTCGAAACCATTACAGAATGCGGCATGGATGGATTTGTAATCAAACCATTTGTACCTAATGATCTGTACAATAAAATCAGACCATATCTCAGTGTTAAATCTTAGTTATAACAGAAAAAGCTGACGCCTGTGGCAATCAGCTTTTTCAATCTAAATTAACGCTCTCGCATACTTCTACGGAGCGGGGTTTTATAGGTTTCAGTAATTTTCAATTTTTGATCAGATTATTTTCACTCAGCATAAGCCAGCGTGCAAATACTGACCTTTATTCCGTCTATTTTCAGCAATTCTACACTGCAAGCTTCCATAGTAGCCCCGGTGGTCATTACGTCGTCCACAAGGATAATGTGTTTCTGAATCAGTTCAGAGGTGTTTTTGATGATAAAGGCATCTTTCAGATTTTCATATCTGGCAAATCTTGATTTTTTGGTTTGTGATTCGGTGTTCTCTATCCGAACCAAATGTTGTGTACTTACAGGAAGTTTTAGAACTAAAGCCAAGCCTTTGGATATTTCCTCACTTTGGTTATAGCCTCTTTTTTTCAGTCTTACCGGGTGCAAAGGTATTGGTATGATCAGATCTGCGTTCATCCAACCTTCAGACCTGATTAATTGCCAGGCGTAGAGTTCACCCATTCTGATTCCCACTTCTGGTTTTTTATTGTATTTCAACTGATGCATTAAGTTCTGAACCCTGTTTCCCTTCTGAAAATAAACAAAGGCTATAGCCTGTTCGAAGTTAAACCTGCCCCATAATTGCCTTGCCATCTTGTTTTGAGTATCAATATGAAAATTTGTACGAGGAAGATGATAGATACAATTAGTGCAGATTATTTTTTCATTTCTGAACAGATTTCGCCCACATGCTGCACAAAGATCTGGAAAGAACAGACAAAAAAGATCGTTGAAATAAGCCAGAAACATCTTCATGAGATGAAGATATGAGACATATGTATTGAAAGAGAGGTGGTGTATCTAATTGTTTAGGAAACGGTAAAAATGGACATTGTCATATTGACAGATTATTCTTTTTGGTTGTTTGTTAAAACCAAAGGCTATCGGGTTGCTCATTTTCTAATGCTCCAATTATTGCGACTGACGAAATCAACTTTCTAATCACCCAGGTGATTTCGATTTCTAAACAGAAAAGGGTCGGATAAAACCAGTCATGGTCGGAAGATTATTCTTCCGACTTTTTCTTTTTTACAGGTATTGATTTATTATTATAAATATCTGATTATCAGTGTTTTAAGTTTGTTTTTGTTATATTGATTTACTATCTTAATAGCTGATAATCAATAAGATATGGCAATTTTCAAAGATCATAACATTAAAGTAAAACAGCTTCTAGGTTTCATTCCCGAGGCATTGATTGCAAATTTGTCGCAGACCACCAGGATCGATAACAAAAGCGGCAAGAAGGCGGTCAAATACAGCATTGCTTTTGACGGCATCCTACCCTGTCATTCCAATGTGTTCACCAGCCCAAAGTATGGCAACGAAGATAACGCGCTGCTAGAGGTTGTAATGGACATGTGAAAAAAGAAACCGGTCGCCAAAACATCTATTTATTGGATAGGGGGCTGCAATCAACCAGGACAATGAAAGCTTTTACCATGGAGCGTGTAGCCTTCATCTGCCGGGCAAAGGAAAACAGGAAGTTTGTTGAACTGGAATCATTCATGGCTGAAGGACAAGACCTTGATATGGGGGAATCTAGACTTATCAGGGATTGCAAGGTGCAATTATATACGGGCATCCTCATTAATAACAAACGCGGCAATAAGCATTATAGAGAAGAACTCGTAGAGAGTCACTTCCGCCTTGTTGTCGTAGAAAGCAAAGCAAGGTAAAGAATATTGGTTGCTAACTAATGACTTTGACCGCTCTGCAGGAGAAATTGCACAAGCGTACAGACGAAGGTGGGATATAGAAGTATTCTTTCGCTTTTTAAAACATAAAAAATGGCCGGAATTTCTTCCGACCATGACTGGGAGAAATCCGGCCCTCTCTGATTGGTTTATTATGGTTAGTTCTTTAAGATTTGCGGGTAAGAAGTATTATTTCTTCCGGTATTGGCATCAAAAAGTGATTTACTTTCTGCATTCGCATTAACTAAAAGCCTGCTTGCCCTGTTGTTGTATCCGTAACGGGTGGGGTTTTCGATAATCTCTTTCATTGAGATTAGCTTATAAACATAAGAAGCTGTTTCTCTGTTCAACTTCATTTTATAGTAGTTGTCCTGGCTTTGTTTATGCATCTGACGTTTAAGACTGCCCTCACCAATATTATAGGCAGCAGCAGCCAGTGTCCAGCTATTAAACTCACGATATAAAGATTTGATGTATTTTGCAGCAGCAATACTCGATTTACGAATATTTTGCCTTTCATCAAGCTCAGTGGTTACTTTAAGTCCAAAATCCCGCGCAGTTTGTGGCATAAATTGCCAGTAACCTGATGCCCCTTTAGGTGAGGTTCCACCCTGAAGTCCGCTTTCAACCAAAGGCACATATTTAAAATCAGCAGGAATTCCGTATTGCTTCAATATAGGTTCAATGATCGGGAACCATTTTTCTGCCTGCCTGTGAAGTTTTGAAGTCTGTAATGCCTCGTAAGAATGAGCGCTTAAAATAGCATTCATTTTCAGCTTGATGCGCTGATCTCCCAATGGTAGAGTTTCATTAGCGAAACTCAGTGTATTGAAATAGGGTTCGATTGAAAATTCGTCGTTTTGAGCCCCCTGAATCGTTTTTAAATAATTATCAAAAGTTGCAGGAGTACTATAAATAAACATCTTGGCAGTTAACAGCAAGCCCAACATCACAGAACACGTTATCAAGTGTTTCTTTATCATTTTTACCTCTCTTTTTAGTTCCAAATAAGGATATTTTTTACAAAGGTATAAAATATATATCTAATTATCAAATAGTTATGAAATCGGCCCTGTGATGGAGCTGTTTTTGAAGTAATTTTCTGATGGAGTTTAGGATCTGATTTTCAATATTAAATCAGCTCTGTTTCCGTATTTTTGCTTACATTTGTGGTTCTCTTTTAAGGAGATAAAAAGCGTATCATGCCATTCAAAAATAAAAGGAACAGTCGCGACGACAAATCCGAAAAGTCTAAGCGAACTACAAAACCGGCTTCAGGTTCTGGTTCGAAAAGTAACTCTTACAAATCAGACCGTCAGGAAAGTACCAGCAACACCAAGAAGAAGTTATTCTCAGACGATCCAAAGAAACCATTTAAAAGCAGTTTCAGAAGTTCTGATGATAAATCAGGTTCCAGCTTCTCCTCAGAAAAGAGAAGTCCAAAGAGTTTCGGACGTTCTGATGATCGCCGTTCAGCTTCTGATCGTCCAGAAAGGAAACCATTCGGTGATAAAAAACCACATGGAGGCAGGCCACAAACAGGAGACAGAAAACCTTATTCTGACAGATCTCAAACAGAAAAAAGACCTTATTCAGATAGAAGCGAAAGTGGCAAAAGGTCGTTTTCTGAAAAACCTCAAGGAGATAGAAAACCCTTTTCAGGATCTAAGGACACCGAAAGGAAACCGTTCCAGTCCCGTGATAATAAATATTCTGACAAAAATGCACCTGTAAAAAGATTCAATGATAAGCCGTTCAAATCACGTCAGCCCAGTGAATCTTCCGAATTCGATCGTCCTAAATACAGATCTGATGACAGAAAATGGAGTTCAGAAGAGCATTTAGGAAATAAGCGAAGTAAAAAGCCTGTAGCAGTAAAAGATGACGGACTAATCCGTTTGAATCGTTTTATTGCCAATGCAGGTATTTGTTCGAGAAGAAAAGCCGATGAATTGATTGCAGCAGGAGTGGTTTCTGTGAATGGTGTTCCGGTAACTGAGCTCGGATATAAAGTTGATCCTGCTAAGGATTTAATCCGTTACAACGGAGAGAACCTGAAAAGAGAGAAAATGGTTTATGTTTTACTGAATAAACCGAAAGATTATATCACTACCACTGACGATCCTCAGGAACGTAAAACGGTTATGAGTCTGGTTGAGAAAGCTTCGCGTGAGCGAATCTATCCGGTAGGGCGTCTTGACAGAAATACAACGGGTTTATTGCTGATGACCAATGATGGTGATCTCGCAGAGAAATTATCCCACCCCCGAAATAATATTACAAAACTATACCAGGTTGAATTGAACAAAAGTTTATCTCAGGGTGATTTGAATAAAATCCAATTTGGAGTTGAGCTTGAAGATGGTGTAATTAAGCCTGATCAGGTTAGTTATGTTGCGGGAGGGAGTAAAAAAGAGGTTGGGATTCAAATCCATAGTGGAAAAAACAGGGTGGTCAGGCGGATTTTTGAGAGTCTTGGTTATGAAGTAGTCAAACTTGACCGTGTAGTCTATTCTCAGCTGACTAAAAAGGACCTTCCAAGAGGTCGCTGGAGATATCTGGAAGAAAAAGAGATCATTCAGCTTAAACACCTGATTAAATAAGATTTAAAGCCTTTGGGATTACCCGAAGGCTTTTTTGTTAATTTGCAGAATGATTCTGACGGATACCCATACCCATTTATATTACGAAACAGATCCTGCAAAACTGACAGAGCTGATGAAAAGAAGTCTGGATAATCAGGTTAGCCGACTCTTTTTGCCCAATGTTGATTCCAAATCAATACCATTGGTTTTTGGGCTGGCAGAGAAATATCCGCAGCATTGTTTTCCTATGCTGGGTTTGCATCCCTGTGATGTGAAAGAAGATTTCAAAGAGGAGTTAGCACATATCTATAAAGAAGCAAACATCAGAAAAATTTATGCTATTGGCGAGATCGGTATTGATCTTTACTGGGATAAATCTACTTTAAACATACAACAGGAAGCCTTTCGCACTCAGATTGGCTGGGCTAAGCAAATGAGTCTGCCCATCGTGATCCATTGCCGGGAAGCATTTGATGAGATCTTTGAAATTCTGGATGAATTAAAGGATGATAAACTCAGGGGTATCTTCCATTGTTTTACCGGGGATGCTGATCAGGCAGAAAAAGTAATCAGCCTCGGATTTTATCTTGGTATTGGTGGAGTGCTGACCTATAAAAATTCAGGTTTGGATAAAGTTGTACAGGATATTTCATTAGAGCACCTTGTTCTTGAGACTGATTCGCCATACCTAACACCTGTTCCATTCCGCGGAAAACAAAATGAAAGCAGTTACCTGGTTTATGTGGCACAGAAGCTTGCAGATCTGATGCAGATTCCTATTGAAGAAGTTGCCAGAATAACTACCCTTAATTCTGAAAAGGTCTTTGGCGTTTAGGCATTTGATATTAACCAAACTCAATTCAGGAAATGATTTCATTTACCTTCTTTTTCTATCTTTACAATCCAATAACCAATTAATTACACAATGACCAATGTTCTGATAATTTATACCGGAGGTACGATCGGTATGATCAATGATCCGAAATCCGGAGTATTGGTTCCCTTTAATTTTGAGCAGATCACTGATCATGTGCCCGAACTAAAAAGGCTTAAGTATCAGTTTACAGTACACTCATTTGATCCTTTGATTGATTCATCCAATATGAGTCCGGAGATCTATAAGGAGCTGGCATTGCGCATTCAAAGAGATTATGATCAGTATGATGGTTTTGTCATCCTGCACGGTTCAGATACGATGGCTTATACTGCCTCAGCTTTGAGTTTCATGATCGAGAATCTGGACAAGCCTGTAATTTTTACAGGATCGCAGCTACCCGTAAACGGAATACGTACCGATGCGAAAGAAAACCTGATTACTGCTTTGGAGATCGCAGCAGAAAAAAGAAAAGGCAAAGCCATGGTACCCGAGGTTTGTATCTACTTTGATTATAAATTATTCAGAGGTAACCGTGCATTCAAGTACAATTCCGAGAAATTCGAAGCATTCAGATCGCCAAACTACCCGATACTTGCTGAAGCCGGTGTTTATCTGAAGTTCAATAGAAACTATATTCTGAAACCGAATTCCGAACCTGTAAAATTTCATACAAAGCTGGATAGTGCGATTGGAATATTGAAATTATACCCTGGAATTAGTCCGGCAATTGTAAAGTCGGCCCTTTCAGCAGAGTGTAAGGCGGTAATTATGGAGACTTTCGGATCTGGGAATACATCCACTCAAAAATGGTTTCTGGATCTCTTGCGCGAAGCAATTATGGGTGGCAAGCTTATTTTGAATATTTCCCAGTGTAAGGTTGGTACTGTGGAACTTGGACGATATGAAACCAGCCGGGAACTCAGGGAAATGGGGGTAGTCAGCGGGTACGATATGACCTTTGAAGCTGCAGTAACCAAACTGATGTATCTACGGGGTAATTTTAAGAGCAATAAGAAGATCGCAGAATATCTTGAAACTGATCTGAGAGGTGAACTCACAGTTTACTAGAATTATACAAAATTTTTATGTGAAATAAAGCTCGTGTTTTCGAGGGGTAAGCTATTCAAATACATGGCAAATTGAGGATAATAAGCCAGACTCATTATCCTCAATCATTTATTTTCCAAACCAGATTCTATTTCTAAGATTAGAACCCAAAAATGGGACCATAGCTTTAAAACCTTCTTTTAAGGTAAAGCCCAAACTTCTCATTCTGAGAATAATTAGAACCGGTATATAGACAATTATCCAAAGACTTATCACTAGCTTGAAATATTTGTCTCCAAAAATTTCATCTAGATAAGCAATTAGAATGCCTACAAGAAATGAAGGAATTATCAATAAAATAAAAAAAGTTATTCGATTCATAACCATGAGTTTACATTTTTAATTGATAATAGTTTTTTAATCAGATTTCAGATCAGAATTAATCTGAACATTTAAACGTAGACTCTCATTAAGACTACCGCAATTAATTAAAAATATTTGCTGTTTATTAATTGGTTTTATGTTCTATCACAGTTGTACGTCTTTGTCTAATAAGTGTTACAATTTAGAAATATTGATTATCTATAGCATTTAGGTTTTTGATTTATCTCATCAGAAATTAAATTTAGCTATCCTCATTCCAAACTTTTGACTGTAAGCTTTCAATTTGAAGTGCATAGCTTCTTGTTGCGATAAATAATTGCAAAATTTTTAATAGGTTTATTTAATCAATCTGTTAAGAGTATGCAAACACCAGACTATATAGTATTCTTTATTTATTTTATTATAGTTAGTACATATGGATGGTATGTGTACAAGCGAAAGAAGCATGAAGACTCCAAGGATTATTTCCTTGCCAAAGACTCCTTAACCTGGTGGGCTATTGGTGCCTCGCTGATCGCATCAAATATTTCTGCCGAACAATTTATCGGAATGAGTGGCTCGGGCTTTACCATGGGGCTCGCCATCGCTGCCTATGAATGGCTTGCAGCAGTTACCCTCCTCGTAGTTGCGGTATTTTTTATCCCGATCTATCTCAAGAATAAGATTTATACCATGCCGCAGTTTCTCAAAACGAGGTATAATGAGACTGTTGCGATGATTATGGCCGTTTTTTGGCTTTTATTATATGTAGTGGTCAACTTAACTTCCATACTCTTTCTGGGTGCATTGGCAATAAGCAGCATCTCAGGACTTGATTTTGCTGTGTGTATGGTCGGACTGGCATTGTTTGCCATTGTTATTACCCTTGGGGGGATGAATGTGATCGGTTATACCGATGTAATCCAGGTAGTGTTCCTGGTGCTGGGCGGTTTGGTAACCACTTATCTTGCATTGGATATGGTGGCTCAGCATTTTGGCTCAGAGGGGCCGGTCAACGGCTTCAATCTACTGACTAAAAATTCGGGAGATCATTTTCAGATGATCTTTGAAAAGGACGATCCTTATTTTATTGACCTTCCCGGACTTGCAGTGCTTGTTGGCGGGATGTGGATCGTCAATCTGAATTATTGGGGCTGTAATCAATACATTACCCAGAGAGCATTGGGTGCGGATCTTCAAACGGCCCGCAGCGGAATTCTTTTTGCAGCTTTCCTGAAACTATTAATGCCGGTAATCGTGGTTCTTCCGGGCATTGCAGCTTATGTTTTATTTAAAGAGAATGTTTTCAGAGATGAAATGATGCTGAACGGAGAGGTTATGGCCGACCGGGCTTATCCTGTACTTTTGAATTTATTGCCTGTAGGATTAAAGGGTCTTGCTTTTGCAGCACTTACTGCTGCTGTGGTAGCTTCACTCGCCGGTAAGGCCAATAGTATTGCAACTATCTTTACACTCGATATTTATAAAAAGGTATTAAATCCGGTTGCGGATGAAAAAAGGCAGGTAGAAGTTGGGCGCTGGGTTATTGTGATTTCCATGATCATGGCTGTGGTTATCGCACCTTATTTGGGCATTGATAAAAAAGGAGGTTTCCAGTACATTCAGGAGTATACAGGTTTTGTCTCTCCGGGAATTCTGGCGATGTTCCTGCTCGGGTTTTTCTGGAAAAAGGCTACCTCCAATGCGGCCTTATTTGCAACCATTGGCGGCTTTCTACTCTCAATACTTTTTAAATTCATGCCCGACTACGTGGATCTGCAATTCCTGAATTCTACAGGATTTTCGGTTGCAAATGCAGCAGGGGTTTATGAGATTCCATTCATAGACCGAATGGGATTTGTTTTTATTATTTGTGTGCTGGTTATGTACCTGATTAGCATCTATGAAAACAGAAATGGCGTTATTCCGAATGCTTTGAAAGTGGATAACAGCATGTTCCGTACAACTCCGGGATTTGCAGTTGGAGCATTATTCATAATCGGGATAATTGCAGCATTGTATGGTATTTACTGGTAGAATCCGGTTAAATCAATTCTGGACTATTTTAGCGAATTAGCATACAATTAGACATGATACTTGATTCAAAGGAAGAAGTAATTACATATCTCAATCAGGAAGGGCTTATAAATGGGGATGATGATGCCCGGGTAGAGCATCTCTCCGGAGGGGTTTCATGCCGGGTTTGGAAGATCAGTGTCAATAATGATCGCTGGGTAATCAAACAGGCCCTTGAAAAACTTGATGTAAAGGCAGACTGGTTTTCGGATGTGGAGCGAATCCATCGCGAGCATGAGGTGATGAAGCAACTGGAGCTGGTCATTCCTGATTCCAATATCCCTAAGATCCTGCATGTTGATTATGTCAACCACATCTATATGATGACCTGTGCCGAAGAAGGTGTTCAGACCTGGAAGGAATGCCTGATGGATGGGGTCTTCAATGCTGATACTGCGAAAAGTGCCGCCGATATTCTTAGTCTGATTCATAGCCAGAGCCATAAAATTGATGAGCAGGTGAAGGCAGGATTCAGCGATCAGAAATATTTCATTCAGCTCCGGATTGATCCCTTCCACCGTTTCTTAATCAATAAATATCCTGAGCTTTCGGCTGAAATCAATGCTTTGATAGAAGAACTGACTGAACAAAAGACCTGTCTGGTTCATGGAGATTTCTCTCCAAAGAATATGCTTGTTGAAAAGAGCGGGCGTATTGTTTTGATCGATTACGAAGTGGCGCATTGGGGAAATCCGGTATTTGATCTTGCTTATTGTCTGGGTCACCTGATGCTAAAAGCCTGGCATTTAAAAAAACCTGCTCAGATACTTGAACTGATTAACGTTTTCATTACAAATTATAAGGGCCAGGTCAGTAATTTGCTACCGCATCTTGGTTTGATGCTGCTTGCCCGGATGGATGGAAAATCACCTGTAAATTATATTCAGGATGAAACGTTAAAGCAAATTATCCGTACTACGGCCATTGACTGGATCAGAGGAGCAGATTCTGGCTTCAATGTGTTCGATGCAATCAAAAAGCAGTTCTGAAATCGTTTCTTTTGATATTTTTACCTCCGGAATACACACGTTTATTCCCTTAATTTTAATATGTCATGTCAAAAATAAAAGATTTAAAAGCCAGAGAAATTTTCGATTCCCGCGGTAACCCAACCGTTGAAGTTGATGTATTTCTGGAATCAGGTAAAATGGGAAGAATGATGGTTCCTTCAGGTGCCTCTACCGGTCAATTTGAGGCATTGGAACTACGTGATGGGGGCAACAGGCATCGGGGTAAAGGGGTGAGCAAAGCTGTAGCGAATGTAAATAAGGAAATCAGAAATGCATTGATTGGTAAGGATATTGAAGACCAGGACCATCTTGATAATTTAATGATTGAGCTGGATGGGACTCCCGAAAAATCCAGGCTGGGCGCGAATGCAATTCTCGGTGCTTCTTTTGCCTGTATTCATGCGGCTGCGAATGAAGCATCAGAACCCTTATTCAGATACCTCGCTAAGAAATACCTTCCTGCAGGAGATGCGGTATCAATGCCTGTTCCAATGGTAAATATCATCAGTGGAGGATTGCATGCCGGTAAGAATATTGATTTGCAGGATTTTCTGATCATACCTGTATCGCCCAAAAACTATCCGGATGCACTCGAAATGATCTATAATGTGTACTGGAAAACAAGGGAAATACTGATAAAAAAGGGATATAATGCCTATTTGCTTGCTGATGAAGGCGGTTTCGGGCCTGCTTTACCTTCAAATGAAGCTGCTCTGGAGGTTTTGGGAGAAGTATTTCATGCTTGTGGTTATAAACCACGTACTGATGTTGCGATAGCACTGGATGTGGCTTCATCTCATTTCTACGATGAAGCTACAGGAATGTATCATCTGCATTCTGAAGACCGTTCCCTTAGTTCTGAGCAAATGATTGATATGCTTGAGAAGTGGACCAGGGAGCATCCGGTTATATCAATTGAAGATGGCCTGGCTGAAAATGACTGGGAGGGATGGCAGGTTCTAACACAACGATTAGGCAAAAATGTTCAGTTGATTGGCGATGATCTCTTTACTACAAATAAAGTCCGATTGCAGAAAGGCTTTGACCTGAAAGCCGGAAATTCGATCCTGGTGAAAATGAATCAGATCGGAACATTAACCGAGACTGTAAATACACTCAGGATGGCAAAGAATGGGGGTTTCAGTACAGTGGTCTCGGCCCGTTCGGGTGAAACCGAAGATGCTACTCTGGCGGACCTTGCCGTTGGATTAAACGGCGGGCAGATCAAGATTGGCTCAGTAGCCGGATCTTCGAGATTAGCCAAGTATAATCAACTGCTAAGAATCAATGAAGAGATAGGGAGTAATTATGCAGGAAGTTCTGTTTTTAAATCTTTTGGCTTATATTAAATTTAATTTAACCTGAACACGATACAATTTTAAAAAACCACATAGAAACATAGATTAATAGCTGCTGCTTTTCTTTAAAGCCACATTTTCCTGAAGCTTCGCTTCAATCTGTTGTAGTTACAGACTGTGTGTAATTTAAATCATAGTATTAATTAAACTATGTGGTTAAATATTGATTGTCTTTATTTATATGTCGAATTCATATTAATATAAGGTTTGCCTTCAGAAATATTTTAATCCTAACCTATGGAACGTAGAAAATTCATTACTCTGGGAGCAGCCGGTATCGCGGCTGGTTCGATACCGGGCATTGCAGTTGCGGGTCTTCAAAATAAGGAGAAAAGGTACCAGAAAGGGAAGAGTCCATGGCCGGTTTGCCTCGATACAGCTACCATTAGGCCTGCATCTTTAAAAGAGAAGGTCAGGATTGCGGCCAAAGCCGGTTATGATGCTATTGAACCATGGGATGGCGAATTGCAAAAGTTTGAGGCAGATGGCGGTAACCTGAAAGATCTTGGTAAAGAAATAAAGGATAATGGTTTATTCGTACCGAGCGTAATCGGACTTTGGAATGCCTTACCACCCACTAAGGAATTATGGGATAAGTCATTAACAGATACCCGTAACCGGATGCGGATGGCTGCCGATATTGGTGCTCAGCATATACAGACCATACCCAATACCATTGGCGTAAATTATAATCAAAAATGGGCCGCTGATCGCTACCGGGATATTATTGAAATGGGGATCAATGACTATAAATTGAATCCGGCATTGGTCTTTGTTAAATATTTTCCTGTTAAAACTATGGGACAGGCAGTAGGTATTGCCCTGGATGCCAATCATCCCAAAGCGATGGTCATTCCTGATGTTTACCACATGTATATCAGCGAAGGTGGTTTTGAGGGTATTAAATTACTCAGAGGTGATATGATCGCTATTTTCCAGTTTAATGATGCTCCTGCAGCTCCGCCATTGGATCAACTTAATGATTCGCACAGGGTTTATCCCGGAGATGGAATTTTGCCTTTGCCGCAAATCTTCAAAGATTTGAAGGGAACCGGGTATAAAGGATGTATTTCATTAGAGATGTATAATCCGGAGTATTGGAAGGAAGATCTAATGATGGTGGCAGAAGCCGGACTCAGAAAAACATTGGAAGTTCTTCAAAAGGCAGGGGTATAGGTTGGTACTTGTATAAAACAACAAGGATGGGTTGCCAAATAAATAAAAAAGGGCAGGATGCATTTGCATCCTGCCCTTTTTTATGCCCTTTTTAATCTACGTAAGCAATACAATCAATTTGTACAAGAATCCCGTCCCTTCCCATCAGATCAGTTCCGCATCCTGTGTATGAACGTACCGGTGCAGGATCTGGAAAATATCCACGGTAAGCTTCGTTAAGGGTAGCAATATTTTTATTTGGCTCTGCGACAGTCATGTGTACTTTGAGCACATTAGCCATTGACGATCCTGCACCTTCAAGTACTTCTTTCATGGTGTCTAATGCGCTGCGTATTTGCACCTGAATATCTCCCGGCTCTTTACGTCTTTCAGCATACCAGCCTCCGATTCCTGAGAGGAATAAGAGATGCCCTGAACGGATACATCCCGATAATACTCCTCCCGGTCTTGGGGCTCCGCCTGCTGCCGGGGCAGCAACTGTAGGATTTGTATTGCCTCCGCTGTTACTCCGCCGGATTACCTCTTTTTTGGGTGTCCATTGTCCCTTTTGTTTTTTGTTTTGAGCATTGACTTCTGTAGGAATAGCTGCTGCTGCACCTGCTAAAGGAAGAAGACTCAGACTTTTTAGAACCTTTCTGCGATCCATAATATTATTTTATTAAAATTTTAAATGCGTTTAATTAATCAACATAAGCGATACAGGCCACCTGACAAAGGATCCCTTCCCTGCCCATCTGACTCGTTTTAGACCCGCTGTATGAACGTACAGGTGGATTTTCAGGGAAAAACTCAGCATAAGCCTCATTAAGCTTTGCCATGTTTTTGTTTGGCTCGGCTACAGTCATCTGTATCTTCAGCACGTTGGCCATGGATGATCCGGCACCTTCCAGAATCCCCTTCATGGTTGTCAGAACACTGCGGATCTGCACCTGAATATCTCCCGGTTCAGCTCTTTGGTTTGCATACCAGCCACCAATTCCACCGATGAACAATAAGTGCCCTGAACGAAGGCAGGAGCCTGCAGGTGTTTTAATCAATTCTTTCTTTGGAAGCCATTCTTCGGCTGCTAGCTTTACAGATTCTGATTTTTCCTCAAGTGTCTGATTGGCAATGGCACCACCTGCTACTCCAGCTAGTGGCAAAATTGTTAAGCCTTTTAGTATTTCCCTTCGTTTCATTGTTACCTGTTGTAAACTTAAATATAAATAATTGCAGGTAATTTTAACAAGGAGTTAGTTATTTCATGTGATTTTTTGATATATTCACTATGCCTGAGTGCTAAAAACCATTAATGAAGCAACAATTGCCTAAAATCACCCAAATAATCTTGAGAAATGATTTTCAAGATGGTTGCGCATCGCATTTCTGAAAGCTTCAGCATCCCTGGTTTCAATAACATCTACCAGTTCTTTATGTGAAGCATATCTTTTATTAATCATTGGTTTCTTGAGTAGCCCGCTAAGGTGGACATAATTAAATACCGGGAGCAAGAGTTTCTGAAATTTTTTCAATGTTTCATTTCTCGTAATTTCATATAGTTTTCCATGAAATTTGATCTCTTCTTCAATTAAAAACATGGTATCAAAAGATCGGGGAGGGTCATTGGCTACAATCTGACGTAATTCCTTAATATCATCATCGGTAGCACGCTCTACAACGAAATCAGCCATTCCTATCTCAAGAGATAGTCGCATTTCAAAAATTTCTTTTAAGGTTTCATCATCCAGAAGCCTTGGATCCATACTTTTACTAAGTATCGATATCAGATCCGGGCTGGTGATAACGGATCCTTTTTTCTTTTTGGATTCAAGTAAGCCGATCATTCGTAAACGCGACAATGCCTCTCTTATGACGGTGCGGCTCACTCCAAGAGCAGCAGATAGCTCAAGTTCTTTTGGAATTGAGTCGCCAACTTTCAGGTTCTTCCCTGTCAAAAATTCAATAATGCTCTTCTCAACCCGGTCAACCAATGAGGTGGTATCTATTTTTTGAAGCTTATTATCTGTATTTATTTTTTTCATTCTTTTCGGTTGCAAAGTAATTAAACGAGATCGATTTTTAAAACGGTATTCATATTCCAGCTCCTCAAAATAATTTCCCCTAGTATTTGGAAATATAAAATAAAAAAAACATATTTGTATTATGTCATACATAATACAAATTAATTTAAAGAATTATGAAATCAAAAAATACCTTACTAAGGTGCTTGTTTTCGGTAATTGCGTTATTGCTGTTTACTGTGGCACAGGCTCAAACCGGTAGAATCACAGGTCGCGTCATTTCTGAAGATGATAAGCTCCCATTACCAGGTGTTACTATCCAGGTAAAGGGTAAATCTGCCCTTTCCCAAACTAATGCAGAAGGAGAGTACTCTGTTGAGGCTTCAACAAACGATATCCTTGTGTTTAGATTCGTCGGATATTTAATTCAGGAGATCCGGATAGGCACTTCTGAAATTATAAATGTATCATTAAGAATGGACGTATCTCAATTGGACGAAATAGTTATTTTGGGATATGGAACCCAAAAAAGATCGACTATTACCGGATCGGTTTCAAAATTGGATCCTAAGATTCTGGAGACTGGCATTCGTTCAAATCCAGCTTCCGCTCTGGCAGGGACTATTCCGGGATTAAGGGTTCAGCAAACTTCCGGTAGACCGGGAGCGGTTCCTAACATTGTATTACGTGGAGGAACTACTTACGGTGGAGGTGGTTCGCCATTGGTTATAGTTGATGGTTTGCTACGTGGTGGCTTTAGTGATATAAATCAAGATGATATCGAATCTATTGAAGTTTTGAAAGATGCATCTGCAACCGCTATTTATGGTGCCAGAGCCAATAACGGGGTCATTTTAATTACTACTAAAAAGGGTAAGGAAGGTGTTTCGAATATCTCTTTTAAGAGTAAAACTGGCGTCAATAAATTAAATATTCCATTCAACTTTTTAAATGCCAGAGATTACCTCTATTGGTCAAGGAAGGCCATTCAAACTTCCGGTTTATACGAGCCAAGCAGATTAACGCAATTGACGTCGACTGGTCCTTTTGGTACTGGAAACTTATTTAAAGATGCAAGCGGTAATTTTTTAGATGGAAATAAAACAGGTACAGCTGTGTGGAGCACAATGTTTCTGGATGATGTAAACAGAGTAAAATTACAAGATGGCTGGGAGACTATGACTGATCCGATTACTGGTAGAGAGTTGATCTTTAATAATTTCAGTTATAAAGATTTTGCTTTGCGTGATCAGGCCATAACACAAGATTACAATGTGTCTATGACAGGCGGAAATGAAAAGGGAAGTTATTATGCAGGATTAGGTGCTTATGATGAAGCAGGAATGCCAATCAATACCTTTTATAAAAGACTAACTTTTGTGTTTAATGGTGAATATAAAGTAAAGCCATGGCTAACATCAATCTCAAGTTTGAACTTTGCGGATGCAAAATGGCGGGATCCTGCTACTTCTGGAGAAGGAAACTATTTAACCCGTGCTTTAGGAGCTCCTCCAACGATGAGAGGTGTAAATGAAAAGGGCGATTTGTTAATAGGAAGGGATATTTCAGATGGTAATCCTGCTGTGAATGATGCTAAATTGATCAGAAGAAATAACAGTAATAAGTTCACTTTATCACAAGCTTTTAAAGTTGATTTTCTTCCCAACCTGAGTTTCAGAGCGAGTGGAAACTGGTACTATGATGAAGGTCATTTTGAATCTTATAACAGGGATTACCTGAACAGTCCGGGAAACATAAATGTTACCCGCTCAAGCAGCGCTTCCTTCGGACGTAGCCTCAATCAAACCTATAATGGTGTCTTAAACTACAGGGCTAAATTATCTGACAAACACCATTTTGACCTAATGGCAGGATCAGAATTCTTTGATAGCTATGCTAAGGGTCTTTCGGCTTCAGGTTCAGGTTCTCCTTCAGATGATTTCATGGATCTTGCTTTAACAAACTCGGATAAGGACAGACGTGCAATTGATTCTTACCATAATAGAGAGAGTATTTTATCATTTTTTAGCCGTGCAAATTACGATTTTGATGAAAAATACCTTTTAACACTGACCTTCCGCCGTGATGGATACTCGAAATTACTGAACAACCGATGGGGTAATTTCCCAGGTATTTCTGCCGGATGGAATATTCACAAGGAAAATTTTTTTAAATCCTTTAGCAATGTGGTAAATTCCTTAAAATTAAGAGCTAGTTACGGAGAGAATGGAAATGTAAGTGGTATAAGTCAATATGGCCTGCAGGGGTCTTACTCGACCAATAAATACAATGGAAGCATAGGGTATTTAGCAGGCGGTTTACCTTTTCCTAATCTGTTATGGGAGCGTTCTGCGACATATGAAATTGGATTAGAGTCGCGCTTATTGGACAGACTTGATTTTTCTGTTGCTTACTATGATCGTAAAACAACAGATAAGATTTCAAGCTTCACATTGCCAGCAACTTCTGGTTTTACCTCATTAACTACAAATAATGGTAGTATGCAAAACAGAGGTGTTGAAGTTGATCTGAATTATAATGTTCTGCGCAAACGCGACTTGAACATTAATTTTTCCGCAAACATGGCTTACAATACCAATAAGGTGTTAAAGCTGCCAGAAAATGGATTGCTAAATAACCGTATCGGTGGGTTTGAAGTTTATGATCCGAAAAGTGGACAATTGATATTTGTGGGAGGAACTCAACAAGGTCAGGATCCGAATGTTGCTTATGCTTACGTTGCTCAGAATCTTTACAGAACGCAGGCTGACCTGGATCAGGACGCAAACAGAAGAGACCTTTTGGGTGCTAAAGTTTTAGTTGGCCCGGGCATTTATAGTGGAATGACCACAACACAGAAAGCAACTGTTTTTCCAATCGCTTTGGGAGATGTAAAATGGCAGGATGTTAATGGTGACGGAACTATCAACTCTTTTGACAGGGTTAGGATGGGAAGTACTGTACCCAAATGGATCGGTGGTTTTGGAGCAAACCTCAAATGGAAAAGCCTTTCTTTATATTCCAGGTTTGATTATGCATTGGGATTTGTTCAATACGATGGACCGAGATCATGGTTTTTGAGTAATGCACAGGGAACATTTAATACGACAGACGATGTGTTTGATACTTACACTCCCGAGAATACAAATGCTACTTTCCCAACCTATTACTGGGCTGATCAGTTATATAAAAATAATACATTCAGAGAATCCAGTATGTTCTATAAAAAGGGAGATTACCTGGCATTAAGAGAGGTTAATATAACCTATTCACTCCCATCTAAATGGGCAAATAAAATTAAAAGTCAGAACATTAATTTATCCATTTCAGGACAAAACCTAACCTATTTCAGTCAGTCGACTTTATACTCTCCTGAGTCAGGAAGTATCGGTATTGGAGGATCGGGAGGGTATCCTTTACCCCGGACTTTGATTTTTGGAGCTCAGCTAACATTTTAACAAAGAATGATGAATGTAAAATTGGGATTCCCAACCTCATCAATATTAAAAAAACAAAAAATAAACAGATGAAAAAGATATATAGAAGTATATTAAGTATTGTGCTGATCCTTACTTTCAGCGCATGCCAAAAGCTGGATTTAACTCCTGAAGATTATTTTGCCAGTGAAAGTTTTTGGAAAACAACATCACAGGTTGATGGAGCAATGGTAGGACTCCATAACCAGTTAAGAGGTTTTCAATTCACCATATTCACCTTGGGTGAATTAAGAGGAGGAACCCTTCGTGAGGGTACCAGTTTCACAGGTACAGCATCCCTAAACTCTGCCGCAGTTATACGGCAGGATATTCGTGAATCATCTCCCGGAATCAGCGATTGGGCAGGTTTTTATGGACCGATATTTCAGGTTAACAATTTTATTTTTCAGGTTGAAAAGGCAGATTATTTAAGCGCTGCTGATAAATCTTATTATTTAGGACAAGCTTATGGATTGAGAGCATATTATTACTTTCAACTTTATCGTACCTATGGAAGAGTGCCATTGGCCCTTGAACCGAAAGTCATAACTAATACCCCGTCCACATCCAAGGACGCATATCTAGCACGTGCTAAAACTGAGAAGGAAACTTTGGATTTTATCAAGAGTGATGTGAATAAATCAGTCAGCAGCTTTGCCGCTAATTACACAACTAAATTCCAAAAAGCTCAGTGGTCATTAGCTGCCAGTCAGATGTTGCAAACAGAAGTTTATTTATGGTCGGCGAAAGTTAAAATTGATGGAAGTGCCCCAACTACTACAGCAGCAGATCTGGCAACTGCCCGTACAGTTGTTGAACAGGTTATTGGCAAGTTCAGCTTGCAGCCTTCATTTGCTAATGTTTTTAATTCAGCAGCTGTAGCTGCAAGTCGTGGTAATAATGAGATCATCTTTGCCTTAAGATATCAGCAAGGAGAAGCAACAAATAACTATGGACAGTTTATCTATGCAATCACTGATCCCTTAAGTGGCTATGTTGATGATAAAGGTGTCGCAATTCCTTCAAGTGATCCATTGCAGGTTGCCGGTGGAGGTACTATCATCCGCTATGAATACAAATATGAACTTTATTCAAAATATGGTACTACAGATACCCGAGCGAATGTTACTTTTTTAAACTTTAATAAGGGGACAGTTAAAGCACTGAATCTCCGGAAGTTCCTTGGAACCTTTATTGAAGGTGCCCGTAGTTTTTCGGATGATTTCCCCATCTACCGTTTGGCGGAAGCTTATCTTTTGTTGGCTGAAATAAAAAATAAACAGGGAGAAAGCCCTGCTACTGAAATCAACACGATAAGGGTTCGCGCCCATGGTGCTGCAGCTGCACCAATTTTTATCAGCGGGTCATTTGAGCAAAATGAGCTGGCTATTTTTGAGGAAAGAGGGAAGGAGTTCGTTGCTGAAGGTAAGCGTTGGTACGATCTGCGTCGCATGCAGGATGGTTCTGCTGAACCTTTGGTTTTCAGGAAAGATCTTCCGCTTGTAGGTGTACTTGATAAAGGTACTGAAGCTCATAAAGTACTATGGCCTATCGATAGGAGCACTCTGGCTAGTGATGAAACTTTGAAAAATGATCAAAATACAGGTTATCCGGGAACCTGATAAGTTTAATAAATTGCAGGAGTTGAAAAACAGCTTCTGCAATTTGTATTATTCCGATTGATAATCAGATCGCTATGGCTCTGATATAGTCAGTGAAGATTCAATAGTTGCGAAATGAACGAACCGTATTGATAATCCTGATAAATAGTTTTAATATAGCTAAGCACATTATAGGTGCTTAAATTAATTATGTAAAATGAAAGACCATTTGCAAGGTTTAATATCTGCCCCCTTTACTCCATTTGATAATATGGGTGAGGTAAATCTGTCATTAATTCCAGATTATTATAAATTTTTAAAGTCGAATGGCGTTACTGGTGCCTTTATTTGCGGATCTACCGGTGAGGGTGTTTCGTTGACACTTGCCGAGAAAAAAGCTGTCGCAGAAGCGTGGGCAGCGTGTTCAAATCATGACGAAGAGTTTAAAGTCATGATGTTTCTGGGTGGAACATGTATTGCTGATTGTATTGACCTCGCAAGGCATGCACAACAAATTGAATTATATGCCGTATCATTTACTGGACCATTTTATTTCAAACCTGCAAATGCGGAGGTTCTTGCAAGTTCATGCAAAGCGGTAGCAGAGCAAGTTCCGAATATGCCTTTCTACTATTACCATATACCCGTTCTAACAGGAGTGAATATTGCCATGTATGACCTGTTGAAGGCTATTGATGGGCAGATTCCTAACTTTGCAGGAATAAAATATACGCATGAAGATTTTATGGATTTTCAATCCTGTATGAATTTTCAAAATGGCAAATATGATATGATGTGGGGACGCGATGAGAATATGCTTTCCGCTCTAGCACTTGGAACAAAGGCCTCGGTGGGGAGTACATTTAATTATATCGCTCCGATTTATTATGCGCTGATTGAAGCATTTAATACAAATGATTTGAAAAAGGCTGGGGAATTACAGCAAAAATCAATTGATTTTATTCGCTTATTGGGCAAATACGGCGGGATATCTGTTGGGAAAGCATATATGAAATTGGCAGGTATGGACTGTGGTGAATTCAGACTCCCGGTTAAAAATATGAGCAGTAAGGATTTCGAAGCATTTAAACTCGATGTTGAAGCACTTGGTTTCGATAAATTCAAGTCCTGCAATGACCAGCTAACTAATTATGAATAAGTTTTTATTCTCTCTTTCTCTTTTTATCATGCTCATAAACTTAGAGGGCTTTTCTCAAGAAAATGCTATTGCAACTATTCAATGGGAGAAGATTGCCACCCTGAAAAATGCAGATGGGAGCGGGTCAATAGGTGTTGCTGGGGCTATTAGTGCTGTTTATGATCATGCTTTAATAATTGCTGGAGGTGCTAATTTTCCTAATAAAATGCCATGGGAAGGTGGAAAAAAAATTTATTCGGATGAAATTCACATCCTTCAGAAACAGGGTAGTAAGTATTTTTGGAACAAAAAAATAAAAGCAAAATTACCTGTGCCAATAGCATATTGCGGGAATACATCCACCAAGTCAGGTATTGTTTATGCGGGAGGTGAAAACGAAGCAGGACTGTCTAGAAAAGTTTTTTTGATTAAATTCAGTTCACCGGAAGACAGGTTGCTGATTTTTTCACTCCCTGATCTGCCAAACCCTTTAACCAATCTTTTTCTGATCAATATCGGGAATGTGGTTTATGCGATTGGAGGTGATGGCCCAAGCGTTTCATCCAAGGCTTTCTTAAGTCTGGATCTGGATACAAAGGAGGAAGGATGGAAGCGACTTCCGGATATGCCCCTTGCCCTGGCAAATTCAGCAGCAGTGCTACAGAATGGTCCGGATGGAGTAAATATCTATGTTATTGGTGGTCGTTCAAAGGATTCATCAGGTATCAGTACATTGTACAATACCTTACTTATATACAATCCGCAAACAAAGACCTGGAATTACGGATCTCCAATTTTTGATAGCGCAAGTACTATAAATTTTTCAGCCGGTGCCGCAATTGCAGTCTCTGATCATTTATTATTGATCGCAGGCGGGGATAATGGCAACATTTTTCACAAAATTGAAACCTATCTGGTTCAGATTGCTCAAGCTAAATCTGCCGAGGAAAAACAAGTCTTAACTGCTAAGAAAAATCAATTAGTAATCAATCACCAGGGTTTCGACAGAGGACTCTTAGTATATGATACAAGAGCAAATGCATGGAATAAGATCGGAAAACTTCCATTTCCCGCGCATGTAACTACTACCGCTATTAAATGGGGCGACTCCATTGTTTTATCTAGTGGCGAAATTAAGCCGGGGATCAGAACACCAAATATTATGTTGGGGAAGCCTGTCTTCTAGGAATCTTATACAGATATGAACTCGAAAAATTATCCCTGGATACTGGTTGGCTTACTTTGGGTGGTTGCTCTCCTGAATTACATGGACAGGCAGATACTGGCAACCATGCGCCCTGCCATGCAAATTGATATTTCAGAACTTCAATCTGCCGCCAGTTTTGGATATCTCATGGCTATATTTTTATGGATATATGGCTTTATGAGTCCTGTTTCAGGTATTATTGCTGATAAATTCAGCCGTAAATGGCTCATAATCGGGAGTTTATTTGTCTGGTCGGGAGTAACTTTTGCTTTGGGATTTGCGACCACATTTAATCAGCTTTACGTATTAAGAGCGATTATGGGAGTTAGTGAGGCTTTATATATTCCTGCAGGCTTATCCTTAATTGCCGACTTCCACAGCACCAAGACAAGGTCGCTCGCTATTGGAATTCATATGACAGGTTTATACATGGGACAAGCTTTGGGAGGCTTTGGTGCAACAGTGGCAAATGCTTACTCATGGCAAGCGACCTTTCATACCTTCGGTTTTATCGGTATCATTTATTCAATGATCCTGATATTCTTTTTGCGTGATAAAACATCTTCTGAACAAGTTGTTGAAGGTATTGATCAGATTCACCTGAAGAAAGGATCTTCGCTTTTCAGCGGTTTAGCCCTGCTTTTTACCAATGTCTCATTCTGGATCATCCTTTTTTATTTTGCTATTCCTAGTTTACCAGGCTGGGCGACCAAAAACTGGCTCCCTACCTTATTTGCTGAAAACTTAAATATTCCAATGACCCTGGCTGGTCCCTTGTCAACCATTACCATTGCTGCTTCCTCATTTATAGGCGTGATTTTAGGCGGAATTCTTTCAGACCGATGGGTTCAGAAAAATCTGAAAGGGAGAATTTATACCAGTGCAATCGGACTTGGGTTGACCATTCCTTCTTTGCTTTTATTAGGATTTGGCGACAGCCTTGTTCATGTGATTGGGGCAGGAGCATTTTTTGGGATTGGTTTTGGGATGTTCGATGCCAATAATATGCCAATACTCTGCCAGTTTGTTTCTGCCAAACATCGGGCAACTGCCTATGGCGTTATGAACATGACTGGTGTTTTTGCCGGAGCTTATATCACCAATCTTTTAGGGAAATCAACAGATGCGGGCAACCTCGGAAATGACTTTGCCATGCTTGCGGGAATTGTTCTTGTTGCTCTGATCGTACAGGTCTCCTTTTTACGGCCAAAAAGCAACGACTTTACAGCGTATGAAAGTCAATAAATGTATTGATTTTAAAACCTTAATTATGAAACCTAAAACTGTTAATTTTTGTCTGCTATTTCTGGCTCTTGTCATTTCAGCCTGCTCGCCAATAAATAAAACAACAGATACGTCAGCTCCGCAGCTTTCAGCGATTTATGCAGATATTCCTCTAATTATCCGCGATACTTATAATGAGGCAATTCAGATACGTATTTATGTAAAGGAGGGTACAGAAGTCAACTATAAAAGTGTTCAATGCTTTTTGGATGAAAATGCCGTAAATGCTCTTGAAAGGATAGATGTTTATATCCGAAAGGATAATGAACGTGCTTTTTTAACTGGTGCAACTCTTCTTGGCTCAAATAAAGATCTGTCGGGGAAAGTAACTGTTCCCATTGATGTTAATTTTAAGGCCGGCTTACATACTATATGGATCAGTCCGGTAGTTAAAAGCAATGCCGATTTATCAAAGCAGCTAACAATTCGTGCTTCCGCATTAAGTACCGGAACATCTATTCATAAAATTAGCAAAGCTCTGAATAGCTCAGGCGGGAAGGCCAATTTTACAAAAAGATTAGGTATTGCTTTCCGCAAGGCAGGTGATGATGGCGCTCATACCTATCGTATTCCCGGGCTTGCCACCACAGAAAGGGGAACGTTGATTTCCGTGTATGATATTCGCTATGTAAATTCTCGTGATCTTCCTGCAAATATTGATGTTGGGATGAGCCGCAGTACAGATGGAGGACAGACTTGGGAGCCGATGAAAATAATCATGGATATGGGTCCTCCTCATGAAAATAGTGGAATTGGAGACCCGGCCATATTGATTGATCCCCTTACTAAAAAAATATGGGTAGCCGCATTATGGAGTAAAGGAAACCGGTCAATTGCCGGTTCAGAGCCCGGTCTTTCGCCGGAGACAACAGGTCAGATGGTGATGGTAAGCAGCGATGATGATGGTAAAACATGGTCGGAGCCCTATAATATTACTTCACAGGTAAAAGATCCCAAATGGCATATTTATTTCAATGGCCCCGGTAATGGAATGGTCATGCAAAATGGTACCCTCGTTTTTCCATCCCAATATTGGGATGAAAGTAAAAAACCCGGAATGCCTCACTCCTCCATTATTTATAGTCAAGACCATGGAAAGACCTGGAAAAGTGGAGTTGGTGCCAAATCAAATACTACTGAAAGTCAGGTTGTTGAAACTACCCCTGGTACCCTGATGCTGAATATGCGCGATAACCGCGGAAAATTCAGAAGGGTTGCTACCACAAAAGACATGGGAAAAACCTGGCTGGAACATCCTACTTCCAACGAAGCCCTTCCTGATCCAGTTTGTATGGCAAGTCTTATTAAAGGTGTTGTGAATGTAAATGGCAGATTAGATGAGGTTTTATTCTTCAGTAATGTGTCCAGCCAGATTGCACGGAAAAATATGACAATCAAAGCAAGTCTTAACCTGGGCAACACCTGGCGTTCTGCCAATGAGCTCTTACTTGACGAACGCCCCTGCTATGGATATTCTTCCTTAACAAGGATTGAAGAAAACACCTTAGGTATTGTTTATGAAGGCTCAGGTGATTTGTATTTTATGAGAGTGCCGGTGAGCGATGTTTTGAATTAGGACGTTTAAATTGGTGTTTTTCTAGCCATAAATGCCAATTTAAATTTGAAACCTTTTTGGCTCATTTAGATTTTGCCTTTATACCAAGCTGCTCAGCCAAAATTATAACTTCCCGCATGATGGTTGGCTCGATTGATTCTTTCCATTTTGCAGGCAATCCGAATGCCATTTGGGACGTATGACCTTCATATCCACCTTCACGCAGAATTTCAACAGTTGGAATATAGGCCATCACATCATTTGAATATCCCATCACAAACAACTCAGGGCCGAAGATCTTTTTAAGTCTGATCGCATAATCCACAACAGGCTCACCTCCAAGAGCAACCACCGACTGATCGCCCAATTGCCAGAATTGAACAGGATAGGGATAGCTGTTCAATATGCGTTCTCCCTTTTCGTATTTCCGGATCATTTCAAGAGCCCAGTTCCTGATGTAACCGCTTTCTTTGACAAGCATTTGGTTTAACTCTTCCTTACTCGGTGGGTTTTCAAATTCAATATTTACTTCTGAATAGGCGGTCTTCAAACGTGGTTCGAGTTTTCTCATTTCCCCTTCGAGTACTGCCTCTACGGCTAATGCCAGTTCCTGTCCGTATTGCTTAGCCAATGGGACTGATTTTCGTGGCAATGCATTCTGGTTACCTCCGCAGCCCTGAAAAAATAAGGCTGTGGCGCCGGGATGTACTTTTTCTACCTGAATCTGGGCATAGCCGGCATAATCTCCCGACCATTCATAACCACTTAATACCGTATTATGACAGGCATCATGGAGTTTAAAGCCTTTTTAACCAATGCTTCGATCTGATTTTCAAACTTTATGGTATAAATCCTGATAGCCTCTTTTTGCTGCTCATTAAGCGGATAAAGTGCATGAAGCGCATCCTGCAGTACCGGACCTGAATGGGTATGGGAAGTGTTGAAAATGATCTGACTTCGTGAAAGCTTGAAGCTTTTTTCGAGACGGTTCCGGATATTATCTGAAATACTTTTTGGAATGCCTGAGAGATCAGTAGTGATGAGCACCGCTTTTTTGCCTGCAGCATCTTCAAATACGAGTGCTTTTGCCCAAAGTTCATGAAGTTTGCCTTCCGACGGACGGGTACGGGCTGCAAATCCAGCCATCCACATCGATTCTTCAGGAGTAATAATTACACTCGCTACCTCGGCTTTCCAGCCAGCCTGATTATTATCCCTTGCGGATAAGTTTTGAGTGAATAGAATGATTAGAGAAAAAAAAGTAATTAGAACGAGATTTTTTTTCATAACATGATAAAAAATGCAAAGTTTAGATTCCCTATATAGAAGATCTTAATTTTAGAACCTTACTGAAGCACCTGTTTATACTTTAGAAGATCTGTTTCCAATTCTTTATATGGAATATCCTGTACACTGTAATTCTTATCGATAGCAATACTGGCGGCAATTGCTGCGGATTGTCCCAGCACCATAAAAACAGGCTCCATACGGATGGATCCGAAGGCGATGTGAGTTGCAGACAAGCAGGCAGGTGCAAAAAGATTGTTTACTTCAGATTTTTTCGGAACAATCGATTTATAACTTATCGGATAAGGACTTGCAACATGTGCTTCAACATTGCCCTCATTTTTTACAAAACCATTCACATCCACATAACGTTTGATGTTGTGTGAATCCATACCATAAGCACCCATTCCAACCGGATCTTCTGCAACAAGCAGGCGCTCGCAATTTTTTTGAGTCATCACATAATCGCTGATCATACGTCTTGCCTCCCTGATGTATAATTGTCCCTGCCAGCCATCTTCTCTTTCATATTCATCCTTGCAAGTGCCCCAGGTAGATACCACATCACGAACTTTTTTAGGAATTCGGGGATGATAGGCCAATGACCACATTAAACCCTGCTGATATTTTCGGTGTCGTTCAGCAATTTTTTCGCGCTCTTCATAACTCGCTTCCGGATAGTCATAATTCTGGCCGATAAAATCAGTAGAAAATCCTTTTTGATTGTTGGTATCTGTTTTACGGTTAGGCATATCCGAATTTATCCATGGGACCAATGGGTCGCCATAGTCGTACATTTTTTCTACCGGACCTGCAGCTGCTTCGTAGTTTCTGAATAATAATTCATAATCCAGTTCTTTATATCCAGCAGGTTTAGCAAATGGTATTCTATTATCGGGATGATTCGTTAAGGTCATGCGAAAACAATAAGTCTGGATTTTATTGTCTCCTTTTCCATCAATTCCCGGCTTTCCGGGAGTAATAAATGGAAGTAGTCCGCTTTTATGATCACCTTTCTTAATATATGGATCAACCCCTTCAATGAAGTTATGATTATAGGTATTCATTGAAATGGTTCTGCGTAGCGTCAGACTAATTTTGTTTGCCTGAATACCGTTTAACGTTTCGCCATATTGATCATTGGATTCACGCCCAACGGTATAACTTACTCCGGCAGCAGCCATTAAATCCCCTTCGTAGGTCGCATCGATAAACATCTTGCCCTGATAGACTTGCCCGCTTTCCATTTGTATGGATGTTATTTTTCCTGAGGTCTTCTTAACTCCATTTTTACGATTCAAACGCTGATTATATACCAGATTTATGTTTGATTCTTTACTCAACATCTCCTTGAAGATTTTCAATGCGGCAGATGGTTCAAAGGTCCACATCGCATCTTCGTGTGCTGCACTGGTTGTTTGTCCGCCATCTTTATAAGTCTCCCTTTTTTGCCAGATCCAGTTTTCCGGCTTTTGATAATAGGCTTTTACCAGCTGATAGAATTCTCGTGATAAACCGCCGATTGCCTGTTTGTTTCCAATATCAGTTTGCCCGAGTCCTCCGGTTGTGAGTCCGCCGATTCTGTTTGTAGGCTCAATTAATATCACTTTTTTCCCCATTCTTGAGCTTTGAATTGCCGAGCTGATACCGGTTGATGTGGCACCATAAACTACGATATCAAAGTTTTGAATGTTTTGGCTGAAAGTGGACAGATTTACACATGAAATCAGAGTAACCAGCAGAATACCGATTCTTTTAATGGACTTCGGAGAAAAATTTATCATATACATAAAATCTATTTTATCAATATTGAAATACAACTAAACTAAAACTAAGGAAATATTTGTGTTTTCTGAATAATATGTTTCTGGCACTTTCTTTTGTCCGTAAACCGTATGAAAGGAGACGAAAATTGTGTTGCACTTCCAATAAAATTAATCTTAGTTAAGTAGGGAATTGGTTGAAATGTCAGGTCAAGAAGACCAACCCGTAAGATTAAAAGTATAAAATATTATACATTTGTATTAAAAAAGTATACTATAGTTTACATTTGTGCTTATTTTTGAGGAGTAATGAAATGCAGTGATTTATTAAGACAATTAAAAAGAGCAGGGATAGCTGTTCGACGGCAAGGTAAGGGAAGTCACGTGATCCTTGTAAGACCAGATGGAGATTTGATGACCTTTCCTGATGGAGGTTCAAAAGAAATGGCAAATGGAACTGAAATAAAAATCAAAAAATGGGCTGGTTTGAAGTAATCCCCATTCATATTGGGACATGATATAAATATAAATAACTCAATAAAATGAAAACATACATCTTTATAGTGGAGAAGACAGATACTGGGTACTCTGCATACGCGAAGGATGATTACATCAATGCGGTAACAGTTGGTTCAACCATTACAGAAGTGAAGAAAAATGCCATAGAAGCACTCAATTTATTATTCGAGCATCAGGGGAAAGATCTTGTTACTTTGGAAAGTATAATTATTCAATTGGATATCGCCCAAGTGTTCGATTACTTTGAGATTAACGCAAAGGCGTTTAGTCAAAGAATCAGAATGAATACTCAGTTGTTGAATCAATACATAAATGGTAGTAAAGAACCATCACCCAAGCAAGTTTCAAAGATTACCAGGGGGTTAAAAGAATTTGGGAAAGAGCTGATGGAGCTTGACTACGTATAATTAATTACCTACGGGTGGTGTTATTTCCCTCCGGTTGGTGTTGTCACCATACCGGTCATCTGCACTTCCTTTCGAAATATTAATCCCACAAACCAAAACCTATTTCCTTATCCTTATAAATCACTTATATTTAGTTTGCAGTTCAACCGATAATAATGAATTGATTTTTAGACAAACTGCACACCTAAGCAAGCTTAAAAAAGCGGAAAATGATATTTATAAATAGTCATAAAGCAATTGCAATTTCTCTGTTATTGTTTTCTGCAGGGAGTTTTGCTCAAGTAAAACCACATCCAAATGTTATTATAATCATAACCGATGATCAGGGTTACGGGGATCTCGGGATCACAGGAAATCCTCACGTTAAGACCCCCGTGATTGATAAGTTTGCGGCTGAAAGTATTCGTTTTAATAATTTTTATGTATCGCCGGTTTGTGCCCCAACCCGTTCTAGTCTTATGACCGGGCGCTATTCGTTGCGTACAGGCGTAAGAGATACCTATAATGGTGGAGCAATAATGGCTTCAAGTGAGGTCACAATTGCAGAATTGCTAAAGAAAGCAGATTATAAAACTGGCATCTTTGGCAAATGGCATTTAGGCGATAACTATCCAAGTAGACCCAGCGATCAGGGTTTTGACGAATCGCTGATCCATCTCTCGGGTGGAATGGGCCAGGTGGGCGATATTACAACTTATTTTAAAGGAGATAGTAGTTATTTTGATCCTATACTCTGGCACAACAATATAAAGGAAACCTACCAGGGTTATTGCTCAGATATTTTCACAGAGCAGGCTATAAATTTTATCAGTAAAAATTCGAAAGCCCCCTTTTTCTGTTACCTCTCATTTAACGCTCCTCATACCCCATTACAGGTACCTGAAAAGTACTATTCGCAATACAAAGACATTGATCCGGCTTCGGGTTTCAAAGGCGACAAGAAACCTCTATCTAAAATGACGGAGAAAGATAAAGAGGATGCCCGAAAAGTTTATGCAATGGTCACAAACATTGATGACAACATCGGAAAACTTTTAAAGAAACTGGATGAATTAAATATTGCAGAAAACACCATGATTATTTTTATGACTGATAATGGTCCTCAGCAAACGAGATATGTGGCTGGTATGCGGGGTTTGAAGGGAAATGTTTATCAGGGAGGAATAAGGGTCCCCTTTTATATTAAATATCCTTCATCTTTTGGGAAGAATAAAGAAATTGAAACTATGGCTGCTCATTTGGATATCTTACCTACGGTGGCTGAGCTTTGTAATGTTGAATTACCTGATGATCGGATAATTGATGGTAAAAGTCTGGTACCACTAATTAAAGGAAATCAGGCAGATTGGGCTAATAGGTCATTGTTTACTTACTGGACACGGCGATTTCCAGAGTTATATTCCAAAATGTCATTGCATAAAGGAAATTTTAAATTGGTTGGTAATACAGACTATAATGCCAAAATTGAGGAATTTGAGTTATTCGATCTTGACAAGGATGTATATGAACAAAAAAATATCGTTTTGGAAAACAAAGATCTTGCAGCTAGCCTCAAGCAAGAGCTTGATAGGACATACAATGACTTGATAAGCTCTAAAAACCTCATCATTCAACCTCCTATCATCGTTGGAAGCAAATTCGAAAATCCAATTATACTCAACCGTAATGATGCGGGAGGAGATCGTGGAATTTGGGAGCAGGAAGAAATTAATGGTAACTGGAAGCTTAGTATTCAGAAAGGATATTACAATATAAAATTTAAATTCCTTAAGCCGCTTAAAGCCAATGGTAGAATGTATCTGGAAGCGAATACCTTAATAAGACAAATTCAAAATAATAAAGAGGGTGCAGATATAATCGAGATGAATAACGTTTTCTTTACCGATATGGATTGCGAACTGAGGCCATACTATAGTATTGGCTCAAAAAACATATTTCCATTTTGGGTTGAAATGGAGAAAATTGATTGAAGGAGCAATCGACTAAAATAAAGCTACTGCCACTAAAGGTACTGTCATCCCGATCCGCCCTTCGCGGGAGGGAACTTCGCTGAGTGAGACAAATTTTGCTTTCCCTGTGGTTGGTGTTGTCACCGACCACTTAACTTTGCATTCCAATCGTTTTGTAAACTTCCCCGAAATTGCAAGCTTACAACAGCTTGATATATATGCTATTTAAGCGTTTCACTATACTATTTGTTTCATTAATAGACAATATTAATTGACTATGGTCGCTCTCAACTACTAAATCCTTCCACCAAGAAAGCCTGTACAAGATGTTGACTTTAAAAAAAATTTGTTTAAACGAAAAAAGATAAAGGTTGCTGACACTAACCATATGGAGCAATAAAGCTCCGTTTACAGTTCGGTCTAATGAAACGTTCTAAACAATTTAAATCATTTACGTGGGGAAATCTAATTTCTATAGTAAACCTGATTAAACTATTACAGTCACTATTTGAAATAATATCTAAATGGTCTGAATGATAAGCGAAAATTTACTACCATTAAAAAAGGGAAACGATATCAAGCCGCATCCCTCTTGATTTTATCCAAATAACGCCGAAGCAACTACTAAAGCAAATTGTAAGCACCAGAAGTATTGCCGGGATTAATGTAACCAACGTTGAAAACTACCCTCTATTTTCTATATTTATCACCCAATCGATAACACTTAACACTTGAAGAACCTTTTTTCTCCGAAAGCAGCTCTCCCTCTCTTGATCCTTATTTTGGTGGCAAGCATTACCTCCGCCCAGAAAATAAAAGAGAAGCAATTTATGTATTGGGATGAGCAAGATAAAATAAGCTGGGAAGATTTTAGAGGGACCTCATTTCATAAATCTGTACAGGGCATACCCGGAACAGCTGCAGTAAGCAGAGTTGGAATTCAGAGAGAGTATCTTCGATCCAAGGAATCGCCAGATACAATATCATTAATGCTAAGAGCGACCTTCAACCGCTTTCTATCCTCCGTAAATGCCAATTGGAAAACTGACAGGTATCTAGAACATGAGCAACTGCACTTCGACATGACCGAGCTGCTTGCGCGAAAGATGAGAAGAGCCTATATTTTGGTCAACTTAAATATACCTGCGGCAAGCAAAAAGGTTCCCAAGATAATCCGTTCACTAACCGAAGAATATAAAACTCAGCAGGTAGCATTCGATAACGATAGCTACAGTTCCGCTGAAAAGCAGAAGGAGTGGCGAATTAAGATTGATAAGGAATTACTGCTTTTGGCGGAGTACAGTCATCCCGTTGTGAAGATTCCAGCGGTGGCGAGCAAATAGGCTGTTAACGGTCAGTTATTGTGGAGGCGAAGCCTCATATAATAATTGACCTATGGCCCGCTCGTCTTTAAGATTGGTAAAGCTTTTCCTTGTGGTCGGTGTTATCACCAACCACATAATTGTGCATTAAATCTTGCTAGGGGAGTGTGGGATTAATTTCATTGATCCCTGAAGGGGGAATTGTCAAGCCAAATGCTGTCGCTGCGCTTGCCGGCATTTTTATTTTCCGATCGTTCAAGCGAGCTTGACGATCTCCAAATAAAAAATGCCGCTCCACCAAAGGTGGAACAGCATTTGTCTTGCGGAGAGGGTGGAACTCGAACCATTTTTATCATTTTTTACTGAATCATACTTTAAAATACTGCTATATAGCTTTTATATGCAGTTTATAGTATGGGCAAATAAAGCTAAATAAGGTCAAAACAAATTTATTCGTCCCCTCTATTGCACCCTAATATTATTTTTTTCACCTTAGAGCTTTCAATAATCTCATGGCAGAAGCTCGATTTATACTCAAAGAACCTAAGTCAACTGAAAAGACTTTAGTTTACCTTATTTACAATTTCAACTATAAAAGATTCAAGTATTCAACCGGAGAGAAGATACTACCGAAGTATTGGAATTTTGACGATCAAAAAGCTAAAGAATCTAAAAATTTTCCGGAACATGCAGAGTTTAATTCAAGATTGAAAAATTTTGAAACGGCAATTAATAATTCATACCGAAGGTTATTGAACAATAAAATTCCGGTTACAACTGAATTGCTTAAACATGAATTAGAGATTGAATTGGAACTCAAATTCCAAAAGTCCCGAATTACTCTCTTTGAGTTCATAGAGAAATATAAAGAGGAGGGTAAAACATTTAAAGCAAAGGGAAGTCTGCAAGTGTATAATTCCACTTTTAACCATTTGAAGAACTATGCTAAACTAAAGCAGAAGCGGGTTGATTTTGATACAATCGATTTAAACTTCTATAATGATTATGTAGCCTATTTAATCAATGAAGCAAAACTGGCAACAAATACCATAGGAAAGAATATAAAGACGCTTAAAACCATGTTAAATGATGCCACAGACAGAGGATTAAATGAGAATCTTGAATTCAAGAAAAAGAAGTTTAAAAGCTTTAAAGAAGAATCTGATAAAATTTATCTGAGTAGTGATGAAATACAGAAAATTGTGAATCTTGATTTGAGTGATCAACCATATTTAGACAGAACCAGAGATTTGTTTTTGATTGGTTGTTTTACCGGACTTCGTTTTTCTGATTATTCCCAAATCAAAAAGGAAAATATTATTGAAGGGAATAAGCTTAAAATCAGAACTCAAAAAGTAAAAGATACGGTTGTTATACCTATTGGAACGGTTGTTAATGATATTCTAATTAAATATAATTATCAACTACCTAAGCCTATTTCAAACCAGAATACGAATCAATATTTAAAGACCATTGGAAAGAAGGCGGAGATTCATTCTGAAGTAGAAACCAGAATAACAAAAGGAGGTGAAAGACTTAAAACAATTTCCAAAAAATTTGAGTTGATTAGTAGTCATACCGCCAGACGAAGTTTTGCAACAAATCTTTATCTTGCTGATGTTCCTTCAATTACGATAATGAAGATTATCGGACATAAATCTGAGAAGGTATTCTTACAGTATATTCGAATTACTCAGGAACAAAACGCAAATAAATTATTAGACCATCCATTTTTCAAATGAGTATAAAAGGAATGTTTGGCCTTAACCTTACAGATAGAGAGTTAAGGACGCGAATTCAAGATCTTGAAAATCAGATTCAGGGCAATATTAGTAAACCTGTTAAATCTGTTAAATCTACTATGCCTAAACAATTATTGATACTTCATTATTTGGGGATATTGAATACGTTTAATTTATCAGACAGGAAAAATTCTTTCCTCTTGGAATCTTTACTAAATGCCAATGCTGACAACATCAGAAAAGAACTTCCTAACTTTGTCGGCGACAAGTTACAAGAAATAAAGAATGAAAAACATTTAACTGAATTAATTGAATTGTTTAGGGAAGTGGGCTTACCTCAGATTTCCAAAACCATTGAAAATGATATAGTTAAGTTAAAAAAGAGAAAATAGGAGTACCCCCATTTACTACCCCAGACTAACGCTCGCCTGAGTTCATACCTACTTTTGAGGTATGCAAAAAGCAAAAAATAATAATCAAAATGCCTTGTTCATTCAAGGTGTCAGCGAGCAAGAATTCAAGGAATTTTTTACTCAGCTATTCGAGGAGCAATTAGGAAGAAAACTAAATTCTGGCTCTGAAATGTATTTCAATGGTTCCAAGATTGGTCAATCAGAACCAAACTCTAAATCCTTCTCTCAAGGAAGCAATTATTTAACTCGTGGGGAAGTATCAAAATATCTCCAGATTTCTCTGCCCACTCTACACAGTTACGTTAAGCAAGGATTAATCAAATCTTATCGTATTGGTGGTAAAGTCCGTTTCAAACTGGAAGAAGTTGATCAGGCATTGACAGAACGAAATTTTACTTCTGTAATGAGAAAGGGGGGTAGTCATGCAGCATAAAAATGATTACTCAATAATTGTATTCCTTCCAAATAAAGAGGTAAAAAAATGGGCTTTTGTTCATCAGATTAACAAGTTTGAAAAGTTTATTAGTCAGAAATTCCCGAATTGGGAGTACATGAATATCTATAACAGGCGAACAAGGGATTTTCTTACACGAATTAAGAAGGGAGATCCAATCCCTGCCTTTTTAGAAGCTACTTAGTCGGTAGCTTTTTTTTTAACCTTTAAAATTAACCTTTATGATATTTATTAAACGCGTAACGATTCAGATTTTTAATGAGAACTAGTAATACCTACGGAAGAACCTTTGTAACTGATTATGATAGCACTTTAGAGCCAGTGCAGGAAAAATTTACAGGCTCTTCACTATGTCGGAAGAAACAAAACAATTGCCATAAAAATGAAAAATTAACCGTAATGCAAGTCAGAAAGAGACAATTGGAGCGAGAGATTAATCTGCCAAAGGAAATTCAACTAAAATCAATGTCTCCCAGAACTAAGCAAAAGATTAAAGATAAACTGATTGCTTTTTCCAGACAATGCACTAATCTGACCTTTGTTACTTTAACTTTTGCTAATAATGTGGATGATCTAACGGCAGTTAAGATTTTAAGAAAGTTCATTGACAACACTAAAAAGAGAACGGTAAACTTTCAATATCTCTGGGTTGCTGAAAGACAAACTAAGAACCAGACGTTCAAAAATAATATTCATTTTCATCTGGTAACCAATAAAAGTTGGGATATTAATAAATACTGGGTTTATTGGCTTGAACTACAGAAAAAGAATGGAGTTAAACCAACTAACCCAGACTACAAGCCTTCATCAGCTTTCAATGTGATGAAAATTAAGCAGAATGATTTAAGGAAGCTTCAAAACTATTTAACAAAGTATATTTCAAAGAACAATGATACATTCTTATGTCAAGTCTGGAACTGTTCTAAAATGGTATCGGCACTATACACTCATTACTCAGGGGGTGAGGTCTTTTTAGATAATGCCTATAAGCTGGATGGTGAAAATATTAAAGAGTATTACACCGATTATGGCACTTTACATTTTATACCCCTAAATCAAAAAAGTATTAGGCTTTATAATCGATTGGATGCTAAGAATAAGGAATTATCTAGTTCTATTAGTTAATTAATGGGAATCCCAAAGAGCTTGTGAAAGTGTTATTGTTAAGAAAATCTTCAATCTCTGCAGTAGAATTATCTATATTAAGATTAGGTGTTAACTTATGCTCAAGGATTGGGAGCATCCGTCTTTCGTCGATTAAGATTTTTAAACCTTCATCATGATCTTTGATTATAAACTGTAGCCCAGCATAATGTAAATTTAATTCATTATCTAGTTTTAATCTTTCGTCAAACCCTGATAATCTTAATAGACTGAAGATTTTAGTAGCCATTACTTCTGCTTTCAAAGAATATTTTGTCACAATAAAATTATTATAGAGATATAGCCTAGCGATCAAAATATGGGCTTTTAATCTCAAATAGAAATCACCATCAGAAAAATTCGCAATAAGGAATACTTCGTTAAATGGAGAACCGATTATTTCTTTAAAAATCTCAGGAGTAATAAACTCACTATAAAAATTTTCTTGCTTAATGCTCTTAAAATTCTCTTCTGTGTCGTAAATGATAAGATTTATATATTTTAATGATTCATCATACTTCTTAAATTTTTCATTTTTGGTTTTAAGGGTTTTTAAAAATTGTTGACCAATAACACGTAAAGTCGGGGGTCTGGATATAATAGCTATATCCTCAAAAACGAATTCAGAGTTTTTATAAAATTTGATTTTATCAACTTTTAAAACTTTTTCATCACCATTTCTAAAATTTTTTCTATCTAATAACTCGTCATGGTAGGTTGGAATATGTTTTAATCTTGCACTAGTTTCTGAATCGTAAAATTCCACTATTTCAACTCCAAATTGCAATTGGTTCGTTGACATTATAAAATCCGGTTGTTCATGATCCTGTATTTTCAAATCAGTTTGATTACCATAGATTTTATTTAAAATTTTCAGTTCATCAGCTTTATTCATCGAAATGGAAATTACACCAATTATTTATCTGATTAGTAAGTTCTTTTTGCCATTGTTTAATATCTCTATTCACTTTGACAGAGATAATGCTACATTCTTGTTTGCCAATAGATCCATTTTTTTCGTCATAAAAAGTTCCTGATCTATTACCGTCTTCATTTCCTGGGTATATTAATGCTACTTTATTTGCATTAAAATATTTTAAATAAACAAACATCTGTCTTAAATCTTCAGGAGCAGGGTTTTTCCCATTTAAATTTTTCCATTTTGTATCTAATACAGCACAATCTGGTTTATCTTTATTAATTACAATATCTGGTTTCATCTTTGAGTGACGTCCCATAGATGGTTTCCAGAAATATTTTATACTCTGAGCTGTAATCGTATTTTCTTTAGCTTTATGTCTTCGTAGGCTCAAATGCACAAATTGCTCCCAAAGAGCATTCATATCAAACATTAATGCTAAAATATTATTCTCGCCTCTGCTTACATCGGGGTGATAGTTTAAAAGAATTATTCTAGCGATATCAAGGGAACGTTTGTAATGCTCAGTTTTTCTATCAAAGACAATATTTTCAAAGGATTTTTCAGTTATTGCAATATTTGGCATCTCAGGAAAATTCAACATTAATGAACTTAGTCTACTTTTAAGCTTTTCACTTGTATTGATTTTACACAACAATTTTATTCCCTTGTATAAAATTGAATGAATATTATGCTCATGGTCATAAGTGGTATATCTAGTGAAAAAACGTTCTTTATGAATTAAATTTAAGTTTAAGTGTTTTGAAAATTGAATATTTCCTTTAAGCGTTGTAAGGTTACCTTCTGTTTTTCTATATTTTTTGACTAGACCACTATGAATAAGATACTCCAGTTCTTTAATAAATAATTCAAAATAAAGTTCCAAAATAGAATTAGATTTTAAATTTAAATTACTGGTGGTGGGAGCGTGAATGTCGAAAACTCCTACAGTCTGGAGCATTCCAATTAAAATTTTTCTCCAAGAATTTTTGTCATTATGCTTATCTGCTTTGGGTAGAACTTCTATGACTTTTCCCCCGATTTGAATAACTCCAACGTATTCACAAAATTTAACTCCATTATGGATTAAACTATAGTAGGGAACACCTTTTTCACCATAAAACTTTTGCAATATTTTTAAATCAATATCGCTAAGTCTTTTCCCCCCCTGATCTGTTCGTAGACTTTCATGTTCAAACACGGTAATTAGATAGGGTGTACTTTTCAAAACACTTATTTTCTAAGTAATATGTTAATAGCATTAATGAAATCTACATCTTTCATCTCTACAACCTTTTGAAAATTATATATTTTTCTTTCATTTAATGAGCTACTTTCATAATCATCAAAAGGTGCAAAAAACTCTTCATTATCAAAGTCATTGTTTAATTCGAAGAAATTAGAGCCTAAAACTAGTCCGATCTTGCCAAAATCCCCAAAAAAATACTCTTGAAGGAGAGGTATAATTTTATTCTGAAATACCTTTTTTAAGTCAGTAAGGTTAGACACGGATAAAAAATAGCTATGACCAATCATATGATCTTTATCCAACAATTTTTCAATTCTTTTATTTATCGTAGTCAATAACTGAAAAAGATCTATTCCATCCAAAATGCCATCTAAGGTTTTTCCTGCAGTTCTTACTAATTCAGGTTTAGGCGCCATTTCAATAAAACTAAATCGTCTCCTAAGGGCTGTATCTAACGCTTCAATACTCCTATCAGCTGTATTCATTGTCCCAATGATGTACAAATTTGTAGGAACGCTAAACTTTGTTTTTGAATAAGGAAGTACTGTCGATAATTCATTTTCTTCCCCTTCACGCTTGTCATCCTCAATAAGTGTTATTAGCTCTCCGAATATTTGAGAGATATTTCCTCTATTTATTTCATCGATAAAAATCGCATAGTTCTGGTCAGGGTCTTTTCTAGCTTTTAAACATATTTTTTTAAATACTCCATCTTCAATTATATATGTTAAATCATTTTCCTTAGCGTCAAAATTTGGTTTAATCCCTTCAATAAAGTCTTCATATGTAAAAGATTGATGAAATGTAACAAATTCAAACCTCTTGATTTCAATAGTAGAGTCCTCACTAAAGTTTTGGATTTCTTTCTGATATTCTAATAATTCAGGTGCCTGTTGTATTACTTCTTCAGGAAGAATCTCCCAATGTGAGTTATCTGATTTGTTGAAAATTAAAGGGGAGCTCCTTTTGATAACATTTACTGTATCGCTTGATTCTATAGTGTGACTTTGAAGCTGTCCCCAAATGGTGGGAGTAACGGTGGTAGAATTTGATAGTGATGCTTTAAGCTTTAGCAATTCATGTTTAAAGATATCCGCAACTTTTGCTTTGCCAATATCTAAAAGAACCAAGGCAATTATTTCCCACCAAGACAGATCAATGACAAAAGTCTTTAAAAACTCTTCTCTAGAGACAGTAGATTTTTTTGAGGTGAATTTATCAAAGTAATATTTACTTAATTCATAGGTCTTACCGGTACCAGGAGGACCATATAATATTACGTTCAAATTTTCTGTTAAATTTTCTGAAATTTCGCTTTGAACTTTATCAACTGAGGTGCCTGAAACATTTTCAGGCGTGTTGTTTTTAAGAATTGGAATTGCACTTTTAAAATATTTTAATAGATCATCATATTTAAAATCACTTTTATCTAATAGAACTCGCTCTTTTAAATAGCTTTTATCACTATGTCTGTAAACTCCATATGCTATTTTCCCATTATAAAATTCTACAAAAAATTGAATTCCAGATGATTGTGACTCTTGTTCTTTATTATAGATGGCTAACCATAATCGATCACTCCCTTGTTGCCGAGCTCCTTGAAAATCGAAATAAGTAGATTTTACATAATTGGAAAGCTTCAATTCGTCTATTAATTGCTTAATAAAATCTTCAATAAACTTTCTTATTTTATTGTGACCATAGAACGTTATAGGGGGATAAAATATGCTAAACCATTGTTTATAAGAGCGAAATTGGTTTTCTTTTCCACTCCTGTGTTTATTAATGAAGTTATCAAGTATTTCAGAATTAAGTTTTTTTCCTGCACGTAAATAGTTGAGGACTTCTTTTCGTAAATCCACTATTACACCAGTTCTACCAGTATAATAATTTAAGCATTTATCTAATTCGTCAATTGGTACGGTATTGAGCGCACTAATTAACGACTCTGGGTTATCATAAAAACCCTTTACTTCTTTTGATACTTCGCAAACTAAATTAACACCTTTTTCTATTTCGTTGTCCTTCATGACATATTAATATATAGCTTTAAATACAGAGAAATATATTTTAATTTGTAATTAAAGATAGGAAATGAAGCGAACAGTTATCTTTTTAATAAATAAAGACAAATTAATCGTCCCCTCTGTAACACCCTAAAAACAATAGTCCCCTCTAACTTATTAGTTTAGAGGGGATTATAGGATAATTTTGCGGAGAGGGTGGGATTCGAACCCACGGTACCATTGCTAGTACACGAACTTTCCAAGCTCGCTCGTTCGGCCACTCTGACACCTCTCCGGATCTGCAGCCTTTCCTTTCAGAAGGGATGCAAAAGTATCAAAATTCTGTAAATATTGCAGGATTTTACAAATTTTAGATCAAGTTTGAATGTCACTGCCTTCATTTCGTGCTGAAATAATCCCGCATTTTCAATATGTTTGCAGAATAATTCATATTTACCAGCAAGCCATAATTAATGCTGAATCTCGAAGAGATTAAAAAGCCCATCGCCGCAGAACTTGAAACTTTCGAAGCAAAGTTCAAAGCGTCTATGCAGAGCTCCGTTCCGCTTCTTGATCGCATTACACATTACATTGTCAAGAGAAAGGGTAAGCAGATCCGACCAATGTTTGTGTTTCTTTCAGCCAGCCTTTGTGGCGGAATTACAGAAGCTACTTATCGTGGTGCAGCTTTGGTCGAGTTGTTGCATACTGCAACATTGGTACATGATGATGTGGTTGATAATTCATACGAGCGCCGCGGATTTTTTTCGGTCAATGCTTTATGGAAAAATAAGATTGCGGTTCTGGTAGGTGATTTTCTCTTATCCAAAGGGCTGTTACTTTCGATAAATAATGGTGATTTCGGTTTACTCAAGATCGTATCTGATGCGGTAAAGCAAATGAGTGAGGGTGAATTATTGCAGATTGAGAAGGCCCGCCGACTGGATATTGACGAAGCGGTGTATTATGAAGTGATCCGTCAGAAAACAGCCTCATTAATTGCATCATGCTGTTCATGTGGTGCGGCTTCTGCAGGTGCTGATGCTGAAATTGTCGAGAAAATGCGCCTGTTTGGCGAAAAGGTTGGTATTGCTTTTCAGATTAAGGATGATCTCTTTGATTTCGGAACAGATGACGTAGGGAAACCCCTGGGAATCGATATTAAAGAAAAAAAGATTACACTTCCCCTGATCTATGCTTTGAATAAAGCAAGTAGTTCTGAAAAGAGAAGAATCATTAACCTGGTAAAAAATCATAATGAGGAGTCGGATAAGGTTTCTGAAGTCATTGATTTTGTTCGTAACAGCGGTGGACTCGATTATGCCCGAAGCCGTATGGACGCCTATCAACAGGAAGCCTTTACTATTTTAAATGAACTGCCAGAACACGAATCCCGTGATTCCCTCCAGCAACTGGTCAGGTTTACTACTGAGCGTAAAAAATAACTATGTCAAACGAAATTATATTTTTCGGCAGCTTTCTGCTTTTTATTGTTTTGATGCTGGCGATCGATCTTGGTCTTTTTAACAAGAAGGATCATAAGGTTAGCATGAAAGAAGCTGCTGTAATGAGTTTTATCTGGGTGAGCTTTGCCATAGGTTTTTATTTCCTTTTGCTTACAAATGGCGAAATACTGCACGATATCAACAATTTTGCGATACTTCAGGAAGTTACTACCAAGCATCTTCATAACATCAGTCTTATCCCCGGTAATTTTGAAGGAAGTCTGCTAATTTATAAGCAAAATCTGGCGCTTGAATTCCTTACAGGATATGTGATAGAATATGCTTTATCGGTTGATAATATCTTTGTAATGGTGCTTATTTTCTCTGCTTTTGGGGTGGATGAGCGGTATTATCACCGGGTATTGTTCTGGGGTATCATAGGCGCAGTTTTGATGCGTTTCCTCTTTATTTTCCTTGGTTCGACCCTCATCAATGAGTTTGGCTGGATCCTGTATATTTTTGGGGCATTCCTTATTTACACCGGTGTAGGCATGTTCCTGAGCCGGGATGAGGAAGAGAAGATCGATACCGAGAACCATAAGGTTGTTCGTTTTGCTTCAAAATATTTCTCTGTTTATCCGGAGTATGTAGGTAATAAATTCTTTATCAAGGTCGATAAAAAAAAAATGGTTACTCCGCTTTTTATTGTTTTGCTGATAGTGGAATTTACCGATCTTATTTTTGCGGTAGATTCTATCCCGGCAATTTTTGCGGTAACCAAAGATCCTTACATCGTATTTTTCTCAAATATTTTCGCTATTCTTGGCCTAAGATCAATGTTCTTCCTGCTGGTTAATGTGATTTATAAATTCCATTATCTGAAGGTAGGATTAGCCTTCCTGCTCGTATTTATCGGCATCAAAATGCTTGCCCATCACTGGTTGTCCTTATGGGGTTTTACAACCATGCATTCGCTCTTCGTAATATTATTTATTCTTACAACCAGTATTGTGGCATCACTGGTGTTCCCTAAGAAGGTGAACAAGGAATAAGGAGCAAGGAACAAGGATTTTGAGAAATTGCGTCCAGAATTTAGATTAGGAATCGATTATGTGGTCACCTGATAGCTATCAGGATGTCGGTTATCAGTAATAGTACTAATTTCCAATGAAGAAGTTAATGTCTTTATTCTTTGCTCCTTGATCTTTACTCTTATTACAAAATCTCAAGCGAACCGGAATTTATCTTGATTCTTGATACTGGGCTCTTGATACTCCTTACAGCATTTTCAGTATCTCATCCACATAAGCCCTGTCATTCGCCAGTCGCGGTACTTTATGTTGACCCCCAAGTTTACCCCGGTTCTTCATCCAGTTATAGAAGGTACCATCCGGTGCAAGGTGCAGCAATGGCCGGCGTAATGCCATATCCTTAAAACGTTTGGCATCATAATCAGAATTTACTTCCCTTAAGGTTTGATCCAGAAGATCTGTAAACCATTCAATATCATCGGGTTTTTGCTCAAATTCGATGATCCATTCATGTCCGCCAACTTCATCACCTTCAAAATAAATCGGACATGCAGTATAATCACGGATGATTGCATGTGTCTCCAGACAGGCTTTGGCAAGCCCTTTTTCAGCATTGTCTATGATCAGTTCTTCGCCGAAAGCATTGATGAAATGCTTGGTTCGGCCGGTAACCTGAATACGATGCGGTGAGAGGGAGGTAAACTTGATCGTATCACCGATCATGTATCGCCATAATCCGGCATTGGTTGAAATGATCAATGCGTAATTCTTATTCAACTGCACCTGATCGAGCCTAAGGGTTTTTGGATTCTCAGCATGCAGATCCTCCATCGGAAGAAATTCATAATAAATACCATAATCGAGCATCAAAAGCAATTCTTCTGAATTAGGCTGATCCTGAATGCCAAAAAATCCTTCAGAGGCATTGTAGGTTTCCAGATAATACATATCATCTGAAGGAATAAGTTTTTTAAACTGCTCCCGGTAAGGATTGAAATTTACAGCTCCATGAAAGTAAAACTCAAGATTTGGCCAAACTTCAAGCAGATTATTTTTGCCGGTAATTTCAAGAATGCGCTTTGCCAGAACCAGATTCCAGGTAGGCACACCCGCAATATTGGTTACATTCACATCAATGGTAACCCTGGCTATTTTTTCTACTTTTTCCTCAAAATTATCCATCAATGCGATCGACATATCCGGCGTGCGGTAGAATTCGGCCCAGAATGGTAAATTTTTTATCAAAACTGCCGATAGATCACCATAACAGGAGTCTATATTCAATTGGTTGATCTGATGGCTTCCTCCCAATACCAGGCATTTTCCGGTAAATATTCTGGCATCCGGCCGGTTATCGCAATACATGGATAGGAGATCTTTGCCGCCTTTAAAATGGCACTCTTCAAGTGATTCTTCGCTTACAGGGATGAACTTGCTCCGGTCATTTGTCGTGCCTGATGATTTGGCGAACCATTTGATCTCAGATGGCCAGAGCACGTTCTGCTCACCACTCATCATTTTTTCGATATATGGTTTTAGTGATTCATAATTCTGAATCGGAACTCGTTCCTTAAACTGATCCTGACTATAGATGGATGAATAGCCGTATTTTTTGCCCCATTCGGTATGCTGGGCGGCAGAGATGAGCGTCTGAAACCATTCATCCTGAACATCATAGGGGTATTTTATGAAAAGCTCGATCTGATGCATCCGCTTTTTCATGATCCAGGTAAAGATGGAATTTACAATCGTCATTCTGCTTTATGGCTTATTTGGGGCTCAGACTTTCTTTTTTCGCAGCTCAAAATTCTGACCAAGATAGAATTTTTTGGCCATTTCATTATTTGCAATCTCCTGAGGGGTACCTGTGAGCATGATCTTACCCTCGGCCAGCAAATAAGCTCTGTCGGTTATGGAGAGGGTTTCCTGAACATTATGATCGGTGATCAGAATTCCGATATTTCGCAGTTTAAGTTTTGCCACGATACTTTGAATCTCTTCAACTGCGATAGGATCAACGCCGGCAAATGGTTCGTCAAGTAAGATGAATTTTGGATCGGCAGCAAGTGCTCTTGAAATTTCAGTTCTTCTTCTTTCTCCTCCCGAAAGCAGGTCTCCGCGGTTCTTCCTTACTTTGTGAAGGCTGAATTCATCAATCAGCTGTTCAAGTTTGTCCCTTTGTTCTTCTTTACTGAGTTTGGTCATCTCCAGAACGGCCTTGATATTATCCTCAACTGATAGTTTTCTAAAAACTGAAGCCTCCTGTGCAAGGTATCCAATGCCTTTTTGAGCCCTGCGGTACATAGCATCTTCGGTAATATCTTTATCGTCCAGAAATACATGGCCTTCATTTGGCCTGATGAGCCCTACAATCATATAAAAGGAGGTAGTTTTTCCCGCACCATTTGGCCCCAGCAATCCCACGATTTCTCCCTGCGAAACATGAAAGGATACATTATTAACAACAGTACGCTGTTTATATTTTTTTACCAGATTCTCAGCTCTTAAAATCATTGCCCCTGGTTTGGAAGAGCTGGCCGTATCCCCTTGATATTCAGTTGTATCGATTTTTTCTCTTTCCATGTGTTCTCTTCAATGGTATAACAAATGTCAAATGCTGCTCCCGAATTGATCAGGTTAAGGTGTTCACCCAGACTAAAACCTATGCAATTATAATAGGTATGATTATCCTGATGCACACACATTTTCAAATGATTGCTGCCAACAATTGCTGCCAAACCGTAAGTATAAACATTTCTGCTAACAAATACAGGGGCCATGTTTTGCGGACCGAATGGTTCAAACTGCTTCAGAATCCGGAAGAATTTCGGATCAATCTGTTTCAGTTCAATTTCAGAATCGATATTTATCGCCTGCACAAGCAATTCTTCAGGAATGCTGGCTGCAACCACCTCTTCAAAGCGCTGCTGAAATGCAGGGATATTCTCTGTTTTCATCGTCAGCCCCGCTGCATATTTATGGCCACCGAACTGTATCAGCAAATCACTGCATTCACATAGTGCTTCATAAAGGTCGAAGCCGGCAACTGATCTTGCCGATCCGGCTGCATAACCATTTGATTTGGTCATTACGATAGTTGGACGATAATATTTTTCGGTCAGCCGTGAAGCCACAATCCCGATTACTCCTTTATGCCAGTCTGCATTATAAACCACCGTTGTTTTACGATTAATCAAAAGCGGATCTCCATCAATCATTGCTAATGCCTGCCCGGTAATGTTGCTGTCGTGTTCTTTACGTTCCGTATTTTTTGTGTTGATGATCTGGCTTTTTTCGAGGGCAATGGCTTCGTCATCAGCAATCAACAGGCTTACTGAATGCTTAGCATCATCAATCCTTCCGGCAGCATTGATCCTTGGCCCGATCGTGAACACGACATCCGTGATGCTCAGGTTTTCTTTTCTACCCGAAATATTCATAAGGGCCAATAAGCCCTTGCATGGCTCTGTATTTAATTTGAGAAGACCATACCAGGCCAGGATTCGGTTCTCTCCGGTAATCGGGACGATGTCGGATGCAATACTCACAGCTACCAGATCCAGATAAGAGCTTACCTGTTCAAAAGGAATATCATATTTGAGCGAATATGCCTGAATCAGCTTAAACCCTATACCACAGCCTGATAGTTCTTTGTAGGGATAAGTACAATCGCTGCGTTTGGGATCAAGTACTGCTATTGCTGCAGGTAGCTGATCTCCGGGAAGGTGATGGTCGCAGATAATAAAATCTATCCCCCTTTCATTTGCATAATCGATTTTATCGACTGATTTGATGCCGCAATCCAGTGCGATAATCAGCGAAAAACCATTTTCAAAAGCATAATCTATTCCCTGGGTAGAAATACCATATCCTTCACGGTAACGATCGGGGATATAGAAATCAATTTCTGAATAAAGCTTTTTAAAGAAGCTAAACGTGAGTGCGACTGATGTGGTTCCATCTACGTCATAGTCACCATAAATAAGAATCTTTTCGCCTGATGTAATTGCCTGATTGATACGGGATACTGCGATTACCATATCCTGCATCAGGTAAGGGTCGTGAAGCTTGTCGAGTTCAGGCCTGAAAAAATTTCTGGCCTCTTCATAATCTGTGATTCCTCTCTTAACCAGAAGACTGGCAAGAACCCTGTCAATATTCAGTGATTCCTGCAATTCCACTATCGCTGCAAGGTTTTCAAGCTCCCGTTCCACCCACCTTTTTTGCATATCTTTGCCTTAGTAAACCGTAAAAATAGAATTTAACATTCTAATAAACAAAGAACATTGAAAGCTTTCGCCTTATATGAAGGATCTTATTCTGTAGATAATTCAAAGACATTTATTCCTTTTGATCCTGTAATTCATAATCCCAAAGACCGGCCTGCCTCCCTGTTTGTTTACGTGCAGCCTTTTCTGGTTGAAACCGGAAATGATTTGATTATTCTGGATACCGGACTGGGTTTTCAAAATGAGCAGGGCGAACTCATCATACATGAGAATATAAGGAAAGCGGGCTATGATCCCGCTGATGTCAGTCTGGTTCTGATGTCGCATCTGCACTTCGATCATGCCGGTGGAATGATTAATCATTCAGATGGTAAGTTGTCATTAAGTTTTCCGAATGCCGAATATGTGATCCAAAGAGGAGAGTGGGAAGCAGCCTACAGTAAACCATCACGATCTTACAAAACAGAGATTTTTGATTTTGTTCAACGCAGTGGTTCGGTTCATTTTATTGAAGGAAGCGGGCAGTTTAACAGGGAAATAGCCTTTGAATTAACTGGAGGTCATTGTGAATATCATCAGGTATTCCTGATCAGGGAAGATGAAGAAACCATATTCTTTGGCGCAGATATTCTTCCTGAGCCTGAGCAATTGTTAAGAAAATTTATTGCCAAGTATGATTTTGATGGCAGAAAATCTATGGAATTAAGACAGGAATATGGGAAACGGGCTGCTGAAGAGTACTGGAATTGTTTATTCTACCATGCTAAAAGCAAGGCTATTGCAAAAGTAGCATTTGAGAATGAAGCGTTCAGGATATTATAAAGAGAATCAAGAACCAAGAGCCAGGAACCAGGACGTAATTCTGGTGCTTTGAGACTTAGTTTTTAGATTAAAGAACCAAGAGCCAGGAACCAGGACGTAATTCTGATTCAGCTGAGACTTTGTCTTTATTTCTTTGTTCTGATCTAGTTTTTCTTCGCTGTCAGATTAATGTTCAGCTCAAACTCATCATCAATTGCTTTATCGCCAATATCACCGAAGAAGGTTTTTGAACGAAACTTGATATCATATTTAGTACGATCAACCCTGATGCCTGAGGCTACTGCCACTACCACACCTTTTCCTTGCTTAACAGTTGCTGGAAATGTCAGCGGATGTGTAATTCCTTTGATGGTTAGATTTCCGGCAATATTTACACGTTCTTTCCCGGCTGCGGTAACTTTTGTGATCTCAAATTTGGAGCTTGGGTTTTTTTCGGCTGAAAAGAAATCCGGTGATTTTAAATGAGTTGTTACCCGGGCATTATCTGAGGTGATGCTGGACATGTCCATAAGAAACACTCCTTTTTGCAAAGATTTTCCATTATAAACCAGGCTGCCTTCTGTGATTTTTACGGTTCCGGTATGGCCACCACCTACTTTTTTCGCTGACCATCCGATTGAGGAGTTCGCTGCGTCAAGTGTGTAGACATCTTCTTTAATTGGGTTAAATGACATCATAAGGATGGTGCCCGCCAAAAGGATTGTAAAAGAAAATAGTTTCTTCATTTTTTTCATTAATTAATTGATCAATTCCTATAAATATATTCTAAATATATTTTTGTTTATCTGTTTAAGGAACTGTCACTGATAAATTACCTGAGTCTGACATTAAGCCAAAGTGTTTTTGTGATTTTTGAAATAGATGCAAAAAGTTGTGCCTACATCAGGCAAACTATCAACTTCAATTTTTCCATCCATAGCTTCAATCTGTGATTTGATAATGTATAATCCCAGACCTTTCCCATCAATATTAGTATGGAATCGCTGATACAGGCCAAAGATTTTATTTCCATATTTATCAAGATTGATGCCTATGCCGTTATCACTAAAGAAAAGTTGCGTAAAATCTTTCCCTTCACGTGTTTTCAATGAGATCACCAGATCCCTGTCTTTAGATTTGTATTTAATCGCATTGGTAAACAGATTAAGCAATATGCTATGAAGGTAATGTCTCGGGAAATGGATCTTTAAATCCTTTGCCAAGTTTACTTCTATTTTTGCACCAGAGCTCCTGATTTGGTTTTCTATCGTTTTAATCACCATATTAAGCTCAGTTTGAAGATCCAGATCTTCACTTTTAGCCGATTTTCCTGATTGGCTGGCTACTATTTCTACAAGGTCATTTAAGGTATTGTCTAATTGCCTTACACATTCATGAATATTCTGGCGGATCTCGTCCTGAAGCTCCTGAGAAAGGCTGGTCTCCTGTTGCAGCTCGGTCAGACTTATAAGATTTACTACAGGCGCACGGAGATTATGAGAAGTGATGTAAGCGAACTTTTCAAGTTCATTGTTCTTCTTTCGTAGTTCCTTTGTAATTTCCTGTAATTCAATCTCTTTTCTTTTAATGAAATCGATATCCAGAAGTGAACCGATAACTATATTTCCTGTGCCACTACCTTCAGAATTGGTCATCTTACTAAAAGAAAGCAACCATTTCCAGTCGCCATGGATAGTTCTGATACGATAAATAAGATTATTATATTGATTTTTACCTTTTCTGAGTTCTGTAATAGCCTGTTTCACATTTGTCTGATCATCCGGATGAATCGATGCAATTAAAGTATCATCCTTCAAAAATACATCCGGGTCAATGCCCTGGTTCTGGAACCAGTTTCGGTCATAAATCACTGTACTTGTATTCAGATCTCTGCTCCAGATACTTAGACCTGCAGCTTCGATTGCAATCTCCAGGCGTTGTTCTGCTTTTGTGCGGTTCATGATCTCTGTTTGAAGGTCCGCAGTTCTCTTTAAAACCTGTTTTCTAAGCTGCCAGGTACCAATAAGTATCAGAACAACAAGAATTCCCGCTACTCCGATCACGTAAAGTAAATAATCGAAATACTGAACTTTTTTTGTGCTCGAAGACCTGAATAATAAACCTTCGATTGTTACATCCTTATCTGCAAGTCCGAGTTTCTTATAAATATTGAGCATATTCAGCCAGCGTCCGGGATTCATATGTCCGATTTCAACTAGTTCGGGCAGAATCAGTTCTTTCATTTCTTTGGCTTCATAAAGCAACTGCTCTCTGCTAATACCCCGACTTTTTACACCCGGTAGCTCCAGAATATATTCTGTAATTTCTTCAGGGTGGTCCATGGCATATTGCCAGCCTTTTAAACTTGCTTCGTTGAATTTTTCAACAGTCCCGGGTTGGCTATTTGCCATCTTAACCGTAGTGAAAAGTAGGTCACCATAAAAGTCGATACCATAATTTATGGGATTGATTATACTTACCTGATGCCCCATCTGGCGTAGTATCTGCGGTTCAACAGTAATGTAAGCACTTTGTGCATCAACTTTTCTCTCGATGAGATCCTGAATTTGCCAATTGTGTTCGATGATGTTTACTGAGTCGATGGGGATTCCTTCGTCTAATAGCAGGGCCTTGAGCAACCTGCCACCCTGATCTTCTGATACCATAATGGTCTTTCCAGCAAGATCTGATGGAGAATTAATCTTACTGTCAGACAAGGTCATAAAGATGTATGGAGAGTGCTGAAAAATAACAGAAACAACTACTACCGGTTTTTTATTGATAAAGGAATTTAAGATATCAGATCCGGTAACACCGAAATCGGCTTTGCCTTTCAGGACATTATCCACAGGTGGATTTAAAGCATTGCCTTGTAATATTTCAACATCGAAGCCGGCATCTTTATAAAAGCCCTTTTCTTTTGCTGCATAATAACCAGCAAATTGAAATTGATGCAGCCATTTTAGCTGAAGTTTTATAGGTTTTAACTCTTGAGAAATAGCCTGGAAAGGAAAATTCAGGCATAGCAATATCAGAGCAGCGTATTGTGTTAGGACATGAAAATTTATTTTCATTTTGATGCTCATTAATTACTCTTCCAGAAAGGAATCAATCAAGTTTAAAATTACTGATTTTCAAGCGGTTAATATCACTATATAAGAATATTGATTTAGGCCTGTCGCTTTCCTGTGTTTCTGACAGGAATTTATTTTTACGACGATTTTAAAAAATTGTTTTACGGTTAATAAATTTAACTCAAGGACAATGAAAATAAATATATTTCAATAAAAATACCCCGCTTTTGGACAGGGTATTCTGAGTATAAAGAGTTGAAAAGAATAAGATTATGCTACTTCCTCTGCATATGATTCTATTGGAGGACATGAACAAATCAGTGTCCTATCGCCATGTGTATCATTAACCCGGCCAACTGATGGCCAGAATTTAAAAGCTGCTACATAGGGCAATGGAAATGCAGCAGTTTGTCTGGAGTATGCATGCGTCCACTCATCTGCAGTCACAACAGAAGCTGTATGTGGGGCATTTTTCAGAGGGTTATCTACTGCATCCAGTTTACCGCTTTCAACTTCAGATATTTCAGCGCGGATAGCAATCATCGCATCGCAAAAGCGGTCAAGTTCATGTTTAGGTTCTGATTCTGTTGGTTCGATCATGACCGTACCTGCAACCGGGAATGACACTGTTGGTGCATGGAAACCATAGTCCATCAGTCGCTTGGCAATATCGGTAACTTCTACACCGTATGTCTTGAAAGCACGGCAGTCCAGAATCATTTCATGAGCACAGCGGCCCTGGCTTCCCGAATACAGAACCGGGTAAGAATTCTCTAGTCTGGCTTTAATATAATTGGCATTCAGAATCGCGAATTTGGTTGCATTGGTTAACCCCTCGCCGCCCATCATCGCAATATATGCATGTGATATGAGTAGGATTGAGGCTGATCCCCATGGGGCTGATGAAACCGCAGAAATTGATTTTTCATTACCCATATGAACAACAGCATGTCCCGGTAAAAATGGTACCAGATGTTTTGCTACACCTATTGGGCCCATTCCAGGACCACCGCCGCCATGTGGGATACAAAATGTTTTATGGAGATTAAGGTGACAGACATCGGCTCCGATTGTTGCCGGACTTGTAAGTCCAACCTGAGCATTCATATTTGCTCCATCCATGTAAACCTGTCCGCCATTCTTGTGAATGACCTCACAGATCTCAATGATCGATTCTTCAAATACACCATGAGTAGAAGGATAGGTTACCATTAAGCATGAAAGATCAGAAGCATGTTCTTCAGCCTTCGCTTTGAGGTCGACTACATCAATATTGCCCCTTTCATCACATTTAACGATTATGATCTTCATGCCCGCCATTGCTGCTGAGGCAGGGTTTGTCCCATGTGCCGAAGAAGGAATCAAGGCAATATTCCTATGAGTATCCCCTCTGTCTAAATGATATGCACGAATAACCATAAGTCCGGCATACTCACCTTGTGCTCCAGAATTGGGCTGTAAACTCATAGATGCAAATCCGGTTATTTCACTCAGCCATTTATTAAGTTCATCAAAGATCTGCATGTATCCTCCAACCTGATCGGCTGGAGCAAATGGATGAATTTTGCTGAATTCTGCCCAGGTAATAGGAACCATTTCTGTTGTGGCATTCAGCTTCATAGTGCATGAACCTAATGCAATCATAGAATGGCAAAGCGAAAGATCTTTTGCTTCCAGCGATTTTATATATCTGAGCATTTCATGCTCAGAGTGATGTGAGTTAAATACCGGATGCGTTAAATAAGCCGATTCCCGTTGTAATTGGGAAGGAATATGACTACTGATTCCTGATTTAATTCGATCCAAATCCAGCTCATGAGCATTTTTACCCATAACTTTTGCAAAGAAGCGGATGATTGTCAGAACATCATTGGGAGTCGTGGTTTCATCAAGTGTTATGCTAACCAAAGAACCTTCATAGTTCAGGTTTACTTCATTATTAAGCGCTTCTGCATGAATTGGGTTGATCAGATCACCCAGTTCTAATTTGATGGTATCGAAGAAAAATTTATTTTCCGGCTTATATCCAAGGGCCTCAAGGGCTTGAGATAAGAATACACTTAGTCCGTGGATTCGTTCAGCAATCTGCTTAATTCCTTTAGGACCATGGTAGATGGCATACATGCTTGCCATGATAGCAAGAAGTGCCTGCGCGGTGCAAATATTTGAGGTTGCTTTATCCCTTCTGATATGCTGCTCACGGGTTTGAAGCGCCATACGCAATGCATAGTTTCCGGCACTATCAATGGTTACCCCAATAATCCGGCCCGGTAGAGAACGCTTGTATTCTTCTTTGGTAGCAAAAAATGCGGCATGAGGTCCGCCAAATCCCATTGGTATTCCAAAACGCTGGCTTGAACCAACTACGATATCGGCACCCCATTCTCCCGGAGGACTTAATAAAGAAAGTGCCATGATATCGGCAACTACCGTTAGTTTTATACCTTTCTCATGAGCTTTACGAGCAAAGTTTGAGTAATCATATATCTGACCTTTAGCTGCCGGGTATTGAACGATAGCACCGAACATGTTCTCATCCAGATTCAGAGTTTCGTGGCTGCCGATTAGTATTTGAATACCATAAGGAGCAGCGCGGGTTTGAAGTATATCAATAGTTTGAGCCAAAACCTCTTCCGAGACAAAAAATACTTTTGCATTCTCATTTTTGCGAAGGCTGTATTGCATGAACATCGCTTCGGCGGCGGCAGTTCCTTCATCCAGAAGTGAAGCATTCGCAATTTCCATTCCGGTAAGATCCATTACCATGGTCTGAAAATTTAACAGGGCCTGCAAACGCCCCTGTGCAATTTCTGCCTGATAGGGTGTATACTGGGTATACCATCCCGGGTTTTCCAGAATATTGCGTTGTATAACCCCAGGAATAATAACATCATGGTAACCCTGACCGATGTACGATTTGAAAACTTTGTTTTTTGACGCTGTTTGTTTCAGATTATTCAGGTAATCGGCTTCACTCTTTGCTGCCGGCAGATTCAGATTATTTTTCAATCTGATATTTGGAGGTACTGTTTGACTGATTAATTCGTCAATGGAATTCACACCAATGGTGTCTAGCATTTTTGCGGTGTCCTGCTCATTCGGAGCAATATGACGCTGCTCAAATTTTTCCTGATAATCTATATTAAGCTTCATTAAAAAGAGGGGAGTTTTTATGAGGCAAAAATAAGGATTTTCAGCACATTATTTAATTGCAGGAATAAATTGCCTGAAATAATATTATCAATAATTGAAGAGCGCAATTACTCTATCTAAAAAGGCTAAATACTGCTGATTTTTAGGATTTTTTGATCTTTATTTTTCACCGGAAACAACCCAGCCTTCGTCTTTCTTATGTTTCAGTTTATAGGTTTTTGTAATAAACTCACTGTTTGAACCTTTGTTGTTATCAAAAGGATAGAAGTCTGTTTCAGCCTTAACTAAAGTAACAGTCACTTTTGCAGAATTATCATTGGTTTTCACAAAATTCACAGGCTTATCATTGTCCATTTCATAAATGATAGTCTTGACCTTTGCTTTATCACTACCCTGCTCCAGAACAAAAGGTGCAGATTTCTCGGTCAATTTGATCAAATAGACAAATGAACTGTCTTTGGAAAGGAAAACCTTCTTTTGTTCCTGCACATCCATGCTAATGTACCCCGATTCTTCCAATTCCCTGTACTTATTTAGTTCTTCCTGATCTTTATTTTGACGGAATTTCATTTCACCAAAATTGAAACTGGCTGTTTTATATTCCGGGTTTTCATCCAGATAATTTGAGATTACCGATGCCGCCTCGTCGTCATTGATTGTTGTTTCAGTCCCGCATCCGTTGATGAATGCGAATCCCAAAACAAATAATAAATAGATTACTGTTCTTTTCATAATCGTGTTTCTTAAAGATAATCAATTCCAGAGTAAATCATTCTTAACGTAAAGGAACTATACCCTTTTAAATTATTTCTACCAGATAATCTCCAGTCTTCTCTCTTAACGATCCGAAACATATAATATTTGATTCGGGAATACCATTTGACCGAAGTACTTCTTCAAAATCCGCAGTTTTCGATTCTTCCACAGCAACCAGCAGGCCTCCACTGGTTTGCGGGTCAGCAAGGATTGTAGTTTTTCGGGTCAGCGTTTTACTGCCTGAACCAATTTTATGACCGTAACTGTTCCAGTTTCTGTTTGTACCTCCCGGGACAGAATTTTGATCGAGGTATTCTTCGATCACCGCAATTTTTGGAACTTTGTCAAACTCAATGACTGCCTGTAAATGACTGCCTTCACACATTTCTGAAAGATGCCCTAGTAATCCGAAGCCTGTGACATCGGTCATTGCCTTTACATAATCCAGCTTGCCAAGCGTTTCACCGATTTTATTAAGCATCGACATACTTTTCGGGGCAATATCTGCATGTTCAGGCTTTAGAATTCCCTTTTTTTGTGCCGTGGTCAGGATTCCCACTCCGAGTGCTTTGGTAAGATAAAGTTTGCATCCTGTCTCTGCTGTAGAGTTTTGTTTTAAATGTTTAATATCGACAATGCCATTGACAGACAGGCCAAATACAGGTTCAGGACAATCAATGCTGTGTCCTCCTGCGAGGGTTATTCCTGCCTCCGTACAAATTGCCCTGGAACCCTCGAGGACTTTTTGTGCAACTTCGGGCGATAATTTATCGATCGGCCATCCCAATATAGCGATAGCTAATACGGGCTTCCCACCCATCGCATAAACGTCGCTTATGGCATTAGCTGAGGCTATCCTGCCAAAGTCATAGGCATCATCCACAATTGGCATGAAAAAATCAGTTGTTGAAATGAGTGCATTTCCATTACCAAGATCGAGTACTGCTGCATCATCCCTGGTATTATTTCCTACCAGTAAGTTAGGGTCGGCTGAGTGAGTGATTGGACTGTGCAGAATGATGTCTAATACTGCAGGACTAATTTTACATCCACAGCCAGCGCCATGTGAATATTGTGTTAATTTTATTTCTTCAGGGATCATATAAATGAGTAGTGAGTATTGAGTAGTGAGTATTGAGACATGAGATTTGGGATAGGTATTATGTTATTTGTTCTTACAAAAATTGAGACTGAATGTCTGCATTAATTCGATTTGATTTAATGTGATTCAACAGTAGTCTGCAGTTTTCTTCTGCATTTGTACTTCTGCATTGAATGATATGGATACTTTCTTTTTCCCTTTTTCCCTGCCCATTGGCATAGGTTTTATCATAATATACCAGCACAATTTTGATAAAATCATCCATCCGGTTTTCTCTGATCGCCAGAATCGCATCGCGGGTTTGTTCAGGGCCAAGTCTTTTTCCGATTCTCAAGGTACTTTCAATCAGAAACTCCTTATCAAGTACTCCGTATTCCTTTACAAGAAAATCGACCCTTTCCTGAAATGGTACTATGATTTTCATCACAGGAGCCTGGCGCATCCGATGGAAAATAGGATTGGGAATGAAACATCGGCCTATCGACAAACTCTCATCCTCCAGCCAAAGCGGAGTATTTTTGTCAATTTTATTCAGTTCACGGGCAAGTAAATTTTCGAATTGCTCCTGACTGGGCTGAATGAGCTGGCCCATAGATCCATAGGAAGATCCCTGATGTTGCGCGAGATCTTCGAGATCCACAACCTGCTGGGAAAGATCTTTGAGCTGATTGAGGGTTTTTGTTTTCCCGGAGCCCGTCATCCCACCCAAAATGAGTATAGAATAAGTTTCTTTAAATTGGTCCAGCACCCAGTTACGGTACCTCTTGTAACCGCCTTCAAGAAGAAAAACTTCAAAACCATAAAGATTTAGCGCCCAGGCCATTGCACCACTACGCATACCTCCACGCCAGCAGTGGATCAGAATCTTTTTTTCGGGAGCAATCTTAAGGGCTTGCTTAATAAAACCTGACCATTTCGGACCGGTAAGATCAAATCCAAGCAGAATTGCAGCCTCACGACTTTTTTGCTTATAGGTTGTACCTACCTGAACCCTTTCATCATTTGAAAAGATGGGAAGATTATGAGCACCCGGAATATGTGCGTGCACAAACTCAAGCGGGGTTCTGACATCAATCACCGGAATAGTTTCGGCCAGTTGCAGAAATTTATCAATGTCCAGTGTTTGAATCATACGCAAGGAATAGTGCCGGTTATAAGGTTAATTATTCTTTAGTGCCCTCAGGTACATTTGGATTGTATTTTCCAAACCTAAATACAGAGAGTCGCAAATAAGTGCATGCCCGATACTTACTTCGAGTAATCCGGGAATGTTTTTTGAAAAGTAATTTAAATTATGCAAATCAAGATCATGGCCTGCATTTATACCCAAACCTAATTTGTTGGCAAGCTGGGCAGCTGCGATATAGGGTTTAATCGCAAATTCCTTGTCAGCATGATAATTGCTGGCATATGATTCGGTATAAAGTTCAATGCGGTCTGTTCCTGTACGCTCCGCAGCTTCAATCATTTCTTTTGCAGGATCAACAAAAATGGACACCCGAATGCCTTCAGATTTAAACTCAGCAATAATATCTTTAAGATAGCTTTGATGTTTGATTGTATCCCAGCCATGATTGGATGTTAACTGACCCTCAGCATCAGGCACCAATGTAACCTGTGCTGGCTTATTGGCTAAAACCAACTCAACGAATTTTTGTTCTTTGGGATTACCCTCAATATTAAACTCCGTTTGAATCACCTTTTTCAGGTCGAATACATCCTGATAGCGGATATGCCTCTCATCCGGACGTGGATGAACGGTTATTCCCTCTGCTCCGAATCGTTCGGCATCCAGGGCAACTTTAATCAGGTCAGGGTTATTGCCACCTCTTGAATTACGAAGTGTAGCTATTTTATTGATGTTTACAGATAGGTTTGTCATGGTAAAGGAGGTAGGAGGTCTGATGTCTGAAGTCTGAAGTCTGAGGTCTGAAGTCTGAAGTCTGATGTCTGAAGTCTGAGGTCTGAGGTCTGAGGTCTGAGGTCTGAAGTCTGAGTAAAGCTGTTGTTAAATTAGATTAAGATTTCCAGTTTATATAGAGCTTATGAAGTTTTGCTCCAATTTCATCTGCTTTAGCATTATAGAGGTTAAATTGTTCTGATGTTATATAATTGCAGTCTTTAGCGAAATTTAACCACACTTTGCTTTCTTCCAAAGATCCGGAAGAGTAGATCAGATATTTCTTAAATTCTGCATGGTATATTCTCCGCCCATAACCTTCTGCAATATTAGCACTTATTGATCTTGTAGAACGAATTATTTGGCTGGTTAAAGAATATTTTTCAGAAGAAGGAAAGTCTCTTGTCAAATTGAAAACACTCATTGACAATTGATAGGAAAGCTGATAGACATCCAGATCAGAAAATGATTTGATCATAAAAAAAATGCTTACCCGAAAGTAAGCATTCTTTTATAAAACTGAAGATACCTCCATCTTAACTTAGTAAACGGTAATCCGGCCTCCGGATTCAGCCCTCCGACTTCGTTTAGTATCTGTAAGTATCAGCTTTGAAAGGACCTTCAATAGGAACACCAATATAATCAGCCTGATGCTGATCTAATGTTTCAAGTTCAACACCAATCTTTGCAAGGTGTAAACGGGCTACTTTTTCATCCAGATATTTTGGAAGAACGTAAACCTGGTTCTCATATTTATCAGTGTTTGTCCAAAGTTCTAACTGAGCTAAAGTCTGATTAGTAAATGAATTGGACATAACGAATGAAGGGTGACCAGTTGCACATCCTAAATTCACTAAACGGCCTTCAGCAAGTACGATCACATCTTTACCATTGATGGTATATTTATCAACCTGTGGTTTGATCTCAACTTTAGTGTTGCCGTAGTTTCCGTTTAACCATGCCATATCGATCTCATTATCGAAGTGACCGATATTACAAACGATGGCTTTGTCTTTTAAAGCCAGGAAATGTTCGCCACGAACGATATCACAGTTACCGGTAGTAGTTACCACGATATCTGCTTCTTTAATTGCTGTAGCTAATTTCTTCACTTCATAACCTTCCATTGCTGCCTGTAAAGCACAGATAGGGTCAATTTCAGTTACAATTACACGAACTCCCTGAGAGCTTAAAGAAACTGCAGAACCTTTACCAACATCACCATAACCACATACAACAGCAACTTTACCAGCCATCATTACGTCAGTTGCACGACGGATCGCATCAACCAATGACTCACGACAACCGTATTTATTATCAAATTTAGATTTGGTCACTGAATCATTTACGTTGATTGCAGGTAAGTGCAATGTTCCGTTTTTCATACGCTCATATAAGCGGTGAACACCGGTAGTAGTTTCTTCAGAAAGACCTTTGATACCTGCAATCAGTTCAGGGAACCTGTCAAATACCATGTTAGTTAAATCGCCACCATCATCAAGAATCATGTTTAATGGTTTGCGATCCGGGCCGAAATGTAAGGTTTGCTCAATACACCAGTCAAATTCTTCCTCATTCAGACCTTTCCAGGCATAAACCTGAATTCCTGCAGCAGCAATTGCAGCCGCAGCATGATCCTGAGTTGAGAAAATGTTACATGATGACCAGGTAACTTCAGCTCCTAACTCAACAAGAGTTTCAATTAGAACAGCTGTCTGGATGGTCATGTGTAAACATCCTGCAATACGTGCACCTTTAAGAGGCTTTGATGCACCAAATTCTTCGCGAAGTGCCATTAATCCTGGCATTTCTGCTTCAGCAAGACCGATCTCTTTACGGCCCCATTCTGCTAATGAAATGTCCTTAACTTTGTAAGGAACATAATTTGTCTCTACTGATGACATAGTTTGTGGTTTAAATGCGTTTTACCGCACGATAAATGGATAATTAATTATTTCTTATTTGAAGTAAGAAAATTGTTCGCAAAGGTAATTATACTTTGGTCAATTCAAAAGAGTAAAGGGCTGTATTTAAGATCGAATGATATTTTTAGGTAATGAGCCTTATGGAGTTTTTGGAAAGCAGGGCCTATGATTCTTCTGTCTCACCTGTCCGGCTCTTCGCTTAAGTTTTGGCTCTTGCATTTTAGGTTCAGGATAAATAATGAATATGAGCCAAAAGCTATCGCTTCGATCCGGTTTAGTGTGCTCCTGGCTGATGCATTATTAACGGAACTTTAGTTCAATCAGGATTTTCTTTATAGCTTCTTAGTAATCTAAACGTCAAACGATTTCAAAATACATCATATCATTTGTAAATACTTAACTTTGTGTATAATTCAATTTTTAAGATTAATTTAATTAAGATATGTATCCAGAATATTTAGTTGCTCCAATGCGTCAGGAACTTGTAAATGCGGGTTTTCAGGATCTGAGAACTGCTGAGGAAGTTGAACAAGCCATAAAATCAGATGGAACGGTATTGGTTATGGTGAATTCTATTTGTGGTTGTGCGGCTGCTAATGCACGTCCCGCTGCCAGGATTTCAGTACAGCATGAAAAACACCCGGATAAATTTGTAACCGTTTTTGCAGGTATGGAAAAAGATGCAGTTGATACAGCCAGGGCATTTATGTTGCCTTACCCTCCTTCCTCACCTGCGATTGCGTTATTTAAGGATGGGAAACTAGTTCATATGATTGAGCGTCACCAGATTGAAGGACGTCCGGCACAGATGATTGCGGATAATCTGCAACAGGCGTTTGATCATTATTGTTAATTACATTAAATTCATTTTTATTGAAAATCAAATCCGGTCTCAGGCCGGATTTTTTGTTTTATACCTTTTTTTGGATAGTTTAGATTAACCAAAAAAATCCTCCATGAAACATATTGCTATACTCCTTGCTATTTTTTTAGTTTTTCCTGCTTTTGCACAGCAAACCTATATTCAATGCGGCCGCTTAATTGATGGAAAATCAAACTCGGTTCAGACTGAGATGACCATCATAGTTGAATCGAATAAAATAATAGATGTCAGAAAAGGCTATCAGTCGGGAGCCACTAGTGATATGCTCATTAACATGAGAAATCAGACTGTGATGCCTGGATTCATTGACTCGCATGTTCATTTATCTGGAGAGACCAGCAAGAATCAATACATGGAAGAGTTTACTCTGAACGATGAGGACTATGCATTGAAAGCAGTTAAATATTCTGAGCGTACACTCATGGCTGGTTTTACCACCGTTAGAGATCTGGGGGGTATTGTAGCCATATCCCTCAGAAATGCAATCAATCAGGGTGATATTAAAGGTCCGCGGATCTTAGCCGCAGGCAAAAGCATTGCCACTACCGGCGGGCACGCGGATCCTTCCAATGGATATAGCAGGGCATTGGTTGGAGATCCCGAGGCGAAAGACGGGGTAATTAACAGTCCGGAGGAAGCCAGAAAAGCTGTAAGACAGCGTTATAAAGAAAGTTCAGATGTGATTAAAATAACCGCAACCGGCGGCGTTTTAAGTAATGCGAAGGATGGTGCAGGTGCACAATTTACAGAGGATGAAATTAAAGCAGTGGTCAGCACTGCCAAAGATTATGGTTATCGCGTGGCTGCACATGCTCATGGTGCTGAAGGAATGAAAAGGGCTATACGGGCAGGCGTTTCTTCTATTGAACACGGGACTTTCATGGATGATGAGGTCATCGCTTTAATGAAGGAAAATGGTACGTATTATGTTCCCACAATTACTGCTGGAAAATCTGTAGCTGATTCAGCTAAAATTCCGGGATATTACCCTCCCCTGGTAGTTCCTAAAGCAATTGCAACCGGACCGAAAATTCAAAGCACTTTTGCCAAAGCATATAAGGCAGGTGTTAAAATTGCTTTTGGTACCGATGCGGGTGTATTTGCACATGGCAAGAACTACAAAGAATTTGAATATATGGTTGAAGCAGGAATGCCGGCTATGGAAGCGATCAAATCTGCAACTATGAATGCTGCTGATCTGCTTGGTATTTCAGATCGTATTGGTTCAATTGAAAAAGGAAAGTCTGCAGATATCATTGCTGTAAATGGTGATCCGATAAAGGATATTAAAGTTCTGAGCTCTATGAGCTTTGTTATGAAAGAAGGAGTGGTGTATAAGTAGTGATGATTCTCTTGTGGTTTCGTGTTATCCTGTCCTTAGTTTTCCAGCGATTACGAAAATTGATTTTTCAATACAACAATAATTTGCTGTTGTACAGTTTCAGCACAGCGTCTTTACGGATGTACAATAAATAAAGAGTCTCCTGACTCGTTTACAAATTTTTTTCATGTGTTTGGTGTTATCCACCAAGCACTTATCGATTTCTGATTTGAAGTAAATGCCAATCGTTCTAACAGATTCCTAAAAACATCCTGTAAAGTGAATGATGAATAAATTTTAATAAGCTTTATTTTAATTTGGCAACAGAGCTTAATAATCCTTATTCAGAAGCTTCTCCAGTTCCGAAAAACTTAAATTCATCCGAACCCTACCTTGCTTGGCATAGGAGATTTCCCCGGTTTCTTCGGATACGACTATTGCAACGGCATCACTCATTTCAGTAATCCCTATTCCAGCCCTGTGCCTGAGTCCGAATTGTGGTGGTAGCTTATCGTTTTCTGTAAGGGGTAAGATACTGCTGGCGCATTTGATGCGGTTTTCAGAGATAATTACTGCTCCATCATGCAGCGGACTCGTTTTCTGGAAAATGCTTTCTAATAGTCGCCTGGAAACTTTTGCTTCAATAATTTCTCCGCTATTCTGGTAAAATTGTTCATCAAAGTATTTAGCAAATACAATTAAAGCACCTGTTCGGCTCTTTTGAAGACTCTTGCAGGCATCAATAATCGGTTTGATCCGAATGGAATTATTTTTTACTACTTCTTTCCTGCCAAAAAGAAAGGACCACCAGGCCTTGTTTTTTTGCAGCGATGCGTTTCGGCCAATGAGTAAGAGGAAACGCCTGATTTCCTGCTGGAATACCACGATCAAAGCGATAAAGCCCACGCTAACAAATGCCCCCAATAATTCGGTAAGTAGTCGCATTTGTGCCTGCTTTACCAGAATGTAAGCAGCATAAATGATCACCAGTCCGAGCAATATATTGAGCGCAATTGTTCCCCTGATCAGGTTGTATATGTAATATATAATAAGTGCAACCAGTACAATATCCAGGAGATCCAGAAAGCGAAGATTAAGGAAACTAAAGTCAAATCCTTCCATTCTATAAATGTAAATAATAATTGCGATTTGGTTTGGAAATTAGTATTGAGTAGTGAGTATTTAGTATTGAGAAATCATACGCCGTAAAACTAATTTAGCGCTGAATATTCATCTGATTAACAATTTTAACAACCTCAGCCGCTGCTTTAACATCGTGTACACGGAGAATGTTTGCTCCTTTTATCAGAGCGATTGTATTAGCAGCTGTTGTGCCATTCAGGGCATGTTCAGCATCAGTCTCCAACAGTTTATAGATCATCGATTTGCGTGAAAGTGCTGCAAGAACCGGATGCCCGGTTGATTTTAAGTGTTCCAGATTAGCCAAGATTTCATAATTCTGCTCCAGATTTTTTGCAAAACCAAAACCCGGATCAACAATCAGATCATTTACTCCCAAATTCTTTAATTTTTGGATTCTGGAGACAAAGTATTGACAAATTTCCGTTGTAATATCTTCATAATCGTTCTGTGTGGCCATCGTTTGAGGAGTTCCTTTCATATGCATCATAATATAAGGTACACCAAGCTCTGCGATGGTTTGAAACATCTCATTATCCATCGACCCGGCTGAAATATCATTGATAATTCCAGCACCTTCATGCACAGCTGTTTTGGCAATTCCGGATCTGAAGGTATCAATTGAAAGTATAACATCCGGAAATTCGCTAACAATAGCCCTTAAAACAGGTATCAAACGATCTGATTCTGTTTCTTCAGAGATATGTTCTGCGCCGGGACGGGATGAATAGGCACCGATGTCTATCAGGTCTGCTCCTTCCGACAGGATTTGTTCGATTTTTTTCAGGGCATCATGCAGGTTGTTATTTCTCCCTCCGTCATAAAAGGAATCGGGCGTGAGGTTCAGTATGCCCATAATTTTGGGCTTTGAAAGATCGAGGAGGCTACCCCGAACATTTAACGTAGATTTTTGCTGAAAAACTGTATTTTTACCCGCCATGTAAGGCAAAATACCGATTATTTCATGGTTCTAACAAATAAAAAATTAAGGCTTTGATTAATAAAACTTCAGCAGAATACGATAGTGTCATAAAAGTTTGCAGAGAACTTTTTCTAAAGAAAAGTAACGATTATGGGACTGCCTGGCGTATTCTAAGGATATCATCTATAACTGACCAGATTTTTATCAAGGCTCAGCGAATCCGAACCCTTGAAGAAAAGAAGGTTTCAAAGGTAGGAGAGGATATTACTTCAGAATATATTGGAATTGTTAATTATTGTATCATCGCGATGATGCAGATGGATCTCCAAAACGATGATAGAACGGAACTTCCGCTTGATGAAGTGGAGATGTATTTTGATAAAAGGGTGAATGAGACCAAAGAACTTATGTTTGCCAAGAACCATGATTACGGAGAGGCATGGCGGGATATGCGGATCAGTTCATTGACTGATCTTATATTGATGAAAATCCTCAGGGTAAAGCAGATTGAAGATAATTCCGGACAAACACTTGCTTCGGAGGGTGTCAGGGCAAATTATCAGGATATGCTTAACTATTCGGTTTTTGCATTGATCAAACTCGGTCTTTAAGAAGCCGGTTCCAATAGGGTGGATTTAATTTTGGTCCTCCCTAATTTATAAACCTTGATCCCGCATTTGCGGGATATTAAAGCAATTATATTCCAATGAAACATGCCTTATTACATTTGCTTAGAGCGATTGTTGGATTACTCTTTATCTTTTCAGGACTGATTAAGGCCAATGATCCGCTTGGGTTTGGCTATAAGTTGCAGGAGTATTTTGAAGTTTTTCACATTGCCTTTCTGAATGATTTTGCGACTGTATTTGCAATTATACTTTGCACAATTGAAATTGTTCTCGGGGCATTACTGCTTCTTGGTATCCGTTCCCGAAATGTTGCTTCCGGCTTATTGTTAACCATCATTTTCTTTACCTTTCTTACCTTCTATTCAGCTTTTTTTGAGGTAGTTACGTCCTGTGGCTGTTTTGGAGATGCTATTCCACTGACTCCATGGCAGTCTTTCTCAAAGGATATTGTGTTGCTGATTATGATTCTGTATATCTATAAAAAGCGCAATGAGATCATGCCTTTAATTAGCAGTGAAAGGGCTCAAAATTGGATATTGGGATTTATTGTTCTGATATCCCTCGGATTTGGCTTGTATACCTATAATTTTCTGCCTGTTCTTGATTTTCTACCTTATAAAGTTGGGAATAATATCCCTTCATTAATGATCATGCCTCCGGGAGTGCCACAAGATGTGTATCAGATCACCTATACTTTAAAGAATAAAAGCACTGGCGAGACGAAATCCTTAACTGATAAAGAATATCTGAGTTCAGGAATCTGGAAGGATAAGAATTGGGAAATTACCGGAGATCCTGAAAGTAAACTGATCAGTAAAGGCTTTGAAGTTAAAATCAAAGACCTGAAAATTACGGATACTCAGGGGACTGATTATAATGCTGAGATTTTGGAAAACCCTTATTATAATCTGGTGATTGTGGCTTATGACCTTTCGAAAACCGATTTGACCGGCATTGGTAATCTGAATGCAATTGCAATCAATGCGGCAGAAAATTTCAATATCCGGACTGTCTTTCTGACCTCGAGTTCCGCACAGGATGCAGAGGCGTTCAGCAAAAAAAATAAGCTGGTAATGGAGATCTTTTATGCGGATGCTATTCCACTGAAAAGCATGGTCAGGGCAAACCCAGGAGTATTATTACTTAAAAATGGGACAGTTGTCAATAAATGGCATTTTCGTAATCTGCCATCTTATGATGAATTGTCGGCAAAATACTTTAGTGTAAATTAAAAATCAGTAGTTCAAAAAGATCAATTTTATAGATTATCAATATTTCGATGCAATAGCAGATGTTAATCACTCTGTGGTCAAATATTTAAGGAGAAAGAATTTTATGAAGGTATTCCTGATTGGATTTATGGGCAGTGGAAAGACAACCATTGGAAAAAAACTAGCTAATTATTTAAAATATGAATTCATTGATCTCGATAAGTTAATTGAATCTAAGGCAGGAATGAGTATTGTCAGTTATTTCGAACTCCATGGTGAAGAGGTATTCCGTGAACTGGAGCAGGATATTTTGCAAAAAACTGAATTCCCTGAAAATGTTATTATCGCTACCGGCGGCGGAGCACCCTGCTTTGGGGATAATATGGAATGGATGAATAAAAACGGATTGGTAGCCTATCTTTCCTTGTCGCCAAAGGCCCTGGCAAGTCGCCTGGAGCATTCAAAAACTGATCGCCCCCTGATCCGCCACCTGAAGGGAGAAGAGCTGATCGATTTTATAAGCAGCAAACTCAAGGAGCGTGAATTGTTCTATAATCAGGCTAAGTATGTAGTTAGTGCGAGTGACCTGACTGCCGAGCGTTTATCTTTTTATTTGAATTTGGGGTGAAGCATTGATTTAACTCAAATAAACCGCATCATCCTTCGATTTATCATCCATCACCACCTCAATATGCTCTTTGACGAGCGTAGACATTTCCAGGCCGGTGAAATCAGAAGAAATAGGAAAATTGCGGTGGCTGCGGTCGATCAGCACCAGTGTTCTTAATTTTTTTAGGGGAATGTCAATGAATACTCCAAGTCCGTAGGCTAGTGTCCGGCCGCTGTTCAATACATCATCAACCAGAATAACAACCTTGTTCTTAACTGCATTGACATCAATATCAGAACTGGCCTGGAGATGGGAACTATCTTTGTCAATATCAATCTTCATTAAAACAACCTTAATCTCTGAAATAGATTCAATGACTTTTTTCAGGCGTTTGGCGATAATATAACCCTGATCTATAATTCCTGCCAGAACGACTTCCTTTTCATTCAGGTTATCCTCCAGAATCTGATAGGCCATTCGATCGATCTTCTGCTTAATCTGTGTTTTATTGAGTATCAGTAATTTTTTAACAGCCATCTTGTTCTCAAATTTCGATTCAAATTACATATTCCTGTGCAAACCTTGCTATTTATTCCTTCAATTTATTTAAGAAATCAATCAATCCGGATTCTATTGATAAGGGAAGAAAATAAAATTAGCTCCTTCAGGAACAATGACAAATACACACATAAACTGGTACGGGTCTTTATATTGTTTGATGAACCTTTCTTTCTTATCGGGTTGAATTAGTCCTTTTTCGGTAAATTCTTCGATTGTAGAGGCATGAATGCTCCAGCCTGTATTTAGTTCGTTTCTATCTAAAATGGGTTCACCCAGTTTTACTTCATGCTGATGGGCAACAAAAATCGGAAATTCTGAGATGCCTTCCACCATTATTTCAATGGCTACTTCTTTCACCGATTCGTTGTAAAACTTCAGATCAGTTTCAAGACTCTTCAGCGGACTTTCCTTAGCTTTATTATTCCCTTCTGTGTTTTCTTCAGGATTTAGCAGGTCTTTGATTTCCATTGCAATCTAATTTAATATGCCCGGCAGAATTTGCCCCGGGTTTTGATCTATCCTTTAATTGTAAGCAGCACCACATTTTCAACATGCTGGGTATGCGGAAACATATCAACTGGTTTGATTCTGCCTACCTCATATTTTGCTTTGAGCAGTTCAATATCCCTTGCCTGGGTTGCTGTATTACAGCTTACATAAACTATTTTTTCAGCTTCCATTTCCAGCAATCGCTTCACCACATCGGGATGCATACCTGCACGGGGGGGATCGGTGATCACTACATCGGGTTTGCCATGGGTGCTGATAAAATCCTCATTAAGGATATCCTTCATATCGCCTGCAAAAAAGCTGGTGTTTTTAATTCCATTAATTTCGGAGTTGATTTTTGCATCTTCAATCGCGGTAGGGACATACTCAATACCTATTACATTTTTAACTTTTCCGGCAATGAAATTGGCGATTGTGCCCGCACCAGTGTAAAGGTCGTAAACAAGTTCATCACCTTTAAAGTCGGCGAAATCACGGGCTATTTTGTAGAGTTCAAAAGCCTGTGCAGAGTTGGTTTGGTAAAATGATTTCGGACCGATTTTGAATTTTAATCCATCCATATTCTCAAAAATATGGTCTGCTCCTGCATAAGTATGAATGTCCTGGTCGAATATCGTATCGTTCTTTTTATGATTGACGATGTACAGTAAGGAGTTTATGCTTTTGAACTCAGAAGCTATGAATTTCATCATTCCCTCAATCTGTTCTTCATCTGCATAAGCAAACACAACAATCACCATTAATTCACCGGTACTGGAGGTACGAATGATCAGATTTCTGAGTGATCCTTCATGACTTTTCAGGTTATAAAATGAAATTCCGGCTTTTAGTGCGTATTCCCTTACTTTGTTTCTGATCTCATTGGATGGATCAGCCTGCAGATAGCAATGGTCTATATCAAGGATCTTATCAAATCGGCCAGGAATGTGATAACCCAAGGCATTCATTTCCATGGTTTCATCACTACGCATATCTCCGTCGGTCAGCCAGCGTTTATCGGAAAATGTATACTCCAGTTTATTTCTGTAATAGCGTGACTCGGCAGAGCCCAGAATTGGCTCCATATCAGATACATCTACTTTGCCCAACCTTTGCAATGCATCGCTCACACTCTTTTGTTTGAATTGTAATTGTGCATCATAAGTCAGATGCTGCCATTTACAGCCGCCACATACGCCAAAATGTTCGCAAAAAGGCTCGGTGCGATGTTCGGAAGGCTTTACAAGATTTTGGATCTTTCCCTCGTAGAACTTTTTCTTTCTTCTTAATAACTCAACATCTACAATGTCGCCGGGAACAGCTTTATCAATGAAGATAACCAGATCATCTGATTTACCCACACCCTTACCCTCTTCGGCAATGTCGATTACCTGTATATTCTGCAAGAATTTTTTGTCGGCCGGAATTTTTTTCATGAGCGGCAAAATTAAAGATTTTTATCTTAGGAAAGGGGTAACGAAATATATTGACACAGGATTTACAAGAGCCATGCTTTAAGCAGGTTCAAATCAGACAGATTAGCTTTATGAAAACAATATCCCGTGGTAAATCAGGACTTAAAATTCAAAAAGCTCATCAATTAAATCGGATAATATTAAAATTTCGCGGCTCATGGATGATAATTGGTTTTTTGACATCAGCAAAATATCAAAATTTATACCAAAAACCAAATTGGTATAGTAGTTTAATATTAAATTTACTTTAAGTCTACAATGCTGTGTGGAAATCGCGACTTATTTAACGGCGGCCTTAACTAAATAGGGGAGGATTTCTTTTTGGAAGGAGATAAAATTTTTGCGAACATCAGAATCACTCACTGAGGTGAAAGCAAATGAGAAGACAATACTTTTACTTGCCTTGATCAAAAAGCGAAGTCGTTCTATATAATCATCAGCTTTAAAGAGTTGTGTTTGATTGAAAGATTGGATAAGGAGATTCTCAAGATCATCAGATAAAGTTTTCAGAAATTCCTGTGAATTGGCCGACTCACGTATAAATTCCCATCCAATAAATTCATTACAAACGGTATAAGATAATCGGCTGGTTTTGAGGATGATCATACTTAAGTATGCTTCTTCATCCAGTTCTTCTGATGAATTATGAATGATTTCGTGAACACTTTGCTGAATGTATTCCATCAGGATAGCCTGCAGCAGCAATTCCTTGCTTTCGAAATATTTGTAAATGGTTGCTTTAGCAATCTTAGCACGCTTTGCAATTTCATTTACACTGGTTTTATGGTAGCCGTATTTTCGGAATAAATCCTGAGCTGCTTTCTTTATACTTTCCTTGATTTTATCGACTTCCATATCAGTTCAATACCGAGATTTCAAAATTACTAATAATTACTTTATATTCCTTAAGGGGTCTCTTAGCCGGGGCTTTCACAGGTGAACCATCAAATAATGAAAATTTTGCCCCGCTGCATGGATCAGTAGCCGTCAGGTTTGGGTCATCCGGTACTACTGCACATCTGGTTTGTGGATTCACAGAACTGCAACGGTCAAAAGCTACATAAGCATTATCAGCCCTGCGGTAAATAATCAATCCGGCAACACCGGTATTATCCATTTTATTGACCAACAGCAAACCATTTTTGTTTTTAATATTAAACTCCTGGATTGTTATTCTATAATTTACATAGGCTTCAGGAATCCGGTCTAAGCTATCCTTAGTGCAGGAAAGCAAAGTAAGCGAAATGAGCACTATTGAAATTCCTGTTCTCATCAAATCATTTCTGATTGGAATTGCTTTAAAAAGCGGATATCATTTTCTGAAAATAACCTGAGATCTTTGATCTGATACTTCAAATTGGTGATCCTTTCAATCCCCATACCAAAGGCATAACCTGTAAATTTCTTGCTATCGATATTGCAATTTTCCAGAACATTCGGGTCGACCATGCCGCAGCCCAGAATTTCAACCCAGCCACTGTATTTACAGAACTGGCAGCCATCGCCTTTACAAATGGAACAGGAAATGTCCATTTCAGCCGATGGTTCTGTAAAAGGGAAATAACTTGGTCTGAACCGCACTTTTGTGCCTGCTCCAAACAACTCCTGAACAAAATGAAATAAGGTTTGTTTCAGGTCGGCAAAAGAAACATTCTCATCAATATACAGTCCTTCAACCTGATGAAAAAAGCAATGTGCCCTTGCTGAAATGGCCTCATTTCGATAAACTCTGCCAGGCATAATAGCGCGGAATGGCGGTTTACCTGCTTCCATCATTCTTACCTGAACAGATGAAGTATGGGTACGAAGCGCAATTGCTTCACCCTTGCCGTTTGTACTCCCCTCTCCTCCCGGAGAGGGGTCGGGGCTGAGGCGTATGAAAAAGGTATCCTGCATATCCCTGGCCGGGTGTTCTTCGGGGAAATTAAGTGCCGAGAAATTATGCCAGTCGTCTTCAATCTCCGGACCTTCGGCTACATTGAATCCCAGTTTTTTGAAAATCTCAATAATTTCTTTTCTAACCAGAGATAGGGGATGGCGCGCACCAAGTTCGAATCCTTCTCCCGGAAGAGTAAGGTCAAGCTCAGAATCAGCACTTTTCTCAACAGTCTCTAAACTTTCTTTAAGTATCTGATATTTGGCTTCAGCCATTTGCTTGAACTCATTCAGAACCTTGCCCAGAATCCGTTTTTCTTCTGCAGAAACAGTTTTGAAGGCTTCGAAAAGATCCTTTATAATGCCTTTTGTACCCAGAAAGCGAATTCTGAATGCTTCGAGTTCATCATTGTTTTTTGGTTGAAATGAATTTATTTCTGATGTGTATTGGGATATTTTTTCTTGCATTGTAATTTACTGTTTAAAAAAATGTTGTGCTGTTAAAACAGGTATTTTAGCATGTTTATAATCCTTTAGATTACGGGTTAAGATTATTGTACAATGATTTTTTTCGGCAATATGGTATTGAATTGCATCCTCAAAATCATCAAATACATTTGTTAAACCATATTCAACATCATCCAGTTCCATTGGTAGCACATGAATATATTTTAAGAGTATCGATAAACATTCATTTGCTGAATTCTTGTCCTGCTGCTTTGATATTATATAGTATAAGTTCGCTGTGACTAATGCAGAGGTATATAAACTAAAATTTTCTCTTAAGCCAATATCAAATAACTTTGTAGCAAATATTGAGTAGGGCTTCCGGTCAAAAAACAAATCCAATAAAATATCTGAATCAATAAAAATTTTCTCAGAGGCCATGTTTCTCTTTTAGATACTCAAGCTTTATTTGCTTTAACTGTTTTTTTGAGAGATCAGATCCTTTCAATATTCCTCTTAACTTTTCTATTTCCTCAGGTATATTAAGATCCGGATCATCCTTTAAATTATCACTCTCAATTGAATTTTCTAAAAAATCCTGAATCAATTTGGATAAGCTTATATGCCTCTTTTTTGCGTATTGTTTAGCACGATACACAACTTCAGGTTCCATGCTGAGCGTTAATTTTGTATTAGCCATATCCTTTTCTTTGTACGTACAAATATACAAAAAAATATACGTGCTATTTTATCGTTCTCAGTTTCTTGCCAATCTTTATAAACGCCGCAATGGCCTTGTCCAGATGTTCTCTAGTATGTGCAGCAGATAACTGCACCCTTATTCGTGCTTTATCTTTTGGTACCACCGGAAAATAAAAGCCGATCACATAAATTCCTTCCTTTAGCAATTCTGCTGCAAAATCCTGTGAAAGTTTTGCATCATACAACATGATCGGTACAATTGGATGTGTTCCCGGTTTGATATCAAAACCCGCTGCGGTCATTTTTTTCCGGAAGTACAGAGTGTTCTCTTCAAGTTTATCCCGTAATTCTGTACTTTTCTCAAGTAAATCCAAAACTGCAATCGAAGCCCCAACAATTGAAGGCGCCAATGTATTTGAAAATAAATAGGGTCTTGAGCGTTGTCTGAGAAGATTGATCACTTCCTTAGGCCCCGAGGTAAATCCTCCTGATGCCCCGCCCAATGCTTTTCCCAGAGTTCCGGTAATGATATCTACGCGACCCATCACACCATGATGTTCATGTGTTCCGCGGCCGGTTTTGCCCAAAAAACCTGATGAATGACATTCATCTATCATAACCAGGGCATTATATTTATCGGCCAGGTCACAAATTTTATCCAGTTGGGCAATTGTTCCGTCCATAGAGAAGGAGCCATCACTTACGATTATGCGGTGGCGTAAATGTTGAGTTTCTTTTAATTTTTCCTCAAGATCTGCCATGTCATCATGGTTGTAGCGGAAGCGTTGCGCTTTACACAAACGAACTCCGTCAATAATTGATGCATGATTTAATGCGTCAGAAATAATGGCATCCTGCTCATCAAATAATGGCTCAAATACACCCCCGTTTGCATCAAAAGCTGCTGCATACAAAATGGTATCTTCTGTCCCAAGAAATTTAGAAATTTTTTCTTCCAGTTCTTTGTGGATGTCCTGTGTTCCGCAAATGAAGCGGACTGAAGCCATTCCGAAACCATGTGTGTCGAGTGCTTTTTTAGCGGCTTCAATCACCTTAGGATGAGATGCCAGACCGAGGTAGTTGTTCGCGCAGAAATTGATTACTTCCTGTCCGCCCTGAATTTTAATATCAGCACCCTGAGGAGTAATAATAATACGCTCACGCTTATATAGCCCGGCTTTTTCTATTTCCTCCAGTTCTTTCTGTAAAATCGGTTGAAGGGTCTTATACATAATTGGTTAGATTAAGGGTGTAAAATTACGAATTCTGTGGACTTTCAGGCTCTTCCTCTTTAAACTCCTCAACGGCAAAGTCAAATTTATAGCAAAATAGAGTGCCTATTCATATTATTGCCATCTTTGCAAAAAAATATACATGCGATCAGTTTTCGTATTTCTGTTGTTCTTATTAGTTTCTCATGGCTTATATGCCCAGAAAGTTATTCTTAAAGGCAAAATAACCGATACCAAAGGACTACCTGTACCCTTTGCCAGTGTGTATGAAAAGAACACCACAACAGGAACTTCTGCAAACAGTGAAGGAGAATATCAACTGAAATTAAATCCCGGAAAGCATACGATAATATTTAAAGCTATTGGCTTTAGCCAGGAATTCAGGGAGCTGAACTTGCAATCAGATCAGTTCATTTCTGTCATTTTAACCGGAGCGATTTATGAACTGAAAGATGTTATAGTACGTGCTTATTCAGAAGACCCTGCTTATGAGGTAATCAGGAATGCAATCAGAGAGAGAAACTATCATTTAAATGAGACCGATGAATACACCGCAGAAGTGTATATCAAGGGAATGCAGAAATTGCTCGGGGCACCAAAGAAATTTTTGGGAAGGAACATTGATGATCTGGGTAAGCAAATCGGACTGGATTCAAACCGAAAGGGAATCCTTTACTTGTCTGAATCTGAATCAAAGTTGAGTTATATGCAGCCTGGAAAGTACAGAGAGGTAATGATCTCTTCAAAGGTTTCGGGTAGTAATCGTGCTTTCAGCTTTAACCGTGCATCTGATATGGGAATCAATTTCTATCAGAATCTGTTGGAGATGGAGGGACTGAGTGCACGCCCCTTTGTTTCGCCCATTGCTGATAATGCATTATTTTATTATAGATACAGATTGCTGGGTACCAGTATAGAAAATGGTCAAATGATAAATAAGATCGAGCTGATACCCAAACGTTCTTCTGATCCTGTTTTCAGAGGGGTAATCTATATCCTTGAAGACAGCTGGCGCATACACAGTGCCGATCTTTACCTGACCAAGGAAGCAAACATTCAATTTGTGGATACCCTGAATATAAGACAGGAGTTTATTCAGGTAAATGCCAAAATCTGGATGCCATCTTCTGTTCACTTCGACTTTTCAGGAGGTTTTTTGGGCTTTAAATTTGGAGGCTATTACATCGCACTTTACAATAACTATGACCTGAATCCAGGGCTAAATCCTAAAGATTTTAGAGAGGTTTTAAATATTAGCCGCGAAGTAAATAAGAAAGATACGGCTTATTGGAAACAGGCAAGGCCAATCCCACTGACAGTTGAAGAGCAAATTGACTATGTGAAAAAGGAGGCTTTGGCAACAAAGCGGGAGTCTAAAGTATATCTGGATTCACTGGATAAGGCTAACAACAAATTAAAGCCATTAAATTTTCTGATAGGTACTGGTTATAATCCGCGCAATAGATTTAAAAAGGAGTATTATCAATTTGGATCTATGATCAATTCTCTTTTTTATAATACAGTAGAAGGTTTCGGAATAAATTATAGAGTATCGTATTCAAAGCAGATTGATTCTCTGACCAACAAATTCCTGCATTACACCGGGAAAGTTCGCTATGGACTGTCCAGCGAAAAGTTTTATGCAAGTTTTTCTGCCTCCATTCCACTGGAGAGTGGCAGGTTTATGTTCAGTACCGGATCAGATGTTTTGGACTTGAGCGATCAGGAGAGTATTAATCAGTTGGGGAATTCAATCAACTCATTATATTATGATCGCAATTTGCTCAAACTCTATGAATCAAGGTTTTTAAATCTATCCTATTTAAAGCCATTTGGGAGTGTACAAACCAGTTTAAGCACCGAATACTCAAACCGAAGACCACTTCGGAATACATCAGATTATACAATCAGGGATCTGACAAGAAGGGAATTTACTTCGAATAACCCTATAGTTCCAGGATCAGATTTACCAATGTTTCCTGAAAATCAGGCATTTAAAATTAAGTTTAGGGCCAGTTACGCGTTCAGCAATGATTATGCTACCTACCCTTCAGGTAAATTTTACAGGCCATCAAAATATCCGCTACTGGGGATAAATTTTGAAAGGGGGATAAAGGGACTTTTCGGGTCGGATGTGGATTATACACGGATCTCGCTCGATCTTACAAAGACAGATATAAAGTTAGGCCTGCTGGGTCATTCAGCTTTTTGGCTGGGAGCAGGTAAATTTTTAACTGCCAAGAATATATATTATACTGATTATAAGCATTTTATAGGCACACAAACACTGGGTTATACTCCCAGAGTGAATAGTTTTCTATACCTTGATTATTATAATTTCAGCACCGCTGATCAATATCTGGAAGGACATTTTGAGCATAATTTTTCGGGCTTTTTGTTCAATAAACTGCCGCTTTTACGGAAGTTAAAACTTAATGAGCTGGCTGGATTTAATTATCTGGGAACACCAGCTACCAACTCCTATTCTGAATTCTATTTGGGTATCAAATATCTGAATTTCCGTGCCTTGTATGGCTGGTCTTATTTAAAAGGTAAGAAGGCTGATTTTGGATTCCGAATAGCCACCGGTCTCTAGGTTTTAATCTGATTTGCTTGCCTGAATTCTACTTGCAGAATTTGTTTAGCAGCCTTATATTTGCATCGCATTAAACGCTGTTTGCAACAGTATCAATGAATTATGATAAAATACCAGACAATACTCTACTATTGTTATAGTAGAATAGAAGATGCGGAACAATTCGCATCCAATCACCTTCAGTTTTGTAAATCCCTGAATCTTGTCGGAAGGATAATCGTTGCTGATGAAGGGTTAAATGGAACCGTTTCTGGTACTATAGAATCCTGTAGGATTTACATGGATATGCTCCATGCCGATCCACGTTTCTCAAAAATCGATTTTAAGATTGATGATGTGGAAGAACCATCATTTATCAAGATGCATTGCCGTTACAAGGCAGAAATTGTTCATTCGGGCCTTCGTGATCCGGGCATTATCAATCCAGAAGAGAAAACAGGAATACATTTAGAGCCTGCTGATTTTGTGAAGATGAAAGATGATCAGGATGTAGTGATAGTTGATGTAAGGTCGAACTATGAGCATTCAATCGGGCGTTTCAAGAATGCAGTCACTTTTGACATTGAGAACTTCCGTGATTTTCCGGCTATGATCAATGAGCTTGCTCAGTATAAAGATAAGAAGATCGTAACCTACTGTACCGGTGGGATTAAATGTGAGAAAGCATCTGCTTTATTGCTGCATGAAGGGTTTGAAAACGTATATCAATTGCATGGAGGAATTATTAAGTATGGAAAAGAAGCCGGAGGAGAAGATTTTGAAGGTAAATGTTATGTATTCGATAACCGGGTTGCAGTAGATGTAAATACAGTGAATCCAGTGGTAATTTCTACCTGTCGCAATTGTGGTGCACACACAAGCAAAATGATTAATTGTGCAAATCCTGAATGTAATGAGCATTTTACCCAATGCGATGCCTGCGGTGAAAAGTTGGATGGTGCTTGTTCAGAAATTTGCCAGGCCCATCCAAGAAAGCGTGAGTTTGATGGGACGGGCTATTATGTTAAAGTTCCGCAACCTGTAAATAAGCAGAAATTCAAACTTTCTCAAGTTTAATAATTTAAATAAAATATGTTCATGAAAAAGCTCCTTTCCCTGGCAATTTTATCATTATTCATGCTGCAGTATTCTGCTGCACAGGATAAGTCGATGTTTTCTAAAGAGATTTTTATTGCCGGTAATGATACGCTTTTGTATAGGATGCTGCTTCCTGAAAATTTTGATCCAGCAAAGAAATATCCGGTTCTTATGTTTCTGCATGGTGCCGGTGAACGGGGTAATGACAATGAGGCACAGCTGATGCATGGAAGCAAGCTTTTCTTAAGATCGGATATCAGGAGAGATTTTCCCGCAATCGTCGTTTTTCCGCAATGTCCAAAAAATGATTTCTGGGCAAATGTAAAGTTCGGGGATGGAAAATCTGGAGATCGTTTCGGCTTTCAGAAAGGTGGGGAACCCGGTAAAGCAATGCAACTTTTACTGGGCCTTCAATCTTATTTAAAATCGCAGAAGTATACAGATAATGCCCGTTTTTATGTGGGAGGTCTTTCAATGGGAGGTATGGGTACATTCGAGATGTTGAGACGCAAACCTAAGGCTTTTGCGGCTGCGTTTGCAATCTGCGGAGGCGATCACGTCGAGAATGTAAAAAAGTACAGGAATGTTCCACTGTGGATATTTCATGGAGGAAAAGATACAACAGTTCCACTTTCAAAATCAGAAGCTGTGGTTAATGAGTTAAAAAGTCTTAATCGCCCGGCAAAATTTACAGTTTATCCTGAAGCCGGTCATAATAGCTGGGATCCGGCTTTCACAGAACCTGAATTCTTATCCTGGATATTCTCACACAAAAGGTAATTATTCGGTCTCCGGATTCTTTTTTGTCAGGCCAGGTTTGAACCTTGGTTTGTAGGCCTGCTTCGCTTGTTCATTTGATTGAGGAATTGATTCGGGTGTAATTTCCGGCTGTTTTTCCTCAGGTACCGGAATTTGTGCCTTAAACCTTGGTTCGTATATCGGTTTTGCTTTTTCCTCTGATTCCTCTTTATTCAGGCCGGTATCTTCTACCTTCTCCGGCATTTTAATGGCAGCTTTAAATCTCGGTACGTAGGCAGGAGGCGGATCAGATTGAGTGGGAAGGTCTGCTTTTTGCGCTGTTGCAGCTTTAAAACGGGGTACATAAGCCGGCTTTTCCTGATTTATTGCCTCAGTTCCTGGTTTATCTTGTGCAGAAGCAGGAATTTCTGCGATTTTGGCTTCTTCTTTAACAGGCTTTGGTTCTTCTTTTAAGTGATAGGCTCTGCGTAATTTATTAAACCAGAATTTCTTGCTATGATCAAAGCTTTTTTCGCCCATCTGAAGAAAATGGCTCTCGAATTCGGAAAAAAATATCTGCTCTTTTGCCTTAAGCTGAACAGCATCAATTTTTTTCTTGATTAAAAATTCTTCAAAGGTCATTTCAGCATTTTAAGGGTATTTATTCCGCCATATTGTGATAAACCGCCTGAACATCATCGTCCTCTTCCAGCTTATCGATCAATTTAAAAACATCTGCGGCTTGTTCTTCAGTTACCTCGCTTGTTGATTCGGCTATACGCTCAAGTTTGGCACTGATTACCGGAATATTCTTCTCTTCAAGTGCTTTCTGCATTTTTCCGAAATCTTCAAATGAAGTATGAATTACCCCGATGTCTTTCCCTGATTCATCAACTTCTACATAAAGATCCTCAAGACCAGCATCGATCAGCTCAAATTCCAGTTCATCCAATTCCATTTCTCCGGGATCAAATCTGAAAACTGATTTACGGGTGAAAATAAAATCCAGTGAACCCGTCTTACCAAGGGTGCCATTGGTTTTATTAAAATAACTACGAACATTAGCTACAGTTCTGTTGGTATTATCCGTTGCGGTTTCAATCAATACAGCGACACCATGTGGAGCATAACCTTCATAAACGATTTCCTCATAATTGCTTTCATCTTTGTTGCTGGCTCTTTTGATTGCTGCTTCAACCGTATGCTTTGGCATATTCACGGCTTTTGCATTTTGCATTGCGGTACGAAGGCGTGAATTTGCATCGGGATTTGACCCTCCGTCTTTCACGGCCATAACAATCTCTTTACCCAGTCGGGTAAATTGTACGGCCATTTTCGCCCAGCGTTTGAACTTTCTCTCTTTACGGAACTCGAATGCTCTTCCCATTTTATGTATTGTTTGTGTCTATCGTTTTTTAAAATTCATCAATTTCGCCGCTAAAATACAGGTCCTGGTAAAATTTCAGGTCTCTTCGACGATTTTTTATTTTTGCCAAATCACAAACCCTAATTTCTCGGGGTAGCTTGTTGCTTATCTCTTTAAATTCTTAAGCATAGACTCTGTCATTTTAGAGAGGTCAAATTCGGGTTTCCAGCCCCAGTCATTACTTGCACTGCTGTCATTTATAGACCTTGGCCAGCTGTCAGCAATTGCCTGACGCTGATCATATTCTGTATAGTCTAATTTGAAATCAGGAATATGTTTTTTTATTTCTTGTGCTAGTGTTTCCGGTGTGAAGCTCATGCCTGTGAAGTTATAGGAAGATCTGATATTGATTTTTTCTGCCGGTGCATCCATCAACTCAATGGTTCCGCGAATGGCATCATCCATATACATCATGGGTAATTCAGTTTCAGCAGAAAGGAAACTTTTGTAACTGCTTTTCCTGAGTGCATCATGGAAAATATGAATGGCATAGTCTGTTGTTCCACCACCTGGTGCTGCTTTCCAGCTAATCAATCCCGGATATCTTATACTTCTGATATCCAGTCCATAGCGATGAAAATAATATTCACACCAGCGTTCACCGGCAAGTTTACTAATACCATAAACGGTATTGGGATCCATCACACAGTATTGTGGGGTTTGATCTTTGGGTGAATTCGGGCCGAAAACGGCGATAGAACTTGGCCAGTAGATACGGGCTGTTTTGTATTCAAGGGCAAGATCAAGTACATTCAATAAGCCATTCATATTCAAATTCCAGGCTAATTTGGGATTTTGCTCGCCTGTTGCAGATAAAAGTGCTGCGAGCAAGTATACCTGCGTGGGCTTATATTTCTGAAATAATTGCTTCAGAATATCCTTTTCAAGTACATTGACAAACTCGAATGGGCCTGCATTTTTAATATCGTAATCAGGCCGGCGAATATCGCAGGCTATGACATTCCCATCGCCATAGTTCTTTCTTAATTCGGTGACTAATTCTGTACCTATCTGCCCGTTAGAGCCAATAACCACAATTTTTTCTAACATAATAATTGGTTTTCCTCAAAGTTAGAAAAACTGCCTTGTTTTAGTCATTAAAAATCCGAATCATGATTTATTTAAATTTAACAGCCAGCACAAAGGGCTTACTAAATTTTCTGATATGCCCATCAGTATCAAAGAATTCTGCCTTCAAAAGGTAAATGCCACCCGGAGCGGGTTGGCCATGTTCGTTATATCCATCCCAAATAAATGAACCTTCATTGTTTAATATGAAGTTCTTAAGAAGTTTCTTTATTAAAACTCCATGGACATTAAATATAGATACATTTGCAATCTTTCCGGGGCCAGGAAATTTATAATTCATTTCCAGAAGATCTTCATAGCCATCATTATCTGGAGAAAATGTTTTTGAAGCAAGTTTGAAATTTTCCTGAAATACAGGATCATCTGAATGCTGGGAATTCTTGTAGCCCGGAGTGGCAAAGCCAGACGCTGAAGTTGCCGATCTTAGATTCCCGGGATCAGTATTAGGTCTGTTCAGTTTACTGCGTTCCAAACTTACACCTTCTTTAGTCTTAAGAAGTTGAAAATGCATTTTTTCAGAATAGCTCAGTTGATCTATTTTTTGTCCTTTACTGATCAGAATAGCAGTGCCGGCATCATCATTAAATATCGGGAAGGGATCGATTTTAATTATGGACGCAGTATCTTTTAAGAAATATTCCTTTTTAATATTGCCGGGATCTGGTGTAAGTGCGATATAGTTTCCTGGTTCAATGAATACTTGCTTTTTGCTCAGTTGCTGAATTGAATTTATGCTGTCTTTGATCATTCTGGCTATTGAAAGATCTTTCAAATCAAGTGGATAATCACTGTTGTTTAAGATTTCTACAAAATCTGATCCCCCCACTCTTGGATTAAAAAGTATTTCGGTAATCAGAATATCATTCTTGCCAATATTTCTGCTAATGGTAAATTCCAGAGAATTGAATTCTGCCGGAATTATTGTGTTCTTGCAATCACTGACATTGCTTACTGTTATTCGATAGGTGTATCCTTTACTCAGTGGCTCACTGAAAGTTAATATAACCGGGTTAAAATCCGGTCCGCTTATTTGGGAATGGATAGGGTTTCCTGCTCCATTATTCAGAAAATAATTACTGTTTATGCTCGCTTTAACACTGTCTGCTGCTTTGTTAAAGGTTAGGACAATTCTCATACTGTCTAAAATTTCTACCAATTTCAACTTCACAGGTTCAGGCTTGTAATCAGACTGATACACTGAATTTTTCTTTCCGGGAGTTCCTCCGGAGCTGTCCCTGCTGGCTGTCCAGTTCTGAAAACTAAGGCAGATTGATTCAGGATCAATAAGCTCAAGGGTATATCCGCCTTTTCTTTTCTCAGAATCCCGGTACCAATTGGAGTCATACCTAAGCTTATGTATTTCTTTGCCCTTGTTATTTTTTAGAATTAAAATATCTGTTTCATTATTCAGGTCGGGCCACACCGGTAGACCAATAACTTTTCCATAAGAGAGGAAAAGTGAGGTGTCCTTTTCAGCACATAATATGAGGTAGGATTGTGCTGCAATTTCACCTTTGGTAAAGGAGTAATTTCTGCCTTGGTCACCAAAGTTTAAACCAGTGATATTTACAGAGCTTGATGTTGGATTAAAAAGTTCCACAAATTCTGCTTCTGGTAAACCCCGGCTGGGGCTTGGGTCGGCAAGAATTTCATTTATTATCAAGGGATAATCAATTTCGGGTATAGATGGGATACTGAAAGAAATTTGACTTTGCATTACTGAACTTAATTTCCCGGAACAAGAATAGAGTGAATCAGCGAAAAGTGTGTATTCTATTCCTTCATTGAATTTTTTACTGAAGTTCAGTCTTACTCCAGTGTAATCGGGTAGGATAGCTAAATTTTTTGATCTTCCAATTTCCTTAGGGATATTAAAATTGTTGGCTTTTAAAAAACTTGTATCAGGAATCTGGTTAAATAGAATACTAAGCGTGCTATCTGCAAGGATGTTGACAGACTCGATTTTTAACTCTACATCTCTGCTTAATGTGTCTCCCTGGCTGTTTTTTCTGCCGGGTGTACCACCGGAATGGTCTGTTGATGCTGCCCAGTTGTAAAAATTGGGACATGAGATTGGATTCAGATCAATTTTTTCCAGCGACCATCCGCCAGATTTTTTTAGAGCATCTTTATACCATTTATCTGAGTAGGAAACCGAATCAACAACTCGGTTTTTATGACTTTTCAAAACCAGATGGTCGGAACTATTTCCCAGCGAAGGCCAGGGTGATATTCCTGCAGTTTTACCATACACTTTGTACTGAATGGTATCTGCAGCCGGGCAAAGAATCAGGAATTCTCCCGGTGATAGCTGGCTTCTTTTTAGGCTTCCTTTGGTTTGAGTATCATTCAGACTCCATCCTTCAAGATTAAGGGTATCCTTGCCGGGATTATAAATTTCAACAAACTCTACCAGGGGTAATCTAATCTCTGGAGAAGGGTCAGCGAAGATTTCGGTAATATGAATTAATGCTGTGTCAGGTTTTTCTACAGGTGGAGGTGCTGCTGCCGGCAAAGTAAAACTCAAGTGAGAGGATGTACTTTGAATAGAATTTTCACTGCAGTCCTTTATTCCTGAAATACTCAGATTATAGGTTTTTCCTGCGAGAAATTTCTCATTAAAGGTAATTTTTAGTTGCCGGCTCTTTGAATCTTTAGTGATATTTTTGATCTGGCCAGCTGACGGTGATAGCACGAAATTCTCAAGCCGAATTGAAGTTATGTTAGCAGATTTATTAAAAAATAGTGATAAGGTAGTATCAGATTTTACGGTCAAACTATCTGCTTTAAATGGTATCGAGTCATAATTCCGAATATTTACCGAGTTTTGCTTCCCTGGTGTTCCACCCAAAGTATCTGTTGATGCCGTCCAGTTTAGAATACCCGAACACTTCGAAAAAACATCAATTCGCTCCATGCTCCAGCCTCCCTGCTTCTTTTTTGCATCATCATACCAGGTGTCTGAATAGGCAATGGAATCAACAGTTCGGTTTTTGAAACTTTTCAGAACCACACGGTCAGAACTGTTTCCCAATAATGGCCATACTGATATTCCTGCAGTTTTACCGAAAACTTTGTACTGAGTGGTATCTGCAGCCGGGCAAAGAATCAGGAATTCTCCCGGTGCAATCAGAATTTTTTTTATGCTGCCTTTGGTTTGGGTGTCATTTAAACTCCATCCTTCAAGATTAATGCTATCCTTGCCGGGATTAAGAATTTCAACAAATTCAACAAGCGGTAGCCCGACCTCAGGTGATGGATCAGCGAAGATTTCAGTGATATAAATTAATGCAGAATCAGGTTTTTCTGCAGGTGGAGGTGCTGCTGCCGGCAAAGAAAAACTCAATGGAGAGGGTGTACTTTGAATTGAATTCCCACTGCAGTCTTTTACTCCGGATATGGCCAGCTCATATGTTTTTCCCGCAAGAAATTTTTCACTGAATGTGATTTTTAGCTGCCGGATCTTTGAATCTTCAGTAATATTTTTGATTAGACCAGATGCAGGTATCAGAGTAAAATTCTCAATTCGTATAGAACTGATATTGCTGGATTTATTCAAATAAAGTAATAAAGTGGTGTCAGTTTTAACGATCATACTATCCGATTTAAAGGGTATCGAGTCATAATTCCGGATATTGACCGAGTTTTGCTTCCCTGGTGTTCCACCCAAAGTATCAATTGACGCGCTCCAGTTTAAAATACCCGGGCACTTCGAAAAAACATCAGTTCGCTCCAGGCTCCAGCCTCCTTGCTTCTTTTTTGTATCATCATACCAGGTGTCTGAATAGGAAATGGAATCAACAGCTCGGTTTTTGAAACTCTTCAGAACCAGACGATCGGAACTATTCCCCAGCGAAGGCCAGGGGGATATTCCCGCAGTTTTACCGTAAGCTTTGTATTGGCTTGTATCTGCGGCAGGACAAAGAATCAGGAATTCACCCGGTGCTAGCAGACTCTTCTTTATGCTGCCTTTGGTTTGAGTGTCATTCAGACTCCACCCTTCAAGAATAAGGGTATCCTTACCCGGGTTGTGAATCTCAACGAATTCTACCAAGGGTAATCCGACCTCCGGAGAGGGATCAGCAAAGATCTCGGTGATAAAAATTACTGCTGTATCAGGTTTTTCTGGTGGCGGCGGAGCTATTAGCGGCAAACTAAAACTCAATTGGGATGGGGTACTCTGAATCGAATTTCCACTGCAGTCCTTTAATCCGGATATGCTCAATACATAGTTTTTCCCCGCTGAAAATTTCTCAGAAAAAGTAATCCTGAGTTGTTTATAGTCTGTGTCCGGAATAATATTCCTGATGCTGCCTGCATTTGGAAGCATAGTAAAGTTTTCCTTAAGGACTGTAGATTTATCAAGATGCCGGTTGAAATAGACAGTGATTGTGGTGTCTGACAATCTGTTTATGCTATCTACTTTTGGAGATATAAGGTCGGAATTCATTACATAAACAGAATTCTTTTTCCCTGGTGTTCCTCCGGCAGAATCTACCGAAGCGGCCCAGTTAAACTGACCCTGACAAAGCGATTTGGGATCGATACGTTCCAGACTCCATCCTCCCTGCTTTTTTACGGAGCTGCGGTACCATAGATCAGAGTAGCTCAGAGAATCGATTAAGGTGTTTTGCGCATTTTTCAGTTTAAGTACATCATTGCTATTATTTAAACCTGGCCAGGGTGAAATTCCAAGAACATTGCCGAATTTTTGAAACTCAGAGGTATCTGATTTTGCGCATAGTATTAAAATGGAGCCGGGTGCGATGCTGATATTCCCCAATATTGCTGTACTTGAAGGGTCTAGAAATTTCCAGTTGTTTAAAGAGATTGTTTTATCGCCTGAATTAATTAATTCTACATATTCAACTGAGGGAAGGTCGATTTGTGGTGAAGGATCGGGAAATATTTCATTAATTATAATATCCCGGAAACTGCCATAATATGGTTTTATGTAGTTAAATGAATAGGAGTTGCCTGATTTTATCCTATTCCCATTTCTATCACTTACGTTCAGTACAGTCAATAGAAAATTTTCCGTATTCAAGGGTTCTGAAAGCCGAATTCTATATTTCTGTGGATCGGCTTCTGTATTTATTTGCACTATATGGCCTGGAAAATTATTGATATTGTAATTTGTTTTGTCTTTGACACTCAGGCTGTCCATGGCTTCACTGAACCTGACCTCCAAAGTGCTTGAGTCAAGAACAGTGACCATATTTAGTATCGGAGCTATGCTATCTGTATTCAGTATTCCAATCTTGAAATCATCAAAGAAATGTTTCTGAAAAAACGAGGCAGTTGATTGCTGTATAAAAATCCCAAAAGATGAGGTGTTAATATGGGTGTTGTCAACAAATGAACCTTCATTGACGATAATTGAATTAGTACCAATTACTTCCCTATCCAGAGTAAAAAGACCGAGATGGTTCCGGCTGACACGAATTTTGACTGTATTGTTGCTTGAGCCAACCGAGCCATTGATACCATCAATAATACGGATACTGCTGCCCGTAGAGCCTGACCTTTTGTATAAACTGATTTCATCTTCAGTATTACCTATTCTTATGAAATAACCATTGATTACCGCACTCTGAAGATCAGCTTTATCGGAGATCAGATATATATCGGCATAGTTTAAGCTCGAAGTACTGAACTGCAAGTTGATCCAGAACTCCCAATAGCAGTTTAATGCAAGTGAATTTGCTGTGCTCAGGTGGAAATTTCCGGATGCTTTATTTGATTCAGACCTCAGAAGATTGTTTATGATTTTGAAATCTCCACCCGAATTGCTGCCATTCCATTCGGGGTTTGCATTAAAATTGCCGTCCGAGAAATCGTCAACTATCTGACAAAAGCCGATATGGCAATAAAAAATAAGAAGGAGAACCAGTGTATTTTTCATTTCGACAGGTAGAAACAGAATTAAGTTAAGTCCTGTTGAGATTCTTAAAAAATAGAATGAGTATCCGGTATAAGGGGCTGCTATTATCGGTAATTTACCGTCGATTTGGGAATAATAGTAACAATTGACGTGAAAGTTGACCTGTGCAGGCAGGAATCGGATAAAAACCCAAACAATTTCCCATATTTGCTTAATTATTATATGTTTAACACTAAAAAAAATTAAAAAATGAAAGTCGCAGTAGTAGGCGCTACCGGCCTGGTAGGTTCGGTGATGTTAAAGGTTTTAGCAGAGCGCAATTTCCCGGTAAGTGAGTTGATCCCCGTAGCTTCAGCAAAGAGCGCAGGTAAACAGATCGAATTTAAGGGAAAGAAGTATACTGTTGTGACCATGGATGATGCTATAGCAATGAAGCCTGATGTGGCCTTGTTTTCTGCAGGTGGCGGTACCTCTCTGGAAAATGCTCCACGCTTTGCAGAATCAGGTACAACAGTTATTGATAATTCATCAGCATGGCGGATGGATCCTTCAAAAAAACTTATCGTACCAGAGGTTAATGCAAATCAGTTAAGTGCTCAGGACAAAATTATTGCCAATCCTAACTGTTCTACTATACAAATGGTGGTAGTTTTAAAACCATTGCATGATAAATATAAAATCAAGCGCGTTGTAGTTTCAACTTATCAGTCAGTTACCGGAACAGGGGTAAAAGCTGTTGACCAGATGATGAATGAGCGTAAAGGGATTGATGGTCCGATGGCTTACGCTTATCCAATCGATTTGAATGTAATACCCCAGATAGATGTATTTCAGGAGAACGGATATACGAAAGAGGAGATGAAGATGATTCTCGAAACAAAAAAAATAATGAGTGATGATTCAATTCGTGTAACCGCAACTACAGTTCGTATACCGGTTATGGGAGGACATTCAGAATCAGTTAATATTGAATTTGAAAATGAATTCGACCTGAAAGAGGTTCGTTCAATACTTGAAAAGGAGGAGGGAATAATCGTTGTGGATGACCCTGCAAATCTGAAGTATCCAATGCCAATGGACGCTCATGAAAAGGATGAAGTTTTTGTTGGAAGAATTCGTAGAGATGAGTCCCAGGATAAAACCTTAAACCTTTGGATAGTTGCGGATAATCTTCGGAAAGGTGCTGCAACCAATGCAGTACAGATTGCTGAATACCTGCTTGAGAAGAAACTGATTTAATTCCGATCAGAACTAAATAAAAGCCTGGTATTATTACCGGGCTTTTATTTTGCTTTGCCAATTGATCAAAATTGGCTATTTACTGACTTGCAAGTTCTATCTGCCTTTCAAATGTATTTTCAATAACTATGCTGGCTGAGCCCAGAATACCTGCACTATGCCCCAGAGTAGACAGCACGATCTTTGTGTGTTCCCTTATTCTGGTCATGCAATAGGTATTAATTGCATGACGCATGGGTATAGTAATGTATTGCTTTGCTTCTGCTATTTTACCACCAAGTATTATAAGTTCAGGGTTAAACAATTGAATAAGAGTTGCCACAGCTTTTCCTAAATTCTCACCAACCTGCGATAATATGTTAATCGCATACTGGTCGCCTTTATTTGCGGCATCAATCACAATCTGAGGTTCAATCTGGTCGATTTCCTCTTCAGATAGTGCATTCAAAAGAGAGGTTTGGCCTGATTTTATTCCTTCTTTAGCCATTCTTGCCAGAGCAATTCCCGATGCGACTGTTTCGAGGCAGCCCCTTTTACCACAATTGCACAGTTCACCATCTTTTACAAAGGGAATATGACCAATTTCACCTGCAAAACCCGACATTCCACTCTGCAGTTTGCCATCCATGATGATCCCGAGACCAATACCCCAATCCATTAACAAAACCAAAGCATCCTTCTTGTTCAAGGCAAGTCCGAATCTGCATTCCGCCAATGTATTGGTTTTAACATCATTCTGAACATAGACGGGCTTATTAAATTTTTCTTCCAGAATATCCTGTAAGGTTTTAGAATCGCCTGAACTACTAACAAGATAGGTATAATTCTTGCCTGCATTTGAATCCACAAGCCCTGGCATACCAAGTCCGATTCCCACTAATTTATTTGTATCTATTCCGGAAGATGAAATTAATTGTTCTGCAAATTCATGCAGTAGTTTAATTGCACTTTTATCTTTAGTTAGTCTCAGGGAAAAACTTTTTATCCCTGTTATATTATTGTTATTGTTGTCAAGGATTGCCATTTCGGTTTTAAACCGATCCATTTCTATACAGAGAACATAAAAGGAATTATTATGAAGGGAGTATAATTCTGGCTTCCTGCCCCCGATTGATTTGCCTTTCCCTTTTTTTTCAACAAGCCCTTCGCTAAGAAGTTCATTAAGCAGAATTATTGATGTTGGTGAACTTATATTCAATACCCTGCAGATATCAGCATTTGATTTTGCCCCTTCCGTATGTAGTAATTTTACGAGTCTGATTTTTTGTAAATATTTCTTTCTTTCAATATTGGTTAATGAGTCTAAATAACACTTTTCAAGAAGAATGGATTTCATTATAAGGGATAGATTGATTAAACATATTTACTATTAATAATTGTAATTTCATAAAGAACCTTTTTCAATAGGGAAGATCATCAGAAAGCAAGGAAGATTTTTCATAACATATGTTATAAGGAATGGCTCATAACTGAGATGTTACAAAATTGCTTTTTGCGAACAAAATTTATTAAATCCAGAATAAATATGCCTTTTCTGGTTAAAAAAGCGAGAAAAAAGCGATCTGTTTATTCTAAATAGTTTTACCTGTTATTATGTAGGTCATTTATTCCAATGTTAAGTCAATTGATTTATTTATTCCTAAAATATTGAAAAACAGCTTATTGTAAATTTTTATTAATATTTATGATATCTTTCAGACTTTAAATTCATTGGAAATTTTAATAATAATTTCCAATATTTACTTTATATTTAGTTTGAATACTGTAAAAAATGCAGAAAAGAGAACAAATTTGCGATTTTGAACTTATCACCCGTATAAAAGAGGGTGATGAAGTTGCATTTCGCATAGTTTTTGATTCCTACTCCAGTAAACTCTATTACTTTAGTCTAAGGTTCCTGAAAGATAAGGAGCCTTGTCAGGAGGTAGTTCAGGAAGCTTTCATGAGTCTTTGGATTAACCGTGAAAAGCTAGATACCCAATATCCGATTGCACCATATCTGTATACCATTACCCGCAGGCTAACATTAAATGTACTTCGTCAGGTTGCAAATTCCCAAAGTGCAATGGAAAGAATGTGGCTGAATCTTCAAACAAATACCAATGAAACTGAAGAGCTTGTTTATCTCGAGGATCTTGAGCGATTTACTGAGCAGGTATTAGCAAGTCTTCCAAAGCAGCAACAACTGGTTTATAGAATGAGCAGGCAGCAGGAGCTTAGTTATGATGAAATAGCTGAAGAGCTCAATATATCCAGAAATACTGTAAAAAATCACCTGGTTTCGGCTCTAAAGACTCTCAGGACCCAATTGCAAAAGGCTTTTTCTATACTTTATTAGAAGGAATCCCCATCTATTATTTTTTTTCAATAAATATTTATTAAGACTAGTCCTGTTTTGTTGTTGGGGTGTATTAGCAATAAATCATTTTGAGTTTTGCACAGGCGATAATGAATCAAAATAAATTAGATGAGCTTTTAAGTCTTTTTGCTGAAGGAAAAATCAGCAGGGATGAATTTGAGCACTTATTTGGTTATTTAAGATCAGATGATGATGATGAGAGCATCAATTTTGCGATCGATCAGGAGCTTGGAAAAATGAAGCGATGTGCTTCTTTGACCAATGAAGAAAAGGATGCAATTTTTCAGAATATTGTCACAAACGATAAATTTGGACAGGAACCAGATTCTGACAGGTCTGGCAAGCATGTAATCAGAGCATGGTATCAGGTAGGCGTAGCCGCAAGTATCCTTGCAATGCTTTCTATTGGCCTCTACTTTTATACCAACAGAACTATAGATACTCATGTAGCACTTTCTGAATCCGAAACCATCAAGGAAAAGGCAATAATCAAACCCGGTGGTGATAAGGCTGTTTTGACACTTTCGGATGGTTCTAAAATTATTTTAGAAGACGCAAAGAAAGGTTTATTAGCGAACCAGGCTGGTGTAAGTATTCAAAAGACTGCCGATGGAGAGTTACTGTATTCATTTGCTAAGAATGTGAATTCTGTATCCGAAACATTACCGGAGGAAGTGATTTACAATAAAATAGAAACTCCTTTTGGAGGGAAGTATCAGATTAATTTGCCTGATGGAAGTAAAGTATGGTTGAATTCAGCTTCAACTTTGCGGTTCCCTGCTTTGTTCTCCGGAAATACACGTGAAGTTGAATTGAATGGTGAAGCCTATTTTGATGTGGCTAAAAACCCAAATAAGCCATTCAAGGTAATCACTAAGGATCAGATTGTGGAAGTTTTAGGTACTCAGTTTAATATCAACTCTTATTCTGATGAAGAGACCTTTAAAACAACACTAATTGAAGGTTCGGTAAAGATTATTTATAAGGATAGAGTTGTTTTGTTAAGTCCGGGGCAACAATTTCAACCCAATATGAAATCGTCCAAAGTGATTGAGGCCGATACAGAAGAAGTAACCGCCTGGAAGAACGGCTATTTTTTATTTAAAGATGAAGACATCCAGAGTATCATGAGAAAGGTATCAAGGTGGTATAATGTGGAGGTTAATTATTCAGGAAATATACCTGATGTTGGTTTTGGAGGAAATATTTCCCGATCCAAAGATATTAATGAAGTATTAAATGTACTTCAATTAACTAATGCCGTTCATTTTAAAGTTGAAGGAAGGAGGATTACTGTTATGCGATGAAATAGACCCTTAAAAGCTAATGGTAATCTAACAAAAAAAAGCCAGGAGCGGTTGCAACGCCCCTGACCATATTCGGGTTACCAATTTAATTGTTGTGAACAAGTATTAACTAAACCCAAACGCGCAAAGATATGAAATTCTATTCATTAACCATATGTAGGCCATCTGATTACATAATAAAACTCTTGTTGATGATAAAACTAACTTTTGTTTTATTGGTCACAGCCCTACTTCAAATAAGTAGTGCTGCATCATTCTCTCAAACGGTGAGCTTAAAATTTAAGAATGCCAAACTTGAGACGGTCTTAAAAGAGATTGGAACCCAAACGGGTTACGATCTGGTGTACATTACACCATTGATAAACGAAGCCAAACCGGTGAGTATCAATGTGAGTAATGCACCCCTCAGGGATGTACTTGAAAAATCTTTTTCAAATCAGTCCCTCACCTATACTATTAGTAATAACACCATTATTGTACAGCAAAAGTCATTGACTTTATTGCCGTCTGCCCTAATCGATATCAAGAAACTTACAGAAAAGGCACCTCCTACAGAAGTGAGAGGGCAGGTTAGTGATTCAAAAGGAGAATCATTGATCGGTGTTAGTGTTAAAGTGAAAGGAACTGCAATCGGTGTAAGTACTGATGCTAATGGTCGTTATACCATTAATGTTCCGGATGGTTCAAGTGTATTAGTGTTTACCTATATAGGTTATACTACTAAAGAGGTATCTATGTCAGGCCGTACAAGCCTTGATGTAACCTTGGAGCAAAATACTGAAGCACTTCAGGAAGTAGTGGTAGTTGGTTATGGTACTCAGAAGAAAAGTGATTTAACAGGATCTGTTGTTTCAGTAACATCAAAGGATATTAAAGATCAGGCATTCTCAAACATCAATCAGGCTTTGCAAGGTAAAGTTGCCGGTGTGGCTTTCACCAGTACTTCAGGTGATCCGGGTGAGAATGTGAACGTTCGTATCAGGGGATTAAATACATTTGGAGGCTCCGGACCACTTTATGTAGTGGATGGTATGCCAATGGAGGCATCAGATATCAACAGCATCAACCCGAATGATGTTCAATCGACCACAGTATTAAAGGATGGATCTGCAGCGGCGATTTATGGTGCAAGATCTGCAAATGGGGTTATTCTAATTACTACCAAGAGTGGTGGGAATCGTGCTCCTTCAATCAGTTTTAATTCTTACTATGGTATTCAGTCTTTTAATAAATTCATTCCTTTACTGAATTCTCAGCAAATGGCTGATGTAATCAATGAGGCCCATGTAAATGGTAACTTCTTTCCTTTACAACCGGCAATGAATGATCCTAATAATCTTAAAACTAATACAGATTGGCAGGATGCTGCAATAAATCCTGCCCCAATACAGGATCACTCACTTACAGTTTCGGGTGGCACAAAGGATGCCAGTTATTCTATTTCCGGTGGTATTTTTGATCAGGAAAGTGTATTGGCATTCCGTACCTATAAGCGCTATTATTCAAGGGTAAAAACTGAGTTCAAAATCGGAAGGTTAACTATCGGACAATCCTTAATCGCCAGTAAAGAAGAGGGTCTGAATTTAAATTTTGGCAATAATCTGGATTTAGCTTACATGATGGGTGCGGCACCTACTATGCCAATTTATGATCCTAATAATGATAGCGGTTATGCCGGTCCTTCACCAGCAACTACCGGTGTGAATAACAGGGATAATATTCTTGGCCGTCGTGACATGAACAGGGCATATACATTTAACAATAAAATAATTGGAAGTGCATATGCTTCCTTTAAGATCCTCCCTGATCTGGAATATAAGCTGAATGGAGGTATGAACATGGGTCAAAGAAGATTCAAAAATTATGTGCCTCAGTTTCAGATGAATAACAGAGGAAGTAATGTAAGGTCTTTAAACACAAGTTTGAACGAGTCGTATGAATATCTGGTTGAGAATACCCTGACTTATAATAAGGTTATTAAAGAAAACTACAGGATCAATTTATTGGGTGGTTTTACTCAGCAGAATTTTTTTGGAAATGGTATTAATGGTAGCAGAAGAGATTTCCCAAGTAATGATATTCAGGTGTTGAATGCAGGTACCGGAGTGTTTACCATTGGTGGAACTGAAAATGAGTGGGCTTTGAGATCCTTCCTGGGTAGAGCAAATATTACTTTGTTCGACAGATATTTGGTTACTGCTACCATCCGTCGTGATGGTTCTTCACGGTTTGGTGATGCCAATCGATATGGAAATTTCCCATCTCTTGCTGTAGGCTGGAATGTGGATCAGGAAAATTTCCTGAAGGATTCCAAACTGATCAGCGGTTTAAAGGTCAGAGCAAGTTGGGGACAATTGGGTAACCAGGATATTGGTAACTATAGTAATCAGACTGTTGTTTCAACCAATGCCAGATATTTCTTCGGTGCTGACCAATTAGCTCCTGCAGCAGTGGTTAACAACTTAGGAAATCCAAATCTTCGTTGGGAAACAACTACTCAAACCAATATTGGGGTAGACTTAAGCTTTCTTCAGAATAAAATTTATTTCACTGCCGATTATTGGATAAAGGATACAGATGGAATTCTTGTTCGTACACCAATTTCAACAGTAACAGGATTTGCCCGTGATGCAGGACCTTTCCAAAATGCTGCTCAATTGCAGAATAAGGGTATGGAATTCTTGTTAGGTTACAGAGGAGGCAGTGGTGAATTGAAATATGGTGTTTCTGGTAACTTATCAAATGTGCGTAATAAAGTAATCTCATTAGGTACTGGTACCAGTATCATCAACCTTGTGGAAAATGTGTACTACTCAGGAACTTTTACCCGCACCATGCCGGGATTGCCAATGTCGCACTTCTACGGTCATATCAATGATGGTATCTTCCAGACTCAAGCTGAGATTAATGCACATCCAACGCAGGTTGGTGCCAAACCGGGTGATAGAAGATTTAGGGATATTAATGGCGATGGTAAAGTAGATGCCAATGACAGAACCAATATTGGTGATCCATGGCCGGATTTTGATTACGGATTTGCAGCTGATGCCAGTTGGAAAGGTTTTGATGTCAATATGAGTTTTTATGGAACCAGTGGTAAAAAGTTATATGATTCACAGGGTGTCTATCTTGAAACCATGCAGGGCGAATGGAACAATAAAACCACTGTTTTAGATCGTTGGAAAGGACCTGGTACATCAAATACCCTACCACGTGCAGTTCGTGGTGATACGAATCAGAACAATCGTAGTCAGTCTGACTATGTATTGGATGCAGATTTCCTGAGAATGCAGAATTTCCAGATTGGTTATACACTTCCTCAAAGTTTAATTAAGAGAGTGGGTGCCAGAAATGCAAGAATTTATTTTAATGGACAAAACTTATTTACTATTACCAAATATCCGAACTACAATGCGGATACATTGGGAGGAGTAGGTTTCAATGATGACTCAATGAGTCCACTTGGTTTTGGAGTAGATACAGGTTCAACTCCTATCCCCAGCGTTTATTCATTCGGAGTTAATTTGACTTTCTAATCGTTTAGATCGTAGAATTATCTAATTAATCAGTTCATTAAGAAATTAAAAATACAAGAAAATGAAAAATCTAAAATTAGGTATATCAACCATGTTAATGCTTTTGTTATTTGCAGGTTGTAAGAAGGAGTTTTTAGAAAAATCACCACCGGATGCATTGACGGAGGAAGGTTTTTATAATTCCGCAGAAAGAGCTCAGTTAGGAGTTAATGCAATTTATGTTTCTCTTCAAAGTGCCTGGAGTATTAATCTCCAGCGGATTTATGATGTGCCATCCGGTGAGGTTTTACTTTCCAATACAGTTCCTTTGGAGTATAATAATTTCACTTACTTTCCGGCACTGAATCAGATTCATGATACCTGGAGAGGATTGTATGAAGGAGTATACAGGTCTAATCTTGCCATTACGAATATTCCTGCAATTAATATGGCAGATGCCTTAAAGAATCAATATTTAGGGGAAGCTAAATTTCTAAGAGCTCTTTTCTATTTTGATCTCGTTAATATATTCGGTGCAGTTCCATTGATCACACAACCATTACCGAATACTGATGCCGCACTGGTTGCAAGAACTCCTGCTGCCGATGTGTATAAAGTTATAATTGCCGATTTATTGGCAGCAGAAGCGGGTTTGCCAGTTTCCCATAGCGGTGCTAATTTGGGAAGAGTAACTAAGGGAGCGGCTCAGGCATTGCTTGGAAAAGTTTATCTGTACAATAAGGATTATGCCAACGCTGAGAAATACTTTTTACTGGTAATCAATTCAGGGAAATATGGTTTGATGGATAACTTCCAGGAAGTATGGCACCGTAGTTTCGAAAACAATAAAGAATCCATTTTTGAGGTTCAATTTGCCGATATTGGTGGTAGTGGCACAAATGGCCGTAATGGAAGTTATCTTCCTGCAGTGAATGGAGCTACTGGTTCAGGTTTGGCTACCAAAAGAGCATTTGATGCATTTGATCCGGCAGATCCACGACGTGGTATGTCAATCTTCAAGCCAGGTGATACATTCGCTCCGAATGTTAGTACAGCCCTGTCTACATTTAGTGCGGTTTGGTCAGCTACCGGCTATGCGGTAAAGAAAGGTATGTGGCCTATTATGTACGTCAATAGCAATGGTATAAACTATCCTATTATTCGTTATGCTGATGTTTTATTGATGTATGCTGAAGCAGCAAATGAGCTGAACAAACTACCTGAGGCCAGAGCTGCTGTAAATCAGGTTCGTGCCAGACCGTCAGTGAATATGCCTGCATTAACAGCTACCGATACAGGTACAAAAGCAACCATGTTCAATGCCATCAATAAAGAAAGACAGGTTGAGTTGATGTTTGAATTCATCCGTTTTAATGATTTGAGAAGATGGGGTTTAGCTGTTCAGGAATTAGGTCCCCTGGGATATACTACCAAGCATGCCTTATTCCCAATTCCTCAGTTGGAGTTGGATATCAATCCTAAATTGACGCAAAATACTGGTTGGTAGTCTGAATTTTAAGGCGATATTTTTAGCCTAAGAAGTATAGAGGGATACTGTGAATCTCATTCACGGTATCCCTTATTTTAACATTATAATGCCGGATTTCTAAAATCGAACCCTGGCCGGGTCATGTAAAATTTTATCATGATTCACATATGTGCATAGCTTATTTTGTTTTTTTTATATTGAAAAAAGAAAATAAACGAACTCTTTCTCTCATATCAGGAGCATATTTAAAGGGCTATCCCTGATTAGAAGCTCATTTTCAAATACAGAAAACAATTACCTGTTATTTGGGTTTAATTTGGAATAAGATACATGAAACGCAGGGATGTCATAAAGTGTTTAACGATTCTGCCAATAGCTGAATTTTCTCCTTTTAAAATTGGGAAAAATTCAATTATTGATGAATCCGGATCTTTATTTAATTCCGCATCATGTAAATTATTTAATTCTGATCTGCATAAAAAAGCTTTTGTTATGGATGGTCATATACATATGATGACCAGGCAGTTACTACAGGGACTTGATATCGGAGATCGCTATCCGGATGGTCATGTTGATATTCCAAGAGCTATTGAGGGGGGACTGGATGCAATGTTCTTCTCCTGTTATACTCCGGAGCCTTATTATCCCGACCGTCATGAAGTAAAAAACACTTTTCGTGTTGTTGAACTCGCTCTTGCACAGATAGGGAAGAACAATCATCTTATTGAACTTGCACATAATGCCTCAGATATTGTCAGAATAAACCGTAGAGGCAAGATGGCAGCTTTTCTGGATCTTGAGGGAGGTTTTGATCTGGATGGTGATCTGAACATATTAAGGACTCTTTATCGCTTAGGCCTTCGATCAGTGCAGCTTACCGCTCATAACGAAACGAATGCATTTATTGATTCATGTTATGGGGAGAAGCGCTGGGGCGGATTAAATGTCCATGGGCGTGATATTGTGACTGAGATGAATAGGTTGGGGATGCTTATTAATGTAGCCCATGCATCAGATGATGCCATCCTTCAAACTGTTGAAGCGAGCAGCCAGCCCGTGATTTATAGCCATGGAGGTTTTCGTGGTATTGTGAATAGTTTAAGGTGTATTACAGATGAATGTGCAAAAGCATTAGCCGCAAAAGGGGGAGTAATCGGAATACAGTTTGGGAGCAGTTTCAATAATCCTAAATATGCCCAATGGATGGAATCAAAGCGCAAGCCCGGATCAACTGCAACAGCAGATCCAAAACAAAAAAGCCCATTAACCATTGAGGAAGTGGATCAATCGCTCTCCAAAGGACTTCCTTTCGTTAATAATGAAGTAATTCCAGACGAGTATTGGATGGGGACAGACCAGCTTGCAAGAGTAATAGATTATGGAGTTCGACTTGTTGGTGAAGATCATATTGCCCTGGGTTCAGACTTTGATGGTGGGCCACCTCTGCCGAGAGAAATAAAGGATGTAAGTGATTATCCTCAAATGACTTATGCAATGCAGAAGCTGGGGTATTCAGAGCAGCGTATTCGTAAAATTCTCGGATTGAACTGGCTGCGTGTAATACGGCAGGTAACTGAGAAAGGATGATAAAAAGGAATTGTAATGTATGGTTTGTGTGAGACAGAATCATTAAATTAAACAAATTAAAGGAAAAATTTACAGGGTTTTATACGAGCCCTTAACTAATAAACCCAGTAAAAATGAAACGTAGAAATGTTCTTAAAACCTTGTCACTTCTGCCACTGGCAGGCAGCGCGATTCCATTCAATTCGTCGCTCGCATCACCGCTTGCCGAAAATTTAACCGCTGCACCGTACAAAACGGGTAGTCCTGTTGAAGTTACATTAGAGTCGTTTTTGGATAAAAATAATATTTACAGAACACATGGTATTGAGCCAATAATAAATTGCAGAGGTATTTTTACCATCATTGGAGGTTCATTAAAACGTCCTCAAACTAAAGCTGCCATGGAAGCAGCCTCTCATAATTTTGCACAAATGGATGAAGTAGCTGATGGTATAGGCCAGACTCTGGCTGATCTGACTGGAGCTGAATGGGGTGTGGTATCAGCCGGATGTGCAGCCGGACTAAAGCTGGTTACTGCGGCAGTAGTATCCGGCGGAGATCCTGAGAAGCTGGTTCGTATTCCGGATCTGGATGGACTTGAAAAAACTGAGGTTATCGTACCAATAACTTCCAGAAATGCTTATGATCATTCTATCAGGAATATCGGGGTTACAATGGTGAATGTCTCTACACTCGAAGAATTGGAAAATGCGATCAATCCCAAAACAGCACTGATTTATATGGTCAATGGCGACAGATCCTGGGCGGGAGCACCAATGTCGCTTGAGAATATTTCTGCAATTGCAAAAGCAAAAAAGGTTCCTGTTTTGTTTGATGCGGCAAATGAAATTTTGACATTTCCGCCTGTTCATTTAAAACGTGGTGCAAGTATAGTTGCCTACAGTGGTGGAAAGGCAATCTGCGGGCCACAATCCTGTGGATTAATTCTTGGTCAGAAGGATATTTTAATGGCTGCATGGCAGGCAAGCTCTCCACACCATGGTCCTTGCCGGGATAATAAAGTAGACCGGGATGAAATGTTCGGTATGGTTGCAGCAGTGAAACTCTGGAAAGAAATGGATCATGCGGCTGTTCGTAAACAATGGGATTCCTATCTGGATCATATTATTAAAAAAGTTTCGGGCATAAAAAGTGTTCAAACGATGATTCATGTTCCATCTACTATGTCAGGCCTGTCGAATGTATCTCCTGAAGTGGTTATAACCTGGGATCCCGATGTCTTAAACATTACCGGAGCTGAAATGGCCGATGAGCTTGGCAAGAATAAGCCAAGAATTGCAGTTGCCAGTGGGGGTGGCAGAGGTAAGGACCCCAATATCAATGGAATCGCAGTGACTACAATTGGTATGCAGGCCGGTGAAGAGAAGATTGCTGCAGATCAGATTTATAATGTTCTGACAGCTAAAAGAAGCCCTAGATCTACAGAGATGAAAGCTCCAGCAGCCAATATTTCAGGTACATGGGATGTTGATGTCAAGTTTTATAACAGTGAAGGCAAACACAAGTTGTTCATTGAGCAGGATGGCAACTGGATCAAGGGAACTCACCAGGGTGGCTTTGCGGTGAATGATATGGCTGGTTCAATTGAAGGGGATTCTGTTAAACTCCAGAGTTCTGTCAGACTGATAGGTGACTCAATAATCTATACGTTTACGGGAAGTCTTTCTGGAAATACCATTACAGGTAATTTATTTATGGGTGAATACAGGAGTGCAAAATTTACTGCTACCAAAAATACTAAACCAGCGCCTAAAAAACCTGTTTTTGTTCCTTCGGGCGCCCCTCTTGCGAGTTAATGAAAATTATCTAAATTGAATTTTAAACACTTAAACTAATATATGATGAATAGAAATGTAATTATAAAAATCAGAGAATATGCGAGCATCTTTGTTTTTAGCTTATGCCTGATGACTTTATCAGCTTTGCAGGCGCAGGAAATTGATATGTTAATAAAAGGTGGTCATGTGATCGACCCCAAAAATAATATTAATACAGTCATGGATGTTGCAATTAAAGATGGTAAGATCTACCGGGTTGCCGCAAACATTCCAGCAACTTCTGCTAAGAGAACTGTAGATGCCAAAGGATTATATGTTTCACCTGGCTTTATTGACATGCATGTCCACGTATTTGCAGGTGCCGAAGAACCAGGTTTCACAGGCTTTGGAATCACAAACGGTTTTGGCAGTGTTGCCCCTGATGATTTTACCTTCCGTTCAGGAGTAACTACTGTGGTTGATGCAGGTTCTGCTGGATGGAGAGATTTCCATCAATTCAAAAAGCAGACTATAGACAACTCTCAAACCCGTGTTCTTGCATTTATTAGCATGGCCGGACATGGTATGTCAGGCACTGTCCATGCTCAGGACACTACGGACATGAATCCGGTTACTACTGCTTTTATTATGAAGGAATATCCCGATATCATCGTAGGAATTAAAGCGCATCATTATCAGGGAAATGATTTTGGTCCGGTTGATCGTGCAATTGCTACCGGAAGATTAACCAATAAGCCAATTATGGTGGATTTCGGATCAAGCACACCTAAATTATCCATTGAAGAACTGTTTATGAAACATTTCCGTCCGGGTGATATTTTTACCCACACTTTTTCAGGGAATGCTGCTTCAGCAGTGACTCCAAATGGCCGTGAACCAATTGTAGATGGCAATAATAAAGTAAAACCTTTCATTTTCGAAGCTCAAAAACAGGGCAGAATCTTTGACACCGGTCATGGCGGTGGTGCATTTGTCTGGAGTACAGCTATCAATGCATTAAAGCAGGGCTTTTATCCGAATACCATCAGTACTGACCTTTACAGAAACAGTAGAAATGCAGGTATGAAAGATATGGCAAATGTAATGTCCAAGTTTTTAAATATGGGAATGTCTATTCAGGATGTGGTTTTACGTTCAACCTGGAATCCTGCAAATGTAATTCAGCATACTGAACTTGGACACCTGAGTGTTGGAGCAGAAGCTGACGTAACAGTCTTCAATATTAGAGAAGGTAAATTCGGCTTTATGGATGCCCGTGGTTCTGTGTTCAACGGCAATAAAAAACTTGAAGCAGAATTAACCCTTCGTGCCGGTAGAGTTGCATGGGATCTGAATGGTCTCAGCGGGCCTCAATGGGATGCAGTTAACAGATAATTAATTGTATTTAAATAGAAAATCATGAGAACTAAAACAGCAGGTATTTCAGAATTTATTCAGCACCAATTTGTCCGGATTGTACAAGGAATTGGAGCTGTTTTAGTTCTCATCCTGATATCATCAACCGTCCATGCTCAGGAAATAGATATCCTCCTTAAAGGCGGCCATGTTATTGATCCAAAGAACAATATCAACTCTAAAATGGATGTTGCCATTGTCGGTGATAAAATATTCCGGGTTGCAAAGGATATTCCGGCTAGTACTTCAAAAAGGACGGTTGATATAACTGGCTTATATGTTACTCCAGGCCTTATTGATATGCATACCCATGTTTTTCATGGTACCGATCCGAATAGTATGACAGCAAATTCTTACGGTGGATTGCAGGCAGATGCCTTTTCTTTCCGCGCGGGAGTTACTACTGTAGTTGATGCAGGGTCTTCAGGCTGGAGGAATTTCCCGCTGTTTAAAGCACAGTCAATTGATCGTGCTCAGACCCGGGTATTAGCCTTTCTGAATGTTGTAGGTCACGGGATGCTTTCCCGTTTTGATCAGCAGGACGTGACAGATATGAATCCGGAAATGAATGCCTATATGATCAAACGCTTGTATCCAAACCTAATCGTCGGATTAAAGTCTGCACATTTTTGGGGTGATTTTACATCGGTGGATAAGGCAGTTGAGTCGGGTAAACTGGCCAATGTTCCGGTTATTGTTGATTTCGGGGAACATACTCCTGCCAATTCAATTGAATCTTTATTCATGGAACATTTCAGACCGGGTGATATTTTTACACATACGTTCTCGGAAATTAATGGAGGTCGTGAATCTATTGTCGATGAAAAGTCCAGGAAAGTTAAACCCTTCGTATTTGCTGCACAAAAAAGAGGTATTATTTTCGATGTAGGCCACGGTGCAGGTGCATTCAACTTCAATCAGGCAATTCCTGCCATGAAGCAGGGCTTCATGCCAAATACGATTAGTACAGACCTTTACAATTTAAGTATGAATGCAGCAATGAAAGATATGACTAATGTGATGTCCAAATTCCTTGCCATGGGTATGAGCCTTCAGGATGTCATTTTACGATCAAGCTGGAATCCTGCACAAGTAATTAAACGCCCGGATTTGGGTCATTTAAGTGTTGGTTCTGAGGCCGATATTGCAGTTTTTAACTTAAAAAAGGGAAATTTCGGCTATATGGATGTCCGGCGCACGAAAATCAACGGTACAGAAAAACTTGAAGCAGAATTGACTCTCAGGGCCGGACGCGTAGTCTGGGATTTAAATGGAATCAGTGTTCCCGAATGGCAAATGCCGGCAGCTACTAATTGATTTTTTTAAATAGAATCAAAAAACTAAAACAATATGAACAAGCTATTAAATTTCAAAGGGTCAATGCCATTAATGATTGTACTTATATTCTTTGCCTGTACCACTCAGGTTAAGGCTCAGGATATTGATCTTTTATTAAAAGGTGGCCATGTAATCGATGCAAAAAATAGTATTGATCGCAAAATGGATATCGCCATTAAAGCAGGTAAAATATTTCGTGTTGCAGCCGATATTCCTGCAAGTTCTGCAAAAAAGGTTGTGGATGTAAGCGGTTTGATTGTTGCACCGGGCCTGATCAATATGCATACACATGTATATGCCGGCAGCAATCCCGGATTTACCGATGGAACTTCAAGTCAGTTACCGGATGCCTTTGCCCCGCGTGCAGGAATAACAACTGTTGTTGATGCAGGTACTTCCGGCTGGCGTACCTTCCCTGATTTTAAGGCTAAAATAATTGATAATTCAATGACCCGTGTGCTGGCCTTTCTGAGTATTGCGGCATCAGGTTATTCTGCAGACAAAGCTCAGGAAAATATCGCTGAGATGGATGTTCAGAAAACAGCCGAAACTGTCAGTAAGTATCCGGATATTCTGGTTGGTGTGCGCATCGGACGATATGATGGAACTGAGTGGACACCCTTTGATCGAGCATCAGAAGCTGCAAAATTAGTCAATAAGCCTCTTTTTGTAGAGTGCCACCTACCAATGTATTCTCTCGAAGATCAGTTAAACAAAATGCGTGCAGGAGATATTATTACTCATGCATTCGAAAATGTTTCTGAACGGATGACCGTAGTGGATGGACAGGGAAAGGTCAGACCCTTTGTATTAGCCGCTCAAAAAAGAGGTATACTCTTTGATGTTGGCCACGGAGGCGGTGGATTTTGGTTTAATCAGGCTGTTCCTTCATTTAAGCAGGGTTTATGGCCAAATTCATTTGGTACAGATGAGCATCGTACAAGCATGAATTCAGGTATGAAAACCATGTTGAACGTGATGTCTAAATATTTGAATATGGGAATGACGATGCCTGAAGTCATTGCCAGAGGAAGCTGGAATGCTGCCAAGTCAATCAAACGTGAAGATCTGGGGAATTTGTCGGAAGGATCGGTCGCAGATATTGCTGTATTGAGTGTTGCTAAAGGAAAGTTTGGTTTCGTAGATTCGGGTAATAATAAGATTGAAGGCGATAAAAAATTGGAAGCAGAGCTTACTGTACGTGCAGGTCGTATTATTTGGGACCTCAATGGTCTGGCAGCAAACGCTTATAAATAGAAATACACAGAAATTAAAAGATATAAAATGAAACGTAGAAATTTAATCAAAGGCTTGGCGATGTTACCTGTTGCAGGCGCGGTTCTTCCGGCACAATCCGTTTTGGGGAATTCCATTGCAGGAAGTGGATCTCCTGCATTGGCAGGATCGGAAGCTGTAACAACAGCAGCATCATTCATGGCGGATACCAATATTTTTCGTAAAATAGGCGTAGAACCGGTGATAAACTGTATGGGAACATATACAATCATTGGAGGATCGATCGAGCGCCAGGCAGTTCGTGAAGCAATGGAAGCTGCAGCGCATAACTTTGTACAGTATGATGAGTTGGCTGATGGAATTGGTCAGCGCCTTGCTGATCTGACAGGAGCAGAATGGGGCATGGTTTCGGCAGGATGTGCTGCGGGACTTAAACATATCACAGCTGCCTGTGTTACAGGTGGTAATCCTGAGAAACTGATCCGTATCCCCGACCTGACCGGTTTTGATAAGGATGAAGTTATTATTCCAAGATACTCACGTAATGCGTATGATCACGGAATCAGGAATATTGGGGTGAAGATAGTTCATGTTTCCACAGCCGAAGAATTGGAAGTGGCCATTAATCCAAAGACGGCAATGATTTACCTGACTGCAGGAGCTGCTTCTGAAACAGGTCAGCCACTATCGCTGGAAGTGATTTCATCCTTTGCAAAACCAAAAAATATTCCGGTTCTGATTGATGTTGCAGCTCAGAATCTGACCATTCCACCAGTACACCTAAAGCGTGGAGCGACCCTGGTTGCATATAGTGGAGGAAAAGCTATTTGCGGGCCGCAATGCGCTGGATTAATGCTAGGTGATAAATCAATTTTGATGTCTGCCTGGCAGGCAAGTTCTCCACATCATGGTCCCGGACGGGATAATAAGGTAGGCCGTGAAGAGATGATCGGAATGATGGCAGCGGTTGAAGATTGGGTTAGAAGGGATCACGCTGCCGACTGGAAAAAATGGTTGGGTTGGCTGGATACAATTTCAAAGAAAATTGCACCGATTGAAGGAGTTAAAACCAATGTTCATGAACCTCAGGGCTTATCCAACAAGTCACCTGTATTATTTGTGACCTGGGATTCTAACAAGCTTAATATCAATAGTTTTGAGCTTGCAGAGGAATTGGGCAGAAACAAACCAAGAATTGCTCTTGCCAGTCGGGGTGAAACTGATGGTATTAGTTCTGTCAGTATAACTACCGGGCAAATACAAGCCGGAGAAGAGAAAATTATAGCCGACAGACTTTTTGAAGTTCTTTCAAGAAAGCGAAGCCCAAGACCTGAAATGTCTGCTCCATCAGCAAATCTTGCCGGTCTTTGGGATTTGAACATCAAGTTTTTCAGCAGTACCAGTATGCATACATTAAACATTGAACAGGATGGTAACTGGCTTTCTGGTACTCATAAAGCAGATTTTGATACCAGAGCTCTTGCAGGTACAATTGATAGTAATAAGGTGAGGTTCGAAAGCACGATTAAGATCATTGCTGATAACATCAATTACCTTTTCCAGGGTACAGTGAGTGGCGATTCGATGTCGGGAGATATTCACCTGGGTGAATACCGAACAGCTACTTTTACTGCAAACCGCAGAAAATCAACACCTGCAAGGAAAAGAATTCAAATCCCTGCGGGTCCGCCTTTGGCAACTTAATATCATTTTACCCTGCCGGTTTCTTTCAGATTGCAAGAAACCGGCAGGTTTAATCAAACAATTTTGTCTGTAGAATTAAATATCTGATTTAACCCTCTTGTCCATTAAATAACAATCAAATTGATGAAAAAATTAAAAATTACTTCCCTTTTTCTTTTAATCTTACTGTTTTTTGTCAATGCATTAAGCGCTCAGCAAGGTTCTGCAAACAATTCGTCAGATTTTCTTGTTTATAATGTTAAAAAATCAGCTAAAACGGTTGATGTTAACGACAAATGGAATGCATCCGGATGGAAAGGGATTAAATCAATTAAGATTCGAAACTACATGGGTAAAATTCCTGCATTCAAGCCTAAGGCGGATGTTAAAATGACTTATGATGATGATTTTATCTATGTTATTTATAGAGTTAAGGATCGCTATGTAAAAAGTATTACTGAAAAAATAAACGGACCTGTATGGAGAGACTCTGCTGTTGAGTTCTTTTTCTCGCCTGAGGCCGATAACCCAATCAACTATTTTAATCTCGAGATCAATTGCGGAGGCACTCCTCTACTTCATCACAAAAAGAACAGGCCTACTGTTGAGGATATTCAGAAAATTCAGATCAAGGCTTCTTTGCCAAAGGTGGTAGATACAGAGATTACCGAGCCGGTAACCTGGACTATGTCTTTTAAGATCCCATTGAGTATGCTTGAAAAATATACAAACGTGGTTCGTCCTAAACCGGGTGTTGCCTGGAGAGCGAATTTCTATAAAATCGCTGAAATTAACTCCAACCCTCATTACATCACCTGGAACGAAGTTAAAAATGACAAGCCTCAGTTCCATTTACCTCAATTCTTTGGGATTCTTAAATTTCAATAAGCATCTTGTACAGGTTTTGGTCTGCTGAAATATTAAAATTTACAGGTATAATCGAATAAAATCAAAGAGAAATAGAATGACAACATTAAAAGAGTTTAATTCATGGCTATTTCGCTATCAGAGAGTTAGCCTGATAGTTATTATTCTTCTGGCTATTCAAACAGTGAATGCCCAGGAAATTGATATTCTTTTGAAAGGTGGTCATGTGATCGATCCTAAAAATAATATTAATGTCAAAATGGATGTGGCGATTTTGAATGGTAAAATATTCAGAGTGGCAGCAAACATTCCGGAATCCTCAGCTAAAAAAACTGTGGATGTTAGTGGTCTCTATGTCAGCCCCGGAATAATTGATATGCATGTACATGTATTTCAGGGTACCGACAAGTATAGTACATCGGTAGCTAATTCTTCCCGCAGTCAGCAGGCCGATGCTTTCTCATTCAGATCCGGAGTAACTACGATGGTGGATGCAGGAACTTCGGGTTGGCGCAATTTCAGAACATTCAAAGCTCAGTCAATCGACAAATCCCAAACCCGTATTCTGGCTTTTCTGAATGTGATCGGAAACGGAATGATAGGTCGCTTCGAAGAGCAGGATATCAATGATATGAATCCTGAAATGAACGCTTATATGATAAAAAAGTTATTTCCGGAAATTCTTGTTGGTATTAAATCAGCACATTATTGGGGAGAATTTACTTCGGTGGATAAAGCAGTTGAATCGGGTAAGCTCGCAGATGTGCCGATTATGGTAGATTTTGGAGAGCATGTGCCAACAAACTCCATTGAGTCGCTTTTTCTAAAGCATTTTCGTCCGGGAGATATTTTTACCCATACTTATTCTGAGATTAGTTCCGGCCGTGAATCCATTGTGGATGAGAAGACCAGAAAATTAAAGCCCTTTATTTTAGAGGCTCAAAAGCGCGGTGTTGTTTTCGATGTAGGTCACGGTGGGGGAGCATTTTCATGGGCGCAGGCTATCCCTGCATTCAAACAGGGTTTTTTGCCGGATGTGATCAGTTCTGACCTGCACGATCAAAGCATGAATGCGGGAATGAAAGATATGACAAATGTGATGTCCAAGTTTCTTGCTTTGGGTATGGAATTAAAAGATGTGATTGAGCGCTCAACCTGGGCGCCGGCCAAAGTAATCAAGCGAACAGATCTCGGACATTTAAGTGTTGGTGCTGAAGCAGATATTGCAGTTTTCAATCTGAGGGAAGGAAAGTTTGGCTTTACCGATGTTCGCAAAGTTAGTGTCGAAGGCTCAAAAAAGTTGGAGGCTGAACTGACTTTAAGGGCTGGGAAAATTATGTGGGATTTGAATGGAATCAGTGGACAGCCCTGGAAAAACTAATATTTCTGAAATTTACTATCATGGAAAATAATTTGTTGCAAATTGGAAAATACAGGTTCATGAACCATGTTATGATGTCTCTTCAAAGAGCATCACTTATGTTGTTCTTTTTGCTAAGTCCTTTTTTATCTCAGGCTCAGGATTATGATTTATTGCTGAAGGGCGGAAGGCTGATTGATGCAAAAAATAAAATTGATGCCATAATGGATGTAGCCGTAAAAGACGGTAAAATATTTAGGGTGGCTGCTGATATCCCCGCGTCGGCTGCAAAGAAGGTGCTTGATGTAAGCGGACTTATAGTAGCCCCTGGTCTGATCAATATCCATACTCATGTCTTCGCGGGCAGTAATTCTGGTTTTTCTGACGGACAATCCAGTCAGCTACCTGATGCTTTTGCAATACGCTCTGGCATAACTACAGTTGTTGATGCGGGTACCACCGGATGGAGAACCTTCCCTGACTTTAAAGCGAAAGTGATTGATCCCTCAATAACCCGCGTGCTCGCCTGGATCAATATTTTTGAAACTGGATTTAGCTCAGGCTCTGGTTTTGAACCCGATATGGGTACAGTAAGTGTTCAAAAGACTGCTGAAGCCATTCAGAAATACAAGGATTATATTGTAGGTACCAGGGTTGGTCATTATAAGGGGAAAAGCTGGCTTCCTTTTGAGCGGGCATCAGAAGCTGCAAAAATTGCTAATAGACCGCTTTTTGTGGAATGCCATATGCCTCAATACACACTCCAGGAACAATTGGATCATATGCGGTCCGGTGATATTATAACTCATTCATTTGAGAATGTCTCCGAGCGTATGACGGTTGTTGATGAGCAGGGGAAGGTCAGACCTTTTGTTTTGGAGGCGCAGAAAAGAGGTGTGCTTTTCGATGTGGGGCATGGGGGAGCCGGATTCTGGTTTAATCAGGCGATTCCGGCATATAATCAGGGACTCTGGCCAAATTCTTTTGGAACCGATGAGCATCGCACAAGTATGAACTCAGGTATGAAGAATATGCTGAATGTGATGTCAAAATATCTGAATATTGGCATGAGTATTCCTGAAGTAATAGCCCGTGGAAGCTGGAATGCTGCGAAATCAATTAAGCGTGAAGATCTTGGAAATTTATCAGAAAGCTCAGTTGCAGATATTGCAGTGCTGAGTATAAGTAATGGCAAGTTTGGTTTTGTAGACTCCGGACAAAACAGGATCGAAGGGGATCGTAAACTTGAAGCAGAGCTTACAGTGCGCGCCGGAAGGATTGTTTGGGATCTGAACGGTCTGGCAGCAAATACATATAAATAAAATGAAGCGTAGAAGTGTTATTAAGGGCCTTGCTTTACTTCCTGTAATTGGCAATGTTCTTCAGGGAGAAGCTGCACAATCAGTTGAATTGCAAGGATCTTTGGAAAATTTTACAGAAACAACATTAAGTTCATTCCTGGATGAGAAGAATATTTATCGCTCAATGGGGGTTGAACCAATCATAAATTGCAGGGGTTCATTTACTATCATTGGTGGTTCAATTAAACTTCCGAAAGTAAAAGCGGCACTCGATGCGGCCAGTAATAATTTCGTTCAGCTCGACGAACTCGCAGAAGCGGCCGGTAAGCGACTTTCTGAACTCACAAAAACAGAATGGGGAATGGTTTCATCCGGATGTGCAGCCGGAGTTAAACACATTACAGCAGCTTGTGTTACTGGTGGAAGTCCTGAAAGGCTGATTCGTATTCCTGATCTTACCGGATTTGAGAAAACTGAGGTAATCATACCCAGATATTCACGTCAGCATTATGATCATGCAGTAAGGAATATAGGGGTTAAAATTATAACAGTTTCGACAGCTGCTGAGCTTGAAAAAGCGATCAATCCGAAAACGGCAATGATTTATCTGACTTCCGGAACTCCCGGAGCGGCTTCAGATACCGGTCAGCCTCTTTCTCTTGAAGTAATCGCAGCAATTGCCAAACCAAAGAATATTCCAATTCTGATGGATGCAGCAGCAGAAAGTCTCACGATTCCGCCTGTACATTTGAAAAGAGGGGCGGATATTGTTGCTTATAGCGGGGGTAAAACTATTCGCGGACCGCAGTCAGCGGGATTAATGCTTGGCAATAAAAATATTTTACTTGCGGCCTGGCAGGCAAGTGCGCCACACCATGGACCCGGCCGTGATAATAAACTGGATCGAGATGAAATTGTTGGTATGGTGGCTGCAGTTGAGGATTGGCTGGTACGTGATCATGAAGCGGAATGGAAAAGATGGCTTGCCTGGCTTGATGTAATTTCGAAAAGAGTATCAGGCATCAGCGGACTTACAACGAAAATTATTGAACCGGTAAATCTGAATAACAAGTATCCGGTACTACATATTATCTGGGATCCTGCAAAGTATCCTGTTACAGGTTATGAGATCGCTGAAGAGGTGGGAAGGAATAAGCCCAGAATTGCATTAGGGAATCGTGACGAGGCTGATGGAACTACTTCAATACAGATTACTCCGGGTCATATGCAGCCGGGTGAGGAGAAAATAGTAGCTGAGCGTCTCTTTGAAGTCTTGTCGAAGAAACGAAGTTTTAAACCTGAAATGGCTGCACCTGCTGCTAATCTTAGCGGACGCTGGGATGTTGAAGTGCAGTATGCTTTAAGCACCAGTATGCATTCATTTGTGATTGAGCAGGATGGAAACTGGATTCAGGGAACTCATAAAGGAGATCTCGATACGAAAAATATGGCGGGTACTATAGATGGAAATGAGGTAAAGATCAGAAGTACGATCCCAATTGTTGGAAACATCATTATCTACCTCTTTTCAGGAAGGGTGAATGGAGATATTATTGCCGGAGATATTCATATGGGCGAATACCTGACCGCTAAATTTACAGCCAGACGTAATACAACTAAACTTCCGAAACAAAAAGTAATGATTCCGGGTGGTCAGCCATTGGCAACCTGATAAGATGATTTTTAACAATTAAAAGCATTGTAATATGAAACGCAGAGACATCATTAAAGGGATGGCAGCAATGCCCTTATTGGGCTTGATTAATCCTATTGATTCAGTACTGGCTTCAATGCCTGAGAAATTTAAGAAAAAGCGTCTTGTCATCGATACCCATGTGGAAACCTGGAATTTTGATGCACGTTTTCCGTTCAAACATCCCGAAAATCCAAATGCAAAAGCTGCAATTGAAGCGCCAATTGAAAATCAGGTGAAGCAGATGAAGGATTTTAATATAACCTATGGAGTATTAATAAATCCGCGCTATTATGGATGGGACAATTCTTACAAGGCTCATTGCCTCAAAACTTATCCCAATCATTTTGTTGCTCATGGTTTACTGAATCCACATGATCCTAAAATTGTCGATAACCTGAGGTATTGGGTTAATGAGCATGGTTTTCAGGGGATGCGCTTCAGTCCGATATACCATCCTAGAGAAACCTGGCTAAATTCGCCAGCCCATTATCCATTGTGGAAAGAAGCTGAAAAGCTAGGACTTTGTTTCAATTATTATATTGTGCCTCATCAAATGCCTATGCTCGAAGATATGGCTGAGCGTTTTCCGGGTGTGAAAATAGTAGTTGACCATGCCGGTAAACCAGATCTTAAGGCAGCTGATTGCTGGCCTGAATTTAAAAAAATGTTTAAACTCAGTCGTTTCAAAAATGTCTGGATCAGTAATTCAGAACCCTATGAAATGTCAGAGATAAAAAAGTACCCTTATGAAGATACGCTGCCCTTCTATAAAGCAATTTATGAAGAGTTTGGAGCGAAGCAGATTATTTGGGGAACAGGATATCCTTTCCCACGATGGGAACTTCCGATGGATAAAGAACTGGAGTTTATGTATAAATACTGTGATTTCTATACCGAAAAGGATCTGGATTTAATTATGGGTAAAAATGCTCTGGAGATCTGGAAGTTTCCTAAGAAAGCATAGATTTTCCCGGTTTTAAGCGTTATTTTTCTTAAATTAACCCAGTATCAATTTTAATTATATGTTTTCAAAAAATTATAGATTTTATCTATCTCTTATTTTTGTTTGTTTTTTTGGTTTAGTTTCCACTGTATTTGCGCAGGCAATACCGAAAGATGAATTGATATTTCTGACTTCAGCCTGGAAGGGTGAGCGCTTTGCCGACGGTCGTCCACGGATTTCAGATGACCTTGTGAAACGTGCCCGTGAAATTGGCATTGAAGAAGCCTGGCAGATTCTGAATAATGAAGGATACCTCTATCAGTATGAGCGCAACTGGAAAATACTTCATGAAGAAGTAAAAGTAGTAGGCAGGGCATTGACGGCTCAGTTTATGCCGATCCGTCCGGATGTGGAAAAGAATATTGTAGATCGTGCAGCAAAGGAGGGTCGTGCCGGAAGACATTTACATTGGCCAATCAATATGCTAACTCAGGGGGATGTGTATGTGGCTGATAATAAGGGCAGAGTAGGATCACTGATGGGTGATAACCTTGGTAATGTGATCTATAAGAATTCGGGCAATGGGGTTGTTTTCGATGGATTTGCACGGGATGTTGATGGACTGGCCGATATCAAAGGGTTTAACGCTCATGTCAGAGACTTTGCTCCACAGTTTTTACAGGGTGTAGTGCTTATGGGATTGAATACACCGATTACGATCGGAGCGGCAATTGTGCTTCCCGGCGACCTGGTTATTGCCGGAAGGGCAGGGGTGGTTTTCATTCCGGCACATATGGCTGAGCTGGTTGTTTCTACCGCAGAGTTTATTGCGTCCAAAGATCGTTTCGGACATGAGATGATCAGGAGTGGGACTTATAATGCAAATGAGGTCGATACTCAGTGGACCGATCCAATCAAGGTTGAATATCTGAAGTGGCTCGATCGGAATCCCGCTGAAAAGAAGATTAGCCGTGCTCAATTGGATCAGTTTATGTCGAAAAGAACCTATTAAATACTTATGAAGCCAATATTCAAAATCGTAATGGGTCTGGGGGCAATCTCCCTCCTGGCAGCGCTGATCCTTTATCTGATCAATAGTCCAAAAACAGCAGAACCTTTCTTAATTGCAGGGATCGTTTGTGTTGCCCTGGGTGTCAGGGGAGTATCTGTTTTGAAAGGATTTGCCTATCCGATCATGATTGTTGGTGTGGTTTCAACTGCCTTGATCTTTCCGCAGTATTTCGTAGAGATAAATGGTTATAAGCTTTCGGGATTAATTACCCCGCTGATTCAGCTGATCATGTTCGGGATGGGTATCACGATGAACTATAAAGATTTTCTTGGGGTATTTAAAGCTCCCAAAGGAGTTTTTGTGGGTATCCTAAGTCATTTTACAATCATGCCCCTGCTCGGTTTTGCCCTTGCAAGTATGAGCAGTTTTGAACCGGAAATTGCTGCCGGAATGATTTTAATTGGCTGTGCCCCGAATGCGGTTGCTGCCAATGTGATTTCTTATCTGGCTAAAGCGAATCTGGCTCTTTCGATCACCCTGACTTCAATAGCAACTTTATTGGCTCCATTCCTTACTCCTTTACTAATGAAGCTATTGGGTGGTTCCTTTATTGAAATCAATGTGCTCGATATGATGTGGGATATTATGAAAATGGTCATTTTGCCAATCACACTGGCCATCGTTCTGAATGAATTACTCAAGGATAAGATCCAATGGCTGAACTCAGTAATGCCGATGGTATCAATGTTTGGGATTGCTTTCATTATCATCATTGTCACTGCAGTAGGGAGAGAAAGCCTGCTGACGGTTGGACCGCTGCTGATTTTGCTGGTACTGATTCATAATTTAATGGGATATACCCTGGGCTACTGGTCTGCAAGATTATTCGGAATGAATGAGAAGGATTGTAGGACAATAGCTATAAATGTGGGTATGCAGAATGCGGGACTCTCAAAGGGTTTGGCTCATGGTATGGGCAAACTGGGAACGGTTGGCTTGGCACCTATGATTTACGGCCCAATGATGAACATCAGCGGATCTATCCTGGCGTCTTACTGGCAGAATAAACCACCGCTTGGTGAAGAAAATGAAAACAATGAACAAGAACTAAATTCTTCTAAATAAAATATGAAAGCAAAATATTTATACATTTTAATTGCATTTTCGGCGATCAGTTTAAGCCTGAATGCTCAGACTAAGAAGGAAGAACGCTTCGTGCAATTGGTCAATGAATTTAATCAGGCCATTATCAGCACTGACAGTACAGCCTTAAAAAACCTGGTATGGGAAGATTTGAGCTATGGACATTCTTCCGGCACAATCCAGGATAAGGCGGCATTTATCGCGGGTGTGATGAATGGCCCCAATTTTTTCAAGAAATTTGAACTTCAAAATCAGACGGTAAAAGTTTCAGGAAAAAATGCAGTGGTGAGGCATATTGCTATAGCCCAGGCAATTAATAAGGGAAATCCGGTAGAGATCAGATTTGGCAATATCATGGTCTGGCAAAAAAAGCAAGGCAAATGGAGGCTTCTGGCCCGTCAGGGATATAAGCTTTAAGAATTTACCAGTAAAATACTGCCAGGATGGTATGCCTCTTTTGGCTATTTCATCAGAATACAAATTATATAAAATGGATATGAAAGCAGAGCTTAAGTCTCTCATAAAAGAACAGGGGATTGTCCCCTTGTATTATGCTGCCGATGCCGGCGTAAGTATTGAGTTAATGCGTGCAATGTACCAGGGAGGGATTCGGACAACCGAGTATGCCAACCGTGGAGAGCAGGCAATGAAAAACTTTAAGGAAATGCGCAAGGCTTGTGATGCAGAAATGCCGGGCATGCGTTTGGGTATCGGTACGATAAAAAATGCTGAAGCAGCGAAAGAATATATCGACAAAGGTGCTGAGTTCCTGGTCTGCCCGGGTATTTTGGAATCAGTAATCGAACTTTCAGATAAGCATAATTTGCTCTGTGTTCCGGGATGTATGACACCCAGTGAGATTATCCGTGCTGAATCCTGTGGAGTGAATTTGGTGAAACTTTTTCCGGCAAATACCCTGGGCCCTTCTTATATTGAGGCAGTTCAGGCATTGTTTACGGATATGACCTTTTTGCCTACGGGTGGGATTGAACTGAATGAAGACAACCTTAGGGGCTGGTTTAAAGTTGGAGTTAGTGCTGTTGGGGGAAGTAAGATGATTACTAAAACTGTGATAGAGAATCAGCTGTATGATGACTTGACAAAGGAATGCCAGCGTGCACTGAACCTGATAAAAACGATTCGGGAGAGTTTGTAGAACGGGGAAATTAAGACTGATAGAATACGAATTATTAATACAAAATACCAAAATGAACGAATCATTATACAAATACATGCGTGTGGGTCTGGTCCACTTTATGGCCTTTCCGGCAACGATAAAAGGTGAAGGACCGGTACTTGAAACGATCCGAAAAATTGCAGTGGATGATTATTTCAGCGCAATTGAAATTACCACGATCAAGGATCCTGAAACCCGTCTGGCCGTAAAGAAGATGCTGGAAACTTCTCATATGACGGTAGCTTACGGAGCTCAGCCAAGACTTCTAACCACAGGAATGAACATCAATAGTTTGGTGGAGGAGGAACGTCAGAAAGCACTGGATAATTTGAAACAGGGAATTGATGAGGCCTATGAAATTGGGGCAGCAAGTTTTGCTTTTCTGAGTGGAAACTATGAAGAAAGCAGAAAAGAAGAAGCCTTTCAGGCATTATTAAAATCAACCAATGAGATTTGTGCCTATGCGAAGAGTAAGGGTGATATGAAAATCGCCCTGGAGGTTTTTGATTATGATGTAGATAAAAGGAGCCTGATCGGTCCTGCAGATCTGGCCTTGCGATATGCTAAAGAGATTCGCAAAGCACACGATCATTTCGGATTGATGGTAGACCTGAGCCATATTCCATTGATCCATGAAACAATTGAAGAATCAATACTTCCTGTAAAGGATTATATTGTGCATGCTCATATCGGTAACTGCGTGGTAAAAAGTCCGGATATGGCTGCATACGGAGATGTACACCCAAGGTTTGGCTTTCCTAACGGGGAGAATGATGTGGATGAAGTGGTTGATTATCTTAAGGTCTTGCTGGACATAGGTTTTCTTAATACGCAAACCCCACCAGTAGTGAGTTTTGAGATCAAACCTTTTGGAGATGAGGATGCTGATGTGGTGATTGCCAATGCCAAACGGGTGTTGAATCTTGCATGGGCAAGAGTTTAGAAAGCTAAAAGTAGAAAGCATAAAGCTAAAAGCAGAAGGCTAAAAGCCAAAAGCAAGAAGCAGAAAATAAATTAGATTATTAGAATAAAAATAAGCATGAAGTTAGTTGTATTAGATGGATACACCCTTAATCCCGGGGATTTAAACTGGGAGGGAATAAAAAAGTTTGGTGATCTGGAGGTGCATGACCGCACACCAGAAAGCCAGATTGTGGAACGCTGCCGGGGGGCAGAGATCATTTTTACGAACAAAACCCCGCTCAGGGAGCCGGTACTTTCTCAGCTTCCTGATCTGAAATATATCGGGGTTCTGGCAACAGGATATAATGTAGTGGATGTTGATTATGCTAAAACCAGGGGCATTGCAGTAGCGAATGTACCAGGTTATGGTACGGCATCAGTGGTTCAAATGACCTTTGCCTTAATGCTTGAATTATGTCAGCACGTACAAAGCCATAGTGATTCGGTGCGTCAGGGCGACTGGGCAGCCTCACCCGATTTTTGTTACTGGAATTACCCTTTGATTGAGCTGGAAGGTAAAACAATTGGGATTATTGGTTTCGGCAGCATCGGTCAGAAGGTAGCGGATATTGCAACGGCTTTTGGAATGAATATTATTGGATTTTCAAGGACCAGATCAGATCAATCACATCGTAAAAACTTTAAATGGGCAGAACTGAATGAGCTCTTGAAGGAATCGGATGTGGTTAGTGTTCACTGTCCGCTCTTCCCTGAAACACAGGGTATCATTAATAAGAACAGCTTAAGAATGATGAAGCGTTCTGCGTTCTTTCTGAATACTTCCAGGGGCCCGCTGATGGTTGATCGGGATCTGGCGGATGCTTTAAACGAGGGAATCATAGCCGGAGCAGGGATCGACGTATTGTCGGTAGAGCCTCCATCAGCAGACAATCCCCTTTTTAAGGCAAAAAACTGTTTAATTACCCCTCATATTGCATGGGCAACAAAAGAAGCCCGTTCCAGATTGATGGGAATTGCAGAAAATAATTTATCTTCATTCCTGAATCAAAAACCTATTAACATTGTAAATAAATAAAACTAAAAATTAAATTATTATGAAAAAGTACTCCCTATTATTTCTTATCTCGGCAGCCTTATTAAGTTGTAACCCAAAGCAGGAAGATGCTGCAAAACAGGAAACGGCTGCTGCTGCTGATACAGTGAATATCGAAGCTCGTTTAAAAGAATTGAATATAGAGCTTACAACTCCGAAGCCGCCGACAGCAAATTTCGTAAAAACTGTTCGCGTAGGTAACCTGGTATATACTTCAGGTCACGGTCCAGACCGTGCAGAAGGCGGTCCTTTAACAGGCAGAGTTGGTGATGATCTAACATTAGAGCAAGGTCAGGAAGCTGCCCGTTTAACAGGTATCTCATTGCTTTCAAGCTTAAAAGCAGAAATCGGCGACCTGAGTAAGATTAAGCGTGTGGTTAAAGTTTTAGGAATGGTTCAGTCCACTCCTGAATTTAAAGATCAGCCAAAGGTGATGAATGCATTTTCTGATATGATGGTTGCTATTTTCGGAGATAAAGGAAAGCATGCCCGTTCTGCAGTTGGTATGAGTGCATTGCCTGGAAACATTGCCATAGAAATTGAAATGATCGTTGAAGTAGAGGATTAGTAATTCCCTAAACACAAACATTTCTAATCTTAATGCTGATTTACTTTTCTTAAAGGTTTAGTAGGTCAGCATTAATTTTTTACAGAAATTGATTTAATTTAAATTTTTGCCAGAATTAAAATAATGAAAAAGTATTTCTTAATATCCATGTTAGCTGTTGCTTTAATGGGCTGTATTTCTGTATCCAAAGCGCAGGTAAAAGGGGATTCAAAAGCTGAAGTTATTGATTTCGATAAGCGATTGAAGGACCTGAACATTGTTTTAGCAAAACCAAGTGCCCCATTAGCAAGCTATGTAAAAACTGTTCGTGTAGGTAATCTTGTATATACGGCCGGACATGGCCCTGATAAACCGGATGGTACCAGGGTTACCGGGAGGGTTGGAGATGATCTGACGCTTGAGCAAGGTCAGGAAGCAGCACGATTAACCGCAATTTCATTGCTTTCGAGCTTAAAGGCAGAACTTGGGGACCTGAATAAAGTAAAGCGAATTGTTAAGGTTTTAGGTATGGTGCAATCTACTCCCGATTTCAAAGATCAGCCTAAGGTGATGAATGCATTTTCGGATCTGATGGTACAAGTATTTGGAGAGAAAGGTAAACATGCCCGCTCAGCAGTGGGGATGTCAGCTCTTCCGGCTAATTGGGCTATTGAGATCGAAATGGTTGTTGAGGTTGAAGATTAAAATTGATCTGATTTCAGCATCATGCATATTCTGATTGCTCCAAATGCCTTTAAACATAGTCTTACGGCAAATGAGACTGCTGACGCTATTCAGGAGGGTTTAAAACGCAGCGGGTTAAATTTTACTTCTGAATGCTTCCCTATTGCAGATGGGGGGGATGGTACCGGACATTTGATTGTGGAGAAATGCGGAGGTGTCTGGCATGAATATGATGTTCACGATCCTTTAGGGAGATTGATTAAAGCTTCGTTTGGTATAATAGATCAGGGTAAAACCGCAGTAATTGAAATGGCGGATGCCTCAGGTATCCGCTTGTTAAATCCGGAAGAAAGATCACCGCTAATGGCTTCCTCTTTCGGGACCGGGCAATTAATTCGTTTTGCACTGGACAGGCAGGTCGAAAAGATTATCATTGGTCTTGGAGGTTCAGCAACTGTCGATGGTGGAATTGGAATTCTAAGTGCGCTGGGTATGAAATTCAAGGATGCTGATGGTCATGAATTGGCGGCTTTGCCCCTCAATATGCCCCGCTTCCGGCAAATTGATAGCACAGCATTTGATAAACGGGTCTTGAAATGTAATATCACAGTACTTTGTGACGTTGATAATTTACTTTTGGGTGAGCAAGGATCTGCAGCAGTTTTTGGTCCCCAAAAAGGAGCAAGCCCTGAAGATGTAAAATTTCTGGATCTTGCTTTGACAAATTTGTCAGATCTTGCATTTAAGTCGACAGGAATCAAAATGGATGAGATTGTTCATGGAGGAGCTGCAGGTGGTATCTCCGCGACTTTGCGAACGTTCTTAAATGCAGAATTAGTAAATGGAGGGGAACATTTTTTACAGATCACCGGTTTTAAAGAAAGTTTGAAAAATGCCGATCTGCTGATAACCGGAGAAGGCAGTCTGGATGAGCAGACTTTGCAGGGTAAGGGTCCCTTTGCAGTGGCTAAATATGCAAAGGAGAAAGGCATCCCGGTTATAGGACTTGCCGGAAAAGTACCCCTGCATGATCATCCTGAGATGAATAAATATTTTGATCTGCTATTTGCTATTGGTAACCAGCCAACTGATTTGGAGACTGCAATGAAATACACCGCTTCTAACCTGGTCCGTACTTCTTTAGCAGTAGGAAGATTCCTTTCTTTATCAAAAGGTATTTAATTTTTTTTTGTTCAGGTTAAATTATCGATTCTGAATAAAGTCTAAAAAATAAACATGAAAAATTTCCTGTTTCTTATTCTTGTATTTTCTATTCCATCTGCTCATGCACAAGGTCTGAAACAAAAGATCGAAAACGCTTACAAAACGTTCGAATCTGATCCGCAGATGAGGTATGCCAGTGGCTCATTGAGCGTATTGAATGCCGAAACGGGAGATGTGATTTATTCAGCAAATGGGAATACAGGTCTGTCGAGTGCTTCTACACTCAAAACAATTACCTCAGCAAGTGCCTACCATATTTTGGGTAAGGATTTTACCTGGGAAACAACACTAGGCTATTCTGGTTCAATTTCTGCGAACGGAACACTGAATGGGGATATCATCATTACTGGTGGAGGAGATCCTGCGTTGGGAAGTGATCGCTACGACCAGAGCCGGTCTGATCTGATACTCATGAAATGGGTAGATGCCCTGACAAGAACCGGGATTAAAAATATTGCAGGACAAATTATTGCTGATGATAGCTTATTTGGAACTGAAACCATGCCTGGGGGCTGGACCTGGCAGGATATGGGGAATTATTATGGTGCCGGACTATCTTCCTTAACCTGGCGCGAGAATCAATTTGATATGCATTTTAAACCCGGCAGAGTCGGGGAACCTGCGGAGCTATTGAGAACCGATCCCGAAATGTCATACCTTAAGATTGTTAATGAAGTAAAAATCGGCGCCCCGGGCACAGGAGATAATGTTTATGCTTATTCTGCCCCATTTTCAACTGTTATTTACCTGAGGGGAACTTATGGAGTCGATCTTAAGAAAGCAATTTCAGCTTCAGTTCCTGATCCGGCTTATGATCTGGCTTATCGTTTGCAGAATAAATTAAGGCAATCGGATATTCAGGTTGAAAATGGTGTAATCACTGCAAGAGTATTAGCAGCAAACAGGAAACCATTACTTCCTCAAACAAAAATTATTTCAGTTCATACATCTCCCCCACTTCATGAAATTGTTTACTGGTTTAATCAGAAGAGTATCAATCTTTTTGGTGAACACCTGATAAAAACAATAGCCTGGAAAGAAGGGAAAGATGTAACCATAAGTAAGGGTACTGAACTTGTGAAGGACTTTTGGAGTAAAAGGATCGGAATAGATCCAGCATCAATGAATATCTATGATGGAAGTGGTCTGTCCCCTGCCAACCGTGTTTCAACTATGGCAATGGCACGGATACTTCAATCCCTGAAGAAGGAAATTTGGTTTGATAGCTATTTCAATAGTCTTCCGCAGTATAACAATATGAAAATGAAAAGCGGGACAATCAGTGATGTAATCGCTTATACCGGATACCATACTTCAGCTTCCGGAACCCCTATGGTATTTTCATTTATGATCAATAATTATAATGGAAGCAGTTCTGGCATCAGGCAGAAGATGTTCAGAGTACTCAATACCCTTAAGTAAGTCGCATTACCTAAGTTTAATTTGCTTTAGGCCCCAATTTTTTGTAAATTAATATAATCAACTCGTTAAAAAGGAGGTTTTTATGAACTTAGTTCAAAAAATAGAGCACTGGGGCGATGTACATCACGCTAAGTGGCTCGACTCAATCCGGATAGTTCTTGGACTTTTAATTTTAAGTAAAGGGCTAGCTTTTATCAGCGATACTGAAGCTCAGAAGGACTGGATTATTCAGAACAGTGTTTTTGGATTTTCGGGTCTGATGGCACTTGCGGTAGTCCATACGGTTGCTTTTGCCCACCTTGTAGGAGGGGTTTTAATTACACTGGGACTTGTTACCAGGTTTGCCGCGGTAATTCAGATTCCTATTCTTTTAGGAGCGGTATTTTTCGTGAATCTGACGAAAGGCTTTTCTCAACTTAATTCAGAACTTTGGTTATCGGTGCTGGTCTTGATGCTGCTTATTCTTTTCTGGATTGTAGGTTCCGGTCCATATTCAGTCGATCAGTGGTTAAAAGGTTCGAAGGGCAGATAGTTTATTTACGGAGGATTTACTGATATTATTGAATAATATTCCTGTCATATTTTCATCCAAATCCCATTTAGGGATGAAATAGCGTATTTTCGTTTCATGTCTAAAGCCATTATTATTGGTGCAGGTATTGCCGGTATTGCTGCTGCTATTCGACTTGCTATAAAAGGTCATCAGGTTGAGGTTTTTGAAGCCTCGGCTCAGACGGGCGGAAAGCTTTCAGAGATCAGGCTTGAGGCTTTTCGTTTCGATGCAGGACCGAGTTTATTTACGATGCCACAGTATGTGGATGAGCTTTTTCGTTTGGCTGGTAAAGATCCACAAGATTATTTTGCTTACGAGAAACTGGATACCATTTGTAATTATTTTTATGAAGATGGTACAAGGATTCATGCATTTGCTGATCCTGAAAAATTTTCGAATGAAATAGCAGAAAAAACCAATGATTCAGCTGATTCTGTTTTAGATTTTTTGAGTAAAAGCAGAGATATTTATGAAATTACTAATCCTGTATTCCTGCAAAGATCCCTGCATAAGCTGCAAAGTTACCTGAACATAGGGACTCTTAAGTCTCTTTTGCGTTTTCCTCAGATAGATGCTTTCCGTTCAATGAATCAAGCCAATGAGGCCAGGTTTAGGGATAGCCGAACCGTCCGACTGTTTAACCGCTATGCAACTTATAATGGTTCCAATCCCTATCAAGCCCCTGCTACACTTAATATAATTCCACATTTTGAACAGCATTTTGGCGCTTATTTCCCGCTTGGGGGAATGTATGCCATTGTCAGTTCACTTACAAAACTGGCGATTGACCTGGGGGTCAAATTTCATTTCAATTCCTATGTAGATGAGATAGAAATAAGAAATAATAAGGTTATTGGTCTTATTTGTGGGGGGCAGAGCCATCCCGCTGATCTGATCATTTCCAATATGGATGTTTGGTATACCTACACTCGTTTATTAAAGGATATCAAGGTTCCTGAACGCTTAAAAAATCAGGAACGCAGCAGTTCAGCCCTGATCTTTTACTGGGGTATAAATGCTGCCTTCGCTGAATTAGGCCTGCATAATATATTTTTTACTGAAGATTATCAGGAAGAATTCAGACAGATATGGAAGGGGAAAAGTATAGGTTCTGATCCAACAGTATATGTCCATATCAGTTCTAAAAGCAATCCGAAGGATGCTCCCGAAGGTTCCGAAAACTGGTTTACAATGATCAATGTGCCATCGGATACAGGGCAGGACTGGGATGAACTGATTCGGGTATCAAGAAAAAATATTATAGAAAAGCTTTCCAGAAATCTGGGAAGAGATATTAGTCAACTGATTAATTGTGAATCTGTTCTTGATCCAAGGGGGATTGATTCGAAGACCTTTTCATACCAGGGCTCATTGTATGGAAGCAGTTCTAACAGTCAGTTTTCTGCTTTTTTAAGGCATGCTAATTTTTCATCCGGTGTTAAGAATTTATATTTTGCAGGAGGCAGCGTACATCCCGGAGGCGGGATACCACTCGCGCTGCTCTCGGCGAAAATAGTTGACGGACTGATTAAGTAATAATTTAGATGTTCTGTCTTTAAATATTTCAGGGTTTATAAAAAATTTTATCTTTAATTATGCTTGAGCCACGCCGGAACAAAATTATTTTTCAATTCTTCTCCTGGTATATCAATAGAATTATTAAATCCGACTTTGAAGAGTTGAAATTTAATCAGACAGAGTTTGATAAAGACCAGTCAATTTTATTGCTTGCTAACCATTGTTCTTGGTGGGATGGCTTTTTGATGTTTCAGATCAACCGGCTTTATTTTAAGAAAAATTTCCATGTAATGATTACAGAAGAAAACTATAGAAAGGTTTGGTTTTTAAAGTATCTGGGTAGTTTTTCAGTAAAAAAGAATTCCCGGAGTGCAATCGAAACACTGGAATATGCCGGAAAACTGCTAAATAATCCTGAAAATCTGGTACTTATCTTTCCTCAGGGGAAACTTTATTCAGGCCATGTGGATGAAATTCAGTTTCAAAAGGGTTTAATCAATCTGATCAATAGCTCAAGCCGTAAATTCAAGTATATTTTTGCTGCCAGTTTTGTCGATTATTTTGAGCATCGCAAGGCGGTAATGACCTGTTATCTTCAGGATTGGGAGGGTGCGGAGTTTACCAGTCTGCAGCTAATTAAAAGTGCATATAATAAACATTATGAAACATCGCGGAAGAAACAAACCGCGATTCAAGTATAGGCATGATACTGATTTACCTCATCTATTTTTTTCTTATTCTTAGGTTTACAGTAACTCTGTTTAACTTCATTTCTAATCCGAAACTGACCAAGACCGGAAAAAAGTACAATGCCCTGGTTTCAATTTTGATCCCGGCAAGAGATGAAGAACGAAATATTATTGATCTGCTTGAGTCTATCCGGAATCAGGATTATCAAAATTTTGAAGTCATTGTGCTTGATGATCATTCTTCTGATCAAACCTTTAAGCTCTGCTCGGATTTCTGTGAAATTCACAAACGCTTTAAAGTAGTTAAGGGTAAAGATCTCCCCAAAGACTGGCTCGGAAAGAATTATGCTTGTTTCCAGCTTGCAGCTATGGCAAAAGGTGAATACCTGATTTTTCTTGATGCAGATGAAACGATCGCTGATGGGCTAATCAATAATTCCATTCACAGAATGAAACTAAATCAGCTCGGCCTGCTCAGTATCTTTACAGACCAGGTGACAGTTACATGGGGTGAGCGATTGGTGGTTCCGCTTATGCATTTCCTCTTGCTCAATTTGCTTCCACTCCGGCTGGTCAGGTTATCGGGGAATCCTTCTTTTTCTGCTGCGAGTGGGCAGTTTATGATGTTTGATGCGGATAATTACAAAACCAATCTCTGGCATGAACAGGTCAAAGAAAAAGTGGTGGAGGATATTGAGATAATGAGGCTGATCAAAGTCAATGGCTACAAAGCAGAGGCACTACTTGCAAACGGATACATTCATTGCCGAATGTACCGTTCATTCACAGAGGCAGTTGAAGGTTTTAGTAAAAACTTTTTTGCAGGATTTAACTATAACGTGTTTGGCCTTTTTCTTTACCTTTTTCTTGTCGTTCTAGGACCGCTAGCCATAACTTATTTTTTAGGTATCGAACTGGTCATGTTTGCATTATCTCTGATCGTTTTAAGCAGAGTAATGATTTCTTTACTTTCAGGCCAGAGTGTTTGGCGAAATCTATTATTACATCCATTTCAACTACTTTGTATGGTGTTTATTTCCGTACAATCTGCGAAAAAACATTTTACTAAAACCATCCTCTGGAAGGGAAGGATAATAAAGAGCTGAAGATGAACCGGATATTACTTTGCAGTTTGATAATCGTATTATTTCACCTCGTTGGTCTGTATGGTTTTCTGAGTCCGGCGCTTGAGGATCTTTTCATAAAACTGGTTCCCTTCCATTTATTGCTGATGCTATTGCTGATGGTTCTAACTGTAAATGAAAGATCTGCTGACCTTATAAAATTTGTTATTGGGATCTATCTGGCAGGTTTTTTTATTGAAGTGATCGGCGTCAATACCGGGAGGATCTTTGGGAATTATACCTATGGGTCCGCTTTAGGAGTAAAATTATGGGCCACCCCGCTGCTCATTGGTGTAAACTGGTTGATTCTTGTCTATTGCACCGGAGTATTTCTACAGCAGTTCAATCTTAAAAGCAGATTGTTGTTTTCTGCATTGGGTGCAGGTATATTGCTGGGAATTGATTTCCTGATTGAGCCTGTGGCCATAAGGTTTGATTACTGGTCCTGGTACGGAGGCATTATTCCGATTCAAAACTACCTGGGATGGTATATTTTTTCTTTTTTTCTATTTCTGTTTTTTTCAGGTTTGAATTTCAGAAAGGAGAATAATGCAGCAATTGTGCTTCTTTTTGCACAGTTCGGGTTTTTCCTCGCCCTTAATATGTGGGCTTTGTGATGAACATTTTCGTATTTTTGTAATAAATCCGCTGAGTTTCAGCAATTGAGTAAAAGCAATGGACTATAATCTGAAGGTAACGATTGATCAGGATTCAGGATTCTGTTTTGGAGTGGTTTATGCCATTGACATGGCTGAAGATATTCTGGCCGAAGATGGTTATCTGTATTGTTTGGGCGATATCGTGCATAATGATGAAGAAGTAAATCGTTTAAAGGCGATGGGACTTAAGATTATTTCTCATGAAGACATGCTTAATATTAAGAATGAGAAGGTGTTGATCCGGGCACATGGTGAAGCTCCAGAAACATACCGTTTGGCCCTTGAGAATAATATCACGCTGATTGATGCATCCTGTCCCGTTGTACTAAAGCTTCAGAACCGGGTTAAGAATTCCTATGATAATAATGAAAAAGTACTTCTGTTTGGTAAGCATGGGCATGCTGAAGTTATAGGATTGCAAGGCCAGACGAATAATGATGCACTTGTATTTCAGGATATATCGGAACTTGATAATGCGGATCTCCCACATAAATTCACGCTCTATAGCCAGACAACCAAAAGTACTGCGAAGTTTTACGAGATTAAGGATGAACTGATCAGACGAGGATACGATATTAAAGCGAACGATACCATTTGCAGACAGGTTTCAAGCAGGGATGAAGATCTGAGAAAGTTTGTTGTAAACTATGACCATATCGTTTTTGTGTCTGGCAAGAAGTCTTCAAATGGTAAGGTTTTATTTGACGTTTGTAAGAGTGTTAACCCAAATACTTATTTTATCTCGAGTGAGGAAGAGTTGTCCAGAGAAATGTTCAAGCCTGGAGATAAGGTTGGAATTTGTGGTGCAACTTCAACTCCATTATGGCTGATGCAGCAGATTAAGGCTGTTCTGGAAGAATATTGAGAAATTAAAATACTATGCCCAAATATCAGTCAAAAACAGGTTTAATTATTGCACTGATTGTAATCGGATTATGGGTTTTGAGTATTATAAATCTAATGACTTGGCAGGTAAATCTGCAGAATCCGGTCCTTTATTTAATGATTCTGGTTCAGATGCATTTATACACAGGGCTCTTTATCACAGCTCATGATGCAATGCATGGTACAGTAAGCTTTAATCCCACACTTAATAATTTTATTGGCCAGGTTTGTACAACATTATACGCTGGCTTTCCATTCAGCAAACTGTACGATAAACATCATAAGCATCATAAACATGTACATACCGAGCTTGACCCTGATTATCACACAGGGAACTTTGTAACCTGGTATATTAGTTTTATCAAAGAATATTTATCCTGGTGGCAGCTGTTGCTTATGGCTTTGATTTATAATGTGCTGAAGCTATGGATTGCTGAGATAAACCTAATTTTATTCTGGGTCCTGCCATCCTTGCTTAGTACACTTCAACTGTTTTATTTTGGTACCTGGCTTCCTCACCATGGGGAACATTCGAACAAACATCAGTCGGGTACCCAAAAGAAAAATCACATTCTAGCATTCTTTGCCTGTTATTTTTTTGGCTATCATTACGAACACCATGATTCGCCCGGAACTCCCTGGTGGAAGCTCTGGAAACTGAAGCACTGATCCCAAAATGTTTTTCTTAAGTCAAATACAAAGAAGCATTTTTTATAAATGATTCCTAAGACTATCTTTGCCGCTCTTTAGAAGATATATGAGCAAGCAGGGTATTTTATTGGTTAATTTGGGTACACCTGATAGTCCCTCAAATGCGAATGTTCGCAAATATCTGGATGAATTTCTGATGGATGAGCGGGTAATTGATATAAATCCCGTTTCAAGAGCATTGCTTGTTAAAGGTATTATTGTTCCTTTTCGTGGCCCTAAATCTGCTAAATTATACAGGGAGATATGGTCAGATGCTACCGGATCGCCATTAATGCATTACAGTCTGCTTCAAAGGGATCTTTTGCAGCAACGTTTAGGCGCTGATTATCAGGTCGAACTCGCTATGCGCTACCAAAGTCCTTCTATCGATAGTGCATTAAATAAATTAAAGGATGCCCAGGTCAGAAGCATCAAAGTGATACCAATGTTTCCTCATTATGCTTCTGCAAGTACCGGCTCTGTTCTTGAAAAAGTAATGGAACTGGTCAGAAAATGGCAAACAATACCCAATATCTCTTTCATTAATTCCTTTCATGATAATGAACTGATGATCGAAGCTTTTGCCGAGAATGGTAGGAAGCATAAACCTGAAACATACGATCATATTTTATTCAGTTTTCATGGATTACCCCAAAGACAACTTATTAAATCAGATCATTCACAAAAACATTGCCTCAAGGTTGAGAATTGCTGTTCCACATTGACCGAGAATAATAAATTTTGCTATTCAGCACAATGTCATGACACTGCCCGTCTGATCGCTAAAAAACTTGGCCTTACTGAAGATAAATATTCGGTTTGTTTTCAATCGCGTTTAGGTAAAGATCCATGGGTTCAGCCCTATACAAGTGTTGTTATAGAGCAATTGGCAGAAAAGGGAGTTAAAAGACTGCTTGTATTTTGTCCCGCTTTTGTTGCAGATTGCCTTGAAACAGTTTATGAAGTCACAGTTGAATATGGTGATGAATTTAAGACTCTGGGTGGTGAACATGTTCAACTGGTTGAAAGTTTGAACGACCATCCGCTTTGGATTGAGGCAATGGAAGGAATGGCAAAGTCTTAAAAATGTGGAAATAATTCTTGAGTATTAAGAAATAATTCTTAAATTGTTTATATGAAAGAAAAGAACATCAAAAATACAGCAGCCAAACCTTATACAGCTACTGATAGTCATGATTCTGCAGTTTCTGAAACAATGCTTCATTACCAGTCAATGTATGCTAATGACATTGCCCTTCTTACACATTCAAAAAATGGATTAAGTGCTAAAGCAGCCCTCGATTTTATTGCGGTTTCCGGTTTTTCATATCAGGAGTTCCAGGAAATTTTTAAAACAACTGTAAAAACTATTCAGAATTATTCCATACAAAATATGAAACTGGATGCAGCCCTAAGTGAGAAACTGCTTAAGTCTTTTGCATTGTTTAACAAAGGCTTTGCACTGTTTGGTTCTCCCAAAGCTTTTCATAATTGGCTGAACACATCAGCTTATGGGCTTGGAAATGAAATACCATATAATTTTCTGGATACCATTACTGGTATCTCCTTAATTGAAGAAGAACTTATCCGTATAGAATACGGTGACCTGGCCTAAATGCTGGTGTACAGGATAACACTGGCAAGGTATGCTCACAGTTTATTAGCATCGGGCAGAGCGGCAAGGTGGAACTCCAACGATAGGGAAATGATTTACACATCTTCGTCGCGGTCATTGGCCTGTCTTGAAAATATTGTTCACCGGAGCCAGTTAGGACTCTCTGATCATTTTCGGGTATTAAGTATCGAAATTCCCGAAAGTATTGAAATTGTTTCATTGAATATTGAACAATTACCTTACCAATGGCATGCTTTTGAAAATATGCATATTACACAAGGCCTTGGTGATCAATGGCTAAATGATGCGAATAGTGCTGTGCTGAAGGTTCCATCCTCAATTATTCAGTCAGAATTTAATTATTTATTAAATCCCCGTCATGCCGATTTTAGGCTTAACAAGCTCTTAAATGATGAGCCTTTCATATTCGATGAACGGATTAAACGTTGAGTTTAATTTGTTCAATTATCTTCCGGCTAGCACCTGTATGCTCCTGAATATAGTTTCTTGCAATATCCCCCGATTGCTTATTGGCTATAAAATACAGAAATGCATTTTCCAATTCTCCGGCATTAGAAATACTTTTGGCCCCTTCTAAAGCTACCAGTTCCACAGCCTCTTTAAATTTCAGATATTCAGGCCCAAAGATCACCGGTAACCCGAAGGCCAGAGCCTCCTGCGTGTTGTGGATTCCTTTACCAAATCCGCCACCGATATATGCCATCTTACCATACTGATATACTGAGGATAGTATTCCTATATTATCAATGATGAGTGTTTGGCGATTTCTGATTTCCGAAGATCCGGCTTCCGCTTCTGAATAAGTAATATTATCATTGAATAAGTCTTTAACCTCATTTATCCGGTTGTCACTAACCTCATGTGGGGCAATTATAAACTTCCAGTCAGGATATTTTTTTACCAGGTAATGCAATATCTTTTCATCTTCAGGCCAGGTACTCCCTGCTATAAAAATGCTTTTAACATTGCAAAATTCTTCGATTAAGGGGATTTTTTTTACAGTGAGGATATTTTCAGCCACTCTGTCGAAGCGGGTATCTCCGCTTACCGAAACATTTCTAATCTGTATGTTCTCCAAAAGCTCACGGCTACTTTCATCCTGCACAAAAATATGGCTGATCCATTTTAACATTTGCCTGTGCAAACTTCCATACCATTTAAAAAACACCTGTTCTTTCCTGAATATTCCGGAGATCACATAGAGTGGAATATTATTTTTATGTAATTCTTCAAAGTAATGATACCAGTATTCATATTTTGTAAAGATGACCATTCGCGGATTCAAGAGGCGGATAAACTCTTTGGCATTGGTACTGGTATCGGTCGGAAGGTAAAAAACATAATCAGCAAGGGCATAATTCTTCCTAACTTCATATCCCGAGGGAGAGAAAAAAGTGATTACAATAGGCAATTCCGGATTCTCGGATTTTAATAGTTCAATTACCGGTCTTCCCTGCTCAAACTCACCAAGGGAGGCAAAATGAAACCAGGTGTAGCTTATCTTTTTGTCGAGACTATTTTCAATAAATTGCAGGAGCCCTTTTCTTCCTTTGATCCAGGCTGCTGCTTTTTTATTCCCAATCGAAGCAATCCGGATGAAAAGTGTATATAAATAAATACCTGTATCGTACAAAAAAAGCATTTTGAATATAATTCTTATCTTCGTCGAAGTTAATGTTAAATCTTTTAAATAGTCTTCGTCAATAGATGAAAATAGCAGTAGTTGGTACAGGATATGTAGGCTTAGTAACTGGTACTTGTCTTGCCGAAACAGGAAATACAGTTACCTGTGTGGATATAAATGAGGAAAAGGTTAAAATGATGCAGGCATATAAATTGCCGATTTATGAGCCTGGTTTGGATGTACTTTTTCACAGAAACATAGAACAGGGCAGGTTGAAATTTACGACCATTCTTTCTGAAGCAATTCAGGATGCTCAAATAATATTTCTTGCCTTACCTACTCCTCCGGCGGGTGATGGTGCAGCAGATCTGAGTTTTGTACTCGGTGCTGCTAAAGATATCGCTAAAATCATTACCGGATATAAGGTCATTGTGACAAAATCAACGGTGCCGGTTGGCACTGCAGATATGGTGATTAAGGTATTCAATGAAAATACATCTGTTGAGGTAGATGTGGTCTCAAACCCCGAATTCTTACGAGAAGGAGTTGCTGTTGATGACTTCATGAAGCCCGACAGGGTGGTAGTCGGTACCCAAAGTCTGAGAGCACAGAAGCTGATGGCAGAGTTATACGGACCTTATGTAAGACAGGGAAATCCAATTATTTTTATGGATACCCGCTCTTCAGAACTGACAAAATACGCTGCAAATTCATTTCTGGCTACAAAAATAACCTTCATGAACGAGATTGCTAATTTATGTGAGCTTGTCGGGGCAGATGTTGATGCAGTCAGAAAGGGGATAGGTTCAGATGATCGCATAGGTAAGCGCTTTTTATTTCCAGGTGTTGGGTATGGTGGAAGTTGTTTTCCTAAAGATGTTCAGGCTTTGGGCAGATCTGCCACTGAAAATAACTATGACTTTAAGATCCTCGCATCTGTGATGGAAGTAAATGATTCCCAAAGGGTAAAGCTGGTCGAAAAAGTCAGGAGATACTATAATGGGGATATCAAAGGAAAGAAAATTGCTATTTGGGGTCTGGCCTTTAAACCTGAAACTGATGATATCCGTGAGGCTCCTGCCCTATATATTATTGAAGAACTACTGAAGGACGGCGCTTTAATTACTGCTTTTGACCCTGAAGCAATGGGCAATGTGAAAAAACAGCTTGAGAATAAAATTTCTTATGCTGATAACCAATATGATGCTTTGAAAGATGCAGATGCTTTATTGATCATCACAGAGTGGTCTGTTTTCAGGACCCCTGATTTTGACAGGATCGCCGAATTAATGAAGACTAAAATTATTTTTGACGGTCGCAACCTGTATGATCTGCAAAAGATGATCGATTGCGGTTTCTATTATAATAGTATTGGCCGAAAAACTGTCGAATAATGAATCAGCGTAAACGTATTTTAATAACAGGTGCAGCAGGTTTTCTTGGCTCCCATCTCTGCGACCGGTTTATTAAGGAGGGTTTTCATGTGATTGCGATGGATAATCTCATCACCGGAGATCTGCGCAATATAGAACATCTTTTTCCTCTGGAAAACTTCGAGTTTTATAACCACGATGTTTCAAAATTTGTATACGTGGCCGGAGAATTGGATTATATCCTGCATTTTGCCTCTCCTGCAAGCCCGATTGATTATTTAAGAATTCCTATACAAACATTGAAGGTTGGATCTCTGGGAATTCATAACTTACTTGGATTAGCACGATCCAAGAAATCAAGAATTTTAATTGCTTCAACATCAGAGGTTTATGGCGATCCTGCCGTAAATCCGCAACCAGAAGAATATTGGGGGAATGTCAATCCTGTAGGTCCCAGAGGTGTTTACGATGAAGCCAAGCGTTTTCAGGAAGCTATGACAATGGCTTATCATACATTTCATGGTTTAGAAACACGTATTGTAAGAATATTTAATACCTACGGGCCAAGGATGAGATTAAATGACGGAAGAGTATTGCCGGCATTTATCGGGCAGGCTTTGCGCGGAGAAGATCTTACCGTATTTGGTGATGGCTCGCAGACACGTTCCTTTTGTTATGTAGATGACCTCGTTGAGGGTATATACCGATTATTATTCTCTGACTACTCATTGCCTGTAAATATTGGTAATCCTGATGAGATCACCATACGTGAGTTCGGAGAGGAGATTATCAAACTGACCGGAACCAGGCAAAAAATGGTATTTAAAGATTTACCTACCGATGATCCTAGGCAACGAAGACCAGATATTACAAAAGCCAGGACAATTTTGGGCTGGGAGCCAAAGGTCAATCGTGCTAAGGGTTTGAAAATCACCTACGATTACTTTAAATCATTGCCGGAGCAAGAGATAAAACATAAGGATTTCACCTACTACAACAACAAATAATGTCAGGCAGGAAAATTTTAGTAACCGGTGGAACCGGATATATTGGCTCGCACACTGTTGTGGAATTGATTAATGCCGGTTATGATCCTGTAATTATTGATAATCTTTCGAATTCAAGTCCGAAGATTATTGATCAGATTGAGAAGATTACCGGTACAAGGCCTGAATTTTACAATTTCGATCTTTGTGATGAAAAATTAACCCGTGAATTTTTAGATGAACATCGCGATATAAGCGGATTAATACATTTCGCCGCGTTTAAAAGTGTTGGCGAGTCCGAAAGGGAACCACTCAAATATTATAAAAATAATTTCTATCCTCTTATAAACCTTCTTGATGCCTTCTCTGATCGTAAAATGGATATGGTATTTTCATCCAGTTGTACAGTTTACGGAGAGCCTGATATATTACCTGTCAACGAACTTGCTCCGGTAAAAAAGGCGGAATCCACTTATGGGAATACAAAACAAATCGCCGAAGAAATTTTAGAGGAGGTATCGGGTGTCAGTGAAAGTCTTAAAGTAATCGCCTTGCGTTATTTCAATCCGGTTGGGGCGCATGCATCTTCCCTGATTGGTGAACTGCCTATCGGTGTACCTCAAAACCTGGTTCCATTTATTACCCAGGCAGCGATAGGAAAGCGTGGTAATATCATTGTTTTTGGGGATGATTATAATACTTCCGATGGAACCTGTGTAAGGGATTACATACACGTAGTTGATCTTGCAAAAGCACATGTTGCCGCTATTAAGCAGATGGAAAACGTACAGAATAAGAAGAAATTTGATATATATAACATTGGTACCGGCAAAGGAAATTCTGTTCTGGAAGTAATTCATGCATTTGAATCTGCAAGCGGTCAGAAATTGAATTATATCATTGGGAAGCGTAGGGCCGGGGATATTGAACAGATCTATGGCGATGTGAGCAAGGCTGAAAATGAACTGTCATGGAAGGCTGAATTAGGTATTCATGAGATGATGAATTCTGCCTGGGAGTGGGAAAAGTATATCAAGCAAAATCCATTGTAAACTGGATACTATCCTAAGAAATAAGCATAGGTTTTTATAATCTGAACAAAAATAATTATCAGGGGATGAAAAAAATATTGATTACCGGGGGAGCAGGGTTCATTGGATCCCATGTAGTGAGGCGATTTGTAATCAATTATCCTGAATATCAGATTGTTAATTTAGATAAACTTACTTATGCTGGTAATCTCCTTAACCTGAAAGATATTGAGGATAGACCCAATTATAAATTTATCAAAGGGGATATTGTTGATGCCGGATTTATTGATAAAGTATTTTCAGAAGAGCAAATTGACGCAGTAATTCATCTCGCTGCTGAGTCGCATGTGGACCGATCTATCAGCAGTCCGATTGAATTTGTAATGACCAATGTAGTTGGAACCGTAACCCTTTTAAATTCTGCCCGTCATCAATGGAAAGATGATTATAAATCACATCGGTTTTACCATGTTTCAACGGACGAAGTTTATGGCAGTCTGGGTGAAGATGGCCTTTTTACCGAGACGACTGCCTACGATCCACACAGCCCATATTCTGCATCTAAAGCTAGTTCTGATCATTTTGTTAGGTCATATCATGATACTTACGGGATTGACGTAGTGATTTCAAATTGCTCCAATAATTATGGATCATTCCACTTCCCTGAGAAACTGATTCCGCTTTCAATTAATAATATTAAAAATAACAAACCTATCCCGGTTTATGGGAAAGGGGAAAATATACGTGACTGGCTGTGGGTCGAAGACCATGCCCGGGCAATTGATGTGATCTTTCATGAGGCATCCAGCAGAAGTACATATAATGTAGGCGGGCATAACGAATGGAAGAATATTGACCTTATTCGGTTGCTTTGTAAGATTATGGATGAAAAATTGGGAAGAGAGGCCGGCACATCCGCAAAACTAATTACTTATGTTACCGATCGTGCAGGGCATGATCTGCGGTATGCAATCGACTCATCAAAACTCCAGAAGGATCTCGATTGGAAACCTAGTTTACAGTTTGAAGAAGGATTGGAGAAAACGGTAGATTGGTATTTGCAAAATGAGGAATGGCTACAGAGCGTAACATCAGGAAGCTACCAGTCTTATTATGAAGACCAATACGGGAAGAGATAGTTTCCTATTGTCCTGGTTCCTGGCTCTTGGTTCATGATTCTCAGATAACACCCCATTTTCCTGGCTCCTGATTCTCTTTTAAACTATTCGTATCTCAATGACTCCACCGGATCCATTTTACTTGCCTTAATTGCAGGATAAAGTCCGGAGATGAGTCCAACCCCGATACATAAGGTTAAGCCCAGAATCGTCCAGCCCCATGGCATAATAAATGACCCGCCCATAACCATGGAGAGCAGGTTGCCGATCAGAATGCCAAGAAAAACACCGGTTATTCCTCCCATGAGACAAATAACGATTGCTTCAATAAGAAATTGACGCCTTATCACGATAGGAGTAGCTCCAATTGCCTTGCGTATACCGATTTCACGTGTGCGCTCAGTTACAGAAACAATCATGATATTCATCAGGGCAATAGCTGCACCAATTAAAGTAATTGCCCCGATCACGATACCACCAATTCTTACAAATTTTAAATTGTCGACCAGTGTTTGAGCAATGGCATCACTTTTTGTGATCTCAAAGTTGTTGTCATCGGCAATTTTAAGATTGCGGATGTTTCTGAAGAGGGAGGTGGCTTCACCGATCGCCGCATCCATTTGAGCCGGATCATCGCTCATGACCGAAATAGTATAAGATGGGTTCTGAATAGTCATTACCTGCTTGGCTCTATAAAGCGGAATTACGCAGATTTTATCACCCCCAAAACCGACGCTTGACCCTTTGGCTGCAAAAATGCCTATGATTCGGAATTTGTTATTTCCAATACTGATTGTTCTATTGATGGGGTCGACGTTTGGGAAGAGGCGTGTTTTGATTTCATCCCCAATAATCACCACACTGGTGCCGAATTCTAGCTCCGACTGTGAGAAATTTCGTCCTGCAGCCAGTTTATAGCCTGCAGATTGAATATAATTTTCATCCGCTCCAAGTACTGAGATATTTGGATTGGTCTTTTCATTACCATATTTCACAGTACCTCCGAATGAGGCAAATACATTTACAGAAATCATTGCAGGAAAAGCAAAGCTGCTTTTGAATTCTGTCGCCTGTCTGTAATCTATTGATTTGTAACGTTTTGGTCTTTGTCCGCCACCTCCAATACGAATCCCGATACCCCGGTTTCTGATTGTAAATGAATTGGCTCCCATGCTTGAGAATGTATTATTCAGGGAACCTTCAATGGCATCAATGGAAGTTAAAATGCCAACCAAAGCGGTTAAACCTATGGCAATGATAATAGCGGTTAAAAACGTCCGTAGCTTGTTTCCCTTAACGGATTGCATCGCCACTTTGACATTTTCCGAATAACTCATTTTTGTTGCCATAGTATAAATATAAAAAGTCCTGCTGGTTTGATAGCAGGACTTCATAAAATGTTACAAAATTTTTGTTAAACTGAGAATGATGTGCCGCAACCACAGGTACTGCTGGCATTTGGATTACTAAAAGTGAAGCCACGGGCATTTAATCCATCTTTGAAATCTACTTCCATACCCGCCAGGTATAATCCGTGAGCTTTATGCATAAAAACCCTGATTCCATCAATAAAATACTCCTGATCACCATCTTTCTGCTGATCAAATCCGAGTACATAGTTCATTCCGGCACATCCACCACCTTCAACACCTAAGCGTAATCCGTATTCTTCACCTAATTCCTGTTGTTGAATGAGTTTTATAATTTCTTTTTTAGCACCATCCGTCAAAGTGACCGGCGCAATAAGATTTGCAGTTTCTGTACTCATAATTCTTTTAAAATCTTATCACAAATATACGTGAAATTGCTCACTTTTGTTTTAACTGCAGGCATTTTGACTATCTGTTAACAATTGCATAAACATGAATGAAACTGAATTTATACTTGATATACTGAAATATGCCCTTGCCGGACTGATCGTGTTCTTCACTGGATGGTTCATTATAAAGAACTACCTGAGTGAAAAACTTAATTTTCAGCGAATGGAACTTAAAAGGGCCGGACTTAAACACACCCTGCCACTCAGACTTCAGGCTTATGAGAGGACCGTTTTATTTCTTGAAAGAGTAAATCCTTCTAATATGTTGATTCGGCTGCATACACCAGGTATGAGTGCCCGCGAAATGCAGGGTTTAATCATTTCAGATATTCGGGCTGAATATCAGCACAATATTTCGCAGCAGATCTATGTCAGCGACCGGGCATGGGTAACAGTCAAACAGGTAAAGGAAGATACAATCAGTATGATTAACAGCGCAGTGAGTGCATTACCTGAAAATGCTTCTTCAATCGATTTAAGCAGGGCAGTCCTTAGTCATTTGGCGAATCTGGAAACTGAAAACCCCTATGATCTGGCATTAAGCATTGTGAAGGGGGATATGCAGTCTTTATTTTAATGGAATGAGCGAAAAGAAAATTAAAACAAGTTCTGGTATTGAAATAAAGGAAGTCTATACTGAAGAAAAAAGTATTGAACTGCCCGGGGAATTCCCTTTTACCCGGGGGATACAGAAGGATATGTACCGCGGCAGAATGTGGACAATGCGGCAATATGCAGGATTTTCTACTGCTTCTGAATCAAACAAACGTTACCATTACCTACTTTCACAAGGAACTACCGGTCTTTCTGTAGCTTTTGATCTTCCTACCCAAATCGGTTACGACTCAGATCACATGATGTCGGAAGGAGAAGTTGGTAAGGTTGGGGTTGCAATAGACTCTTTAAAGGATATGGAGATACTTTTTGATGGAATCGACCTTCAAAAAGTTACCAGTTCAATGACTATAAATGCAACCGCACCAATTCTGCTGGCTATGTATATATGCCTTGCAAAGAAGCAGGGTGCTGATTTGAAGCAAATATCCGGAACTATACAGAATGACATTTTAAAAGAATATGCAGCAAGGGGTACCTATATATATCCCCCGAAAGCTTCCATGCGATTGATTACTGATGTTTTCGAATATTGCAGTATAGAACTTCCAAAATGGAATACCATTTCCATTTCAGGATATCACATCAGGGAGGCAGGTTCTACTGCAGTGCAGGAATTAGCATTTACATTGGCCAATGGTAAGGCCTATCTTCAGGCAGCAATGCAGAAGGGTTTAGATATTAATGTTTTTGCGAAACGGCTATCTTTCTTTTTTAATTGCCATAATAATTTCTTTGAGGAGATTGCAAAATTCAGGGCAGCACGCAGAATGTGGGCTAAACTGACTCAAAGTCTTGGTGCAACGGATCCGGCTGCCCAAAAACTCCGCTTTCACACCCAGACCGGTGGTTCAACTTTGACTGCCCAGCAGCCTTTGAATAATGTTATCAGGGTAAGCAATCAGGCTATGGCAGCAGTACTGGGTGGAACCCAGTCGCTTCATACCAATGGTTTTGATGAGGCTCTTTCATTGCCAACAGAATCGGCAGCTAAGGTTGCGCTCCGTACCCAGCAGATTATTGCGTTTGAAAGTGGTGTTACTGATACTGTCGACCCTCTGGCAGGCTCTTACTTTGTAGAAGCACTTACTGATGAGGTTGAAGCAGCAGCATGGAAATATATTGATATTATCGATGCCAAAGGAGGATCGGTTGCAGCTATAGAGGAAGGATATATCCAGAATGAAATTGCGGCATCAGCCTATCAATACCAGACTGAGATTGAAAATGGTGAAAGTATTCTGGTAGGTGTGAATAAATACGTAGATGCAGAAGGAATTAAGCCTGAAGGTTTCAGGGTTGATGACTCCATTCGAAAAGTTCAAATTGATAAACTGATCAGTCTTAGGGCAGAGCGCGACGCTTTGGCTGTTGAAAAGGCTCTGCTTGGATTGACTGATGCCGTGAAGCAAGGATTAAATACTATGCCTTATATCATCTCGGCTGTGGAAGTTTATGCTACGCTTGGCGAAATCGCAGACGCCTTTAGAAAGGAATTTGGGGAATATTAATTTCTGATGGGTAATAGCCCTTAGTAGTGGTTCCAAAAGAAGTTATTGTATTTTTTTTTCTGCTATAACCTTAGATATCTTTCATATTAATCCCGATATTCAATAGTATTGATGAGGCCTGTTCAATCAGAATGTTGAAATATATTTTCAGCTAAGAATTGATTTTTTTTTAGTTAGAAAAACCTTGTTAAATTAATGTATACTTCTGTTTAACAGAAAGTTAAAACTTATTTCAAAAATTAGTTTTTTAATCCGATTTTTTTCCGAATATTCGATACTCCAAAGAGTTACCAACATTTCTTTCGGCATCAATTGGAAATCAGATTATTAGTAAAATTATATGGAAAAAACTTGTACACATGTATGGAATAATTGCCTCCTGATAATTAAGGACAACATCCCGGCTCAGAGTTTTAAGACCTGGTTCGAGCCGATTAAAGCCTTACGTCTGGATGGTAATGTATTAACTATACAGGTTCCGAGTTTGTTCTTTTATGAGTGGCTCGAAGAGCACTATGTTGGCTTGTTGAGAAAGACTGTAAAGAAGCAGTTGGGAGAAGAGGGTAGACTGGAATACAACATCGTTGTGGAAAAGTCTTCAACCAGTATTCCATACACAACCAACATGCCTTCAAATGGTAACGGCGCAGAAGGGAAAAACCAGTCGATGCCAATGCCTATTTCCCTGAATAAGGACATCAAAAATCCTTTTGTAATTCCGGGATTAAAAAAATTGCAGGTAGATCCTCAGTTAAATCAGAATTATACTTTTGAAAATTTTATAGAAGGAGACTGTAACAGGCTTGCCCGTTCTGCTGGTTATGCAGTTGCCGGAAAGCCGGGTGGTACATCTTTTAATCCGCTCATGATTTATGGCGGAGTTGGTCTTGGAAAAACCCACCTTGCCCAGGCTATTGGTAATGAGATCAAGCGTACTCTGACAGATAAGCTGGTACTTTATGTTTCATGCGAAAAGTTTACCCAGCAATTTGTTGATGCGTTAAAGAATAATAATATCAATGATTTTGTGAATTTCTATCAGGCAATGGATGTACTCATCATGGATGATGTACATAATTTCGCCGGTAAGGAGAAGACACAGGATATTTTCTTCCATATTTTCAACCATTTGCATCAATCAGGCAAGCAATTGATTATTACTTCAGACAAAGCACCAAAAGATCTGTCCGGATTAGAAGAAAGATTGTTATCCCGTTTCAAGTGGGGCTTGTCTGCCGATCTCCAGATCCCTGATCTGGAAACGCGTATGGCAATCCTAAACAAAAAGATGTACTCTGACGGAATTGAACTTCCTTCAGAAGTAATTGAATATGTTGCCCATAATATTGACAATAATGTTCGTGAGCTTGAAGGAGCAATGGTATCCCTGCTGGCACAGTCAACCTTAAATAAAAAGGAGATTGACCTGAACCTCGCCAAATCCATGCTCAAGAATTTCATCAAGAATTCAAGCAAGGAGATCTCGATGGAATATATTCAGAAACTCGTTTGTGAGTATTTTGAAGTGCCTATCGAAATGGTTAAATCCAAAACAAGGAAGCGTGAGATTGTTCAGGCCCGTCAGATATCGATGTACCTTGCCAAATTGCATACCAAAACATCCCTTAAATCAATTGGGGCCTTCTTTGGCGGCCGCGATCACTCAACTGTGATTTATGCCTGTCAGACAGTAGATGATCTGATCGATACAGATAAAAAATTCAAAGGTTATGTAGCTGATATTCAGAAGAAATTGAAAATGAGCTAAGCGGTTTTGGTTTAACGATTCTTCTGTAATTTATTTAAACTCATTCATTTTGATAAATTAAGCGACAACTGCCACCCGGGTTAATTTCAAACAACAGATTATCATACTGCCGGGCTGCCCATCCCTATGAAATGCAGCATAGGGTAAATTAAACCTTGCCGGAGGAAGTAGCTTCCGGCTGTTGGTTATTTGAATTAGAACGCGATTTCTTGCCGGAACTAACCTGGAGGAAAGGGCTGAATCATCCTATAACACACGGACACTGCTTTCCAAAAAATTAATGTTTTGACACCATAGTCATCTCTGACTAATTAAAATGATCGTATTAAATTCTTTATTCAAACTGAGGTTTTTAGGGTCTTACAAATCGATTCCCAGATCGAATTTAGTATTCACTTTCTGCTTATGAGCCTTAATTCTATCCCTCAAAAATATCGCATATTCACTATTTATACAATCTTCTCAAGTCCTTGCTTTTGTTCACTTAAATCCTTTAATTGCTTAAGTATTAATCTGTAGCATAGTCCGGTGAAAGCAATCCAATCAAAATCCTTTGTTCTATTAATTCTCACTGGTCTGGCATTAAATTCCTGCACTGATTCAGGTTATAATGACTATTCCACCTGGGCCAGTTACGGCGGGACCAAAGATGCCAACCGCTATTCCTCCATTGATCAGATCAATTTGGAGAATGTTGCACAGTTAAAAGAAGCCTGGGTTTTTAATACAGGTGATAAAGACACGGCTAACCGAAGTGAGATGCAGTGCAATCCAATTGTAATCGATGGGACTTTATATGTTACAAGTTCAAAGTTGAAGCTTTTTGCTCTGGATCCGGCTACAGGCAAACAAAAATGGGTTTTTGACCCCAATACAAACTTATCTGAGAAAATTGGATTTGGAATAAACCGCGGACTGATGTATTGGGAAGATGAAAAAGGCAAAGATAAACGGATTTTTTATGGTGCTGCCTCAAGACTCTATGCGGTGAATGCTGCCGATGGAAGTCCTGTTAAAGAGTTTGGTACGAATGGATCGATTGAATTGAAAGAGGGGCTTGATATTCCCGAATCACAGGATGGCTCTCTGATTCTAAAAACTCCGGGAGTAATTTTTAAGGATCTGGTCATTGTGGGAATGAGTCTTTCGGAAGATGCAGACGCTTTGCCAGGACATGTCAGAGCCTTTGATGTTAGAACAGGAAAACGTAAATGGATTTTTCATACCATTCCCCAACCCGGTGAATTTGGATATGATAGCTGGGAAGATAAGGATGCCTGGAAAAATATAGGAGGTGCCAATAACTGGACCGGTATGTCACTTGATGAAGAACGTGGAGTGGTTTATGTCCCAACCGGTACAGCCTCTCCCGACTTTTACGGGGGAACCCGTAAAGGCTCCAATCTTTTTGCCAATAGCATCATTGCGCTGGACGCTGCTACAGGAAAGTACATCTGGCATTATCAGGTTGTACATCATGATCTTTGGGATCGTGATCTTCCCGCGGCTCCCAATTTAGTTACTGTGGATCATAAAGGCAAGAAAATTGATGCCCTTGCGCAGATTACCAAACAAGGTTATGTCTATTTGCTTGACCGAACTAACGGTAAGCCTCTTTTTCCGATACCTGAAGTCCCTGTACCCCAGGAAGCACTGCCCGGAGAAAAACCATGGCCGACTCAGCCAATTCCAAGCCTGCCGGAGTCTTTTTCAAGACAGAAATTCGGACCTGAAGATGTGAGTGATCTCAGCCCTGAAACACATAAGGAATTAATTGAAAGATATGTTCAGATCAAAAACAGAACCCAGTTTAGTCCGCCAAGCAAGGAGGGTAACTGGATGTTTCCTGATTTTGGTGGGGGTGGTGAATGGGGAGGCGCTGCCGTTGACATGGAAACGAAGATTCTATATGTCAATAGCAATGAAGTTCCTTCAACACAGGTAATGCTTGACGCTCCTCAAACTGAAGGAACTGGAATTACTCCCGGCAGAGCAGTTTATAATAAATATTGCATCAACTGCCACGGTGTTGAACTGAAGGGTAGTGGTATTGAATATCCTACCTTAGAGAATCTAAATAAGAAGTATAATGTGCTGCAGATTAGTCAGATAATTCAGCAGGGCCGGAATAGAATGCCTTCATTTAAGCATATACCTGAATCGGATCGGAAAAATCTGGCTGCATACTTAAGTGGGACTGAAGATATTTCCAAACAAAAAAATGCCGTCGCAGTGACTAAGATAAACAGGAAGAGTCAGATTCCTTACATCATGAAAGGCTACGACCGATTTGTAGATAAGGATGACTATCCCGGCATCAAACCACCCTGGGGCACACTGAATGCTGTGGACCTGAACAGCGGAAAACTGCTCTGGAAAGTGCCATTGGGTGAATATGCAGAATTGATCAAAAGAGGATTAGGTATAACTGGTTCACGAAATTATGGCGGACCGGTAGTTACCAGGGGAGGTCTTGTATTTATTGCAGCAACTCCTGATGAAAAGATCAGGGCATTTGATAAGAATTCAGGAAAAATGGTTTGGGAGTCGAAACTGCCTGCAGCCAGCTTTGCAAGCCCCGCGACTTATATGATCAATGGAAAACAATTTCTGGTGATTGCCTGTGGTGGAGGAAAACTCGGGGTAAAATCGGGTGATAGCTACGTGGCCTTTGCCTTACCTGATTAGGATATTAATCCGAGTTTAAAAAGGGCATAGAAAATTCCGCTGGTATGCAATGCCTGTCCAAAGACATTGTTTAAAACCAGTTCTTTTAATTTCTCAGGGCTTACTAGCTCAATATCAATTTCTTCTCCTTTGTCCAGTTTTTGTTCAGCAATCCGTTTGCCTCCTCTGGCAATAAAACAAAAGGTTTTATTTTTTGCTGTTGCCGGATTAGCGTAGAGTTCAGAAAGGAATTCGACTTCATCAAATTCATAACCCGTTTCTTCAAGCAACTCTCTTCTCAGAGCATGTTCAGGGCTTTCATTTTCCTCCATGCAACCACCCGGAAGTTCAAGGACCACCTCTTCGGCTGCATGTCGGTATTGCCGCAACAGAATAACCTGATTGTCTTCTGTCAGGGCAACTGCATTGACCCAATTGGGATACTCTAGTACGTAGTAATCAGGGATAATAGTACCATCAGGCATCCTGCAGGTATCTACCCGCAGGGTTGCCCAATTTTTTTGGATGATATATTTAGTTGAGATCTTCTCCCAATTAAGATGACTCATGTTTAAACAATTTTCAAATTTTATTGATTTAGCTCTTAGCTTTATGCTCTCCGTTACCAGCTTCCACTTGATCCGCCCCCACCGAAGCTTCCCCCACCGAATCCGCCAAAGCCTCCTCCACCGCCCCCACCAAATCCGCCACCACCGCCTGAGAATCCTCCAAAACCACCTCCACCGCTTCCTCTGCCTAATTGTGAGCCCATCAATAGCCACCAGAACGGACTTGCGCTTCCGCGGCCACCAATAACTTCACTTCCGCCACCGCCACCTTTCTTAATAGCGATGAGAATAATAATGACTATGATGATCACAAAAACAATCCCGGAACTTTTCTTTTTTACACGATCTTTCGGGGCATCGTTTTTATATTCACCTTTAGTGTAAGAAATGATAGCGTTTGTACCCTGATCCAGACCAGCAAAGTAATCTCCCGCTTTAAAATTAGGAGTAATTTCTCTAGTGATAATCCTTTTGGTAATTGCATCAGGTAAAGCTCCTTCAACACCATAACCGGTTTGTATGGTTACCTTCCTGTCGCCAAGTGATACCAATAGCAAAACTCCATTATTATTTTTTGCCCCACCTATTCCCCAGCTTTCTGCAAGCCGTACTCCATAGTCTGCTACATCATACCCTTCAAGCGATTTAATCAGAACAACAGAGACCTGTGTTGAGGTTGAATCGTCGAATGCGACCAGTTTTTGCTCAAGCTGATTGATCTGATCAGCGGAGAGAGTTTGAGTATAGTCGTTTACCAGCCGATTAGGTTTTTCCGGAAAAGTTTGTGCCGGAAGTACCAGGCTTAGTAAAACCAGGACAATTGTTGGGAATATATATTTAAATTTCATCTGAAGCTTGCTTATATTTTTTCAATACCATTATTTACCATCCCCGTAGGAGATCTCATTTGGTAATTCATTAACATCGCCATCTACGTATGGGAAATAGGTTTGAAGTTGTTTGCCGGCCAGCCTTACTCCTGTAATAATACCTGAAGCGAGCTCTCCATTCTTAAAATGGCTCAACATAGCTTCTTTCGTACTGTCCCAGAAATCATGAGGTACCTGCTTGTTTATTCCGGCATCCCCAATAATTGCGAATTGATGGTCATTGGTGGCAATATAAATCAGCACACCATTTCTTTGAGCCGTCTTATCCATTCCAAGTTTATGGAAATAGTTTGCAGCACGATCCAAAACCGGTTCACTACAGGTTTTTTCAACACAAATGCGGATTTCACCTGATGTATAGCGCTCTGCTGATTCAACTGCTTCGCTGATAAGCTGTTGTTCTTTTTCACTAAAAATAGACATGGCCTTAATTTAAATCGCCGGAAATAAATTCCGGCGATCAGTTAAAAATATAAATGCAAAAGGCATTTTAGAATTCAACCTTTGGTGCTTTATTTGCACCGGCTTCTGCCTGGAAGTATCCTTTAGCCTTGAAACCAAACATACCTGCTGTCAGGTTATTCGGGAAAGTTCTGATTGTAGAATTGTACTCCTGTGTCACTGTATTAAACTTTTGGCGTTCAACAGTGATACGGTTTTCTGTTCCTTCAAGTTGTGCCTGAAGTTCCAGGAAATTCTGGTTTGCTTTCAATTCAGGATAGGCTTCTACTGTCGCGAGTAATCTTCCCAGCGATTGACTTAATTGTCCCTGAGCTGCCTGAAATTGTGCAATTGATTCAGGGGTTAATTTTGTCGGATCAACATTTATCGAAGTTGCTTTGGCGCGCGCCTCAATAACCTGAGTTAAGGTCTCTTTCTCAAAATTTGCTGCCCCTTTAACAGAAGCCACCAGATTAGGAATAAGATCTACCCTACGTTGATACACATTTTCAACCTGAGCCCATTGGGAGGTTACCTGCTCATCGAGCTTCACCATACTATTGTATCCGCATGAACTTAATGAAAGCACTGCGAAAAATGCAACGATATTCAATACTATTCTTTTCATAATTGATTTTTGCTTTTACTGTAATCTATAAATTTACAGTATAGGAATCAAATTTCATACCTTTGTTACACATCCGGGATAATACCCGGCAAAAATTATGATCAAAGAGATTGAATTAGTTCTTCCTCCGGAACATTCAAATGATGAAGACTTTATCAGAGACTTGGCTCGTAAGTTGTTGAATATCAACTATAAAAGTAGTGTTACAGTCCAAATTTTAAAACGTTCAATTGATGCCCGAAGCCGGAAAGTTGTTTTCAGGCTCAAGGTTAATGTTTTTATCGACGAGTTGCCTGAACCTGAAATTTTTACCGTTAAATATCAAAATGTCAGCGACAAAAGGCCGGTTTTAATCATTGGGGCCGGTCCGGCTGGCTTATTTGCTGCAATACGTTGCATTGAACTCGGACTTAAACCGATTATTTTGGAGCGTGGTAAGGATGTGAAATTAAGGAGAAGGGATCTGGCTTTAATCAACAGGGAGGGTCGTATTGATCCGGATTCCAATTATTGTTTTGGGGAAGGTGGCGCAGGAACCTATTCTGACGGTAAACTCTATACCCGATCCAATAAGCGCGGAGATGTAAACTATGTTTTAAAGACATTTGTTGCTCATGGCGCAACAGAAGATATTTTAATTGATGCCCGTCCGCATATCGGTACCAATAAATTACCCGGAATAATTACATCCATGCGCGACAGCATATTAAATGCCGGCGGGGAGATTCATTTTGAATGCCGGATTACTGATCTTATTCTAAGGGCCAGGAAATTGAAGGGAGTTTTGGTAGGTGATAATAAGTTTGAATCAAATCATGTAATATTAGCTACCGGTCACTCAGCAAGAGATATATATTGCCTCCTTGACAAGCATCAGGTACTAATGGAAGCGAAAGCCTTTGCCCTGGGAGTCAGGATAGAGCACCCACAAGAGGTCATTGATCAGGCCCAGTATCATTGCAGCGATCGTGGGCCGTATCTGCCACCATCCTATTACAGTTTGGTTGAACAGGTAGAGGGTCGCGGGGTATTTTCCTTTTGTATGTGTCCCGGGGGAATAATAGCTCCTTGTTCTACTGATAACAATGAGATTGTGGTAAATGGTTGGTCACCTTCCAAGCGTAATAATCCATACGCAAATTCCGGCACCGTTGTCCAGATCAATCTGGAAGATGTTCCGGGTAGCTCAGGAGATGCCCTGAGTATGTTAAAGTTTCAGGCAGGAATAGAGAAACTGGCATTTCAGGCCGGTGGTGGGAATCTGGTAGCTCCGGCGCAAAGGATGATTGATTTTGTGAATAACAGACTCTCAACTGATCTTCCTTCCAATTCATATATTCCCGGCACAAAAAGTGCTGATATGAGATCTGTGCTTCCTGAATTCATTTTTAAACGGCTTCAGAAGGCTCTTCCTTTATTTGGGAAGAAAATGAATGGATATTATACTAATGAGGCAATTCTGGTTGGGGTTGAATCAAGGACTTCATCGCCTGTAAGAATACCCCGTAATAAAGAATCATTGCAGCACCCCCAATTGGCAGGTTTATATCCTTGTGGTGAGGGTGCAGGTTATGCAGGTGGGATTGTGTCGGCTGCAATTGATGGCATGAATTGTGCAGATGCAGCGTTTCGAGCTATTAATTAAGCTGAATTATTGTTTATAAATAAGGCTTATGATGTTTTTTTGGGTGTTATTAGATTTTTATGTTTGGAAATGTGCTGATGTGCAATTTCAAATGGTAGTCCCGTCTTCCGCTTATACCCCACAGGCCTTAAGCACTGGCCGGTATCCGCTATAGCCGGGTTTAAGACCGTCAAGACTGTGCTGTTAAACCCCAAATATTCTACAAAGGAGCAAAATAAACTCAATTGTATGAAATAAAGCTGAATGCATTATATCTTATAATTTGTCAACCTTAAAATGAAAAAGACCCTTATACTTGGAGCAAGCACCAATCCTTCGCGTTATTCAAATCTTGCTGCACAGCGGCTGGTTGCTAATGGACACCCGATTATCAATGTAGGTTTAAAAGCTGGTGAGGTTGCCGGCGTGGCAATTGAAAAACCTGAACTTATTCATGCCGATCTGGATACAATAACATTATACCTGGGTCCGCAGAACCAGCCTGAGTATTACGATTATATATTAAAGTCTAAACCCAAACGTATTATTTTCAATCCAGGAACAGAAAACCCTGAACTGGAGGAATTGGCTGAGGCTAATGGGATAGAATGTACAGAGGCTTGTACTTTGGTGCTGCTTTCTACGGGGCAATACTAATAAGGGATTTAATTTCTATAAACTAAACCACATTTGGATTAGTAATCCGGATTTCTTTGGGGAAGTAATTATTCAATCTATTATCCAGAATCTTTGCCCATCCCATGGGATGGCCTTGAAAGCACATCAATGCCCAGCCCCGGATGTCTGACTCAATCCGGAGTTCATCTCGTTTTAGGTAAGCAATTGATTGTTCCCGGGTCAGATTCAGTTCTGGAATTACAGAACCGGCTAAGAGGCTTATTGCAAGCTCATGATTCGGGACCAGGTCTTTGCCCATTATCTTTCCGATTCTGACCCCTGACTTTTTCAAATAGAGATTGGATTGTAAATATTGCAAATCTGCCTCATGACGAGCCGGGATTGCAAAATATTCATCATTCAGGTTAATTATTCTGATATCCTCAGTGTGTTTAAGCCATCTTCTGATCAGGTCTTCACTCTTTTGGTTGATGGAGTTTTCCTTAGCTCTTTTGATATGAGGGGATGCGGTTAGCTGGTTTTTACGGAAGGCAGCAATGAAGAAACCCTCTCCTTTAACTTTATGAGGATAAAAACGGTAGCCAAAGCATTTATGTTTATCTGAGAGGGTTTCAATAATGCCCCACTCAGGTTTTATTGGGATTTGAATCGGCGAAAGATCAAATTCTTCGCAAAGCCAATCAGATATTTCTTCGTTTTCCTGTTTTGAATAGGAGCAGGTGGAATAGATCAGCGTTCCGTTTTGTTTTAATGCTGGATAAACATCAGCCAGTATCCGCTGCTGCCGCTGACTGCATAAGTCTACAGCACTTTCCGACCATTCATTAATTGCTGCCGGATCTTTTCTGAACATTCCGGAGCCTGAGCAGGGTGCATCAGCTACGATTACATCGAAATAACCCTCCAGTCGTTTAAAGTCCTTAGGGTCATTATTACTGACATAAGTATTCTCAGGGCCCCATTTGCTCAGGTTATCACAAAGTACAGGTACCCGTGTTTTGATGATCTCATTGGCAAGCAGTAAACTGTTTTTATTCAGAAGCGAACTGATCAGTGTGCTTTTTCCACCCGGAGCAGCACATAGATCGAGCACTCTGAGGTTTTCAGAAAGATCTGCAGTATGCTTCAGTACCTGTTCCAGAAACATGGAAGAGGCTTCCTGCACATAATAGCAGCCTGCATGAAACAGCGGATCAGCGGTAAACGAAGGTCTTTCTTTCAAATACCTTCCATTTTCGCACCAGAGCACCTGTTCTTCTGATTTAAACAGATTGGAAGGTTTAAAGGGGTTTATTCTGACCGAAGTTAGCTGTTCACCGCTTTCATGAGATGAGATAAACTCTTCCTCTTCTATATTATAGTGTTCTATTAAAGACCGGATAAATGCCGGTGGAAGTTTGCTGCTCATAATTGATCCAAAAATACGGGAATACTTGATATTGGATCGTATTGAATCAGCTTTAAATAATTTTGTCTTTAGTTACCAGCGACTTACCTACGTTCTACGATTTAATTCGTCTTAAGTATTGTGTAGTAAGGTTGAAATGTATACCTTTGCAACCCGCAACGAAGGAGATGTGGGCTGTTGTTTGAGGGTTTTGGAGGTATTAGGAGCGGTGG
>NZ_JAUXXZ010000064.1 GCF_030684675.1 Daejeonella sp. | reverse complement strand
ACTGTCCGTAGTTTAAGCGCAGCGTCTCCTATGTTTACAAAGCTTTAAATTTATGAAATTAAAGTGAGAAGGAATGAGAGCACATTAGCGTCTAAATAACTCAGGAAGTATATTGTCGTAGAGAAATAGCCTCATTCCTTTTATCTCTTAGAGTTTGAACAGAATGTAAGGAATTATGCAAGTCATAGTATCCAGAATATCCAACCAGGAGAAAAGACGAAGGGAGATTCATCACTTTATAAACTAAACCTTTAAGCTGATGAAGAAAGTATTAAAACAAGTATTGGGCGTAGATGTGGCCCAAGGCGAACTGGTGGTTACCCTGGGCAGGATGTTTGATGATCTGAGGGTCGATCTGTATGCACACAAAGTTTGCAGGAACACCGAGAATGGCATTTTAACATTACTGGATTGGGTAAAAAAACTGACCGACCCTGAAGTGAACGTTCGCTTCGTGATGGAGGCTACAGGAGTATATCACCAGAAATTTGCCTTTTATCTTTATGCTCAGAATTACGAAGTAAGTATTGTTCTTCCCAATAAGATCAGCAATTATATGCGGACTCTGGAGAACAAGACAATCACGGACAAGAGTTGTTCAGAAGCCATCGCACAGTTCGGACTGGAGAGAAATCTGGACCGCTGGCATAAACCTAAAAAGACCTATCGAAGCCTGCAGCAGCTTACCCGTGAACGTGATCAGATCGTCATGGAGCGGGTAATCGTTAAGAACCAGCTCCATGCCGAGCAGGCTGAAGCCGAACCCAATGAGCGAAGTGTGGCACGATTGAATGAACGGATGCGATTGTTAAATAAACACGAAAAAGAGATAAAATCCGATTTAACTGAGATCATCAATAGTGACCGTATCTTAAAAAGTGAAATAACCAATATCTGCAGCATACCTGGGATAGGTGAATTAACAGCCACGATTGTTCTGGCTGAAACGAATGGATTTGAGATGATCAGAAATAAAAAGCAACTCACGAGCTATGCCGGGTTGGATGTTAAGGAAAAATTGTCCGGAACATCGGTCAAAGGAAAGCCAAGTATATCTAAAAAAGGCAATCGGCACCTGAGAAAGGCCATGCACCTACCAGCACTCTCGGCAGTAAAGTATGATGAAAACTTCCGGAATTTATATGTGCGGATTGTTTCCAGGCAGGGGATAAAAATGAAAGGATTGGTAGCTGTACAGCGCAAACTGCTGGAAATGATCTACGTGATTTACAAAAGCAAAAATGAATACCAGAAAGACTATATCGATCTAAAAAGGAGTAGCGCACTAAGCCAAAAGGATCAGTACGCTACACAGACTGGTTCTTGACCGTCTTAAAGAACAAAGATAAAAATAATTTTATTTGGAAATCAACACAGAATCTCTGCGAGAATAATTTTTTTATCAACTTTGCTCGCAAATATTCTTCAGGATAGTTCAGGATAGCCAATGCGATTTTAAGCATTAATTTGGAAATAATTAAACAGCCCTAAACTCTCCATAATTAAGTTCAATAAAACAAGCCTATGTCAACAGATCTTCAAGTACAGAAAAGTTTTAAAAGGAATAAGACTAACATTCTTTGCATCTCATTCAGGCTCATCTGTTTAGCTTTAATTCTACCAGGATTGCTACTGCAATCTGCTTCTGCGCAAGAAAAACTCGAATCCAAAGGGCATATTCCAATACTAGGCTGGTACAGTATCCCTCCTGAAGAAGCTACTAAAGCCAGATATCTTGAAATGAAAGAAGCAGGTTTCGATATTAGTTTCTCTTTTCTTGGAAGTCCGCAGGATGTACAAAAATCACTGGATGCAGCTCATCAGGCGGGTATGAAGATCGTGATCAGTTGCCCGGAATTAAAAACTGATACTGAAAAAATTGTAAAGCGTTTCATGGATCACCCGGCTCTGGCTGGTTATTTTCTACGGGATGAGCCCGCAGTAGATGCATTTACAGATCTGGGCAATTGGGCGAAAAGGGTGAATGCTGTTGATCCGAAGCATTTTTGTTATGTTAACCTTTTTCCGAATTATGCTACTCCAGTACAGCTTGGAACTGCGGATTACAGGGATTATGTGAATAAATTCGCGAAGGAAGTCCCGTTGCATTTTCTTTCTTTTGATTCCTATCCCTTAACTTCAGCAGAGGGTGTATATGAGAAATGGCATCAGAATCTGGAAATATTTTCGGATGAGGCCAAAAAAGTAAATAAGCCTTTCTGGGGATTTGCTCAATCGATCCTGTTTGATAGTAAGCATGAAGATCCTACATTGGCAACAATGCGGGTTCAAATGTTTACCAACCTTGCCTATGGAGCCCAGGGACTTCAGTATTTTACTTATTGGACTCCCGTATCGTCAGCTGAAGATTTTCGTGGCGGACCAATCACTCTTGAAGGTAAAAGAAGTACGGTTTATGACCATATCAAAACATTGAACCAGGAAATAAAAAGCCTTTCAGGGGTGTTTTACGGTGCAAAAGTTAAGTCCCTGCAGTTTTTTGGAAACAATATACCCTCGGGCACTAAAAGAATGTCTGTTTTGCCGGCAGCGATAAAGGTTTTTGCGACCGAAGGTAAAACTGCATTGGTTTCATTACTGGAAAATGGGGGCAAGCAATTCATTGTAATTGTTAATACGGACTACCTCGAAAAAATGAGCTTAACACTTTCAGGTGATCCATCATTGAAACGTATTCTCAAAGATGGGTCGATCGTTCCTGCAAGTGCTTATGCCAATACGATTGATGTGGAGGCAGGGGATGTTGTGATATATAATTACGAATTTTAAATTACGAATTACGAATTACGAATTACGAATGGAAATCGTTTAAGCATAAAAAATTGATTGTCAAATGAATCATAATCACCCTGACAACAGACAACCGGTAACAGACAACTGATAGTAGGTAACTGAACAATTACAAATACTAATCCTTCAAAAACCGTATTTTGCAATAAAAAACAAAATATGAAATCAATATTCTCGATAATTCTGCTTCTGAGTCTGATTGCTCCGGGGCTTAGTCAGGCACAGACATCATTAAAGGCGGGCGACAAAGCACCCGATTTCGTTTCCAAAGATCAGAACGGAAAAACGGTTTCTTTGAAACAGTTCAAAGGCAAAAAGCTTGTACTGTATTTCTACCCAAAAGATAATACTTCCGGATGTACTGCTCAGGCCTGTAGTTTACGTGATAATTTCAAGGATTTAAAGAAAGAAGGTTATACCATTTTAGGTGTGAGTATCGACGATGAGGCTTCTCACCGCGATTTTATAGCAAAAAATAATTTACCTTTTTCGCTTTTGGCCGATACAGATAAGTCAATTGTGACAAAATATGGTGTTTGGACTGAGAAGGAAAGAAATGGGGTAAAATCCTTTAGTACCACCAGAACCACTTTTCTGATTAATAAAAGCGGCTATATTAATAAAGTGATAACCGAAATTGATACAAAAAATCACGCGGGTCAGATACTGACATTAAAGAAGAAGTAATCACCGCTATACCTGTGTGCCAGGTAAAATGTCTAATAAAAAAGGATCCGGTTTCGGATCCTTTTTTATTAGCTTTCTTTAATTGCATGTACCTGTTTTGGTTCAGGATCTTCATTTAGCCCATCCTTGGCATCTTTAAATTCTTTCATGCCTTTTCCCAATCCTCTCATCATTTCAGGAATCTTCTTCCCACCGAACATTAATAATACTACGACCATGATCAATATGATTTCTGGCCCACCTAAATTTGGCATAATTTCCGTTTTTAATTTTTTATGAATTTGGGAATAATATTGAATTTAAAAAAGATTGCACATAAACCTGTTACAATTCAGTATAGGGATATAAATCAACTTATTGGACCAAACCAGCTTCAGCAATCAGTATTAATAATGCGAACTTAATTGCCTCAGCTCCATTTTCGTTGATCCACCATTCATCCAGGGAATGAGCGTTTCCGCCTTTGCCTCCTCTTCCAATCGTAATACTCGGTATCCCAAGTGAAATTGGGGTATTTGAATTTGTAGATCCTGTACCTAATGAGGGTTTCAATTTAAAGTATTCAATTGCCGCCATTGCTCTCTGAATCAGCGGAAGCTCTGCACTCTGAACGCCGGATGGCCGTTCCCCAATTTTTTCGAATTTGGCTGTAAGTTTTGCTCCGGTTTTGATACCTGAATTATAATCATCAAGGGCCTTATTAACCTGATTTAACAAGATTTGCTCAATTCCTTTCAACTTTTCCGGACTTAGTGAGCGCATATCCACCTCCATCCATGTTTCAAATGGAATGGAGTTTACTGAAGTTCCTCCACCAATTCTGCCTACATTATAGGTGGTTTTTGGACCGCTGGCTACAAATAATGCTGCTTCTTTATCAAAGTAGTCAATCGCCTTGCCCATTGCATGATGCGGATTGGCCAATCCAAAAGCACCCCATGAATGACCTCCCGGCCCATTAAAGATAATTTTATAACGTACCGATCCTAAACCATTTGTAACCAGTCCGCTAATATCACCACCATCTAAAGCGATATGTGAATCGATTTTTTGATTCCCCGTTTTGAAAATATGTTTGATTCCCCGCAAATCACCTAGTCCTTCTTCACCAACTGTTCCGGCAATTAATATATCCGATTCTGTTGAAATTTTTGCCTGGTTCATTGCTTTAACTACCGTAAGAACTACGCTGATTGCCCTGGTATCATCAGCAATGCCCGGAGCAAATAAAGTATCCCCCTTCATTTTTATCTTGACATCAGTATCTAAAGGGAAAACCGTATCTAAATGTCCTTCAATGAGAACCGTTTTACCATTGCCTTTTCCTTTTCTCAAAGCAAGAACATTTCCCGCCTCATCAGTCCATATAGAATCTATCCCGGCATTCTGAAGCATTTGTCTGAATTTTTCCGCTCTTTTTTGTTCCATAAATGGGGGAGCAGGAATCTCTGTAAGTTCTATCAATTCCTTCATTGTTGTCGGTTCAAGCTGCTGAATAATATTAAAAGCCATTTGGACTTTTTTATCGTTACTAATTTTATCGATCTGCACTTTGTATATGGATTGAGCGGAAATTGCTTTTTCATTTTGTGCACTCACTGAAAGCGCACTGATTAAAAAAAATGAAATCAGGAATATTTTTTTCATGAAAGGGGAGTTGGTAATCAATATTAATAAATGTAAATTTTCTAAACCTTATAAATAATATTCTTCTTCAATAAAATATTACATTGACCGTTAATTATTCAGCAATATTAAGATATTAGATTTTACCTAAAGAAACAGGTCTGTTGCATTTTGGGTTGCATTTGGCCTGTTTTTTGGTACACATACATAATGGGAAATAAAACAAATCTAAAATGATTCTAAATTTTTTCCCGAATTTCAAATAATGGCTGCCAAATAAAAATCTTTCAACCTATAAACTTTAACTTTATTCCAAATTTCTTAAAATAACAATGAGCTATAATCCACCTATTCCGGAAAATGAATATGCAAGAGTCCTGAATCTTTCTGATTTTAATCTTGATTATTCTAATTTTCAAGATAACTTCAAGGATTTGGCTAAACTGGCAGCAAGCGTTGCCGGTACTCCTATATCACTGGTCAATTTAATAGACTCTTATACACAGTGGACGATATCCAATTATGGTCTTGATCTAGAGCAAATGCCACGTGAAGACTCAGTTTGTCAGTATACAATTAAATATGATGAAAAACCGTTTGAAATTGAGGATTTATCAAAGGATGACCGTTTCAAAGATAAATTTTATGTAAAGGAAGATCCTTTACTTCGTTATTATTTTGGAATACCGCTTGTATCAGATGGTTTAAATATAGGCGCATTGTGTGTACTTGACAGGGAGGTTAAAACACTTTCGCCAGAGAAGGAAGAGCTATTGAGGATTATTGCTGATGAAATTGTTAACCGCCTTAAGGCATACAAGGCAATTGAAGGATTAAAAAATAGGGTCAAAGAGGTGCAGGCAACCCAAAACAAGGTTGTACATGATATCCGCGGACCTTTAGGAGGCATCATCGGACTTACAGAAATTATCAGCGAACAGGGCAAGGAAAATAAAATTGACGAAGTGCTTGAATTTATTAACCTGATTCACAAAAGCGGCAAGTCAATTCTTGAACTTGCGGATGAAATTTTAAGTGCTGAGAAAAATAAATCTGTTCTCATTAAGGGAAATGAAATGGATATGCAATCATTTAAGGAGAAACTTGAAAAATTGTATATCCCTCAGGCAAAATCAAAAAATATTCAGTTTGATGTAAATATTATCCCAAGGGCCATGGGGATACCGTTTCCTAAAAATAAGCTGCTTCAAATTACCGGAAACCTGATTTCCAATGCTATTAAATTCACTCCTAATGGAGGTAAGGTTAGTGTAGGATTGGATATGGATATTTCAAACTCAAAACATAATTTAAATATCAAGGTTAAGGATTCTGGTGAGGGATTAAGCCCGAAGAAGATAGATGCCATCCTCAATGGGAATGCTTCTTCAGAGGAGGGCACTGAAGGCGAAAAAGGTTATGGCTTTGGTTTGCAATTAATCAAGCATCTGATTAGTGGTTTGAATGGAAAACTAAATATAAGTTCTATTCCTGGAGAGGGTTCTGTTTTTGAAGTTGTGATTAGTGGGAATGCTACTTAAATTCCGAATTAACTTATCAAAGATTAAAAGCCTGAATTCAGGCTTTTGTTGTTTTATTTCCTCTCTGATTATTTGACATTTAGGCGACTTATCTAATTAATAATAATAGAATGTTATTGTTATAATTGTATCAAAATAATACGAAAATATACAATGGATAAAAATAATCCGAATCATATTCTGCACGCTACAGAGCAGGATTTATTAAGTATGATGGCTGAAAGTCATATTTCCGCTTCTGTTGATACCCCAATGCGTGAGGATGCATTTGACCTGGATGATGAAACTAAAATTCAACTTATTGAAAAGCATTTCAGTCATATCATGAATATTCTTGGTTTAGACCTTAATGATGACAGTTTAAGAGATACCCCGAAAAGAGTTGCAAAAATGTATGTTACGGAGATTTTTAGCGGGTTGAACCCCGCGAATAAACCATCAGTAACTCTGTTTGAAAACCACTATAAGTATAATCAGATGCTGGTGGAGAGGAATATCGCTGTTTACAGCAATTGCGAGCATCATTTCGTGCCAATTACAGGTAAAGCACATATAGCTTATATGAGCAATGGCAAAGTAATTGGTCTGTCCAAACTAAACCGGATTGTTCAGCATTATTCACAGCGCCCACAAGTCCAGGAAAGGCTTACAATTCAGATTGCGAATGAAATCAAAACAGCTTTGGGGACAGAAGATGTGGCAGTAGTTATAGATGCCCACCATCATTGTGTTTCATCGAGAGGGGTACGTGATATGAATAGCTCAACCATTACGGCAGAATATAGTGGCAGATTTTTATCACCCGAAACCAGAAATGAGTTTTTAAAGCATATAGGATAATGGATTTTAAGGGTAAAAATATACTCGTTGTTGGTGGTAGTTCAGGCATCGGACTCAGATTGGTCAATATGCTGACCTCTCAGGGTGCTCAGGTATACAATGCTTCAAGAACCAAATCTGAAGAATGGTCAGATAGATTGATTCATATTCCTATTGATGTCCTAACAAACCTTGATTTGATTGGAAATCAATTACCCGAAAAATTGCATGGTTTGGTTTACGCTGTCGGGAGTATTAACCTGAAACCTTTCAGTCGTTACACCGAAGATGATTTTATTCACGATTATAAATTGAATGTAACTGGAGCAGTCCGAACTATTCAATTGGCATACAGGTCTTTGAGAAATTCGGGTGCAGCTTCAATAGTACTCATCAGTTCTGTAGCCGCAAAAGCAGGTATGCCTTATCATGCCAGTATTGCTGCTGCTAAGGGTGGGGTTGAAGGTCTGGCTCTTTCACTCGCGGCGGAGTTTGCTTCAGCAATTTCATTTTTATTATCTGATGAAAGTGGGTGGATAAGCGGACAGGTTTTAGGAATTGATGGAGGAATGGGAAATTTAAAAACTTTGTAAAAATGAACTTTAATCAAAGCCATATTTCTGCTATGGAAAAGCGTTACCGGACTACTTTCATTAATAGTTTACCGGGTTATAAATCGCTGCATATGCTGGGTACTGTAAATAAAGAGGGGATAAGTAATCTGGGCTTGTTTAACTCGATTTTTCATGTTGGAGCCAATCCCCCTTTGTTGGGTATGGTATTCAGGCCAGAAAGTAATGACCATGACTCACTTGAGAATATAATTCAAACCAAAGAATACACCCTTAATAATGTATTACCCGAGTGGTTTAAACAGGCTCATCAAACGAGTGCCCGCTTTCCTTCGGGTGTATCTGAGTTTGAATCCTGCGGTTTTAAAGAGTTTTATTTGGATCCATTTAAGGCTCCTTTTGTAGCTCAAGCAAGTATAAAAATTGGATTGGAACTTCGTGAAATTATTGATTTATCATTGAACAATACTAAGATTCTGATTGGTGAAATAGTCCATGTTTTGATGGATGATGGAATTGTTGCCGGCGATGGTTATGTAGATCATATTAAGGCTAGAACTGTTACTGTTACAGGATTAGATAGCTATTTTACAACAGAACATTTGGGTAGATTAGCCTGTGCTAAATTTGCTTAAGATATCCGAATCAGCGTACGGCTAAACAAATTAGACGGACAGTACAATGTGAATAAAACAGCCATTAAATGAAATCATACAAACTGGGTCATCAGTTATTAAGTCTTCTGGAACAATTTGAGACAGAAAGCAATGGGAGAGAACTCCTCCTTAATGATTTTACAGGCTTTTTAGTCAACCATCTGGAGCATTCAGAAGTTTCATTAAGTTCGTCTGATGTCCGTTTTGGGAAAAGGGAGGCAGAAACGCAGGAATTGGCCTATCAAATTGATAATGCAATTGGACGCCTGTTTGTTTACATGAGCCGTTATGCTAAATCTTATATCAAGAAAACGCTGGAAGGTACTCCATTACAAAGTCCGGAAGATTTTACCGCCCTTGCCATATTATTAACCCACGAAAGTCTGACCAAAGGCGAACTGATTAGTAGAAACATTCAGGAAAAAACATCAGGCACCGAAGTCATTCGTCGATTACTCGCAGCAGGCCTTGTTAAGCAATGGGATGATCAGACAGATAAGCGTTCCAGAAGGATTTCAATTACAGAAAGCGGCAAACAGCTTTTACACCGGGTGTTTGATGATATGAATTATGTTGGAAAAATGGTGACTGGAAATTTATCTTATTCAGAGAAACTAAATCTCCAATACCTGCTTCAAAAGCTTGAAACATTTCATTTTCAGCTGCATGAAGATAAGGTGATTAATACGAAAGAGGATATCCGCTCAATTGCTTTGAATAGTAAATAATTTCTTCCTGATTAATTTACACATTACGACAGTATTTAACAGTATAATTACTATTATTTTCTTAGTTTAGACAATAGTGCAAGCTCGTTAATCAGTACTTTTATTTCATATACTTTGGCTCAGAACAGCATTGTTTTACTATAGTTATGAGAATTCATTGTTTTCCTATGATTCATTTTCGCTTTCTCTATATTCTTATATTTTCTTTTATACCAATGATGTCTTTTTCCATTACCCTGATTGAAAATGGGAAGTCTGAATATTCGATTGTCAGGTCAAAAAATGCCTCCCTACATGAACTGTCTGCGTCTATTAACTTACAGAATTATCTTCATCAAATATCCGGCACATTAATTCCGATAATTGATGATAGTATTCCCGGTTCCGAATTTGAGATCTTAATTGGAAATACCAGCCGTACTGAGCTGAATGAAAGTATTCAAAATGATGGGTTTCTGATAGCCATCAGGTCAAAAAAACTGATTATTTCAGGCAAGGGGAAAGGTACGCTGTATGGCGTATATTCTTTTTTGGAAGAATACCTGGGCTGCCGTAAATATTCTTCCAGATCTAAGCTGATTCCTAAGCAAAGTTCTATAATTCTCCCAGCAATAAACGATCTGCAAAACCCGAAAATTAATTTCAGATCATTACATTATTGGGATGCAGAAACTGATCAGGAATATATTGACTGGCATAAGCTTAACCGGATCGAAGATAAATGGGGTTTATGGGGCCATTCCTTCTTTAAGTTAGTTTCACCTGCGATTTATTTTAATGAACATCCTGAATATTTTAGTTTGGTAAATGGGGAACGAACAGCAATGCAGTTATGTCTGACAAACCCGGATGTTCTGAAAATAGTTATAAATGAATTAGGTAAAAGAATCAAGGGTGCCTCTGAATTAAAATATTGGTCAGTTAGTCAGAATGACGATATAGGTGCCTGTGAATGCGAAAAGTGCTCTGCTTTAAATAAGAAGCATGAAAGTTATCAGGGATCACTGTTAACATTTGTCAATCGGATTGCTGCTAAATTTCCGGATAGGACCATCTCGACTCTGGCCTATAACTTTTCCAGAAAACCACCGGTAGGTTTGAAGCCACTGGAGAATGTAAATGTTATGTTCTCGGCAATTGATATTAATCGCAGTAAGCCGTTTGATACCGATCCGCGTTCTGAGAGATTTAGAAAGGAATATGATGAATGGGAGAAACTTACCTCTAATATCATTGTTTGGGATTATGTCGTGCAATTCACAAATTACCTTAGTCCCTTTCCAAACCTCCATACACTGAAACCCAATTTTGATTATTTCTCTAAAAATCAACCAGCAGGTTTTTTCATACAGGGTAGTGTTGAGATACCAGGAGAGTTGGCTGAGTTGAGGGCTTATATTTTATCAAAGCTTCTGTGGGATAAAGATTCGGACATCGATAAAATCAAAACTGAATTTCTGAATAACTATTATGGAGACGCCGGAGTGTTAGTCGGGCAATACATAGACCTGATCCATGAGCATGTTCGTTCCTCCTGGAGACGAATGGATATTTATGATAACCCGATCATGCCCTACCAAAATTATCTAAGTCCCAATTTGCTCACTGAATATCTGAATATTCTGGATTCAGCAGAAACTCTCGTTAAAGGGGATACTGAATTAACAAAACGGGTGCAAATGGTTGCTATGCCCTTGCATTTTGCGGTTTTACAACAAGCCAGGTTCTTTGGAATTGATCAGAATGGAGTGTTCATAAAGCAGGATGAAAAATGGGTGGTACAGGAAGAGATCAGAAGAAAGGTTCAACATTTTCTTAAGTTGCTTAGAGAATTGCAGATCACTCAATTAAATGAGTCAGGATTAAGTCCCCAACAATACCAGACCGAGTGGGAGCATATTTTTGAAGTTGGACCTGTGATTCATAAAGCGTTAAATAAACCGGTAAGGTTATTAACTGAAAATACTCCTGAATTTGTAAGCAAAGGAGCAAGAACACTTGTTGATGGAATTGGTGGTACTGAAGATTTTCAGTATAACTGGCTTGGATGGAATGAAACTGACATGAAGGTTGAAATTGATATGGAAGCGCAAACCGGAATCAGTAAAATTGAAATGTCATTTCTCGAGAACCACAGGCATTATATGTTTTTACCCAAGGAAATTCACATTGAAATATCAGATGATGGGAAAAACTACAATGAAGTGGCCGCTATGACTATTGAAGGGCCATTTGAAGATGTTTCAGCACCTATAAGAAAATTTAATTTTAATCTGGAGAACCAAAGAGCACGTTACATTAAAGTAACAGCAACCAATCAGACAGAATTACCAGCCTGGCGCAAAAGAAAAGACCGGAAACCATGGCTAATGATAGATGAAATTATAATCAAATAAGAAATTTTTTAGCCTGCCTGGGGTATACTTAACTTATACGAAAGCCCGTTCATTTCATTACATTCAAAGTCAAAAGATCCTTCTTTACTTTCAATAAGCTCTTTAGTGAAATTTAAAACTTTACTTTCGGAGTTAACCTCCTTGCTGAGGGGTGCATTACTATTGATCTGGACATGAAGTATATTTCGGTCCGATTGTATAGAAAGTCCAAGCCGGACATTGATAATTGCACCTGGTTTACTTAATTTAAGAGCACTTGAAACCGGACTTCCAATGATTTGCAGAATTTTGTTCTTAGAAAAGTGAATATGTTCCTTACTCTTGTCAATAAAAAATTCAAGACTTACTTTTTTATTTTTTGCCAGAGGTAAATACAAGTGACGAATTCGCTCTGCGAGTGTCTCGAGGTTAAAACTATATGTTTGACTTCCTTTTTCAAAGAGTTCCATTGAGATATTGTCAGCAATCTCAAGGATTGATTTACTGCTATTGTTGATCAGTTTAAGACAATGTAAAACCTCTTCCTGATTGTGTTCTTCATCAGGCTCTATGAGGATGTCTGAAATTCCAATAATTCCTGCGAGAGGATTTCTGATGTCATGGGCAATTTTTCGCTGCATTTTTCGCGCATCAGAAAGCTCATTCTTTAACTCATTAATTTTTTGAAAATCTTTTAGTTTACAGACAATTTCTTCAGCAATGATTTTTAAAAGTTCAACTTTATCAGCACTCAGGGTCTTGGTTTCTCTATTCATTACACATAGAGAACCAATATGTACACCATTGCCCATTTCCAAAGGTACACCATAATAATAGCGTAGTTTCGGCTCGTTTTTAACATAAGAGGCCAGTTCAAATCTCGGGTCAGAGGAAAGATCTTTAATTTCGAAACCTTCATCCTGTGCAATCGTATACTGACATACGCATTCCTCTCTGGGCATTGATGATAGTTGAATACCGTGCTGTGCAATAGTCCATTGAGTATAGGAATCTACGAGATTTAGAAGGGTCACATCCATGTCTGTTATCTGGGATGCTAGTTTCATCAGATGTTTGAAATCATTCTCTAGTGTGCTGTAATCTATATCCAGATTTGAAAGACTAAGAATTCTTTCCGCCTCATTAAGCGGCAATGGTTGAATCATCAAATTAGATTTTGTTACGTAAATATACTTAGATCAGTAATTATTTTTATTTTTTTATTTTTAAAATGAAATCAGCTCAAATTGGGTTTAATCTTCAAATAAATGTATTTTTGAGTGTAAACTTTGCTTTTTTAGAGCAAAATTATTCTGCATCTGAATATATCTACCTGAAATGAAAATTTTGATTGCTGAGGACGATGAATTAATGTTGAAAACACTTGAGTTTCGGCTGAAGCGTGATGGACATGAAATTTTTTTAGCACGTGATGGTAAAGCAGCATTGGATTTGATTGACCAATATATGCCGGATCTGGTAATTACAGATATCATGATGCCCTATTCGACAGGTCTGGAGATCGTGGGTTCAGTAAAGCAGAAGTATCCTGATAAAATAAAAGTCATAGTTTTATCAGGAATGGGGCAGGAAAGTGTCATCCTGGAAGCTTTTCGGCTTGGTGCAGATGATTACATAACAAAACCTTTCAGCCCGAATGAATTATCTGTGCGTATCCGACGCTTTGCTGATAGTGTAAAAAATTAGGGTCTAATATATTCCCATTGAGGCTGTCCGATTTAAATATTCAATTTGATTTTTTGTCAGGATTACCCCTTCCTCTCATCGCCGGCATTCTATTCTCTTATCTCATTACTGTTTTATTTTTATACATTTTAATTTATCAGGGGGTTCTGAGAGCCAGAAAAAAGAAATTGGACCGATGGAATGCTCTTGCTGACAGTGTAATCTATAAAGTAATTTTTTATGAAGATGATAATCCTGATGGTGATCAGACCAGTGAATTATTGGATATAATTTCAAGAACAGATATCAAGATACCTAAAGGGCTGACTCAACACCTATCCAACAAGAGCTTTAGGAAAATTCTGATTCAAAAATTAATTGCAGTTAAGCTGAATATGTCTGGTGCTGCCTCCGAGAATCTTACAAGGCTTTTTAGGCAATTTAAATTTGACAAGCAGATTTTAAAAATGCTGAACAGTTCTTCCTGGTATAAAATGGCTTCTGCCATTCAGCAGATTGGGATAATGGAGTTGGATGAATATAAACAAAGGCTATTTGAATTTATTGATCATGAACGTGGATTAATCCGTGTTGAGGCTCAAAATGCTATTTTGAAATTTTATGGCTTTGAAGGTTTGCGCTTTTTGGATAATGCGACTTATCCAATCACTGAATGGCAGCAGATTAAATTATTGGATCAATTAGCCAGCTTACATACAGAAAATTTTACCGGAATTGAAATTTGGCTTGAATCCAAAAATGATACAATTGTGCTGTTTGCATTGAAACTGGTGAAAAATTATCACCGGTTTGAACTCTATGATCAGATTGTTGCCTGTCTCAGGCATAAAAATCCAATGGTCAGGCAACAGGCGATAATAGTTTTAAAAGAACTGCCAAGTGAGCAGTCGGCAGCAATATTAATTGATATCTATTTCTCTGAGACTGCTAATAATCAACTGGCTATTTTGCATGCACTTGAGTCAGTTAGTACAGATGCTGAAATTCCTTTTTTGGTAAGTCTACTTTCAGATGATGTTATTGCAATTAAGATTGCTTCGGCCAAGGCGCTTGCCTCATTGGGGCAAACCGGGATTGAGGCTATTCAATCCCATTCAGCTTCAAAGGAATATCCTCTTGCACAAATTATTGCACAAATACTAGAGGAGGCGGCATGAATTGGATTGACATAATTATTACAGTTTTTACAACTTTTCTTCTCTCTTTTTCTGTTTTTCTGATTTGCGGGTACATTTTTATCGGACTTTATTCGATAGGTGAGTTGAGAAAATATCTGAATAAGAACAGTTTTACAAATTATCGTTTGCTGGCCAACTCTGCTGATGCACCTCATATCAGTATTCTCGCTCCTGCCTATAATGAAGGGGCAAATATTATTGAAAATGTCCGTTCTCTTCTTTCCATTTATTACAGCAATCTGGAGGTAATCATTATCAATGATGGTAGCAAGGATGATACTTTACAAAAGCTTATTCCTGCTTATGAACTCTATAAATCAGAGCATTTTGTTGATGAGAGGCTATCTACCAAACCTATTAGGGGAGTATATAAAAGCAGGAATCCAATATATAGTAAGCTCATTGTAGTTGACAAGGAGAATGGTGGTAAGGCAGATGCGCTTAATGTTGGAATCAATGTTTCGAAAAACGATTTTATTGTTTGCATTGATGTGGATTGTATCCTTGAACAGGATGCAATCTTAAAGCTGGTAAAACCTTTTCTTGAATCTGCCAGCCATAGAGTGATCGCAACTGGTGGAGTGGTTAGGATTGCCAATGGTTGTGAAATTGCTGACGGACGCTTGATAAAAGTGCATCTGCCTCATCAATTATTGCCACGTATGCAGACTTTAGAATACATCCGTGCATTTCTGCTCGGTCGGATGGCCTGGAGCCGTTTAGGCGGTTTGATGCTGATTTCCGGTGCTTTTGGAGCTTTTGATAAAGAGATAGCGATAAAATGCGGCGGTTATAATCATAAAACAGTTGGTGAGGATATGGAACTGGTTGTACGCATGCGCCGATATATGGAAGAGATGAGACTTCCCTATAGGGTGAGTTTTATACCGGATCCACTTTGCTGGACAGAAGCGCCTTCAGATTTTAAAATTTTGGGAAGGCAGAGAAACCGCTGGACCCGTGGTACTATTGAAACACTAAAGATTCATAAAGTGATGTTTTTTAATCCTAAATATCATTTGATGGGGATGTTAAGTTATCCATATTGGTTCTTTTTTGAATTTCTTGCACCAATAATTGAGTTCGTTGGAATAATTTATTTTATCTTATCTGCAATATTGGGACTAGTTAATTTTGTGAATTTCTTTTCCCTATTGTTTATGATTTATTCCTTCGGACTTTTGTATTCAGTGTTTGCAATTTTGATGGAGGTACATACCTATAATCAATACAAAGAACCCAGAGATATGGTCCGATTATTACTAACAGCTATTTTGGAGCCTATTATTTTACACCCTTTTGGAGTATGGTCAGCCATTATGGGTAATATTGATTTTTTAAGGAAAAAATCCTCCTGGGGTGAAATGACCAGGACAGGTTTGTCGGGCGCAAAAAAATAGCTGGTTATGGAACAAAATCAAAAATCAGAAAATCAAATTCTAAGTAAATTTTATAATTCCTGTCAGGCTTTTGCAGGTATTGCAATCCTTTGGCTCATTCTTATTTTATTGCTTAGCGTAATTGAAAATATTTTCAATAGCATTACCCATGGCTTGGAATCTGGTTTCTTTGAAATTATGGTCTGGAGCTCAGTATTAAATGTTTTATACTGGTTGAAATTGCTCTTCTTTCTGTTTATCGTTTTTACAGCTATTTATTTCTTTTCAGCGAAGTTTGCCAGATTCTTTTTTCAGGCCTTTATCGTCTTTCTTTTCATTATTCAATTAGGACTGTTACTCTATTTTAACACTTCGCTTGTGCCTCTTGGGGCTGATTTATACAGTTATTCGATGGAAGATATAAATCAGACACTTGGAGCATCAGGTGGTGTGAGTTTTTTATCGGTCAGCGTTTTCATTATTCTTACTATAGGGGTTATTGCTGCTTTGCATTTTCTTTCCAGGCGGATCAAACTAAAACGAATTCCTGCTATTACTCTTCCGGTTTTGTCAGCTATTTATCTCCTTAGTGGTATATCTGAACATAACTTTAAGCCAGATTTTCAATCAGAGTTTGAAAATAATCTGATTGAAAATAAATCTGATTATTTTCTCAAATCTTCATATACTTTCTTATTTCCCGAAAAAATTGAAATTGATATTTATGATGATAGTTACATCGGAGACTTTGCTGATAATGAGGAAAGTAATATTGAATATGAATATGTTGATGAGATAAATTATCCCTTTTTACATAAAGATGCCTCTCAGGATGTTCTTTCACCTTTTTTTAATACTGGAGATTCTCCGCCTAACATAGTAATGCTGATTGCAGAAGGCCTTGGGAGGGCTTTCTCTAATGAAGGGGCATATCTCGGAAGTTTTACCCCTTTTCTGGATTCGCTTTCTGACCAAAGTCTCTCATGGAATAATGCATTAAGTCAGGGAGGGAGAACCTTTGCAGTTTTACCCTCTATATTGGGTTCTTTACCTTTCGCTAAAAGTGGATTTCTTGAACTTGAAAAAATGCCTGATCAGCTTTCATTGCTTAATCTGTTAAAGTTTAATGGTTACCAAACATCTTTCTATTATAGTGGTGATGCCAGCTTTGACCGGATGAGACAATATCTGGAAGCCAATGATGTTGATGAGATAAGAGATGAAAAGACCTTTCCAAAGGGATACCTCAAATTACCCAAGGTTAATAATTTCAGTTGGGGATATAACGATAAAGAGCTATTCAGATACTATTTGGCTAGTCGTCCAGCAATTCAGAATGCAAAGCCTCAGCTTAATATCATTCTGACGGTTTCTACTCATAATAATTTTTTGATCAACGAATCTGATAAATATGCCCGGGTCTTTGAGCAACATATGAACATTCTGAAATTTAATGATTCAAAAAAACTATTACACAGAAAAAATAGAATTCAGTATGTAAGTATTCTATACATGGATGATGCAATTCGACTTTTTATGAATGAGTATAAAAAGCGTGCAGATTTTGCAAATACCATATTCATCATTACCGGTGATCACCGTATGCCTGAAATTCCTATGAGTACAAAAATTGACAGGTATCATGTTCCGATGATTGTTTATTCACCATTATTAAAAAGGACTGCAAGGTTTTCTTCTGTTTCGAGTCATTTTGATCTGCCGCCAACTCTTCTTGCTTTTTTGAAGAACAACTATAAAATAAAACTCCCTGGCATCAATAGCTGGATCGGGGAGGGACTCGATACCAGCAGAAACTTCAGGAATTTGCATAGGATACCTTTAATCCAGAATAAAACCGATATTATTGATTTTGTGATGGGAGAGTACCACCTGAATGGCAATGATCTATTTAAGTTAAATCCAGGAATGGATGAAGAGAGGCTTAATGATGATGCAAGAAAGAATCAATTGTTAAATGAATTTAACCTATTCAAGAAAAGAAACGCTGTGATTACGAACGGCGGGAAAATTATTCCCGACAGCCTGTATAAAAACTACACACTCCCAAAATAGAATTAATTTTTATTCACAGAATACTCTTCAAGAATATTAGTTATGAGTGGCCGGTAATAATTCCAGAAAAAACTATGTCTTTCCATTGGATTTTTATCATCATAGAACATCCATTTTAAATAATTAATCCCTTTAAAATAGGATGAGTTGATCGAAACCGGGTTATCACAAAAATCCCCTGAAAAGTAATAAAAAAGGTAATCGTCGCCTTTATGAAAGGTAATGGCAGGAAAAACAGGAGGAATTCCCTGTCTTTTAAGTTCTGCCAATCCACGATCATTCATGCTGATCTTAAAATTAGCTGCTGATTGATTAACCTGTGGATCGTATTCAATAACATCAAACCAAAAGGGGTATTTAATCTCAGCAGGTAAACCAAGCTCTCTTTGCCCCTGCACACTGGTTTGAATATGAGGCATCGGGTTGCTTAGATGAACGCCATCTTCGAGTATTGCTACCTTGTCAGTATTGCTAACAAAAGCAATACCCGCTTTTTTGAAGGGCCACTGATTTTGGTGTTCCTTCTTGTAGTTGTTAATTAGCCAGCGTGGAAGTTCCATGTTTATTGTGGTGTCAAGACTCTCAAAATGCCTGGCTGTCCAGCCAGTCCATTTGATGGCAAACTCATTCTCAAAGCCTGCTCTGGCAGCTGAATCTGTGGGGTCACCAATGGTATTAAATTCGGCAATGACCAATTTTTTACGGCCTTTCATTAACCGGGCTAAAGCAACATCATTCTTACTCAAACCGCCATAAAGCATTCCCGATCGTTCATTGATGTTTTTTTTCTTAAACCACTCATTATTATAGATCCCATAGGTATCAGTGAAATAAACCAGATCTGCGTCCATGCTCAATTGATTGATCTGTTTATTGGAAAATCTTTCAAGACCTTTGAGCTTAAACTTTTCATCCTCAAGAGGGAAAAATCCAAAGTAATCACGGTCAATCGTGTATGATTTTTTACTGGTTTTTGTATATCGCTCCTGATTCAGAATCCAGTACAAAGAGCTATGCTCTTGTCCGGCTTTTGTTAATACTGTTTTATCTATGATTGCAGCCACCAGTTTGGTTTTGGGTGTCAGAAACCAAAATAACCACATAATCAGGGGCGTGAAGCAAATCAGAATGATGAGGTATAGGAATTTTCTGATCATATTAGAATTGTTTCATATATCCAATTCCTAATTCTACCTGATTTCCCCTTGTATCCTGGATATATTCCTGGTTTTCGAGAGAGGCTTTAAAGAAAATGATATTTGTTGTTTTAATACTTTTGCGATATCCTAAAGAAATATTATTTGATTTTAACTTATAGGTATTTCCATTATTATACAGCAAGTTGTTCCTTGGATTATCGGGTGAAAGGCCGGTGCCGATTCCAAAACTCAGATAATCATTGGCCCCTCCAAAATAATAGCGTGTACTGAATGCTACCGATTGTGAGATTGAATTATTTGATGGGGTAAGGAATGTTCTCAGATTAAACCAGAAGCTTTTATAATATTTGCCTATAGAACCTGTATAGATCCAGGTCTGGTCGCTGAAACTCAGCATCCTGAAACCTGCTTCGGCCTCGAATGCTGAAGGCAGATTTGCATACAACGAAAATCCTGCACGGTATTCAGGAAATACCCCCACATCGCCCGAATATCCTCCGCTCACATAGGCATAAAAGGTCTCGGATATTCTTGGGTAGAAATCAAGTTCGAACTGCGTGCCATTCGTCTTAAATCGGTTAGCAAAGTTTACTCTTGCAGTTAAGGAACCAATTCCGGTTTGCCGGCTGTAATCAATACTTCCTAAATGCCAGGGATCATCGAATTGTTTATCGAAATATACATAATCATAACTGAAGCCAATTTTGTTTTTTGAGCCAATGTTTCCGATGGAACCTGCAAGTGCACGGGCCTCGGTAAAATTTGGATTTAGCTTCAGCAGATGTCTTAAGGTAATATTCGCCTCCTCAAATTTACGCAGATCCAAAAATATTTTCGCGCCGAGCAAGAGCAGGCTTTCTGATTTTTCATTGTATTTTATTCCCTCAGAAACAATTTTAAATGCCTCCTCTGAATTATTGTTCCAGTATTCTAATGAACCATAAGCGAGGTAGAGGTCTTCATATCCTTTATTCTTCTCGAGAACTTTTTTGAATTCAATTCTGGCACTATCAGGTTTGTCAGTCCAAGTGTACAAACGGCCTAAAAATATTCTGATATCTGCATAATCCGGGCTCTGTTTTAAGGCCTGTTTGGTTAAAGCTATTGCTTTTGTATAATTCTTGTCGTCGAAAGCGAGTTTTCTGGCTTGAACAAACAATTCATCAGAAGATGGATTATTGTTTTGAGCAAAAACTAAAACTGAAACCAGATTAAAAAATATAAAATAAATGAATGTTGAATGTTTCATGATTTGTTGTAAATTGATATTGAGTTCAATTATCTCATCTAAAATTTGAATTTTTACTTTATCATTTTACTGAAAAATTAACCCTATTATCAATCATTAGATTCCTTAAGTAAATCAGGATTATTTCATTCGAATTTATGGATTTTAATATTATTCAACGATTATTGACTTTTGATATGTTCACTCATCAAAGTTTTTCCAGATAGCTATTCGTATTACTTAAATTGAAATGAATAATTCCATATTACTTGAAGTATTTAAATCTAGTCCTGTTCCTGTTTTATTGATAAGGAGGGAAATGTCTGGATATGCTGTTTTTAATGGTAATGTATCTTTTGCTGAACAGTTTAATCTGTCAGAGAATGAGATACACAATATAGACCTGTCAACGCTATACCAATTAATGACACTTCCGAATAAAGATATAAAGAGCATTTATGACTCTCTTAGTTTAATTCCAGGGACTGCTCAAAAGGAAAAATCAAGGACTGATTTTTTAAAAAAGCATGATGGTTTTCTAATTCAGGGACAATATTATGACGTAGAGCAAATTCCCATATATCTTGTTAAAAAGGCTGAGTTGTACATCTTGCAATATTGGCATAAACAAGTTGCCTCCAATCCCGAAATATCTGATCAGAATCCTTCAAAAGATGATTATACAGGACTTCAGCTAAAATATGAACTTGTTGAAACTATACTTGCCAATTTGCCGATCGGGATTGCAGTAAACAAAATTGATACCGGCGAAGCAACACTCGTTAACCCTCAATTCAGTAAAATATATGGTTGGAGCTCGGCTGATCTTTCGGATATAGAAACCTTCTTTAAAAGAGTTTATCCTGATGATTTTTATCGGAAACAGATGTTTAATTCTGTAATGTCAGATTTAAATAGCGGAATTCCGGAGAAAATGAGCTGGGAAAATATAAAAGTAACCGGATCTGACGGACAAACCCGAATTGTCAACGCAAAGAATATTCCATTGCCTGATCATAATCTGATGATTTCAACTGTTACTGATATTTCTATTTTAGCAAAGCAGGTAAATGAGATTGAGCGGACTAAAATCAATCAAGAGGCGCTTATCAATTCATCCTCAGATCTTATTTGGTCAGTGGACATGGATTGTAAGTTAATTACTGCTAACCAGGCTTTTATCCAATTATTTCTTTTAAGAACCGGTAAGGAAGTTGTGGAGGGAGATTCTTTGCTTGATGTGGCCTTTGGTGAGAAGATAGTTTCAGAGTGGAATGAGCTGTATATGAGAGCTTTTAAAGGAAAGGAGTTCAAGGTAAATAGGGAAAGTGTAGATCCTCATAGCGGTGAAAAAATTTATACAATAATTTCATTTTCTCCAATCAGGGATAATAAGAACAAGCAGTTTGGTGTGGCCTGTTATAGCAGGGATGTTACAGCAGAAACTCAAAATTTAACCGCCTATGAAAAGGCAATGACTGAACTGCGCAGCATCATGGATTCTTCGCTTGATATTATTTGTACGATGAGTCGTTCAGGAGTATTTATTAATGTAAGTAACGCTTCATTAAAAATATTAGGCTATACGCCCAAGGAACTCGAAGGAAGAAATTCCACAGATTTTGTACATCCTCTAGATGTTGCACGTACCTTAAAGGCAGCTGATGAAATCATGCAGGGACTTGAAATGACTAATTTTGAAAATCGTTATATCAGAAAGAACGGAACCTTTGTCGACTTGTTATGGTCAGTAAGATGGGATGCAAAATCTGCGAGAATGTATTGCATCGCAAAAGACGCATCTGAAATAAAAAAGGCAGAAACTGAATTAAAATTAAAAGAGCGTCGCTTTCGCAGTTTGGTCGAAAATGGTGCTGACGCAATTGTTATTCTTGATTCGATGGGTTTACCAACTTACATTTCACCCTCCGTTAAGAATATTTTGGGTTATTCAGAAGAAGAAGCCCTTAAGTTAAACTTGTTTGGGCTTTTACATCCGGATGATCGTCAGGAAGTAGTTAACAGGATACAGGAATGTTTGAAAAAACCCGGTATTCCCATTGCCGGTCATACTTCAAGAACAAGGCATAAAGATGGTTCCTGGCGATGGCTGGAAGCCACAATAACTAATCTCTTGCATGATCCTGAAATTAATGGGATAGTGGATAACTTCAGGGATGTTACCGAAAAGCGACAGTATGAACTTGAAATGAAACTGTTGATCAATAATTCCGAAGAAAGTTTTATTTTATTAAATACTGATCTGAAAATTGTATCGTTTAACCAACAGTTTAACCGGTTGTTCAAAAAATATTATGGTCTGGAGGTAAAAAGAGGAAATTCTATTATGGATTATGTAGCTCCAGGCCGGATTTCAGAAGTATTTGAAAGATATCAACGTGTATTAAAGGGTAAAGATGAGGAGTCGGAGTTGGTTATTCCATTAAAGGGTATAAATGAGTTGATTTTCTCTCTTCGATATAAATCTGCCCTTGATGAGTCTAAAAAGGTAATTGGTGTTTTTGTGACAATAACTGATGTTACTGAAAAAAGAAAAACTCTCAAACAGCTTCAGGAATCAGAAAGAAAATATAAACTATTGTTTCAGTCCAGCCCACTTCCTAAATTTATTTATGACCTGAATACCTACCGAATCCTTGATTGTAATAATTCTGCACTTTTGCTTTATGGATATTCTTCAAAGCAAATACTTAAGATGTCAATACTCGACTTATGCACTAAAATGGAATCCGAAAAAATGCTTTCAGCTCATATCGGTGTTGAGAATAGTAATTCTGTAATATCTTTTGGCACTTCCTGGCAAACCAAAAGGAATGGAGATTCGATCAGAGCAGAGGTTTCTGGTCATCGTTTTGATTACATGGGTCAAGCATGTATGATGGTAATACATAACGACATTACCGAGAAAGACAGGATTTTTCAGCAACTTAAGGAAAATGAAACTAAATTATTGAATGCTCAGAAAATTGCTCATTTAGGCTATTGGCAATCAATTCCAGAGACTAAATCATTGTACTGGTCGGATGAACTTTATGAGATATGGGGAATCGATAAAAACAAAGTAATTATTGATTATGACTATCTGATTAAGAGTATTCATCCAGAGGATCTTAAGGTGTTTCTTGCCAGCAGGACGAAGGCGCTGAATGGAGAAGAAGATCATGATATCAGGCACCGGATAATTTTGCCTGACGGTTCTATAAAGTGGGTTCATGCTAAAGGAAATTTAATCAGGGATGAAAATGGAAAGGTTCTTGTTTTTGAAGGTACAACGCAGGATATTACTGAATCGCAACTAGCTATGGAACGGTTGATAATCAGTGAGTCCCGCTATCGGGGGATTATTGAATCACAAACCAATTTTATTTTCAGGACAGATATTCAAGGTAATTTAACTTATTGTAATAATAAATATCAGCAGGAATTTGGATGGCTCTATCCTGATGGGGATATGTTAGGTAAATCAGCAATGGATGCGGTTATGGAGTACCATTACCCACGAATTTTTGAAGTAGTGGAAAAATGTTTTAAACATCCTAATAAAGTTTTTCAGGTGGAGATCGATAAACCATCACAGGTCAAAGGGAAAATTATCACAACTTTATGGGATTTTATCTGTTTGACAGGCAATGAAAATCAGCCTTTTGAAATTCAGTGTGCAGGTATTGATATCTCTGAGCAGGTAAAAACTAAAAATGAATTACAGCAGGCTTTTGATGAGCGAAATAATATACTTGAAAGCATAGGTGATGGATTTTTTGCTGTAGATAAGAATTGGATTGTTACCTATTGGAACAAACAATCTGAAAATCTATTAGGCCCAAAAAAGCTACAGGTTGTGAATCAGTACCTTTGGGACATATTTCCTGATAGTAAGGATTCAATATCACATCAAAATTATAAGAAGGCTATTGAAAGCAGGAAGGTGGTTAGTTTTGAGGATTATTATGAGCCAATGAATAAGTGGTATGAAATAAGTGCTTATCCCTCAGTTGAAGGGCTTTCTGTATATTTCAAGGATATAACAGAACGTAAAATTTATGATAAGCAAATAAATGAAATGAATATTGTCCTTAAGAAGAACCTTAAGGATCTTGCAATTTCTAATCAGGAACTTGAACAATTTGCATATGTTGCTTCTCACGATCTCCAGGAGCCTTTGAGAATGATTTCAAGTTTTTTGACTCAACTGGAGAAGAAGTATTCAGATAAGTTGGATGACAAAGCACACCAGTATATACATTTTGCTGTAGATGGAGCGAAAAGAATGAGGCAGATCATTCTTGATTTATTGGATTTTTCGCGTGCTGGCCGATTAGATCAGACAATTGAACAGGTAAATGTTAATGAGGTAATAGATGAAATTTCGCTTTTGTTAAGAAAGGAAATTCAGGAGCAAAATGCAGAATTAATAATTCATAATTTGCCGATAATTAATGTAACAAAAACAGTAATCAGACAATTATTTCAAAACCTGATTTCTAACAGCATTAAATACAGCATTAAGGGCTCAAGCCCGATAATAGAGCTGGATTCTGAAGAATTTGAAGATCATGTACTTTTCTCAGTAAAAGATAATGGGATTGGAATTTCTAAGGAGTATTTCGATAGAATATTCATTATTTTTCAAAGGCTACACAATAAAGATGAATATTCAGGAACTGGTATGGGATTGGCCATATGTCGAAAGCTTATTGAGAATTTAGGAGGGAAGATATGGGTTGAATCTGCTGAAGGCATAGGAAGTATATTTTATTTTACTATACCTAAATTAGTCGCTACAAATTCAGATTAATTACAATAAGATACAAAACCTTAGGCTTTTCAAATCAGAGACAAGTGTTTGAATGTTTACGTAAAAATAGTATTTAGATAAATTTTAACCATTGGGAATTTTTATATTTACGGATTCAGGAGAATTAAAATATGAAGTCATTTCACATATTACTTGTTGAAGACAATGAAGGTGATATCCTTCTTACAACTGAAGCTCTCGAAGATGGTAAAATTATGAACCGGACGACAGTTATCAAAGATGGTAAAAGTGCGATTGATTTTTTAGAGCAAACATCCTTAATCAATGAATTACCCGATTTGGTTCTTCTGGATGTTAATTTACCCAAAAAAAATGGCCATGAGGTGCTTCAGCATATAAAACAGCATGATAAACTTAAATGTTTACCAGTAATTATGCTTACTACTTCTTCTTCTGATAAAGATATTAAGCTTTCTTACGAGAGTCACGCTAATTGTTATATTACAAAGCCAGTTGATGCTATAGATTTTATTGAAGCAGTTACAAAGATTGAAGATTTTTGGATTAATATAGTACAACTACCTAAACGAAAGTAATGCCCGTTCCTAAGGATAATAGGCCATATAGTTTTTTGATTATTGAAGATAATCCTGGCGATTATTTATTAATTGAAGACTACATTATGGAGTACATTACCGCTCCTTTGATTACCCACGCTGTTAGCTTTGTAGAAGCCAAATCACTTTTTAAAGAAAAGGATTTTAAGCGTTTCGATTTAATTTTACTTGATCTTAGCCTTCCTGATAAGGGCGGTAGTGATCTGATTCAAGAGATGTTGCAAATCTGTCCAGGAAGTCCGATTATTGTACTTACTGGTTTTGCAGATTTTGATTTTAGTGTAAAATCTTTAGCAATGGGGATTTCTGATTATCTGCTCAAGGATGACCTTAATTCTTTTTTTCTATATAAAAGTATCATCTATAGTATAGAGCGTAATAAATCCTTGCTTGAACTTGAAGAATCCGAAAAAAAGTATAGTGATTTGTTCCATTTAAGTCCACAGCCCATGTGGGTTTATGAAGTTGAAACTCTTAAATTTCTAGATGTCAATGAGGCTGCAATTAAGCAATACGGATATAGCTTTGAAGAATTTTTGTCAATGACTATTGAGCAAATCCGTCCCGAGGAAGACATTCCGCTTTTGAAAGCGGTATTACAACAATCCAAAATTAGTATAAATCAACTTTTTGAGAATAGATTCAGGCATAAGCGTAAGAGCGGAGAAGTAATATATGTTGAAATTCAGAGTTCTTTAATTCTATTTAAGGGGCGTGTGGCAAAAATAATACTGGCTCAAAATGTTACAGATCAGATTAAATACGTCAGTGCAATTGAAGATCAGAACAGGAAGTTGAGTGAGATTTCCTGGATTCAATCCCACGTAGTCAGAGCACCCATAGCACGCCTCATGGGTCTGATTGATTTGATTAAAAATCCCGATATTTCTGAAGAACAAAAATTAGAAATGCTTGATTATATTCTTCAATCGGCATATGAACTTGACGATATAGTTAGAGATATTACTAAAAAGTCTGAGGCTTATAATATAGAGTTTAAAAGTTATGAATCCGGAGGTATTGATCGTTGATGATGATAGAATTTTCCTGATCATTCAAAAGCGAATGGTAGTTATGAGTGGTTTGCATGATAGTCCATTGGTATTTATTAATGGCAGGGAGGCATTAGATTTTATTCAAGCTTCTGCCGATGAAGACCGTTCTTTTTTGATTTTACTTGATATTAATATGCCGGTAATGAACGGGTGGGAATTCCTGGATACAATTTCTGGTACTTTTTCCATAGATAGAGTTCGCGTTGTTGTGGTGAGTTCATCAGTAAATGTTGTGGATAAGGAGAAAGCAAATCAGTACAGGCATGTAATTTCTTATCTGGAAAAACCCATTAAGCCTGAAAGTTTAACAGCACTAAAAACTATAATTTAATTTCTTACCTCACCAGAAGCATGGTTCGGATCTGCTGAATAGCATTATTCTGTAATCTTGCATAATATACACCCGGCAAATATCCTTCATTTTCGAAAGTAACCTTATGATTTCCGGCTCCAATTTCCATATCTACCAGAGTCTTAATTAGTTTTCCTTCGGTATTAAATACCTGGATTAATGTATGTCCGCCAAAGCTCTCATAGGATATTGTAGTTGAGGTTTGGAATGGATTCGGATAATTACTAATTAGATTTTTTCCGGCATTTACAGTGATAATTTCAGGGCTTGTAGACATACACGGCGCTGATTTTTTAATCACATTAATATTCTGAAAGTTTTTGAGCATCACATTCTCAAGTGTACTTTCAGGAACACAGAACCATTGCTGCAGGATGGAAGCATAGATTGATCTGAAATCATACTGCATTGGAACATTATCTCCGGTATTGGTAATTAAAGGAATCGTCGGACTTTTCCCAATAACGTCATTCTGAGCATAATGTCCAAATACAAATAAGGGAGCAGCTGCTCCATGATCTGTACCACCGCTACCATTTGATTTGATACGTCTGCCGAACTCGGAGAAGGTCATTCCTATTACTCGTTTTTGAGCACTTAAAAAGTTGAGGTCGTCCATGAAGGCTTTAATTCCTTCTGAAACTTTTTGAAGAAGGTTTGCATGATTACCTGTTTCCTTTGCTGTTGCATTTACCTGCTGAGCATGTGTATCAAAACCTCCCAGACTAACCATATAGATCCTTGTTTTTAATCCGCCTGCAATTAATCGGGCCACGATTTTTAACTGATCTGCAAGGCTGTTTCCTGTTGGATATCCTGCAAATTGCTTCGTGACTTTCGCGGCAGCGGCTTTTATGGCACTTCCATACTGCTGTGTTTGTTGAGCGATCTGACGGATATAGGTCAGCTCTTTTCCGCCTCGTGTATTTGGTGCATTGCCCTGAATTCCATTGATCAGGTTGTAAAAATTGACAGGGTCCGAAATAGCCATTCCCATGTTTACTGCAGGACCTTGCATGGCGGGAGAAACAAATGAACCAATCTGTATGGCAAGAGGATCGGGCATCACTGTATTCGGGAAACCCATCGGATAATTGGTGTATTCTTCATTCAGATAACGCCCTGCCCAGCCTGAGTTTATGGTCTGGTTGGAATCAGAAGCACTAAGCCATATATCCGTTGCCCTGAAATGGGAGAAGTTTGGCTGCGGATAACCTACAGACTGGATGATCTGAAGCTTTTCCTGGTTAAAAAGCGTTTGCAGTCCCGTCATAGATGGATGCAGACCCGTAAAACTGGTTCCGTTTAGTTTGAGTATCTTGTTTTTTGGAAGAATGATATTTGAACGGGCAATGGCCAGATTATCATACTGGTCAATCGGAATAACCATATTCAACCCATCATTACCTCCGTTAAGTTGAATAATAACCAATACGTGATCCGTTTCTGTTGGAGCTTGAGTAAGCGCCGAGACTAATGGAGATTCGGCAAAAGCCTTAAATGTGAAGCCATTAATCAGTGCCGGGAATACTATTCCAGCCGGTGCCGTACTTCGTATAAAATCCCTTCTTTTCATGATAGCTGATATTCAGGAAGATTCATGAGATACTTGTACATGGACTGAAGGCGATTTAATACAATGTTCCTGTTGGTTGTATTGCTTGTATTGGCCTTGTATGTTATCCAGGCATCTGTCCAGTAGGAGTCGGATGTTTGTCCGGATAATAAAATACTTTTTAAGAAATCTCTCACCTGCTGTGTGATATCGATGGTGTAAAGTATTTCCAGGCTATCATTGATCAGTGTATTGGGGTTTGCAGGATCAGATAATGCACTTACAAAGGCCAGGATATCGATATTGATCTTTTTACCGTTTCTGGTATATCCATTACCGATCATTACATCACTGAATTGATTCCTTCTGGGCAGTGTATCGGCATTGATCCAAAGTTCATGAAATTGAGGTTCCTGGTAATATGCAGACCAACCTGCAACTCCTGGTGGATCACCAATATTTTGCTGCATATTGGAGGCTTGCGTACGGATATAATCATGCATAAAATATTGATTAACATAGTCGGAAGTATCCGGGAATACCATACTGAATTCTCTGGCAAGTCCGATACATAAATCAACAGGGCTCTTAATCAAACCAGCTCTGTTTACAAGGTCGAAAAAATGTTCGCTACTAAAAAGCACCTTAAGGACGGGTTTTATTTCATAATTGCTTGTCCTGAAAAGATTTGCCATCGGTGTAATTACATTGGCCTCTGTCGCCCCATCTATTTCATAATAGACAAAGAAGCGATATAATTTACGGCAAATATGAAGGGCGGTCTCATTTTGAAGAAAGATTAAATTGATAAGCTCATCTGTCTCTCCCGCTCCATTTGCTCCTGCTTTACCTGTTATTGTAGCATTATTATAAAATGAAGAAAATTGTTTGATACCAGTATCGTGTCTGTTGGGATCAAATACGGATGATATTGTTGTTGCATTTACGGTATAACCTGTTAAAACCCGCGCAGCTGCTTTTACATCCCCTTCGGTATAATTTGATTTAGGACCCTTTCCAAGGGTGAAAAGTTCCTGTAATTCACGGGCATAATTTTCATCCGGTGAATTTTTATTGTTTAGATATCCGTTCAGATACCTTAACATAGCCGGATCAATAGTTATTTCTTTTACAAACTCTTTAAAATTGCCCAAAGCATATTTTCTGAGCAACATATGATGTTTGTAAACATAGCGTGCATCCCCAATGTCCAGAGTTTCTGTAGCAAAATGATTATGCCAGAAGAGGATCATTTTTTCGTGAATTGATGTACCTTGATTGAGCATAAGGCCAGTCCACCACGACTTAAATGAAGTATATCTTCGACTATTTGCATTGCCGTCAAACACTGCATTTACCCAGGTTTGACCTGCAGTAACGTTGGGGTCCGTAAAATTGGTGTCGTTGTAGTTATTAAGTGGAGGGGCAGGTACTATCTCAGCATTCAGCAAAATATCCAACCCTTCAGAAAGAGTTTTACCACTTAGTATTTTAATGTCAGCCTGTTTAGTCCCAAATAAGGTGCGCTTTAACAAATGGATGATTTCTTGTCTGCCAAATGGAGGGAAAAATGCAGATAATCCCGTATAGGTACGGGACTTAAAAGATAAATCCGTTTTAGAATTTGCCTTTGCAGATAAAAAACTACGACGATCCATAAAGGATAGTATATGTTAAAATTTTGCTGCCAATTGAACATATAAACATAAGATAAATTCAGTTGAAATGATGTAATTAATTCCTAAGCTGAAAATATCTGTTTATTACAGTCAATTTTAAAAGAGTTTGGTTAATTGATTCTCCTGTGCGGTTAATTCAAATTTTTTCTTCCTTATGATGTTCAGGATCAATACTTTCCTGATTCATTTTCTGTTCAAATTCCTTTTGGTCTTTTCTGTTTTTACGGATAAGAAGGAATAGCACAAATGCTGCAGCAATCAAAACCAGTGCTATGATGAGGTAATTTGTTTCCATGGCTGTAAAATTGAATATTATTGGTATAATTTAAAGCATATTAATCCATTTGAATATACGCATATAAATACATTTTATGCCAAGTTTATAGTCTAAATCGATTAGTTAATCTAATGTTAACAATTTATCTATTTACTTAAATTGTTCTCGTCAATTAATATACCGACCATTTAATTAAGCTCTAAAAGTCTGGATCTGATTATAAACAGTTTAGAACCATTTGATTAGGGAATAATGAAAGAAGTGTTTTCAGTCCCGATGATCGTTTAAATATGTCAGGAATTTATCATAGTACAGAAAATACTACTTTTGGGATTGGTTTCAATTATAATTCTGCAATTGGAATTTCCAGTATGTATACCACTGGTACGTCTGTTTGAGAGGATTCAGCACTACCGGAGATTTTGAGATAAATCTGAGGCTCTCCCTTTAAGAATCTGTATCATTTTAAAAACAGGTAAATTTATTTCAGTAGATTTTATATCTTTTCCGATTAATTGGTACAGGCTTTAATAAGCCGATTAGATGATAAATTCCGTTTATTATTTCTGCACAAAACAAAACCGTGATTAACCAGATTATTTATGAAATATCTTTACTTGAATATCATACTTTTCATAGCTTTTGGCTGGTTCGTTTTGGTTTATTCTATTGGTCGGGATCAGTTTGGCAAGGATAAGGGGCCCTTATCTTATCAGAAACAGGAGGGGGATGGAATTAAAACAATTGCATCCAACCTGAACGTACCTCTCGAAATTGCCTGGGGGCCCGATAATCAGATCTGGATTGCTGAACATGGTGGCCTAATAAGCAAAATGGATCCTAAGACCGGAAATAAACAAGTGCTTTTAAAATTAACAGATATCTGGCAATCCCGGACTGCCGGTTTGCTTGGGATGGCACTCCATTCTGATATGAAGAAATTTCCTTATGTTTTTTTATGCTATACAATTCAGAAAGATAAAAATTATTTAATCCGGCTGGTACGATATAAATCGGATCTGGATACCCTTAATGATCCAAAAATACTAATGGAGATTCCTGCGGCTAATGGGCATAATGGATCCAGAATAGCTGTGCAAGGGGGACTCTTGTATTGGGCTACCGGCGATGCTCTTAGTTTGACTGATTCGCAAAATCCCAAAACGCCAAATGGTAAGATTCTTAGGATGAATATTGATGGATCTGCAACTTCTGATAATCCTATGAAAGGAAATCCGGTTTGGGCATGGGGCTTTCGCAACATTCAGGGCATGGTATTTTCAAAAAGTGGCCAATTATATACTTCAGAGCATGGTGATGCAACTGATGACGAGATTAATTTGATAGGTAAAGCTAAAAATTATGGTTGGCCAACAGTACAGGGTTTTGCTGAAAGTGTTGAAGAAACCACATTCAAAGGACTACATAACACTATTGATCCAATTAAAGCATGGACGCCTACCATCGCCCCGGCAGGTCTTGATTATTATTCTTACGATAAAATACCAGCTTTGAAGAATTCACTTTTATTGGTTACGCTAAAGGGAAAGAGCTTCAGAGCATTGAAACTGGATAATGAAGGAAAAAAGGTTCTTAGCGAACAGGTTTATTTTGAAAATAAATTCGGCAGAATAAGGGATTTATGTGTGTCCCCGGCAGGGGATGTTTATCTGGCAACCAGTAACCGCGACTGGAACCCGGTTTCAGGTTTTCCACTCCCTTCTGACGACAGGATCATTAAAATATCAAAACTAGATCCGGAAAATCCCCAAAATATGCTTTCTTCAATCCCTCCGGAATCGAAATCTGCACTTTTATACCAGCAGTATTGTGCGTCCTGTCATAAAGATAATGGCATGGGTGTAAAGGGTACATTTCCCTCTTTACTCACTTCCCTTGTTGTAGTAAATAATCCTAAAGAATTTATAAAGAAGATATTGTCCGGTTCCAATGGTTCGGCCACAATCAGTGGTGTTACCTATGATACTCCTATGCCTTCTTTTGCCTTTCTTAAAGATGAGGATTTGATTGATATCACCACTTATGTACGTTCTTTAGGCTCCAATCATGCTGCTCCGATTAAGGCTGAATTAATTAAACAGGTGCGGACTACTTTAAATAAATAATATCATAGAAATAAATGCTATTCCAATTGAGATCATTAGGCTTGCTTATCATTTTTACGATTTGTTCATTTACTTCATATTCACAAAACTCTGATGCACGATTAACTAATCTTGGGCCCCAGATTAAGGCGGCGATGATCCAGGGAAGTATTTTCATTCAGGATAAGGAGGGTATAGCATTAATTTAACGTGAACTCGACATAATATTTAAAAACCACATAGAAACATAGCACTTTATAGCCGCCAACCTTCATTTTAGACAAAGATAGCCTTGAAGCTTCGCTTCAATCTATATAATTTACATTCTATGTTTCCTTTAAAGCATAATATAATTCATTCTATGTGGTTAGATATTGATCTTTATAGATTTATATATCTAACTCACGTTAATTTAACTGATAATTAATGAATTTTGAGTGCAAGGATAAAAATGCTGTATTTATTGAAGAATCGAAAAGCAAGGTAAACAGGTATGACTAAACGGAGTAATTGGAATAAAGTAATTCGATTCTGGAAGAAGCTTGGACCCGGATTAATAACCGGAGCCAGTGATGATGACCCTTCAGGGATTGCTACTTATTCACAGGCAGGAGCACAGTTCGGTCTCTCAACACTGTGGACTGCGCTAATCACTTTTCCGCTTATGGCCGCAGTACAGGAAATGTGTGCCAGGATTGGCATGGTAACATCCAAAGGGCTGACAGGTACTTTAAAGGAGCATTATTCAAAACCGGTATTGTATCTGATGCTTTTATTTAGTTTTCCTGCCATTGTGATGAATATCGGTGCAAATATTGCCGGAATGGGAGCCGTCGGAAATCTGTTGGTTCCATCTGTTCATGCCGGTTTTTTCAGTGTTGGCTTTACTATTATGCTGATGGGCATATTTATTTATTTGCCCTATCGTAAGTTTGCTTCCCTTCTCAAATACCTTTGTGGGGTACTTCTGGTTTACTTAATTGTTCCTTTTTTATACAAGCAGGATCTAATTGCTATTCTCAAAGGAACATTAATCCCGGATATAAAATTCACAAAGGAATTCATAGGAATACTTGTTGCCATTCTGGGTACAACAATTTCTCCATATCTGTTTTTCTGGCAGGCAACAATGGTAGCGGAGGATATGAATTCAAAACGTAAAAAAATCATTGTTGATAAGAAAATTCTTGGAGACTTGAAGCAGGATGTTGATTTCGGAATGTTGTTTTCAAATGTGATCATGTTTTTTATCATACTGACCTCTGGAACAGTATTGTATAATGCTGGAATTCATAGAGTTGATACAGTTGAGCAGGCAGCTACAGCTCTCAGGCCATTAGCCGGAGATTCAGCTTATCTATTGTTCGCCATAGGTATAATTGGTACCGGATTATTAGCTATCCCGGTTTTGTGCGGATGTTTATCCTATATTGTTACCGAAACTTTTGGCTGGGAGAAGGGACTGAACAAAAAATTTCATCAGGCTAAAGCATTTTATACAATCACTATTATCTCTCTGCTGCTTGGTTTAATGATGAATTATGTTGGAATTTCTCCTATTCAGGCCTTGTTATGGTCTGCAATACTTTATGGAATTACAGCACCAGTCCTCATATTGATTATCCTTAACATAGGCAATAATAAGGAGGTAATGGGCGAGTTTACAAATAGTAAAAAGTCTAATATTCTTGGCTATACTGCATTTACTTTAATGTCTGTTGCAGCACTAACATTGATCTATCTGGAGTTGTTCGATAAATAAGAGCATTGCTTTTTTGTTTACAATATACCTAATTCTTTGCCTTGTAAAGGAATCTTAGTTTGTAGATTATTGTAATCCAGCCAAGTACAATTCAGAGTTGAAAATTATTTTTTCAGTACTGAAATGCCATTTCTTCATGGAAATTCAATTGGTTTTATGCTTATTTTTCTATTAATTAGAGAATTGAATATCTTCCCTCAAAATTTAGTATGATCATAATCAAATGAATTATAAACAGTACGCTGAAAAGTACAAAGACAACCTTTTGAACGATGTAGTTCCATTTTGGCTTAAGAATTCCGGAGATAAGGAATTCGGGGGCTATTTTACTTGTCTTGACCGGGAAGGGAAGGTTTTTGATACAGATAAATTTGTCTGGCTTCAATTCAGGCAGGTATGGTGTTTTAGTATGCTATACAACCAGGTAGAACAAAAAAAGGAATGGCTGGATTTCGCGATTCAGGGCGCTGAATTTATGAAGAAGCACGGGAAAGACAATGAGGGCAACTTCTACTTTTCACTCACCCGGGAAGGCCTGCCATTGATACAGCCATACAATATATTTTCTGATTGTTTTGCTGCTATGGCCTTTGCACAGCTTTTCAAAGCTACAGGCACTGAGGAATATGCACAACTTGCCGTAAATACCTTTAATAATATTCTCAGAAAGCGGGATGATCCAAAAGGAAAATACAATAAGGCCTTCCCGGGAACCCGCCCGCTTCAGGGTTTTTCATTACCTATGATCCTTTGTAACCTGGTGTTGGAATTGGAGCATCTTCTGGAACGAGATCTGATTGAAAAGACTATCAATGATGGTATCCATTCGGTAATGGAGGTATTTTATCAGGAAGACCTTGGAATTATTCTGGAAAATGTGAAACCGGATGGCTCCTTCTCCGACTCATTTGAAGGCCGTTTGCTTAATCCGGGTCACGGCCTGGAGTCCATGTGGTTCATCATGGATATCGCAGAGCGCAGAAATGATCAGGCACTGATCAAAAAGGCGGTAGATATAAGCATCAATATTCTTGAATACGGCTGGGATAAGGAGTTCGAAGGTATTTTATACTTTATGGATGTTAAAGGTCACCCTCCGCAGCAACTGGAATGGGATCAGAAACTATGGTGGGTACATATGGAAACTCTGATAACTCTCCTAAAGGGATATTACCATACGGGAGATCAGCGTTGCTGGGATTGGTTTGAAAAGGTACATCAATATACCTGGAAGCATTTTCCAGATGCAAATATGGGGGAGTGGTATGGTTATTTGAACCGTAGAGGAGAAGTATTGGTTCCTTTAAAGGGTGGTAAATGGAAAGGATGTTTCCATGTTCCAAGAGGCTTATACCAGTGCTGGAAGACCCTTGAAAAAATTGAGGGAAAGTTTTCAAAATAACAACTAGAATTTAGCTAAAAGCTCAAAGCCTAAAGCTGAAAGCAAAAGCTAAAATTCAAAACTAATAGATTATGGCAAATATACCTTTACATAGCACCGTAAATTCTGAACAGGAGAATTCTGGACAGAATTACATGCCTGCCCTCATATCCCTGGCAGTATTGTATTTTATGAACGGCTTTATAACCTGTCTGAATGATACTCTTGTGCCATTTTTTAAAGAGGGATTTACCCTTAGCTATGCCGATTCATCTTTGGTTCAGTTTTATTTCTTCCTCACCTACGGACTCATGTCCTTCCCGGCTGGGATGATCGTAGAGAAGATTGGTTATAAAAACGGTATGGTGCTCGGCTTTGCGATTGCTGCTATCGGGGCTTTATTATTTTATCCTGCCGCAGATATGCATCTTTATTATTTATTTCTGGCGGCTTTATTTGTTTTAGCTATTGGGATTGTGGTTTTACAGGTTGCGTCTAACCCATATATTACTGCATTGGGGCCTGCAAAAACAGCTTCTTCCAGACTAACTCTTATTCAGGCAGTTGGTTCTATCGGGACAACAGTTGCGCCAATTTTCGGCGCACATTATATTCTGTCAAAACTACAGGAATCAGGTACATCAAGTGATGCAGTGAAATATCCTTATCTGGGAATTGCTGCTTTACTGATCTGCATTGCTTTGGTGGTTTATAATTTAAAACTTCCCAAAATCAGTACCGGTGCCGGGAGTTTTCAGGCTAGTCCTGAAGAAAGAGTAAGTATTTTTTCATTTCGCAATCTGAACTTTGGGGCATGGGCAATATTCGCTTATGTTGGTGCGGAAGTATCAGTCGGAACGTTTTTGACCAATTACATAGCGGATACCTTAAGTGTTGGTGTAGAGAATGCAAATTCTTATGTTTCTTATTATTGGGGAGGAATGCTTGCCGGCCGTTTGATCGGTTCCTACCTGCTTAAAACAATAAGACCTTCATTTATTCTGACTGTTTGTGCAGCTGCTGCAATTCTGCTGATCGTTCTTTCCGTAAGCACTTCGGGAGCATTCGCTATCTGGTCAATGATAGGAGTGGGACTCTTTAACTCGGTTATGTTTGCTATTATCTTTTCACTTTCAGTCCAGGGGCTGGGCAATTATACCACGAAGGCCTCAGGTATCTTATCTACAGCGATTGTAGGCGGGGCTATAGTATCCTTTTCACAAGGTTATGTTAAAGATCATTCAACATGGGCAGTGGCATTTATGATTCCTGTCCTTTGTTATTTATATATCGTATTTTTTGGTGTTAACGGCTATAAGTCAAAAGCTGAGGTTTTATGAAAAGAAGGAATTTTATAGGTCTGACAGGCTTAGGGGCAACAGGCTTAGCTTCAGGTGCACTTTCAGCCTTTCCAACAGGTGTATTTGCTTCTAATTTACAGAAGGATGTAAATGCCTCTGAACTTAGTGCAACATTAGTAATTGCAGGTGGAGGGATCGGGGGCTGTGCAGCCGCTTTAGCCGCTTTGCGCAATGGACTGGATGTAATTATGACCGAAGAAACTGACTGGATTGGGGGGCAGTTAACTTCTCAGGGTGTACCTCCTGATGAGCACGCCTGGATCGAAACCCATGGAGCACCTCAATCTTATCGTAATTACCGAAATGGTGTCAGAGAATATTATAAAAAGAACTATCCAATCACAGACGCGGCTAAGTCCCTGCAATATCTGAATCCAGGGAATGCGATGGTTTCAGCTCTTTGCCACGAGCCAAGAGTATCGCTTGCGGTTCTAAATGAGATGCTGGCACCATTCATCAGTTCGGGTAAACTGATTTTGCTTATTGAACATAAAGTACGTTCTGCAGAATTTTCAGGTAATAAGGTGAAGGCTTTAAAAGTAGAAAGCCTCAGAACAGGACGTTCCTATGTACTTAGCGGAACATATTTTGTAGATGCTACCGAAACCGGCGAGTTGCTCCCGATGACAGGTACTGAATTTGTAATGGGAACGGAATCCCGCAACGAGACCAGAGAGCTACATGCTCCGGATAAGGCCGATCCGGATAACCAACAGGCCTTTACGGTATGTTTTGCGATGGATTATGTTCCAGGATCTAATAATGTTGCAGAAAAACCAGCTGAATATGATTTTTGGCGTAACCTGGTTCCGAAAATGAGCCCGGCATGGTCAGGTAAATTACTTGATCTGAATTACTCAAATCCCAAAACACTCGAGAAGAAAACACTTGGATTTAACCCGGATGGAAGTCCGACCCCTCCAAATCTTAACCTATGGAATTATCGCCGGATTCTGGCAAAGGATAATTTCATGCCAGGGGCATTCAAGGGAGATATCTGTACAGTAAACTGGCCTCAGAATGATTATACCCTGGGCAACCTGGTGGGTGTATCTCAAAAGGAATTTGATCATCACCTGGGACGAGCGAAACAGCTTAGTCTATCCTTGTTTCACTGGCTTCAAACTGAAGCTCTGCGTCCGGATGGAAAGCAGGGATGGCCCGGACTTCGATTGAGAAAGGATATTATGGGAACTGAAGATGGAATGGCTAAATATCCGTATATCCGTGAATCAAGACGTATAAAGGCTTTATTTACTGTTTTGGAAGAGCATGTTGGCCAGGATAATCGGATTCAGGTAGCAGGAGCAGAGGCAGGGAAAAAAGCAGCTGATTTTTATGATAGTGTAGGCATTGGGTATTATCATATTGATCTTCATCCAAGCAGTCGTGGCAATAATTATATCGATTTTGCATCGCTTCCATTTCAGATCCCATTAGGCTCTTTATTGCCGGTTCGGATGGAAAATCTTTTGCCAGCCAATAAAAATATCGGAACAACCCATATTACGAATGGCTGTTATCGTTTGCATCCTGTTGAATGGAGTATAGGCGAAGCAGTTGGCTTATTAGTTAGCTATTCTTTGAAAAAGCAGGTGATCCCACAGAAAGTCAGGGAAGGAAAGCAATTGCTGGAGGAGTTTCAGGACTTTATTGGGAAGCAGGGGGTGGAGTTGAAGTGGAGGTAGGGAGAAGGCAGAAAGCTTAAAGCAGAAAGTTGAAAGCTTAAAGCTCATAGTTATAGGTTGTAAGTTATAGGTTGTAAGTTTTAGGAAATGCTTTTTGAATGGAAACTTAATTAATGGGTTAAATATCAGGTAGAAAGGATTAACATGAAAAATTTGAGGTTAGCTGTATTTTTTATATTTATACTGGTGCCTGATTTATTATCTGCCCAAAATTCATTTGTAAAAATTAAGGAGGAATTGATATTTCAGGATGCGCCATTTGCACAATGTCATGCTTCTACCTTGTTGGAAACCGCGAATGGTGAGATTTTGGCTGCCTGGTTTGGGGGTACTCATGAAGGGAATAAGGATGTGAAAATCTGGACTTCAGTAAATCGAAATGGGAAATGGACTTTTCCTGTTGAAGTTGCAAATGGGGATTTTGGTACAGGAGGAACTTTCCCGCTTTGGAATCCCGTGTTTTTCAAAAATTCAGAGAATAAGATTTTCTTGTTTTACAAGGCCGGACCAAATCCGCGGGATTGGTGGGGCATGTACAAAACATCTCTTGATCAGGGTAAAACATGGTCGGAAGCTGTTCGTTTACCAGAAGGAATTCTTGGTCCGATAAAAAATAAACCGATTCAGCTTATTGATGGCACTATTCTTTCACCTTCCAGCACTGAGACTATGGAAAACTGGAAAGTTCATATCGAACGATCAACGGATCAGGGTAAAACATGGCAGAATATACCAGTTGATCCTGAAACTGAATTTGGGGTAATACAACCCAGTATCCTGACTTATCCTGATGGCCGGCTTCAGATCCTTTGCAGAAGTAAGCAAGGTAATGTGATAGAATCCTGGTCAGATGATCATGGACTTACATGGAGTAAAATGAAACGTACGGATTTACTCAATCCAAACTCCGGAACTGATGCGGTTACTTTAAAAAGTGGCTTTCAGCTTATCGTTTACAATCCACTGATCCCGGGTAAGGAATGGTTTAATGGCAGGTTTAAATTGAATTTAGCTCAGTCCTCGGATGGTAAGAGCTGGAAAGATATAATGTTCCTTGAAGACGGCAAAAAAGAGGAATACAGCTATCCTGCGATCATTCAAAGCAGTGATGGAAGAGTGCATATTTCGTACACCTTTGATCGGAAAAACATTAAGTATCTTGTTATTGAAAACAACTGATTTTGAATAAACATTTGATTCGAAATTTTATCAGGCTAACAACATCTCACATCTCACATCTCCAACATGAAAAGAAGAGAAATTTTAAAAAGTCTTACCATTCTTCCATTAGCGGGTGCTTTAGGGACAAAAACAGCTGAAGCTGAATCGGTACAAAAATCAGATTGGAGCCCTAAAAAAGTGGCAATCCCAAGTCCTTATCCAAGCACAAGTCCATTATCCGCTTGCATCCGATCAGGACATCTGGTATTTATCTCTGGGGTTGGTGGCTGGTATGCCGACAGAAGAAAAGAACCTGGTGATATACAGGTGCAGATCAGAAGTGCGTTGGAGCATATGAGAACCCTTCTGGAAAAAGCAGGTACTAATATGGGAAATGTTTTAAAGGTGCATATGTCGCTTGCCGAACCAAATAAGAACATTGCAGCGCTTAATGAGGTTTACGGGGAATACTTTCCTGATCCTAAGCCAGTGCGTTCTTATACTGGTTGTAGCCCTGAGCATATGGGCAGAGACGGTATTCTGGTTCAGATCGATTGTATCGCTTATATCGACTAGGCTTATCGCTATTTTATTTGCTTGGGAATCCTTTTCTCTACATTCTATTGATTTAAATCAATGCTATTTCTTAACCGAAATCATTGGCTGAACATTTTTCAGACTCTAATTTTGTGCATAGAAATTTGAGCCGGAATGGTTAAAAGTATAGCTGTATTTGGAGTAAACAGAACATATGGTTCAGTCCTGGCTGAAAAGCTGGCAGCACACCCTTTCAGGATTTTAGTGCTATCTGAAGAGATCGATGATTGTCCATCTTTGTTCTTAGATTACCCTGATGCAGATATTCAAGTTCTGAATTGTTCTGCTCAGACAGGCTGGGAAGCAGATATTATTGTGATGCATGTTACTGCAGAAAATCAGCTAAAACTTGTTAACTCTATCCGTGAATTCGTAACTAAAAAGATCGTTCTAAATATAACAGAATTAAGAGGAGAGGGTTCATTGAGTGATGAAATTGAACTTGAATCGCTGCTGCCTTATTCCAGACTGATCAATCTGAGTTTTATTGAAAGCAATGGGGGACAGATGTTGTTTTCTATTTCCGGAAGAGACCAGGATGCGCTTGATGAAACTAAAGCATTACTCAAACAGGCAGGGTTTGTACATGCTCCCTTTGAATTAACATAATCAAATTAATTATAAACCATAAACAAACAAAAATGAAAAAAACAATTTTTATTGCACTTGTAATATTGATCAGCCAGGCTACGGTTCAGGCGCAAACAAGCTGGAAGTCAGACAAAGCACATTCCAAATTAACCTTCTCAGTTGTACACCTCGGAATTTCGGATGTTGAAGGACTGTTCAGGAATTTTGATGCAACAATTACTTCTACAAAAGCAGATTTTAGTGATGGAGTTTTTGAATTAACTGCTGATGTAAAATCAATTGACACTGAAATCGAAATGAGAGACAATCATCTGAAAAGCCCTGACTTTTTTGATGCAGAGAAGTTCGATAAAATTACTTTCAAAAGCACATCAATAAAGCCTGCAGCTAAGAATAAATATACACTGAATGGCAATCTGACGATGCATGGAATTACTAAAGCAGTAAGTATGAACCTTCTTTATCGTGGTACAATCGTACATCCGATGAATAAAACCAATGTTGCCGGTTTTCAGTTAACCGGTTTATTAAAGCGTTCAGACTTTAACATTGGTCCGAATTTCAAAGCTCCTATGATCAGTGATGAAGTTGAGATTAAGGCAGATGGTGAGTTTGCAGCAAAATAATTATTTATAAATCTTTAATGATGAAAATGGCTGCCTGATCAATCAGGCAGCCATTTTCTTTTCATGAATCATATATCAATTCAGCTCTCAGGACACAATTCGTTTTCTGACTCTGCTCAGGGTCTCGGGTGTTATGCCAAGATATGAAGCGATCATATGCTGTGGGACCCTTGCCACAATATTAGGGTAGGCAGAAAGGAGTCTCAGATATTTTTCGTCGGCACTGTCACTTAATGATGCGGTAAGCCGCCGGTGTGTTGCAACCATGTTTGCCTGACTCAGAAGTCTGAAATAGCGTTCAAACTTGGGTACTCTTTCATATAATTCATCCAGCGAGGATTTAGAGATTAGCAGCAGTTCGGAATCCTCGATAGCTTCAATATTGTATACCGCTGCCTCACCGGTCAAAAAACTGTAAACATCTGATATCCACCAACCTTCAGGGGCAAACTGAAGGATGTGCTCATTTCCTTTACTATCCACACTGTAGGAGCGTAATATTCCCTTTTCAACGAAAACAAGATTTTTACAGATATCATCCTGCTGTAAAATATATTGTCGTTTTCTTAGCTTTTTAGGGCTGAAGAGACTTTTGCAAATGTCTTTTTCAACATCACTAAGCTTAATTTTCTCTTCAACTTTTGAAAACAGGACTTCGAACATTTAATTGCAGATTATTTATTTCAAAGATGGCGTTTTAGATTAATTAAACGGAAATCTAATCCAAATCAAACTATGTTTTCGAAAGAAATTACGGATTAAAGTGAATTGTTGGCATATATTAGTATTTTTAGTGACCTGAAAAACCATGTCTAAAAAACCTAAATTCTTCAATTGGTCATTAAAGAATCTGTTATCTACTATTCCAGATCCTCTTGAGCAATCCCGGATTAAAATCCTGTATACCTTTCTGATTTTATCAATATTGAAGGTATTGATAGTTATTCCTCTTGCCTATCATAGTAATCAGCTTCCGCAATTGAAACTTGCACTTATCTTACTGATCGTCTATACATTTCTGACTAAATTATTACTGAGCCATAAAAGATATTCAGTTCTGATTTCCCATTTCATGATTTTAATGGGCTTAGTGATCGTAATTTTTGTGCTTTTTGGACTTGCAAAAACCATTAATATAATGGCAATGCAATTTATGTTCATGATAATTTTAAGTGGATTTTACTTATTGAACAGAGGTTTTGGTGTATTTTATTCCATATTGGCGATTATTCCTGTTATCCTGTTTATGATTATAAATGGGGATCTCCAGAATCTTCACAATAGTACCGAAGGTTTGGGATCGCCTGCTTATGAGATAATGGTCTTCCTGAATTTTGTCACAATGATACTGGGACATTATTTGTTTTATCAGGCACTGATCCGAAATGTGAAAGAGAAGGAATTGCTGAATGAGAAACTTCTGATCGCAGTGAAAGAAGCAAATATTGCTGCTCAGTCGAAGTCTGACTTTCTTTCCACAATGTCGCATGAGTTAAGAACCCCGTTAAATTCTGTTATTGGGATGGCTGAGCTGCTTAGTGATGAACTTACGAGTCCGGAGCAGGAAGAAAATCTTAAAATTCTTAATTTTTCTGCGGCAAGTCTTCATACATTAATTAATGATATTCTGGATTTTAATAAGCTAGGTTCTGAAAAACTATATTTGGAATCGATTGGAGTCAATCTTCATTCTTTAATTCATAATATTTGTTCAGGTTTGAGGATACAGGCAAAGGAAAAGGGTCTTCAACTACTACTTGAAATAGATGAAGAAATTGAGCAAATTCCGATTTCCACTGATCCCACTCGTATTAGTCAGATTTTATTTAATCTGACAGGTAATGCAATCAAGTTCACTTCAAGTGGTAGCGTAAAGATTCAAATAAAGATTCTTGATAAGGATGCTGATAAAATCAGTGTTCGTTTTTCGATCACAGATACAGGAATTGGTATTAATGCAGAAAAAATGGAAGCCATTTTTGAGCCTTTTATGCAGGCTTCAACAAGTACGACACGTAATTATGGAGGAACCGGTCTTGGGCTTGCAATAGTTAAGCGTTTACTAACTCTGTTTGAAAGTTCTGTACATCTCGAAAGCGAAGAGGGTAAAGGGTCGAAATTCTGGTTTGATATCAGCTTTAAACGTAATAACCAGGCATTGGACAATGATAGCAGTAGCAAGGAGCAAATTTTCGACCTAAATGGTTTGAGAGTACTTGTGGTTGAGGATAATCCGGTAAACAGTTTGCTGCTTAAAAAGATTTTCCAGAAATGGAGTAATATTCCGGATTTTGCCAGAGATGGATATGAAGCTTTAGTAAAAGTTACTGCCAATAATTATGATCTGATCTTAATGGATATTCACATGCCATTACTTGATGGTTATGAAACTACGATGAAAATACGGGAACTATCGGATAAGGAAAAATCTACTGTGCCAATCATTGCCTTAACGGCATCGGTGTCCAATAATCTGAGTGATAAAATCCGTGAAGCGGGGATGAATGATTATTTGTCGAAACCTTACAATCCTAAAGAGCTTTATGCAAAACTTAAGGAGATTTCACTAAGAAAAAATAGAATATAAATCAAAAGGCTCCGCATCAATTTGAAACGGGGCCTTTTGATTTAATGTTAAACTGATCAGCTTGATAAAGGCGGGCCAACCGGAACGTTAATTCTCTGACGGCTGCTAGGCTGAATAACTTTCTTAGCTGTGAACTTTGAGGTCAGATACTCACCGTGGTGAATATTTCCTGACATCGTATCACCATTAACTGTTCCGGAGAAAGTAAATGGAACGTTATCAGCGAGCATTCTTGAGGCACTTCTGAATATCACTGCATTTCCATCAATCGTTCCATCAAGTTCATTGGTTGTAAAGGCGCTTTTGTGAGAACCTTTAAGCCAGTTTGAATCCTGCTCTTCGATACTGAAAGTATGTTTACTCACTTCATTGAAGTACTCTACGGTCACATCCCAGCGTCCTTTCAGATCAGCTGAAGGAGCTTTCATCTCAGGAGTTGCAGGACGTTTCATGTTCAGTGCGTCGAAGATACGATCGGCGACAATCTTATCATCGCCCGGCTGCATCATAAATGCTGCTACAGAAATTGAAGTTAAATTTTCGGATGCTGGAGTACCACGGCGACCACCACCTGCACTCAGTGCAATACGCGGCTTGGTTGTTGAAAGGTAAGTAGCCATTTCCTGTCCGCTGGCATTAAATTTAGCCGGATCCCATGAAATAGTAAGGGTTGGAGTACGGTTATCCAGACCTGTAGGCTGACGTATGCTGGTAGTAACACCACTAATCGCTGAAACGCGCTTTGAAATGGTTTCCAGATAGCCTGTCCAGGTTAATTCTTCCTGTGCATGATTCCGTTTGGTCCATGCTTCAACGGCAGCAAGCATACCTATTTGCTCTTCTTTACCAACTTTATTGTCGCGTCCGGCACCATGGTGCGGAGCACTTGACTGCCAAGCAGCCATAAGAAGTTTTTTATCACCCAATAATAAACCGGCACTCTGCGGACCGCGAATGGCTTTTCCACCACTGTAAGCAACTACTGTTGCACCATCAGCAAGGTGAACGTTTGGATTTAAGGTCAGGGCTTCTGCAGCTGCATCAACAAGTACCGGAATTCCTTTTAGCTTGGCAGCTTTTGAGATTGCATGTACAGACAATGGTCCGGTATCTCCCGGTTTTGTGGATGGCATCATGTAGATCATTGCCGTTCTTGGGTTCATAGCAGCTTCAAGTTCTTCCTGAGTATCTACTGTGATTATTTTTACACCCACATTTCTGATTGCATGGTCATAAGTGTTACGTGATCTGCGCGGGATAATTACCTCATCTTTTTCAAATCCGGTAAGATCAGGAACACGAACCAGTTTTTCAGGATTTCCACCGGTTACTGCAGCCATGGTAGTAATTTTCATACCTCCTGCGCAACCACATGAAACAACACCCCATTCAGCACCCGATAATTCGGCAAGTCTTTTTCCAACACCCATTGCCAGTTCATCAAGCTGAACATAATTTGATTGTGCATTATACATCGCTTCTTTAGCCTCAGGAACTAAAGTAGATGCACCAATGATTGTGAATGTACCGCGGCAATTGATTACCGGTTCAACTCCCAATGATCGGTAAACTTCAGGCCCGAATTTCATTGGCCCTGCAGCGCTATTTTCTCCACCCAGCATTCCAATCATGCCTGTGCCTTCAGCATTGATGGCAGCCTGAGCACTTCCAACAATTCCGCCGGCTAATGGCAGCATCGTCAGACCTTTAATTACGTCTCTACGTTTCATTTAAATATTTGATTTAAGTTTATTTTTTTGATAAAAGATACCCCTTTAGGAATTAACTAATTTAAGGACTTCAATAAAAAATACAACCTAATATAGGTACTATTCATGTTACATCAGTCAGGATTCATTTTACTTATCAGACTTTCTGAATTCAGTCACTTCCTGCACACTTACTGCGCTTGCACTGTTCCCAAAATTGGAACGGATATAAGTCAGGATATTGGCAACTTCTTCATCTTTCAGGAAATTATGGGCAGGCATCAGACCATTGTATGGTTTGCCATTAACAACAATTTCTCCGTTTAAACCCTTTAATACAACATTTAGAAGCTTCGTTTTATCGCCACTTACCCAATCAGTTCCTCCGAGGGGAGGGAAGCGGTTACCATCGCCCTTACCATCATTTTGGTGGCATGCTGAGCAATAGGTATTATAAAGTGCAGCTTCCGGTTTAATTTTTCCTTTTTCCAAATCGTCTTTAATTTTATCGGGTGTACGAATATGAGAAAGTAGCTTATGTTTTTCCATCGTTGAGAGTTGAGCATTTCCAAAGGTCTTTTTATTACCTTTAAACATCACCCGCCAGATACGTCCCTTCTCCGTTTCACTGATATATAATGAGCCGTCGGGGCCTTCAGCAATGCCCATTGGACGCAGCTTAGCATCCCTTACATTAACAATCGGGTCCACACCGGCGAATCCGTCTGCAAACACCTCCCATTCGCCCGAAGGTACCCCATTTTTGAATGGCACGAAAGCTACAAAATAGCCTGATTGTGGATAGGGAGCACGATTTGTTGATCCATGGAAAGCGATAAATGCCCCATTTTTATAACGCGCAGGAAACTGATTTCCCTGGTAAAAGTATAAATCATTTGGTGCCCAGTGACCAGGAAAACCGATTAATGGCTGCGCCAGTTCCCGGCCTTTTCCTTCTTTTTTTCCATCCCCTCCATATTCAGGAGTCATTAATTTTTTCTTCTGGATCTGATCATAATAATAATATGGCCATCCCGCATCATCACCTTCCTTAATTTTCAGGAATTCTTCTGAAGGTAGTACAGCACTTTCCCATGGGGTGTAAAGCTCAGGAAAGAGACGATGAAGATTATCCCGGCCATGCTGCACTACATACAGACTCTTATCTGCTTTATTCCAGTCCATAGCCACGATACTGCGTAATCCGGTAGCGAATAATGTTCCGTCTTTTTGAGTCAGACCGATTTTATTTGCATCAAAACGCCAGATACCGCCATGCTGCACCAGTTCAGGACAAGGAGTTATTCCCGGTTGCCCAGGTTTTCCTCCCGGAGTATTTGCCAGATCCATGCAGTTATTGGACGGAGTTCCGAATGGAACATACATAAAACCTTTATCATCAAATGACACAGGTTTGGTAATATGCCAATGTGCGCCATGACCGTGGTCATCGGTCAGAACAGTTTCCATCGGACTATCAGGAATCAGTTTGCCTGGAGTCAGCTTGCTTCTGTAAATAGCTAGCGAAGAGCTGTAATAAAGGTATCCCTTATGAATCCTCATTCCATTTGCTAAACTGCCAACATCTTTATAGTTACCAAAGTGCTGGATAATATCAGCCTTCCCATCATTATCAGTATCCCGCATAGCCACATTGCCACCCCTGGTTGAAAATCTGAGTTTTACATAGATATCGCCGTTGCTGTTTACAGCGAGGTGACGGGCAGGGCCTAAACTATCAACAACTACTACCGCTTCAAAACCATCAGGAAATGTTAGTCCGCCATTATCAGGGTCTGAAGGTGGCAAGCCGCCGGGATTTCTAAATAAAGTGAGACTAAGGATACTGATGATAAATAATAAGGAAATGGCATATAAAGCGGGTTTTTTAAGAGACTCGCCAATAATTTTTAGTATCATATTTTTAGGTGTTTTATATTTTGTTATTTTATTTTAACTTTTTCACAAAGCAAACACTATTCTCAATTCCGACATACTGTCCATAATTCGGAATAATATCATAGCCACTCTTTTTGTAAAGTCCAATAGCTTCAGCCTGTCTTTTCCCGGTCTCTAAAATGCATTTCTCAAAGTTCATTTCACTTGCCCAGTTCTCCAGTTCAAGCAGTATGAGGCCAGCAAATCCTTTACCCCTGTTTTCAGGAATGGTGAACATCCGCTTGATCTCCATTGTTTTTGGATCATATTGTTTTATTGCTCCACAGGAAATTGCGATGTTATTTTGGTACACTACGATAACATGCCTGATAAGGTCAACTTTATTAAACTGGGAATAAAATGAATGTTCTTCTCCATCTCTCACGGCAAGGTCTGCATCGAGATCTTTAACCAGCCTGATAAAATCTTTGTTGGCGGAATCTGTTCTAATTAAACTGATCATTCAATTTTTCGGATTCATTCAGACTAGTAGACAATTCTATTTTGTATGAATCAAACATACATAAAACAGTTTTTGATTTTTGTAACAAATACTGTGAGGAAATGGTCCCTAATGAAACTCTTTTTTCATAAAAGTGGCAATCTGCCGTTCATTCGAATCTTCGCTCTTAGACAGGGTTTCAATGATTCGTAGTTTCTCTGTTTCCGATCGATTTTGGCTTAATTTATCCTTTGCCTTTATATCTGTGACCACAATTTCGAATGCGACGATTCCTTTTGACATTTTTGACTTATACTCCTCAGGAAAATTATCCCATTGTTTTCTGTAAGTTGGTTCATAATTTTCTATCGTCGCTTCCAGAATCTCAGCTACCTTTTCACTTTCTGTAATCAGCGTCCCCTTGCCGTACGCATGAACCGATATGTAATTCCAGGTTGGTACATTAAGATCCTTATCATAATTAACCGGCGAAATATAAGCATGTGGTTCACTGAAAATTATTAGTACCTGGTTGTTTTCTATATCCTTCCAATGATCATTTGCTTTTGCAAAATGTGAGGTTAAAATGATCTGCTCATCCTTTACTTTTATTAGAAAAGGCAGGGGAGTGGCAACAGGTAAATTGTCTTTGGCACTGACAATATTGGCAAAACTAAATTGCTTCATAAAGTCAACAATCTCGTTTCTGTCTGTTAAGCGGTTAAATTCAGGAATATGCATTAAATGTATAATAGCAGGTTCAATAATTGTCTATTACCCTTTTTTCCTCCGGTCGGTGTTATTGCCGACCAGGAGATAGGAGAGTTATGGCACGGTGAAAACATTGACCAAAGTAGAACATTGTTCAAATATCCTTCTTAAATCGGGAATTAAATTTCGTGATATAAATCTGGTAATTATTTCATTATCATCAACGATCCCATTGTTTCAATACCCTCAAAGAAATTGCCTATGCGAATATTCTCATTTTCAGCATGCTGGTTATTATCATGATTAACAACCGGAACAGTGATGGTTTTCGCATTCAGGTGTTTTTCAAATAAATATAGCGGAAGGCTTCCACCCATTGTGGGTTGCAAAATCACTTGTTCCGGTGTAGTGGTTTTAAGAGCTGCCAGGAGCTTTTGAACGATGGGAAGATCCATAGTGGTTCGCTGGGCATTATAGCCGTCTTCAGGGCTTATTTTTATGATCTTTCCGTAATTCTTTCTTTCCTCATCTGTCGGCTCTTTTTCGGTGATGTAAAACCCCTGGGCTTTGATGTGACTGATTACTTTTTGTTGCTGTCTTCGCCAATCGTTACCCAGAACCAGTCTGAGGTCAAGCACTGCGCTTGCTGTAGCAGGTATTTGGTTCGTTGCCATTTTGCCTACATTGCCGCTCTGTAATCCGTTAATATTCAACGAAGGCAGATTAATCGCTTCACCCAAACTCGTTCCGGGCATTTCAACTGCGGAAATTCCCAGTTCATTTTTCATTTTTTCGTCAACCGAAGGTACTTCCTCCAATGCTTTTCTTTCAGTCGGACTTAATGCGATCACATCATCGTAAAATCCATTGATAGTTACCCGTCCATTCTCATCTTTCATGGTAGACAGAAGGCGCGCGAGCATCATGGCCGGGTTTGGTGCCCAATTGCCATACTGACCGCTGTGCAGGGGTCGTCTTGAAGCATAAACTGTCAGGTTCAAATGTGTATCACCGCGAACTCCGAAAACAACCTGTTTCCTTCCTGATTGATGGATAGGTCCGTCAGCAATGACCCAGAGATCCGATTGGAGTAAGGATTTATGTTTTTCAAGAATTTCATTCAGGTGGGTTGAACCAGCTTCTTCTTCCCCTTCAAAGAAAAATTTAAGATTGGAACCCGGGCTTAATCCACTTTTTATAAGCGCATCATAGGCATTCAGTATCGCGGCAACCCCGGCCTTGTCATCCGAAGCACTGCGGGCATAAATTCTCCAGTCACCTTCATATTTCCCATCAGACGGGAAGGGGATAGCCACGCCACCCTGGTGGATTGCTTTTGAAAAGAGCACCGGCTTAAACGCTTCCAGACCTTTTGACCATTGTGTGGGATCAACCGGCTGTCCATCGTAATGGGCATAAAAAACAAGGGTTTGAGTGGCATCAGGAACGATCACTTCCCCATAAACGGCAGGCGGAATTCCGCGTGTACTGGCTTCTAAAAGCTGCACGTTCCTGATTCCTCGCTTAGTCATCATTTCCATAATGAATGCAGCATTCCTCTTCAAATCAACAGGGTTTGCAGCCACATTTGGCAAAGCAAGAAATTCAGAATATTCAGAGATCATTTTGTCGGCATTCAACTGGATAAATTTCCGGATGCTCAGAACCCCGGGCGATTGCGCTGAAACTACCTGGCTGATCAGAAGGCTCAGGAGGAAAAAGAGGGAAGGTTTTTTCATAAAATTCATTCTTGTTTTTCCTCTGATCGGTGTTATTGCCGAACAGGAGATATGAGAGTACTTATGGTACGGTGATACCAAGCTCAAACTTTCTTGATCTGTGGCTTAATGCTTGTCAAATCAGCAATTTTAATAGGTTTACCACTATCGATGCTGTTTCTGGCTGCAATACCCGTCAGTATGGCCAAAGCGCCGTCACGCAAGCCGGCAGCCTGCCTGTGAGGATCGGTCTGGTTAGGTAAAAATATATGCTGCTTCATGCGCTCATCACCACCTCCATGTCCACCTTCGGTATTTGATATTTTGAAGATTTCACGTTTTCCAAAGTTGCTGGTCAGTTGGATTTCATCAAAACCTTCTTCTTCCCATGGTTGTCTTTCCTTAATCCATGCGTCTATTTTGCCCTTGGTGCCATTGAATGAAATACGGTAACCCTCATAGGGTGAATAGGCTGTTAATGAATAACTTACCTGGACTTTGTTTGCATATTTGATCTGAACTGCCATTTTATCAAAGATATCGATATCTTCCTTCCAGACACAGCCATCACGCAGGTAGCCATCATATTTTTCATTTTCAACATAGAGCTTCATCATGCCAGGGTTCTTGGTGATGTCCCAAAAGAAATCACAGTTTTTAGTATGCGGACAGGTACGGCAATGGGTATGTCTGAATGAATTATTCTTACCATAAAACTCCAATGCACCATAAGCGAAAACTTCTTCCGGATCTGAGTCAATCCACCAGTTTAACAGATCAAAATGATGGGATGCTTTATGTACCAGTAAGGATCCCCCCTTTTCACGCAGACGGTGCCATCTTCTGAAATATTCTGCCCCATGATTTGTATCGAGATACCAGTGGAAATCGACAGACGTAATTTTACCGATTGCATTTGAACGAAGCAATTCATAAATCTTTACCCGGTGCGGAGAATATCTATAATTGAAGGTCACCCGAACACTTTTACCGGTTCGTTTTTCGGCTTCCAGAATTGCCTGACATTTCGTTTCGTCGGTTGTGAGGGGTTTTTCCGTGATAATATCTGCGCCCATTTCCATCCCTTTGATAATGAATTCATGATGTGTATTATCTACAGTCATCACCATCAAAATTTCAGGCTTTGTTTCGCGCATCATTTTGTCAAAATCAGTAAAGGTGGGACAGCTTACTCCCATGCCTGATTTCATTAGCCTTAAACGGCCTTCATTGATATCACAAAGTCCGACGAATTCAACTTCATTTCCATACTTTTCAAGTACAGTTTTACTCCACATGCCGGTTGCCCTGACTCCTAGACCAACAATAGCGATTCGCTTCTTTTTTACCGGATTTAATAAAGTCTCAGCCGTAGCAGGTAAAATGGCAGAACCGGCAAGTACGGTACTTGTCTTAATGATAAAATTTCTTCTTTTCATATTTTTTCAGGTAGAATGGAACCATAAAAGATTCCTGATTTTGACAAATACTAAATTGTTCAAAAACAACCGGGAATCAAACTAAATTATTTTTTTGTTAAAGGATGAAATATTTGCCAGCTATGCCAGTATTCCTGATAAGCATTGAGTCTTTTAAGGTTTGATTTGGTCGAATCCAGCGAGATACCGATAAAATTATAACGGTTATTGGCTGTTATGAGGGTGTCATTACTCATACTAAATAATTGTCCGCTGTTCAGTCGTTCAAGAGCCACAAAACTCTTTTTGTCCCGGGATAGTATAATTGCTACCGGTTTACCACCCAGTTCATCATGAATAATTCCTTCCTTTTGCAGGCGATTCCAGTCGTAGGCCTTGCTTTCAGATCCACTCTCCAGTCCGATGACCCAGGATTTATCTTTCCATGATGCCTTATCTCTTAATGTTAATTTGCTTGTTGATGTCCCGGATTCATATTTACTCATCCCTTCATATTTTTCCTTAAATTTCTCGTCGGCCTGCATGATGAGTGTATTTGGATACAGTTCAATCCACTTTTCAAGAGTAGTTTGAATAGAGGGAATTTCAGGCAAATTTTTACCCTTCAGCGGACCTGCAACCGCCTTGCCGCTAACCTGCCGCCACCATGAACCGGTACTTTTATCTTCAAACATAGCATTGAAATGATCCATTCCAACGAGTCTGAATTCTTCGGGTTTACCTTCAATAAGAGGCTCAAAAACCCTTCCGGTTCGGCAGACTGTACAGTAAGTCACCATGATTGCTTTTCCCCCAATGCTATCACGTACCTGATGATGATAACCAAGGAACTGGATAGGGTAGGCCTTCGATTCACCATTTTGGTTAATACCTAAAATTAGACGGCCTGTTTCAACCTTGTTCTCTGTTGTTTTTTTAAATATTACAGAACCGGGCTGTTTGAACATACTATCAGCGGCCATAATAAAGTTGCAGGCAATTGCGATACCCGAAACCATTAAAATTGCTCCCGAAACCAGCCATTTTGATACGGAAAATGCATGTTTAATGCCCGCAAGAATCATCAGCATAAAAAGTATTCGGAATAGCCAGCGCCAGGAATAGAGGAAGTAGGCTGCATCCAAACTTTCCATTTTTTGACTACCGGGCATCGGCATGATGAAATACACATTGGCAATCTCGAATACAATCAGAAACAGAATGCCGAAATAAAATAGTTTCTTCATTGTTCAAAAATAATAATTAATACAGCCTGTTTTCATAGCTCTCCTGGAATCCTTGTTTAATCGATTCTTCGGTATATTCTGATGAATTGAGATGATCAGTTAAAATTGATGAAATCGATGGTAAGGAATCTTTTTTCTTCCATGAATCACTGTCCCATGCTTTAGATCTTATAAATGCTTTCGCGCAATGAATAAAGCATTCTTCAACCTGAACACCAATTCCCAGAACTGGCATCTTTTCATGGGCCTTCATTTTCTTAAGAATTTCTTCGTCTTTAATCACAAATGCCTGTCCATTAATTCTGAGAGTTTCACCAAGACCGGGTATGATAAACAGAATTCCAATTTTAGGGTTAAGTAAAATGTTTTTTAATGTATCAATTCTTCGATTGCCTGGTCTTTCAGGAATCACAAAATGGTTGTCATCTAAAACCAAAACTGAACCGGGTGCATCTCCACGGGGGGAAACATCGCAATTTCCTTTATCATCAGCTGTTGACAGGAACAATAAAGGGGATAGGGAGATAAAATTTAAACAATGTCTATCTATTCTGTTTATTACTTTTCTTTTTACAAGTTCGCTTGGATATCCCAGGATTTCCCTGATCTGGTCCTCAGAACTCAGAATTTCCTTAAATTGATTCTTCATATAGATTTTTAATTTCTGATTCTTTTTTTACCAAAATAATTTAGTTCTCCTGGCTTTGCTTAAACATTGAAAAGCTTTGTAATTATTTATTCTAATTTATATTAAAAAACTATTTTTTCTTTCCGGTTTATTCAATGGCTTATTTTTTAAATTTCCCGTAAACCGGCTGTCCTGCAAAAACATTATTCAGCGTTTTTCCATTTTTTAAAACGAATGCCCCATTTACCATAACATATTCAACACCTGCAGAGAATTTCAAGCCTTTCTCAAAATTTGCCTGGTCTTTTATAGTCCCAGGATTAAATATAGTGATATCAGCATCTGCACCTATTTGTATCCTTCCTTTAAAGCGCATCATTGGTGAGGTACCCTCCAGTCTTTTGGCAGGGAGTAAAGTCATTTTCCCGATGGCCTCATTTAAACTGAGTACTTTTTCTTCGCGTACATATTTACCAAGAACTCTTGAAAAGGTGCCGGCTGTACGCGGATGAGCCAATGCTGAATAGGGCATTCCATCCGAGGCGATCATTGCCCCGGGATAAGCAATGCCGGTTTTAATCCATTCTGGCTTCATCATATGAATGATCACAGTTCCTCCAGATTTGCGGTAACTGTCAAAGGTTTCTTTAGTCAGCCGCTCACCGTTTGCAACCCATTGCAGATCACCGTATGAAATTCCAAGCCTGCCCTGCCATCCTTCATCAAAAAAGGCACTATTTAACAGGGTCGATGCAGCAGTATAGCTGTACAGTTCAGTGCTGATATCCAGGCCTCTTTCGTTTGCTGAACTGATCATATCCAAAGCCAATTGAATTTGCCCGAGTGCCATGCTGTTGATATGAACAAGGTGTAAAGCAGCACCTGTAATTGCTGCATTTGATATTGCTTCCTGAATCGACAGGATGTTCGGTTCGCGGACATGTGAAAAAACCAGTAAGTTCAGTTCAGCTGCCAGTTGAAATATCCTGAATAATTCTTCAGATTTTGTCTTAGGCAGATAGCCAACAGGAATTCCTATGCCAATTCCTCCGGCATCGAGTGCTTGTTTAATGTTATTAATGGTTTTCTGCATTTCCTCCTGACTGAGATTATCGGTATATGAAGGACCAATGATCTTAAAAAGTGTCTCCAGACTTGATTCACCACTAAGTGTAGTTTGTATAGATTCTTTTAAATTTTCCTTGTATTTGTCCATGGCTTTGAATCGCTCAAAGGGCCAGTTTACGCTTGCACCATAATTGATTAATGCCCTGGATTTTCTTGTAGCATACCATTCTTTTAAATTCTCTATTCCCCATTCCAGTTCCAGTGCAGTTGTAACGCCATCGTGCAATTGGTATTCCTGAACCTGATTGTTTCGTCCATGTACATGCAAGTCGATGAAACCAGGTGAGACAACTAATCCAGCCACATTGATATTCTCTTTACCTTTCAATGGAATAGAAGATATCTGCGCAATGCGGTTATTGATGATTCCTATATTTTTGATTGTATCCAGTTTGGTTTCAGGGTCAATTACTCTACCACCTGTGAGGACAATATCATAGACAGTTTCTGACTGTGAGAATGCAGAATTGAGGATACATAAGTTTATTGAAAGAATTAGAATACCTGTTTTTAAAAAATGAATTTGCATAATTTAATTTAGCTGTATAAAGATCTCTCTCAATGTATTATCAAATATAAAAGAAATGGTGTTCGAACAAAGTCTGCATCCTCTTTTGAATATCACATAATAGAGAAATTGATCTATTGACTAGATCTGGGATTTGAATTCACTAAGCCCTTATTGTCAGGATTCAGTTTTTTTACTGTCAGCTAATTTATAAGCCAGATAAGCCATTGGAATATAGGCTCCAGCTATATCCAGAATACTAAACCATAGTGGAGAGGGGAGCAAAATAACATTAGTTATACCGCCTGCCAAAAAGAGAATACCGATACCCATAGCAAATTTCATCTGATGACTGGCAGCAATTTTTGCAGCCAAAAATGCACCTGCAAAAGTCCCTAATGCATGTGCCAGAAAGGGCATGAGAAAGTGTTTGGGCTCGAACAAATGTATACTTGCCCTCAAACCTTCCATTGTGGTCACGTCTGCTCCATTTGGTGGTGGAATAACAGACCCACTGATCATAATAATTCCTCCATTCAGCAGGCTTCCACATAGAAAACCTGCTATAACAGCAATAATGTTTTTAAAAATTGGATTCATTTCTGATTTTCAAATGTTACCGTTCAATTAAATTACAAAATAAATTTAATTAAAAGTATTTGAAAATCAGAAGATTGTAAATTGTGAAAACAAGTGTTTGCTTTTTTAAGCCCGAAGGTTTATCCTGATCAGTGCTTTTTTACTCTTTCAATTTCGCGATTGATACGCTTATTTATATCAATCTTAGCTCCGGAAAAAACATAAATTCTAGTCCTGTATTCCCTTGCGTATCGGTTTGTTATAGAATCCGCTAAAGAAGATTTATTAAAATAGGGGCTGCTGGTTTTGAGTTCAGTTTCAATTTCATCAAATTCCTTAATCCGAATAAGATTGGAATAACTTTGTTCAAGATCGAACCAGTAGAGATAATCGGCATTGAATGAAACTGCCCTGAGACCTCTTTTCGTGTAGTAATTAATTGCACCAGCCTGGCCGTAGTTGTCGCACAAAACCAATGTGTGTTCAGCATCAGGAACTAATGAGTATAAGCTATCTGTTTTTCGGGCTAATTCTTTCCATCCCTGCATATCGGCATAGTCTTGTGGTAAGGCATGATTTTTACCGTCTTCCCAGCGCAGCTGCCCTGATTCCTCATATCGCTTTGGATTTTGAACAATGTATTCCGGACTTTTATTGGGGAATGCGAGTTTATAAAGCGGGATAAAGAATAATATTGGAAGTGCCAGCACAATTGTCTGAAGGTATTTCAGGCGATTTGTACTGAGTAAATTACCAAGATATACAGCCCCCAATGCGATATAAATTGGATATAGCCCTATAGCATAATAGGCTTTAGCCTTCAGCACTATGAATATTGATAGGGTAAAGAGCATAGACCAAAACAGGAATCTGAATTTTCGATAGGGCTGAAAAATGTGCAAAGCAATTAAACCCGCGGCAATGGTAAACATTGACCCCGTGAAGAATAGCATTTGATCCTTTAAGAAATCCAATCTGTTTACATTAACCAATTGGGTTTCGGCTAGTTCTTTCATGTGAGCAAAAACGGGAAAATCATTTTCATATTGCCATAAAAGGTTTGGAAAGATTAGGATTAAGCCCAGAAAAACAGAAAAATAGAAGTCCCTTTTCCAAAGCAATTTTCGCTCTTTACTAAGTAAAATCGCAGGAAATATGCCTGCCAATAAGAATATAATATTGTATTTGTTTAAAAAGCCAAGTGCAAAGATTATTGCTGCATAATACAGCCATTTCCGATTTTCAGTATTAACATAGCTAATGATCATGAAATACAAACTGGTCCAGCATAATACATCAAATGAATTGGGCTGATGCAGCATATTCACCCTTAATAAGGCCGATATTAAAACTCCCGTTGCTCCAAGGCATAATGCAAATAGATTACCCTTGAGTTGTTCAATACATTTCCAAACCACCAATAAAGTCAAAGCGCCGAAAAGTGCCGGAAAGAATTTTACCCAAAACACACTGCCTCCGAGCAAAAATATTAGTCCTGAGAAAACTGAGCTAAGAGGAGGGACAGAACGATAACCCCAGGCCGGGTGATGAGCCTGATCGAGATGCAGAAATTCATCTCTGTGCAATTCATATTCAGGGCTGATCAGGAAATATTGCAGGAAAAATTTGAGTACAATAAAGCCGATTAAAACTAAATTCCTTTGCTGAAAGAGTTGCTTCATGAAGGAATAAATTTCTTAAGCTTTCTTTACAAATTCAGATTTTAAAGCCATAGAGCCAAATCCATCAATTTTGCAGGATATGTTATGATCACCATCGCTGAGGTGAATATTTTTCACTTTTGTGCCTGCCTTGATCGGTTTAGGTGCTCCTTTAACGGGAAGATCTTTGATGATGATAAGAGAATCGCCATCCTTTAACTCATTTCCATTAGAATCGAGCACTTTAAGTGTGCTTTCTGATTCAAGGGGCTCTTCAGCCGGATCCCATTCATGGAAACATTGTGAGCAAATCATCAGGTCTTGATCCTGGTAGGTAAATTCAGATTTGCATTTAGGGCAGGGACTGCTATCGCTCATAATTTTTTTATTTATGCGGCAAAGTTAAAAAAACAGCTAAGATTCCATCTTGCTTAAACTTAAAAGCATTAGCTGTATTTCAAGATGTTTTAGAATAGTTCTGATGAAATATTCTAAACAAAAAACCTGCTTATGCACTTACAATTTGTTTAACACCAATTTGATAAGTGGTGGGCGTAAAATTAAACTGCTTTTTATTTTATTACAATATCAACAGGAATAAAATCCGATAGTTTTTATCGATTCTTGGTATACTTTAAAATGAAATCAACAATGGGTTTCGGATCTTTCAGACTGTGCGGATGGTGCCCAATGCCTTTCTTAACGATCAGTTCGATTTTTCCACCTGCAGCGCGATAAATTTCAGCCAGTTTGAGACTGTTTTCTTCAAAGGGTACAACCGTGTCAGCATCCCCGCAAACACTTAAGATGGGAATTTTAGCCTTTGCAAGCATCAGGCAATTATTCAGGGGGATTCCTTTAAAATCCCGTACTGACAATTCGGTCAGACTATAGGCTTTCAGGCATTTTTCCCAATCGTTTTTTGATCCCTGGCCTTTCCCCAATCCGCCCGGCCAGCTTTTAATATCACAAACCGGTGCATCCACATAAATGCAAAATACTTTATCTGAATTTTCGGATGCCCAGTTAAAGGCATCCAATCCACCTCTGCTCATGCCTTCGAGCACAGTTTTTTTATTTAAACCGAAGTTTTTAACCAGGAAATTATAGAAATCACTTAGTCTGTTGAGGGCTACTGTATTTCCGTACAAATCTACCACATCCACATAAACTACATGGAAGCCCTGGTTCAATAAGGCTATATCAGTTTGAGGTTCATGTGCCCAAAACTGGGTACGCCATATCCAATTCTTTGAGAGATTAGACTTTTTTGGAAAAACAATTTTGGCATCAACTCCATTAAATTTAAACTCTATGATTTCAAAGCCATTCCATTTGTTTTGGACTCCTTTGGTTGCAGTTAATGTAGAAATATTACTGCTCTGCTTAAGTATCGGCTTTGGAGCAGATAATCCTGGAAATACAAGGCTCACAATAATTGTAAAAATTAAAATTGGTTCGAATGTTTTCGGGTTTAAATTTCTCATTCTTCTTTTTAATTTCAGTCGGTTACGAAGAATCAATTTAGGAATTTAATGTCATATTAAACAGGTCCGGACACTCCTGATTACTGTCTATTGTTGATATAGTCAAAAAGCGGACTCGGATTCAATTGGGTATGCCAAGATCTATTTTGACCCGAGTTGATATAAAATCTTTCAGGACTAATTTGATTGAAGATTTTTTTTTGTTTTGGAAAGCAAGGTCTGTGATTCTTTGGTCGTGAAAGTCCCGTGTTCGGCTTAGTTTTTTGCAGCAGTTTTATATCCATGATGAAATCCCGTATTGCAAAAAATCTAGAGCTGCCCCCCCCTTAGGTTTATTTCAAATGGCTGATGGTACTATTGCCGGGCCGTTCCGATGAAAAACAGCCCCGGCTAAAATAAACCTTGCCGGAGGAGGTATCTTCCGGCTATTCGTAATTTGAACCAGAACGCAATTTCTTGCCGGAAATACTCCAAAGGAAAGGGCTGAACCAGCCTATAACACACTGCTATTGGTTTCTAAAATCAAAGCATTGTGGCTCCAAAGCCTTATCTGACCAATTATAACCGTATTTTTTATCTTCCTTATACCGATCTCAGGTTATTTTAATAAGGTTTTTATCAAATCAAAATAGCTTTGATTATTATTCTTAACCCAGACGAAATATTTTTTCTGCCAGCTTTGAGTTTTCTCTGCCTGTTTATTTGAAACCATGTCCCATGGGGGATAAACCCTGATACCTCGTTTTCCTCCTTCGCCATTTTGTGAGATTATTCCCTTACTCAGAAGAACTGTTTTCGGAAAAATGAACAGACCGAAATTATCATCTTTTCCCGATGAAATAATGATGAAATCCATCTCCTCAGAACCATCGAATGGCTGGGTTATTCCTTCTTTATTTCTTCTCCAGATTGTCACAAATTGTCCTGTTTTTGACGGTGTGATTTTGGATGCCCGATATTCGATTATTTTTCCAGCCAGTTCATAAGAACAAGCGCTATAACCACTTCCCTCAGTATGAATTAAAAGGTTCTTCAGCTCATACCCGCATGGATCATAGACCAATTCTTTAGCAGATTTTAAATCGCTGTATAAAATGTTGATTTGCTTAAAGACTTTTTCCCCTGCATGATTCAGAGTCTGTTTTTGCGTTGTCAGAAATGATTTGTTTTAATTGTTTGAGAAAACGTGATTCTAATCTATAAATATTCTCCCTGAAATCTTATTGATAACAGAGGGCAAGTTTTGGTATTTACAATTCGTTTTTACCCTGCAGTATACATTTTCTCAATTTTGCAGTCAAAACGCCCCTGACAGCATCATCTTTAGCGGGTTTGCTATTCCTGACATTGCTGTAAATTTTATAGGTTTCTGTGCGTTCGAGATGCTTCTCTTCCAAAACTTCAAATTCAGGAAAGTATTCCCTGACAAAATTCCAGTTCATGGTTTGCGGCTCTGTTAATGTTGGCATGGTATGAATATCTACAAGCAGTAAAAATAAACCATCATTTTTTAAGGTTCTCTTAATTTCCTGACAGGCAAGTTCCATATTCTCAACATGATCCAGCGAATTGAACGAACAAATAACATCGAAATAATTGTCGGGAAAGGGGATGTTCTCAACATAGGCTTTAACATAGCTCATCTTATGCTCCTTTGCACCCATTTTGAGATATTGATCAGCCAGTGGATCCATGCCTATCCTCTCTTTTGCCATATCGGCCCATTCTAAAGAACCTCTCGGACCACAACCGATATCCAGAATAGTTTTGTCTTTATAAAATTCTTCAGGGATAGAAAAATTATCAGTATAAAAATATTTGTAGTGAGAATTCTTAGTAAGATTTTTAGAAAACAGCTTAACTGTTTTCCAATAGCACAACTCAAAAAATTCTTTAAAGGATAATGAGCCTGAATCTGCGGCTGACTTTGAATTCATGTTTTTTACTGAAATATATGGACGAAGGTATTAAAAGGATTTGTTTAAGTTATGCATGACATCAATTCAGCTGCATCCTTATTAAAATCGTCTTATGATGATGACTCCTGCAATTACGAGCAAAACTCCAATCATTTTCATAAAACTAATTGAATTTTGCTGAGCCACCATTATGTTAAAATGTTCCAGTAAAATCGAAATGATCATTTGGCCAGCTACTACCAGTCCGAAAGTTAATCCCGGGCCTAGTTTTGGAAAGGCTAGTATAATTACAGTGACATAGAATGCAGCTAAGAGACCTCCGATCCATACATGAGCAGGCACCTCTCTGACACCTGCCCATGACATGGATTGTTTTGTTATTAAGATATAGGATATAAGTCCCAGGGCTCCGATTACAAAGGATAACATAGAAGCATACACCGGACTTTCAATCGCTTTTCCCAGTTTGGCATTTAATCCGGCCTGAATGGGTAATAATGCTCCGGATAGGAATGCCAAAGCGATCCAAATTATTTTATTCATGATGGTTAAATACAGGTTTTTATAAAAATACTGTTGTTAAATTGTTTTTTATAAATCCTCTGCTTTTATTTTACCGGATCATAGGCAAATATTTTTCCCTGTTTTCATAGATTACCCACAGATTAATTGCCATTAATACGATAGCCATACCTAAACCGGCAGGCATAATGATGATATGTGTCAGCAGAATTCCGACCATTACCGGTAAAATTACCAGAGCCCCTAATGCTCTGGTTTTGGGAATGATGAATAGAATACCTCCGAGTATTTCTTCGGCACCAACCAGCGGCAGGAGCCAGCCTATTTCCATGAAAGCATCGTTGATTTTTTTCATGTTTTCGGGTAAATCCTCCGGGACAGGAATATAGTTCAGGAATTTGTTTAGACCTGCGTTAATGAGCATGAGTCCGGTAAGCAGACTTAGCCCAAAAATGATTTTCTGTTTCATATTGATTTAATTTGTTTTTTAGGTCCCGCATGTGCGGGATTGCATGAACTTAGATTCACATCTAAATATCCGGGATTAACTCAAAATACTCAATTTTCCGAATTCTAATTTATTGTGAAACCAATTGATTGCAAATATATATGCAACTGTTCGGTTTCGCAAATTTATTTTATTTTTTAGAATCAGGTATTAAGAGTCAGGTATGAGGCATCAGGTATCAGCAGGGATTCTTTATTTCCAATTTCCAATTTTCTATTCCCTTTTAGCACTCAACTTTCTCTAGCTCATAATCCTTAAATATTGCACAAAAGGGCCAATATCTTCCTTGTAGTGTTTAGCCATTACTCTTGAGATTTGTGCAATATGGCTCAGGTCATGCGCTACCCAAGTTGCCAGCACTTGCCTTAAGCTTACAGCGCCAAATGCGGGATGATTTCCAGTCATGTTGAGATCACTTTCTCTAATTTCCAGGCTTTTTAATTCCTCAAGATTAGCTTCTCTTAAGCTGGCAAATTCCAGAATTAAATCATTTATTGATTTTCCCTGACTGGTTTTGAATTGGGCAAAGCGGTCAAAGGCTTCAAAGTTTTTATCTGTTTTGTCAGAAAGAATAATTTTAGTTCTGGTCATCCAGTCGGTTTTTTCACCCTGAATTAAATGACCAATAATATCAAATACCGACCAGGTTTCAGGGCCTTCATTACATTGCACCCAGTCGGCAGACAGGTTATAGAGCATTGATGAGAGAACATTTGGAGTTCTTTCGAGTATAGCAATGGTTTTGGGTATAGAAAATGACATCTCTTAGAATATTTAATGGTTCAATTTTTTCTGATTTTCAGTTCAGATTGCGTTTTTTAGAATACGGTAAAAACTCTTCCGTGAAATGTTCCTGGTGTTTATCCAGGGAAAATTTAGCGGCATTGAAGGCTTTTGAATCTCCTTTAGCAATAGAAAGGGTATTCCAGTTTTGGGCACTCATTTTACCAATAAACACAATCTGACCAATATGGTAGGGGTAATGGGCCATTTGCCTGTTAATAGCCTCCATCACAGAATGTCCCTGGTTACGGATGTAAATCGTTTTATCAAGATCCTCCTCCTTCAGGGATTTTAGGGTGTCTAAAAATACAGCCCAGCCTTCATCCCATCTTTTTAGTACCTCTTCTTTTGAGTTCAGGTTGTTTTCAAATTCTGCATCCCTGTCGCGCCATTCCTTTTCACCGTCGGTATTCATAAAGTCGGTCCAGCGGCTCATTTGATTACCCCATAAATGCTTTACCAGTATGGCGATACTATTACTGTTTTCATTGTATTGCCAGAAAAATTTTTCATCGCTGATTTGGGAAAAGGTTTTTTCTCCGAGTGATTTATAATACTCAAACTGTCTGATTACGCTGTCTAAATAGCTTGCTTCCATTGTCTGATATTTTGTTGTTTTAAAGATTTAACCCTTTCATCGAATAACATATTATCTGGCAAGGGATAATGAATAGATTTAAAGAAGTCCATAAACTCATCCGAATGCTGGTGACTTCTCTTCGTCTGAAGATTATAATGTGCCTGTTTTGACCACATGACTGCCTTGATGATCGTTTTATCCTTATCCCACATCAATGCTTCAAGGAGCAGGGTCTTTTCATTGAATGAAAGTAATCGGGTTTGTATGGTCACCGTTTCCATAATTTCTGCAGGAACGATATAGGAAATATTATTCTGTGCAACTACCCATGTCAGACCAGTTTCCTTTACCATTTTATGAATGTCGATATCATAATATTTTAGGAGCTGATCCTCACGGGCATTGATGATGTAATCAATGTATTTGGAGTTGTTTAAATGATTAAAAGGGTCGCAATCGGGAAAACGGACCAGGGTCTGACTTTCAACTTCTTTTTCTAACGTTAGTGTTTCCATATGTTCCTGTTTATAAAAATTTTATTACGGTGTTTATCCTATTTTTAAAATATACCGTTCGGTATATTTTAATTTAAAAAAAATTAAACCTTTAAGTTTTTGATCATGTCTTCGAGAAAACTCAAACTGAAGTTTAGCTCTGTTAATTGGCCGGTAAGTTTTGCCTGCATAACAGCACCTTCAATCAGCGACATCAGAATTGCTGTAAATTCGGGGGCATTGGTGCAGGGATTAATTTCCTTCGTTTTGATCCCTTTTTTAACCAGTAGTTCAATCGAAGTTTTCCATAGTTTAAGTGCTTTGACTGCTTTTTCCCTGAGCAGGGGATGGGTATCATCAGCTTCAGCAGAGGTATTTAAAAGCGGGCATCCGGCTTCGAGGAAGGGAAGAGTGAACAGGTCGCGGTAAGTTTCGGGATAAACCAAAAGCTTATCTATACAGCCTGTGCGTATTGCCGTTTTTTCCCTGATATAGGTCACCACTTTCCCGAAATTATAATCAAATGCAGCCAGGGCAACTTCATCTTTGTTCTCAAAGTTGCCATAAATACTCCCCCTGGAAAGCCCGGTTGCATTCATCAAATCATTGATCGAAGTCCCTGCATATCCCTTTATATTAAATACCGGGGCGGTTTTTTCAACAATGTACTGTTTGGTGCGATCGGCTTTTGATTCTGATTTGTTCATTATTAATACAAATATATAATAAAATATACCGATTGGTATATTTTATTATTAAATTCTAAAATGGTAAATCATTATTAGAATTGGATTTGCATATTTAGATAATGAACCTGCTGTTTGGGATGTTCCGAAGGGCATCCCGAATATGCAGATAATGCGTGTTTCAAACCCGCATTGTTCAGCTTGAGGGTATTTAAAACAAACCCCATTAAACTAACAATACCTAAGATTGGGGAGGAATATTAGAAACAATCACTTAACGATTAATCTGGATTTAGAGAAGATTAATTGAATATATTTTGGAGTATTTGATTAGAAATCAAATTTATCTATGCGTTCGACATGCCCTGCGGAACATGTCGAACAGCAGAGTAAGTCTAATTGTAAGCTTGAACCAGCACTTCCGTTGGAATTTTAAGCTTATCATTTAAGAGCCTGATCATTTCCAGCGTCAGTTTCCTTTTTTTGTTTAGTATTTCGCTAGCCCGGCTCTTCAAACCAATAAGCTTCACCAAGTCTGATTGAGTATATCCCATTTGTTCCATTCGAAACTTTATTGCTTCAATCGGATCCGGGAACCCTATGGGAAAGTGTTCATCCTCATACTTCTCAATCAGTATACCCAGTATTTCCAATTCATCACCCTGAGCTGAGCCTTTCTTTGAATCAAAGGTTAATTCAAGTCGTTCAAGTGCATCCAGGTAATCGTTTTCTGTTTTTATTGGCTTAATGGTCATATGAATTAAATTTTTGCTGCATCAATTTTGTCGTATTGGGAATGAGTTCCAATAAAGCGGATCCAAACCATCTGGTAATCATAATTTATTCTAACTATCAATCTGTATTTGTTTCCTTTGATATTGAAAACAACCCGATTATCCTTTAAGAAACTAGCACTTGGGTATTCTCTTTTTATGTCTGCAGGAGATTTCCAAATAACATTACTCGTTTCCCGAAACCAGGAAATCAATTGCTGCTGACTGTCCATATGCTTCTCCCAAAACTCCCGCAATATTTTCTTTGCAATTATTCTCACATGCTAATCTTTTGACAAAGATACAAAAAGTTCCCAAATTGGGAATCATGTTAAATATATTTTGTTTTGGGGATTTTTAATAGAAATCAAATGTATCTAGCTGTTCGACATGCCCTGCGGAACATGTCGAATAGCAGACCCGTCACTAATAAAAAAAGCCCCGTCCCCGGAGCCTTCTAAATATTTTCATTTTAAATCTTATTTCAAGTCCTTACTCCATGGTACCCCAGCCATCCCATTCAAGTCCCAAACAATCCTTCCTGCCCGGATAGTCATTTCAGCCTGAAATTTTTTATTGCCTTCCAGCTTAAAATCGGCAGCATCAAGAAATCCAAATTTGCCATCCAGAACTTTGATTATAGCAATATCCGCAACTGAGCCTACACTCAGGTTACCCAGATCGGGGCGTTTGATAGCAGTAGCGGCTCCCCAGCTTGCCCGCTGAATTATATCTTCTGTCTGCATGCCCATGTTCAGATATTTCGACATCAGGTTCAGCATATCCTTCATGCCCGAATTGACACTGTTATGGTGCATGTCGGTTCCGAAAGTATCGGGAGCAAGGCCTTGTTTTACCGAGGGTACTGCCTGGTTAAACCAGAAGCCAACACCACCATGGCCCACATCAAATAAAATTCCCTTTTTGCGGGCATCCAGCACAAATGGCCGGACTTTTCCGTTCTCATCTACCACAGGCATACGTTCTGAAACATTCTCATAGGCATGGGTGATAATATCACCGGCCTTCATGTGGTTTAGTTGATCTTCGAGCGAAAACTCAGTGATATGGCATTCCACGAAAAGGGGACGATTATTGGTATGCGCCAATGAAGCGGCAGCATCAAATGGCTTCCAGTCCTTGCCTGAATAATGTCCAATCTTTACTCCGACAATATTATCCGAATATTTTTTGATCGTTTCATCTGCTTTTTCAATTTCCAGGGCCTGCATATTTTCCTGTTCTGCAGCTGTACCCACCATCCCCGGTGCGAATGCATTCAGATAGGCAAGCACACGCGTGCGGGAACGGTCGATGATTTGCTCCTTAAACAGGGGGAAGGTTTTATAACCCGATGTTCCTGCATCTACCACAGTAGTAATCCCGGCACGAAAAGTGAAATCATCGGGTTTTACACTGGATGAGCCATGCCCGAAACCAGGATTCGGTCCGGTGAAAACATGGGTATGGATATCGATTAAACCCGGACTCACATACATCCCGCTTACATCCACTACTTTTTTGGCTCCGGCTACTGGAATATTTGGTGCAACTCTCAGGATTTTGCCATTGCTTACTGCAACATCCATTTTCGCACTTATCTTATTTTTGGCGTCAATTACATGTCCGCCTTTCAGTAAAATGTCGATTTCCTGCGCAATTGCAAATTGTGCGGAAACAGACAGGCAGATCGCGAATAATACGGATCTGCCTGCTTGTATGAACTTATTCATATTCATTATTATTTTGCTAATGGGGCACTCAGTGCGTTCAGGTCCCAAACTACACGACCATTGCGTAAAGTTAATTCTGCTTCCAGTTTTTGTTTTCCTCTCAATGCCATTCCGCTTGCATCGATGTATCCAAAGTCGCCTTCTCTGAGTCTGAATACCGCAATGTCAGCTTCGCTGCCAACACTCAGGTTACCCAATTCGGTACGTTGAATTACTTTGGCAGGATTCCAGGTTGATGCTGCAATTACATCTGCCAAAGGCATACCTAAGACCAGGAATTTGGAGGCAAGGTTAGCCATATCTTTGAAACCTGCGTTCATACTTCCGGTGTGAAGGTCAGAACTTAAAACATCCGGATGGAAACCCTGCTCCATTGCAGGAACCGCCTGGCTCCAGTTGAAGCTTCCTCCACCATGACCTACATCGAAAATCAAGCCTTTTTTGCGGGCTTCCCACACAAATGGCTTTACTTTTTTGGTTTTAACATCAACAATAGCTTGTTTATGCTCAATCATTTTTCCACTTCTGTCAAATTCCTGATCGTAACGATAGGCATGGGTTAAAATGTCGCCCGGGCGTAAATGTTTTAGTAGTAAATCTTCAAGCGGAAGGGGAGGAAGTGATTTTCCGAAATCCACCATCACCGGAATGCTGGCAATTCTGCCAGCTTCTACTGCTTTATCTGTCGGATTCCAGTTGTGGCCGATATAATGTGCCAGCTTAATTCCAACGACAATATCCTTATTCTTAAGTGCAATGGCACCAGTGAGTTTGGCATCCATGTCGGTTTCATCCTGCTCATAGGCCTCGGTGCCACGCATTCCCCCTCCTACAATATTCATGAATGCAAGTACGCGGGTTTTAGAATGCTCAACAATGTTCTTTCTAAATAATTCAATGTTTTTCCATCCCGCACCACCGGCATCTACAACAGTAGTTACTCCCGCACGAAAAGTGAATCCATCTGGTGGAAGAGCATCCAGACTATTGCTTAAGTAATTATTCTCAGTACCGTGAAATACGTGTCCGTGAATATCAAGTAGTCCCGGTGTTACATAAAGTCCGCTGACATTGACTATTTTTTTCGCTGAACTCGCCGGAATATCCGCTGCTACACGAAAAACTTTACCGTCTTTAACGGCCACATCCATTTTGCCGTTAATTTTGTTTTTGGCGTCGATCACATGTCCGCCCTTGAGCAGTAGGTCAATTTCCTGAGCCTTAACACTTGTCGCAAAAAAGGCGATTAGTAATAAAAGCGACAGGCTCTTTGTTGTTTTTAAAAAGCTTTGCATTCTTTTAATTATTTGGGTCTTTAAATAAATTATCTTGTAATTGCTTGTGGAGAATCCCAGATTGGTCCGCTGACACCATTCAGGTCCCAAACGATTTTACCAGCACGGATGGTTAATTCTGCATCCATTTTCTGTGTTCCTTTCAGAACATTTCTTCTAACATCAGTAAATCCGAATTCACCTTTCTTTACGCTGAATACTGCAACATCTGCTTCAGACCCTACACTCAGGTTACCAAGGTCTGGTCTGTTGATTACCCTTGCCGGACTAGCAGTTGATTTCTCAATTACTTCCTCTAAGGTAAGACCGATATTCAGGAATTTAGACATCACATTCGCCATATCCTTCATTCCACCGTTCATGCTGTCGGAGTGAAGGTCGGTGCTGATTACATCAGGCTTGAACCCCTGTTTAATTGCAGGAACTGCCTGGCGCCAGAAAAATGCACCACCTCCATGACCAACATCAAACAATATTCCCTTTTTCTGAGCTTCAAATATAAAAGGCTTTACTATACCATCATCATCTACAACTGTTTCACGGTCTTTTGGACCATAAGCAAATGTATGTGTGAAGATATCGCCGGGACGAAGATGCTCCAGGAACAGCGATTTTATCGAGTTGGTTGGCTGATGCTCGCCGAAATCGACCATTACAGGAACTTTTGCAAGTTTCCCTGCTTCTACAGCCCGGTCAACCTGAGTGAAATCACCCCAGTAGTGTGCAGCTTTGATACCAACGATGATGTTTGGGAAGAGCTTGGTGATCATATAGGCAGTCATCTCAGGATTAAAATCAGCTTTGTCCTGCTCTTCAAAACGACCATACATTCCGTTTCCGGTGATATTTAAAAGAGCAAGGATACGGGTCTGTGAGCGGTCAATGTTCTGTTCTTTAAACTGGCGAAAGTTTCTCCAGCCTGATGATCCGGCATCCACCACAGTGGTAACACCTGCCCTGAAGGTAAATGCATCTGCCGGAACGGCGGTTTGTCCGTCGGCAATATATGATCCCAGATCATTCCCCTGAAATACGTGTGCATGCATATCGATGATGCCCGGAGTTACATATAAACCACTTACATCTACAGTTTTTTTAGCTGAATTAGCCGGAATATTTGCTGCTACTTTGACTATTTTTCCACCTGTAATTGCCACATCCATTTTGGCATTTATTTTGTTTTTAGGGTCAATAACCTGACCACCTTTAAGTAAAAGATCGATTTCCTGAGCACTCAGTGTCATGCTGCTGCATACTAAAAGGAAACTCAGAATGCTTAATAGGGTAAAATTTGTTTTGCTGTTTCTCATTGTTTATTTAATGTTAATTCTTCTCCAATATAAATCAAGATTTTTAAGGACAGGCATTTCCCCTGAAAATTTCTTTCAAATAATCAGAAAAGGTTCTCAAATTGCCATTTGTTGAAGATTTTAATTCTATAACATGTTTATTACATTTAGATTCAGGGAATAAATTAATCACACTCACATCATTTCTATGAAATATTTTCTTTCTTTTTTTCTGCTTGCTGCTTCAGTTTTGAAAGCTCAGACACCCATCCCAGGTTCAGCTGGTGGTCTGCATCAGCTTGATCTTTTTAATGTGAAAATGAAAAGCAATGTTGCCTGTTACCGTATTCCGGCATTGGTAGTGGCAAGTAATGGCGACCTGATAGCTGCGATAGATGAAAGAGGTCCTTCATGTGCAGATCTGAAAGCAAATGATAATATTAATATTGTGATGCGAAAAAGCAGGGACAATGGTAAAACGTGGACAGATATCCGTACCCTCGTTGATTATCCTTTGGGAAATTCAGCATCCGACCCTTCTTTTATTAACGATAGCAAAATAGGTACAATCTTCATGTTTTATAATTACATGGATCTGAACAAAGAGAAGGATATTTACTACCTGCATGTTCTTAAAAGTACAGACAATGGGGAGTCATGGTCGGAACCGGAAGATATTACCCCACAGATTAGTAAGCCGGAATGGCATGGCGATTTTAAGTTTATCACTTCCGGAAAAGGCATTCAGACTTCTTCAGGTGTTTTATTACATACCTTGGTAAACCTGAAACACGGTGTGTTTGTTTTTGGATCCAATGATCATGGCATGACCTGGTTTTTACGTGATACACCTTTAAAGCCGGCTGATGAATCTAAAATTATTGAGTTGCGTGATGGTTCCTGGATGGTCAATTCCAGAGTGAATTCACCCGGAATGCGATACGTGCATACTTCAAAGGATGAGGGAAAAAGCTGGACGAGCAAACCTGAGCCTGCTTTGACGGACCCGGCCTGTAATGCTGCCATAATCCGATACAAATTAAAAAGCATCAATTGCCTGTTATTTGTGAATGCGGACAGTAAGGATTCCCGTAAAAACCTGACTATTAAAATTAGTTATGATGAAGGTAAAACGTGGACCAAAGGAAAGACTATTTATTCGGGTTCTGCAGCATATTCGGATCTTGTTGTGATGAAGAATGGAGATATCGGACTTCTATTCGAGAAGAATGAATACAGTAAAAATGTATTCCTGAGCTTTCCATTCCATTGGATGATTGATTAGCAGGCTCACTTTGAAATCGGCTTGATTTTTAGAAAATTAATGTTTCGGCACATTTATGATCAATTGATCCTGAAATTTCAATATTATTTAAATTTTACATCCAAACAGGGAGAAGGCAACAAAAATATCACATTAGTATCTCTTGTTTAATTCTTTCTTTTTTAATTAACTTTAGCTTTGAATCAAACTAATACTTATGGCAATTTACAAACTTCAGGTTAACGGAAAGACCCTGCAGGCTGATGTCGAGGCCGATACCCCATTATTGTGGGTATTGCGTGATCATTTGGGCCTGGTAGGAACCAAATATGGTTGCGGTATTGCACAATGCGGGTCATGCACAGTTCATGTGAATGGATCTGCAACACGTTCTTGTGTATACCCTGTTTCAGCAGTCGGTAATTCACAGGTAATTACAATTGAAGGATTGTCCGAAAAAGGTGATCATCCTTTACAACTGGCTTGGGATGAGATCGATGTGGCTCAGTGCGGATATTGCCAGGCTGGTCAGATCATGACCGCGGCGGCGCTTTTGAAGCAAAACCCTAAGCCCAGTATGGATGAAATTGAAGTTACGATGAATGGTAATATCTGCCGTTGCGGCGCATATCACCGTATTCGGGATGCAGTGAAATTGGCCAGCTCTAAAATTTGATCATCATGACAAGTAAAACAACAAACAGCAGGCGCGATTTTTTAAAAATGACCGCAATAACAGGGGGTGGCCTTGTACTTGGATTTAATTGGTTCAATGCCGAAGCCAGTGTGCCCGTAGTTATTTCCAATTCAGCAATGGCTGCCGGAAATATAGGTTTTAATAGTTATTTGTCCATCGCTACAGATGGTGTCGTGACTATTATGTCTCCAAACCCTGAGCTAGGACAGAATATTATCACTTCTTTTCCGATGGTTGTAGCCGAAGAGCTCGAAGCCGACTGGAAAAAAGTGAAAGTACTTCAGGCAAATCTCGATAATAAGTTTGACCGTCAGCTTACTGGTGGTAGTGGCGCAGTTCCACATTCATGGAAATTACTTCGGAATGCGGGTGCAACAGCTAAATTCATGTTGATTGAGGCTGCGGCCAAAGTATGGTCTGTTCCTTCCTCTGAATGTACCGCAGCAAATAGCTTCGTAACACATAGCCGTACAGGCAAGAAATTAAGTTATGGTGAACTTGCTGAAGCAGCGTCTAAAATCCCTGTACCTTCAAGTGTGAAGTTGAAAGACCGGAAGGACTTCAAACTGATCGGAAAATCAGTAAGGAATGTTGAGAACCGTAAAATAGTCACTGGTCAGCCTTTATTTGGTTTAGATTTCTACCGTGAAGGGATGGTTTATGCAATGATACAGCGTCCTGAGCAGTTTGGTATGAAGCTGAAATCGTTTGATGGTTCTATCGCTAAATCAATGCCTGGAATTATCGACGTAGTTTCTTTTAAGAACAATGTGGCCGTTGTAGGTAAATCTACCTGGCAGATTCTTAAGGCAAGAAAAATGCTAAAGATTGAATATGAAAAGGAATTCGATCTGGAAAGCACTGAAGATCATGATAAATTATTCCTGAACTTAATGGATAACGGTCAGGCGACTGTCAGGCGTAAGGATGGAGATGTTGATGCTGCATTTAAAAATGCCGCTAAGGTGATAAAAGGTGAGTATCAGTGTCCGTTTATTTCCCACAGTCCGATGGAGCCAATGAACTTTTTCGCTCATGTCCGTCAGGATGGAGTTGAGCTTGTTGGTCCGACACAAACCCCGGCCAGAGCACGCGCAGAAGTCTCTCAATTATTAAAAATTCCGGAAGATAAAATTACCCTGCAGCTTACCCGTTTAGGTGGGGGTTTCGGAAGAAGATTAAAAAATGATTTTGCAACTGAGGCTGCTGAATTGTCAAGTATAATCAAGGCACCAGTAAAGTTGATCTGGTCCAAAGAAGATGATATGACTGCTGGAACCTATCGCCCCGCATGTCGTTATCGTTTTGAGGCTGCATTGGATGCTGCAGGTAACCTTACTGGGTATAAATTGAGAGGAGTAGGTATCAATTCAGGTAATCCAACAAGGGAACATAATTTCCCATCAGGAGCAGTTGATAATGTGTTAATTGATTCAGTTGAGCATAAATCGCCAATCACAACTGGTGCCTGGCGTGCTCCGATTACTAATTTTCTTGCTTTTGCAGAGCAGGCCTTTATTGATGAAGTAGCTCAGGCAGCTGGTAAAGATCCTGTTCAGTTCAGGCTCGACCTTCTTGCAAAAGCTAAGAAATCACCTGTTGGAGATATTCGCTATGATATCAGCAGAATGGAAGGTGTAATTAAAATGGCGGCCGAGAAATCTGGTTGGGGTAAGAAGAAGGATGTATCGCAAGGGTTCAGTGTTTATTTCTCCCACGCTTCTTATGTTGCCCAGGTTGCTGATGTGATTATGCGTAACGGATTGCCGGTGGTTAAAAAGATTTGTGCGGTTTCTGATTGCGGTCAGGTTGTTAGTATGAATGGTGCCAGCCATCAGGTAATGGGTGGTATCGTCGACGGATTGGGACATGCAATGTATAGTAAGTTAAGTTTCAGAGATGGTGCAGTCGATCAGAATAATTATAATACTTACCGCCTGATTAAAATGAAGGAAGTTCCTGAAATTGAGACACATTTTGTGGATAATGGAATTGATCCTACCGGTTTGGGTGAGCCTGCTCTTCCGCCAACAGGGGGAGCCGTTGCAAATGCAATATTCAAGGCTACAGGTAAACGTTTGAGAAATCAGCCTTTTATTGAGGAGGATGTCTTTAAAACAGTTTCATAAAATTATAATGAATTATGAAATGTCCAAATTGTCTGACTACCTTACTGATTGCAGATAAAAAAGGAGTAGAGATTGATTATTGTCCGGATTGCCGTGGTATCTGGCTTGATCGTGGTGAATTGGAAAAGATTCTTGAACGTTCAGTAGAACATTATTCAAGCAGAAGTAATTACGATTCCGATTATAAAAAATACCAGTATGATCAGGATGATGATTACCATAAAAGCCATCCTCAGCGGAAGAAAAAATCTTTTTTAGATGATATTTTTGATTTTTAATCCTGGGTACTTTAATGTTAAATTAACCTGAACGCGACATAATATTTAAAAACCACATAGAAACATAGCATTTTATAGCTGCCAACCTTCATTTTAGACACAGATAGCCTTGAAGCTTCACTTCAATATATGTGTCATTTATAGCATAATATAAGACAATCTATGTGGTTAGATATTGATCTATAGATATTTATTTATTGAAATCACGTTAAATTATTAAGCCTTTTACCATCAAAAGTATAAAGGCTTTTCTTTTAATCTTCATTTTCAAGGGATATAGCATAACCTATTTTTAAAAGCATACCTTTGCAAAATTATTTTCCGGAAGTCCAGCCAATACACCTGTAATCTTTCGCAATTATTTAAACTTAAATTATGAGAAAGATCGTTGATTACAGAAAGGTTTTAGGAGTTGACAAAAATGCTGAATTGCAGCAGTTAAAGACGGTTTACCGTACTCTAATGAAGAACTGGCACCCGGATAAATTTACTGAATCTGCAGAAAGTAAGCTTGAAGCCGAAGAAAAAAGCAAAAGCATTATTGAAGCCTATCATTTCCTGGTAAGCATTGCACCTGAAACACGTTTGCAAACTCTGGATGATTATAATCTGACCACATCCAGTGTTGGAATCGCTGATTTTGAATATCAGGGACAGGTTTTAACTGTAAAGTTTGGCGATGGGAATGAATACGAGTATTTTGATGTTCCCCGTGCTGTTTACATCAAACTGATCAATGCCGATTCTCCAGGCAGGTTTGCGCGCAGACATATTTACAATAACTATGTCTACAGGAGTACCAGCAAGCGTGTAGCTATGGCCTGATAGTCTTTTCTTTTTAAGTTTAGCTTTAACGATTTATTATTTTCGATCGTATATAGTATTGTTTATCAATAATATTCATAAATTAATACTATGAAAGTCAACAGATTAGGAAAAGGATTTATCCTTTTGAGCCTACTGGCTCTGTTCAGCATTAGCGCCTTTGGGCAAAAAAACAAACTGGAGAAACAGGAACAAATCAAAAAACTGCTTGAAAGCAAGGTTTTTGTTTTTAGTCCGCAATCAGCTACTCCAAGTTCTGGGGGCATGATCCAATTAACCTCAGAATTCTTCCTTAAGATTAGTCAGGATACGCTTGAGAGTAATTTGCCCTATTATGGAGTAAACAACCAGCCGAGCTTTGGAATCGCAGATAGGCCATTAGAATTCACTTCCTATGATTTTGATTATGAGATCAAGACCATGAAGAATGGTAGTTATGATATTACAATCCGCTTGAACGATCCCAGTGATCCGGATCAGCTTAATTTTTCTATTTCTACTTCTGGTTATGCAACGTTACGGGTAACCAGTAATATGCGGCAACCCATATCATTTTATGGAGATATTGATGCTCCCCGGCCTCCCCGAAAGAGTAATAGATGATAAAGGAGTCAATTTTTCGGGAGCTTGCACTTTCCTTTCCTGAAGCAACTGAAGCTCCGCATTTTGAAAAGACTTCTTTCAGGGTTAAAAATAAAATATTTGCTACACTGGATTTGAAGAATAATCTGGCCTGTATCAGGTTATCACCCATTGACCAGGATGTTTTTACGACTTTTGATAAGCAGATTATTTATCCCCCTGCCAATAAATGGGGAAAACAAGGCTGGACTTTGGTTGAATTGAACAAGGTCAGAGAAGATTTGTTCAGGGATATTCTTAGTTGTGGCTATTGTACAGTTGCCCCGCGGAAGCTTGCTGAACAGGTTGGGCAGCGCGGAAATGATTAAACGAAAAAAGGCCTGCAAAGCAGGCCTTTTTTCGTTTGTGGGGAATACTGATTAAATGTACGAAGTTGCAACACTAACAATTTTCCATCCCTTACCTGTATTTGACATGTTCAGGTAATTTATTTTAGAAAATCCGTCATATTTCATGGTTACTTTAACAACACTTTGAGTAGGAGTTGATTCAACAATACTGAACTCAGTGGTGCAGTTTTGCTCAACATTCTGAAGATTTTTCAATGAATTAAGCATCTGATTTCTGTCATGATTAATGATCTGCTGTCCACGAGTCGAAGTGAATTTTACGTCTTTGTCCATCACTTCATTTAGTCCATTGATTTTTCCGTGTGCTACTGCATCAATGTAAGCCTTAAGAGCATAGTTGATGTTTAATTTTTCACTTTTGGTATCATCTGATGCAAATGCACTTGTTGATAATACTACTAATAATGCTGCGGCGATAGTTTTTAAAGCTTTCATAATAATTGTTTTTTAGTTTTAATTTTTTTGTTTAGGTGTGTGTTAATATTTTTTTTGTTTGTTTTCTTGATCAAATGTATAATGGATTTCAAAGCCGGTCTATAGCAATTAGGCGGATGCTGGTAAGTTCTCGGTAAACGGCGGTAAATGGTAGGTGAAAGGTTGGGGTGGGATTTTTACCGATAAAGCTAGCAGCTAAAAGGCGAAAGCATAAAGCAATAGGCTAAAAGCTAAAAGGCGAAAGCTTAAAGCAGGATGTAAATTGAATGATAAAGTTTCAAGGTAATATTATTACTGCAGCTACCCCTAAACTGGTAACTGGTAACAGATAACTGACAAACTGATAACTGACAACAGATAACAGGCAACTAACACCCATGTCCTTCCCCTTCAAGCATATTCCGGGCATGAAATACGCCGGGGAGGATAGCTTCCAGGGATTCCCGTGCTCCATTGGTGCTTCCGGGAAGGGTGACGATTAATGTTTTACCGATGGATCCGGCGACCGAGCGGCTCATCATCGCAAGTGGGGTACGCATTTGTCCGAAGCTGCGTATTGCTTCAGTAATACCGTCTGCATCTCTTTCAAGAATCTCTTTTACGGCACTGACCGTGTTATCCCTTGGGCCAAGTCCGGTGCCTCCTGTAGTAAATATGAACTGTATATCTTCTTTCACCCAATCCAAAATCTGTTTTTGTATAGCATCTTTATCGTCAGGGAGTACTTTGTAATGCCATACTTTGGCATTTGAATTCTCGAGCATATTGCAAATAAGTTTTCCGCTCTTATCTTCACGATCACCACTCGCCGTTGAATCAGAACAAACCAAAACGGCGCATACAGCTGAGCTTTCAGTGTACCGGCTACGGTCACTTTTTCCACCTTTCTTTTCCAGAAGCCTGATATGCCCGATCTCCAGGCTAGTATCAACAGGTTTCAGCATATCGTAAATTTCCAGTGCCGCAACTGAAACAGCGGTAAGTGTTTCCATTTCAATCCCGGTACGGCCTATGGATTTAGCCTCACCCTGAATGACTATTCCTGTGCGGTTAAGGATGTCATCATTGAACAAGTCAGAATGCAGCTTTCTGCCAAGGAATTCAAAAGTGAAATCCATGCCATCGATGGTAACCGGATGACAATGGGGTAGGAGCTGTGGAGTCAGTTTTGCACCCAAAAAGCCGGCTGCACGAGCCACATCAAACAGATTGCCTTTGGGAAGCTTATTTGAGTTGATCAGATCTATGCTTTTTTCTGAACAAAATATGATACCCACCGCCCTGGCCGTACGGAGTGTGATCTGTTTATGACTGATATCGCGCATTTTCGGGTTGTTAGTTGTTAGTTGGTTAGTAATTTACCGTTGTTTAGAAATGTATTACTAATAGTTAAAAATCCTTGAGTACAAATTTCAAATGAACCAGGATTTTGTCTTGGTTCCTGGTTCTTGGCTCTTTGATCCTTGATACTATTTATAGGACATCATAAAATCCCATACTCTTTCAAAAGAATTATAATCCATGTTCAGTCCCTTAACCAATGCCTTTCCCGGAGCCCGGAGGGTTGGATGGGTATGTGCGCCACCAATGATTTTATAAAGGATCACATCATTTTTGCCTTTATAATGCTGGATTTCAACGGTAGAGTTATCGCCGGGTTCAACATCTGGCAGATATGTGATTTTCGCTTTTTTCTTTGCTCCGTTTCTGGCTACCCAATAGGCTACGTTTTCATCTCCGGATAAAATTACAGGAGTACGTGTTACTTTAATTGTACCACCGTTCCATTTAATTACAGAATCTGCAGTTCCACTTGTAATTATGATAGGTATTGGTTTTGCATTTGCAAACTCCCGGGCTACGCCCGGACTTATTGTCGAAACAAAAGGAGCAATTGCCCTGATCTTCTCAGGAAGATCACAGCTTAATCGGTAGGTCATCATTCCACCATTCGAACTGCCTGAGAAATAAACCCGTTTTGGGTCTCCTTTAAAATCCCTGATGAAGAGGTCTATTAAAGAGCTTAAATAGCCCACATCATTGATATTGTCGGTTAGAGGATAGCTGCCGCCCAATTTATCATTCCAGTGTTTTGAGGTTGCATCCGGATAAACAACTATTGCCTTATCCCGCTCTGCGCGTGCATGGTATTGTGGCCCCAGAACATTTACACCAATCTGGGCACTTGCCCCCATCCCATGAAGAAAAAATACCACCGGTACTTTCTCTAAGTTTTCAATCCCTGATGGAATATAATACATGTATTTACGCTGCAGGCCGTCATAACTCATGGAATCGGTATGCAGACCCTGTCCTGATCGCGATTGACCAAAACTAAATTGGCTACAGTATAGGCAGATAAAAAGGCAAATAAATTTAATTTTCATGGTGCTAAAAATCATTAGGGGCTTTGATAATCAAGTATCAGGAAAATTTATGAAATTTTCTTCGTTTAACTGATAGAAATCGACTTTTATCTGTTTTAACTTTCCAAAAAATGTGTATTTTGTTCTGCGAATGATTGTGTGTCTGATTAATTCCTGGAATCGAAATTTAATCTAAAAGGCCCCCCATCCGATAAATAAATTCAAAAACATAATATACAGATGAATATTGGTCTTTTTATACCCTGTTATGTCAACCAGTTATATCCAAATGCTGCCATAGCTACACTCGAGTTACTTCAGAAGTTTGGTGCTGATGTTACTTATCCTGCTAAACAAACCTGCTGCGGGCAGCCAATGGCAAATTCGGGTTACGAACACCTTACTCAATCCTGTAATGATCTTTTCGTAGAAAATTTTTCGAAATTTGACTATATCGTAGCACCATCTGCGAGTTGTGTGCTCCATGTCAAAGATCATTTGCATTCACATGCTGATGAAGCTGCGGCAACAGAGATTCGGGGAAAGATCTACGAACTGGTAGAATTTCTGACTGATGTTTTAAAGATTGAGAAACTGGATGCCCATTTTCCACATAAAGTTGGGATTCATCAAAGTTGCCATGGATTAAGAGGACTTCATCTGGCGCAGATGTCTGAGCTGATCGCACCAGACTTTTCAAAGCCACGTCATTTGCTGAACATGGTATCCGGGTTGGAGTTAACAGAACTCGACCGGGTAGATGAGTGTTGTGGCTTTGGAGGGCTTTTCTGTATTGCAGAGGAAGCCGTATCTGTAAAAATGGGTAAAGACCGTATTACAGATCATACCAAGCATGGAGCCGAGTACATTACTTCGCCCGATCTCTCCTGTCTGATGCACATGGAAGGAATTCTTCAGCGAAACAAAAGCAAAGTTAAGATCATACATATAGCAGAAATATTAAATAGTTCATCCATAAAGGCATGAAAAGTACTTTAGATCACGCAGCATTAGCAGAAGAATTTAATAAAGATGAAGAACGTGTCGACTGGCATGATGGTGCACTCTGGTGGATCAGACAAAAGCGTGACCGCTCTGCTCACCAAACTCCTCAATGGGAGGAATTGCGGGAAGCGGCCTCAGCAATTAAATCTAATGTGATTTCGAATCTTCACGATTATTTGATTCAGTTTGAGGAGAATCTGAAGAAAAATGGTGTTAAGGTTTACTGGGCATCAGATGCGGAAGAGCATAATCAGATTGTTTATTCGATCCTGAAAGCAAAAGAGATTAAACAAATGGTCAAAAGTAAGTCTATGCTTACTGAAGAATGTCATTTGAATGAATTTTTGGAAGAACGGGGCATTGAGGTAATCAATTCTGATTTGGGGGAATATATACAACAGATTGATAATGAGCCACCTAGTCATATTGTATTGCCTTGTATTCACAAGCGCAAGGAAGAGATTGGAGAACTGTTTCATGAGCATCTTGGTACCGAGAAAGGCCTTTCAGATCCTACTTTACTGACCCGCGTGGCACGTAAGCACCTTCGCAATGTATTCCTTACCCGACGTGCAGCACTCACAGGTGTGAATTTTGCTGTTGCTGAAACCGGGGAGTATGTGGTTTGTACTAATGAAGGAAATGCGGATATGGGTGCTCATCTTTCTGAAGTTCAGATTGCTTCTATGGGGCTTGAGAAGATTATCCCTGAGCGCAAGCATCTTGGGGTATTTTTGAGATTACTGGCCCGCAGTGCAATAGGACAACCCATAACCATTTACTCTAGTCACTATAAAAAACCTCGTCCGGGGCAGGAGATGCACCTGATCCTGGTTGATAAGGGCAGAAGCAATTTATTGGCCCGTCCTGATTTCAGGGAGTCACTGAAATGTATTAAATGCGGAGGCTGTATGAATACTTGTCCGGTTTACCGTAAAAGCGGTGGTTTAAGCTATCATAATACGATTTCCGGGCCTATTGGGGCAATTCTGGCGCCAAATCTGGATATGAAACAGCATGCAGATCTACCCTTTGCTTCAACACTTTGCGGATCTTGTTCCAATGTATGTCCTGTTAAAATTCCGATCCATGATCAGCTCTATAAATGGCGTCAGGAGATTGTGAAACAAGGATATTCTGCAAGCCGTAAAACCTTCAGTATGAAGGCGATGGCATTAACGCTTTCTTCTCCCGAAATTTACAAGACAGCCGGAAAAACGGGACGCTGGTTATTGAATAATGCACCATTTGCTATCAACAATAAGTTTAATCCATGGTATAAGCAACGCGATATGCCAGATAGCTCGCAGCAATCCTTCGGGGAATGGTATGCAAAGAATGGTTCGAAGAAATGATTAAAATGAATTTTGAATGAGCACTAGAGAAAATATACTGGCGGCGGTAAAAAAGAATCAGCCAGCACTTTCAGCACTTCCGGATATATCGGTTTTTAAAGTGCATGAGGAAGATGTAGTTAAAAAGTACAGTGATGTGTTTGCAGGTATTGGTGGATTGCTTGTTTCGGCAGGAAGTCTTGAGAATGTAAAGGATCTTATCAGAAAAGATTTTGATCAAAACAAGCGAATTTTAACTACTCTACCGGACTTGACTGATGTAGCAGAGCTGTCTGACCCTGATGCTGATCCTCACACACTGGAGGATGTTGAATTAGCTATAATAGAAGCACATTTGGGCGTTGCAGAAAATGGTGCAGTATGGTTAACAGAGGATGTTATGGGGCATCGCGTATTACCATACATTACCCAGCATCTTGCAGTGATTGTTCGGGAAGAAAGCATTGTTTCAACCATGCATGACGCTTATTCAAAAATAGCTTCAGAAGATTATGGATTTGGAGGCTTCATTGGTGGGCCTTCTAAAACAGCCGATATTGAGCAGGCTTTGGTGCTTGGTGCTCATGGTCCCTTAAGCATGACCGTTTATCTAATTAAATAATTTACATCAATACAAATGAAAAACGATTCAATCATCATTCGTGATAATTTAAAAGAGCAGTACAGAGATATATACACTGATGAAGTTTTGCTGGCATTAAACACAATGGCTCATTTCAATAAATCAGTGAAGCGTTTGATGAATGAGCGTATCAAACGCCGCAATGATCGTCATGCAAACAGTAAAAGAATTGAATTTTACGATCCTGAAAGTCTGATCCCAGGCTCTTCAATAAAGGTAAAAGATGCCCGGGAGGGAAGGTTCGAAGGATCTGTGATTCCACATGATCTTCAGCGACAATGGATTCAGGGAACAGGTCCGGCAGCGAAGCCAAATGCAAGTCTGGAAAGCAGCATCAGGAATGCAGCGTATGCGCTCTTATCCGGTGCTGATGGCTGGATGTTTGACGGGGAAGATGCTTTAGGACAGATCGACAGTATGTCACTCGATAACCAGCGAAATCTAAAGCTTGCCATTTCCAAAGATCCGGTTTTCTTAAAAGTGGCTGAGCAGGTTGCCGCTGAGATGAACCGATGGTCGGAAGGATTTCTGGGCCAGGAAATTGTAAAGGACTGGAAAAGTCAGCTTGATTTTACGACAAAGATATTCCGCTGTCGCGGACTTCATTTAGATGACAGGCATATTCGTGATGCGGATGGTGTGGCTCTGGCTGCCTCAATAGCCGACCTTTGTCTCTATGTTGTGAATAATTACAGACAATTGCGGAAATCAGGCTCCTCTATAGTGTTGTATTTACCTAAAATACAGACTGCCGGAGAGGCTTCTTTATGGAATAGCATGCTAAGTGCACTGGAAGACCATCTGGGTCTTGAAAACGGAACGATTAAAGTATATCTGCTGGTAGAGCAGCTTGAAGCCACCTATCAGCTGATGGAGATCAGAGCGGTTCTGGGCAAGCATTTCGTAGGTTATAATACCGGTCGCTGGGATTATATTAACAGCGTTTCTGATGCGATGGCCTGGGATAAAAGCTTTATAAATCCAAATATTGAATCTGTGACCATGACCTACGGCTATATGCGGAATTATGAAGATCGGGTTCGCCGGGCAGTAAACACGCCGGATATCAATGGAAACTGCGCAATTTGGCAGGGAGGAATGGAACCCAATATCCCGGTAGGATCGGCAGAAGGTGTTGCCGCAAGTATGAAAAAAGCCTTAGCTGGTGCAGAACGGGAACAGCGTGAAGGTGCAAGCGGCAAATGGGTGGCTCATTGGAAAATGGTGAATATTGTAAGGCCTGTATGGGAAAAGATTGGGGAAGCAAATCAGGTTGGGCGAAAATTCCCGGCTCTGACTTATACTCAGCAGGATGCCGACGGATTAATTTTACTCCAACCGGCACCGATAACAATCAGGGGAGCCAGAAATTTGCTGAGTGTAGCCATTCAGTATGGAAATGCCTTCGCACAGGGTATGCAGGCGGCTGCTCTCAAGGCAGCAGATGATTTTGGGAATGATGATATACTCTATCTGATGGAGGATATGGCAACCGGAGAGATCAGATTAAGCATTGTTTGGGAATGGGTGCACAAGGGAGCTAAATTTACTGAAGATGATTCTGCAACGGGTGTCAGGACTGGTGATATATTCACAAAAGAGCTGCTCAGAAGACTGATGGATGAGGAGTATGGGAAATTGCTGAAAGCGAATAATAAGGATGTGTATGATGCTTCAAAAACAACGACCTTGCCGATTGCAAGAGAGATTGCTGAGATCTATGTTTTCAATGAATTTAAAATTCCATGGTTCATTGACCTGCTCAATATCAACCTGAATAATGAGAATCTGCAGGAAGCTAAGAAAAGAATATCAGATTACATTCTAGCCTTTAAAAACGAAGGCAAACGTATCACTGAAAATCCTGATTTTGTATTATAAATTCAGGATAGAATAATTTTTTGAAATTTAATTTAATATAACTAAATCGAAATTAATTTAATAATTAGTCAATTATGTTTCGTTATGATTGTCATTTAGTTAAGAATTTTTGTTTTTTCACACTCATTCTTATTGGTCCTTTTTGGGGCTTTTCTCAAACTAACAGGCCAAATATCATATTTATTTTAACGGATGATCAACGTTGGGATGCTTTAGGCTTTGCCGGAAATCCAATCATTAAGACTCCGGAAATGGATGCACTGGCAAAATCCGGAACGTATTTCAAGAATGCCTTTTCAACTACACCTATTTGCGCAGCAAGCAGGGCCTCTATCCTTACTGGATTGTATGAACGTACACATGGATACACCTTTCAAAAACCTAAACTTCAAGGTCCATATGCTGAAATGATGTATCCTAAAATATTGAAGGATAATGGCTACCATATTGGTTTTTTTGGGAAATTAGGAGTGAATATTGATAATCCGGAGCAATATTTTGATCAGAGTGATTTTTACGATCGGGGTACTAAACCAGACAAAGGAGGATATTTTTATAAAACTATTAACAAGGATACGGTACATCTGACCAGATACAGCGGTTTTCAGGCACAGGATTTCATCATCAATGCTCCAAAGGATAAGCCATTTTGTTTATCTGTGTTTTTTAGTGCACCGCATGCACATGACTCTGCAAAAGAGCAATATTTTTGGCAGGCAAAGTCGGATGATCTTTATAAGGATGCACTGATACCATCACCAGTTTTGTCTGATGAGAAATACTTCAATCAATTGCCATTAGAGGTAAAGAATGGTTTTAACAGAACAAGATGGAAATGGCGATTTGATACCCCGGATAAGTACCAAAATAGTATTAAAGGGTATTATCGGATGATTAGTGAAATAGATGATGAAATAGGGATGCTTCGTAAATTATTGAAAGAAAGGGGTTTAGCTGACAATACTATTATCATTGTGATGGGAGATAATGGATATTTTACCGGTGATCGCCAATTGGCCGATAAATGGCTGATGTACGATGCCTCCATTCGCATTCCTCTTATCATTTATGATCCAAGAAAAAGGAATCCGGCATCCATTGATGCGATGGTTTTGAATATTGATGTATCCAAGTCTATTCTTGAATTTGCAGGTTTGAAAGCACCAAGAAATTATCAGGGAATGAGTCTCAATCCATTTCTTTTTAAGGGGAATTCTTACCATTCTGCCAGAAAATCTATTTTGATTGAACACCTTTGGAAGTTACCTGAAATTCCATCAAGCGAAGGTGTTCGCACCGCTCGCTGGAAGTTTTTCCGCTATAGGCTAATTAAGGCACCTGAAGAATTGTATGACCTACGCAATGATCCTCTTGAAACAATTAATCTGGCGGGGGACATCCGGTATTCAAAGGTTATAAATCAATTAAAGAAGCAATTAAATACCCGTTCAGAAAAATATAGCTCAGAAAAACTTGTTCCGGATGAGCAGGAAGTTGCTGAAATGAAATTTTGATGGTAATCGCTTTCGTTTGAATCTTTGATTAAACCAGGATGATTTAATCAAAAGAATTCCTCGAAGCTCTGCTTCGGGGTTCTGGCCTAATCTTATATTTGTTTTATGAGTGAACATATTCATAAACGTCATAATAAGAATTTGCTGTTGTACCATTTGGTTTGTCCGATAAAATATAGGA
>NZ_JAUXXZ010000060.1 GCF_030684675.1 Daejeonella sp. | reverse complement strand
AAAGGAATGAGGCTATTTCTCTACGACAATATACTTCCTGAGTTATTTAGACGCTAATGTGCTCTCATTCCTTCTCACTTTAATTTCATAAATTTAAAGCTTTGTAAACATAGGAGACGCTGCGCTTAAACTACGGACAGTACATTGGAATCTTAAGCTGAATTACAATAAATCATCATTCAAGTACCAAAAATCTTATATTTAATCAGCTGTAAAAAACGTTCAAAAATGAAAAACCTGATCTCATTCTCCATTGTTCTTTCAATTATAATCCTGTCTGGTTTTGCTTCTAATGCTTCAGATAAGCAAATTAAAACCAGCACTGCATGGAAAGCGGGGGTGGCCAGGGTGAAGATCACACCCGAAGAGCACATGTGGATGGCTGGGTATGCGTTCCGCAATAAGCCTTCGGAAGGAAAACTGACAGACTTGTGGGCAAAAGCACTGATTCTGGAAGATGCAGGTGGGAAACGGGCGGTCATGATCTCATTAGATCTGGTTGCTATCCGTAAAGTAATCTCTGAACCCGTGAGGGACAGAATTGAAAAACAATTCGGATTAACAAGATCCCAGATTCTGATCAATGCTTCGCATACCCATACCGGACCGGAGACTCAATCTGCACCACATATTTTCACACTGGAGAAAAAGGAATTAGACAAGATCGACCGTTATGCAAAAAAGTTGGAAGATCAGCTGGTTAATTTAGTCGGCGAGGCATTGAAAAACCTGCAAGCTGCGACACTTTACTCCGAAAATGGGATCAGCCGCTTCCAGGTAAACAGAAGAAATAATAATGAAAACAATCTGGCTCTTCAAACTGAACTAAAAGGACCGAATGATTTTGCAGTACCCGTTATTAAAGTAGTTAATGCAAAAGGGAAGATCATGGCCATTGCCTTCGGCTATGCCTGCCATAATACTGTTCTCGGCACCTATGAGTGGTCAGGGGATTATGCAGGTTTTGCGCAGATAGAACTCGAGAAAAAGTATCCGGGAGCAACGGCATTATTCTTTCAGGGAGCAGGAGCGGATCAAAATCCGCTGCCACGAAGGACCGTGGCACTGGCCGTGCAATATGGTGAAACACTGGCGGCCTCCGTCGACCGGGTTTTAAAAGAAGAAATGAAGGCCCTTTCATCTGAACTGACTCTTTCCTATTCAGAGATTGACCTTAAATTTGAGAAGACGAGTCCGACAAAAGAGGAACTGAAAGGACTGATGAGTGATACCTCCAAAACACCCGATTATCTTAAAGCCAGTGCAAAAGTGCTACTTTCAAAGCTTGAAAAAGGGGAAAAACTGATGACTTCTTATCCTTATCCTGTGCAGGTATGGAAGCTTGGTGAACAGCCTCTTATTACCATGGGCGGCGAAGTACTGGTAGGATATGCCAATGAACTGAAGAAAATTTACGGACAGAATATATTTGTTTTTGGGTATAGTAATGATGTGATGGCTTACATTCCAACCAGCACCGTGTGGAAAGAGGGTGGATATGAAGGAAGTCGTTCACCAATATTTACTACGCCCTGGGCTTCGGATATTGAAGAAGTGATTATCCGGGAAGTGAGAAGACTGGCGGAACAGGTTGGGGTACAGAAATCGGATAAATAAGACCTATAGCTATCGGGTTACGAATTTACTTTCCGCTCTTTAAGGTGATTTAAGTCGGGGAAGTTCAGACTCGATAGCTATCTGGTTACGAATTTGCTTAGGCGTTATGCAAAATAAATTCGTCAGTCGCATCTTGTTTGAGCGACTGACGAAATCAACTTTCCGCTCGCCCAGGTGATTTCGTAAGTCTAATTAATTCGCGGGCATTCGCTTCGGTGTAAGGATGACGGTAATAATTCCGACCACGGCTAAAACAATCAGAACAGAGAAGCCATTAGCATAACTTCCGCTGATATCCCTGATCCATCCTACCATCCAGGGCATGATTGCTTCGGCAAGACCGTCACCGGTTAAGACAATACCCATAACCCTGCCCATAACTTTAACGCCAAACAATTCGGCTGCCATTAATGGGATAATCATATAATCACCTCCCAGGCCTATTCCGAAAACAATAGCAAATACATAAATTACTCCAGGGGTTGTCGCAAAATAAAGCAGTGGAATCGCAGAGGCAACCAGGCAATAGATCAGCAGCATGACATATTTTTTTTCAATTTTATCGGCAAGCCAGCCCATAAATAAGCGCCCGAAAATACTGGCAGCAAGGATTAAGGAAAGCACATTTGCAGCCTGGGTTTGTGAATATTTTAGATCCAGACTAAAGAATAGTTTCAAATTTTGACTGGTTGCACTTACTGCTCCTATAGAACACATACTTCCAATAAGCAATAGATAAAATGCTCTTGTTTTTAAGATGGCTTTAATATCCCGCTTAGGTTCTTCAGGCTTATCGGTTGCGGCAGAATCTCCGGTTTGAGGTGGATTATCTTTAACAAACCAGGCCATTGGAAATGACAAAACGATCATCGTCACACCCAGGATTACCAGGGCATGGCGGTATCCGAATTCCACATTCAAAGCTTTGGCGATCTGGGGTGCTAGCATCCCTCCGATTCCGATTCCCAGATAAGCAAAGCCCATCGCCTTACCGCGGGCTTTATCAAACCAACGTGAGGTTAAGACCTGATTAGGCAATGGTCCGCCGCACATATAACCCAAAGCACTGAATATATAAAACACATAAAACTGCCAGAGGGAAGTCATCAATCCCAAACCGATAACTGCTCCACCGGCCATCAGAATACCGGCCAGCATCATTTTCCTCGGTCCGAAGCGATCGATCAGGTAACCCACCACAAATCCGAATAATCCGACCAGAATTTTAGCAAATGCATTTCCCGAAGTAACGGTCGCGCGTGTCCATCCAAACTCCTGAACCCAGAAATCATAAAAGAAGGTCAGTCCGTAAAACATGATCCCGATCAGGGAAAACAGACTTAGAAAGCCGGTGGCTGCTACACGTGCCTGACCTGATTTTAATGCGCTTTGATTTTCTGAAGATTCTTTCATCCGGAGTATTGCTCCGGACATGACCGGATACTGAGTCTAAATATAACAACACAAAACACTCTATCAATAGGAATTGATAAAAAATTGTGTTTGGATTGATCGTGTAGGTAAACGGGATTATAAATAGGTTGTATAATGGCTTGTTTAAGCTCTCGCTAAGACGCAAAGACGCAAAAAAATACAGATTTCAGGATGATTAATTTATACCATATCCTTCGCGTCTCTGCGTCTTTGCGAGACAATATAAAATGCTCAGCATGACATCCCCTTCATTATACTGATAAATTATGGCCTGCTAAAGACAGGAGTAACGACCAGACAAATATCAATTCCTCTCAGTATACTTTTTGAAATTACCAAGTATGGCCTGCCAGCCCTGCCGTTGGAGCTCAATGGAATTTTCTGTTTCAGCATCAAAGCTTATGCTGACTTCTGTTTTACCATCAACATCATTAAAAGTTACTTGTACTTCCCTTCCGTCGGGCATGGTGTAGCTGAATCTTTCACCAACAATTATTTGATGATAAACAGCTTCAAAGTCAAAGCCAAAACTTCCATCTTTTGCTTCCATTCTTGCGAGGTATTTCCCGCCTACCTGCATATCATTTGAAGCATGAGGACATTGCCAGTCATCGCTGGCAAAGTTCCATTTTGTAATATGTTCTGGCCGGGTGTAATAGCTCCAAATTTTTTCAATATCCGCCGAAACAATGGCCTGAATTATGATTTTATCCCTTTTCATTATGCCTGGATTTAAATTAACCGTTCCAAATGTCCTTTGCGTTTGACAATATTTTTATAATCCCATTGAATTACTATTGATTTCTGAAGCCAACGCTTCAAATTATTGATTTCAATATCGGAAACATGATTATAGAATAAAGAAGCATCCTTAAATTTTTTACCTATTAGGTTTAGTCCATCCTCATCGAAATCAGCGCCGCTCCAGAACATTAAACGGATCCCCGGTTTTTGTTTGCTGTAACCGACAATTGGATTCCCATCTAAAAACCACACCGGGTGGGCATGCCAGATTTTACTTTCTGCATCAGACAGCTCAACATCTATTGTCGTGGCTAGCAAACTGCATATTTCCCTTTCTTCCAGACTTAGCTTTTGATTGAAGGTATTAATTTCAGGGTTCATACCTTTTGGATAAAGTAATCATTTCGCTATTGAGAGGATTTTAATGCATAGAATGCAATCCTATGGTGTTACCTTCTGTATCCATCAGGACTGAGCAAAATCCGTGTTCACCAAGGGACATTTTTGGCTGTAAAACTTTTCCTCCAGCTGCTTCTGTCCTGCCTTCTTCTATTGAACAATCTTCAGAGGCAAAATAAACCATCGTGCCACCTGCACCCGGACCCATATTTTCCATTTTAACCAAGGCTCCGCTTATATTCCTTTCATTTTCTGCCCAGGGGAAGCTAAGCATTTGCATTTCGCCTACACTATCAGGCATCGGCAATTCGTTTGATTTGTAAAAGTGATTCGTAAAATTTCTGGGCCCTGCCCATATCATCTACGTAAATTTCTACCCAGGTAAATGGGTTTTTAGCTTGTGCTGCCATAGCTATAATTGTTTGATTGTTAAATATTATATATCTGCTATTTTGTTGTAGTTCTGATACCCTTTACTTGACTAAAGTATAAGTCAACGCCCCCGATGGACACCTATCCACCTGGGCTTTTAACTCTTCTGTTGAGGCATTCCCAATCGTAATCCAGGGGGATTCTTTTGGTTTATAGACTTGTGGTAAAGATTTTACACAAATACCAACGTGCTGGCAAAGTTTGGGTTGCCATTTGATGATGATTTCACCATTAGAATATTCTTTGTTCATACGCTCTAAATTTATAACAAAATACAAAATTTAATTCTGACGCGTATTACTGATCAATAAATTAACTGGCTTTGAAGAATAACTTAATAAAGTTACCTGAATTGTTTAGGTTTTTGCCTTTGCCCGGCTAATTCAACAATTTCAAAAATTCGTTTTTGTCTGGTTTCCATTCTCTTTGCCAAAACCAACCATTGTAAAATATTTCGTTTATCTGATCTGCTCAGACCGAGAAAATAATCCTTCGAATCAGGAGTTTTTTCAAATCCTACTTCCAAATCATCTGGAATTTCGAGAGATTCAGCTGTATCTAAAATCGACCAGAAACCGTTTTGTTTTGCAATCTCAATGCATTCAAGACCAGCATCGGTCATTAGTCCTTCTGCTATTAAGCGCCCGACTTTCTCCTTGTTAATTTTTGACCAAACACTTTTAGCTTTTCGTTTGCTAAAAAACTGCATAAACCTTTCATCATCAATCGGTTTAGCCTTGCTGTCTATCCAACCAAAACAAAGGGCTTCATCCACCGCATCATCATACTTTAGGGTAGGTTTACCCGACTTAATTTTATAATAAATCAACCATACTGATTGTCTGGATCGATGATTTTCCAGCAACCATTTTCTCCAGTCCGACCGGTTTGCCGGACAAAGTGTATCCATTTCATGGCCGCTCATTGATCAATTTTTTCTTTCAAAAAATACCTTTCGGGTTTTGTTAGAGTTCTTGCAATTAAATTCCTTGCTTCCAGATCAAGTTTTACAGTTTCTCCATACCACTGAACTCCCCCATCAAAATTATCCTTTACCCGCTGATATAACTCTTCCATCAGCTCGGTATGTGTGGGTTCAAGTTTGGCTAAAATGCTTAAAAGATGATCCCGTATAAAATTGTATTTCTCTAAAGAAATCCTCTTGTTCGTTTTGCCGGCTTGTGGATGCAATGTTTGAATTAACTCTGCTTTCATTTTGTTTTGAATTATACGACAACCGGGGTGTATAATAATTTCGATAAGAGCTTAAACTTCTATTTCGCCTGGATACAATAAGATGTAATTTTTTGAATCTGATTAGAATCGTTGAACTCATATAAATCACAAGCCGATACAAAAGAAATTCGTTTACCATTCCTTATAAATTCGGCTGTTCCAGTTACAACAACCTTGTTATTCTCTGAAATCACATTCAGCGTTTTAAAATTTGTCGTAACAGATTTAAAATATTGCCCCACCTGATTGCAATTGTCAACAATCGCATTTTTCCCTATGAATTTATCTTCTTCCACTACTTCCCAAATTGCATCATCGGCAATGAAATCGTTTGTTTTATCAAACGCACCGTTTGAAAATGCGGTGGCTATTTCTGGTTTTGTCATTTTATTTGTTAATCAAATTTGACTTCCTGATTATTGTAAGTTCCTATAAAAACCTCGGTTAAATATGCTTATTGTCAGAAAGATATCCAAAGCCCAAAGAAAATATTAAGATAAGTTAAAGATTGCCCAGACGTGTCGCATGTGATTCTGCTTATCCAATAATGAAAATTCGGTGGAACATTGGACGAATGAAAAGCGGTTCGGTGACAACACCTACCGCAGGGAAATCAAGCCTCTAAAGAGCAGTAGTTTTCTGATTTTCCTATCTATTTATTCATCCCAGCTTTATAGAATAATGATATTTTTTGCAAGAGTTTTAAACCTAAGCCCGTTGTTTTGTACAACAGTAATTGTTATGTAACCGGTTTTACTCGTGTGAATATCTCTAACAATACCAGTTTTATTGACATGAGTACCACCAACAACTTTACATAAGTCGCCATCTTTTAACTTTTGAAGAGGATTTAACTTCATGCTTTGGAATTTAAATTAATATCTGCATTTGTGCCTGTGACAACCTATTATTTAACTGGACGATTAAATCCATATCCTGGCAAATCTGCCGGAATCTTGGCTTATTGATTATTCCATATTAAATATGCTCATTGTCAGCAAGATATCCAAAACCAAATCGAAATTTTGAGCAAAACAGTTTGCGCACCTGTGTAGTTATGATAGGAGAATGTGGTTCGGTGATAACACGGACTGCAGGGAAATAATTTTCAAAATTTTAATTTTAGATATCTAATCTTATAATCCTCCTTAGTATTTGTTGAAAATCCACTAAGGATAAGTGTATCATTAGAAACCTTCAATTTCTCACATCTTTTATTTTCTGGCAGACTTAAAATCACATCTCCTGATTTAAGATCTCTGATATTATTATTATCAAACTGGCAGTCTTCTGAAAGTTCAAATTTTTCAAATTTTGGTTTGTTTTGAGTGCCTTCCTCTAAGAATTTAACCGTTGAATTAAGAAATTCTACCGTACGATATGGATATTCATTCTCCTTCCACTTTCCTTGTAATTGATCAATGATATTAGACTTGTCAATTATCATTTCCTCAATTATTGGTTCTTGTTTTCCCTTACTAATGATTTCATTATGTTCAGAACTATGCAATTCACTTTCTTTATTTTGATTGTTACAGGAAATCAAGAAAACTGAAAGAATTATTAAACAGAATTTAACTTTTATGTGCATAAGCTTATTTTAAGTTGCTTAATAATTTTAATCAGATGCGAATTTATTGCTTGCCCTGTAATTTCTAATTTATGAAACAAAAAATCTATTGAACATAAGAGTAAGCAAATTCCATGGTTTCGATAATTAATTCATCATTCATTGAATTAAAATCATCTACATCCCATTTTACTGGCCAGGCATTTGCAAACCTCCATGTTCTAATGGGTTCAGCATTTTCATTCAAAAGACTTACTACAATATTGTTAGTCCTTATCGCATTATTCAATCCTCCTTCTAAAGTAGCAATACACCATTGTGCAAGAGGGGAATCTTTAGCAAGCAAACCTTTTATTAATACTAAATTAGAGTATTTTGCAGTGCTGGGAACAGGGTGTCTAAAATCGTTTAAGCCACCTTCAACAATTTCCTCTGTATGCTTTTCCATAGCTATTCCTGAAACTTCTTTGAAAGAAGCCTCTTTTGACCCTGTTTCACCAGTTATAGACACGGAAAAGCAGAAAGAAACAGGTGGATAATAAATACTCATAAAGCACTATGCATTTACAATGATTAATCCCTCGTGGGCCAATTCCACAGACTCTACTGCTACTTCATTTGCATCTGATTTTAAGTCGGTTCCGGTAATTTTTGTCGGCCATGCATTAGTTAAGGTCCAGGTCATCGTCGGGCTTCCCTGTTGGTCTAATAACTGAATAGTAACGGTTTTTCTCTTGATTGTATTCATATTAATGGCACTGTACCATTTGAAAAAACTATTATCCTTCGTAAAGATTCCCTTTTTCAAGGTAACGTTTCCAACTTTGGCAATTCCGGGCATTTTAATTGCCGAAAATGCTTTGCTATCACCATGACGGTATTCTAAAATTTGTGTTTCTGTTTCCAATCCGCTTACTTCCTGAAATGAAACGGCACTATCCTGTGACCCTACAAATACTTTAAAGTAAAACTTGGGTAAAGGCCAGTTTGTGTCCTTTGCTTCTCCTGCCATAATTTTAATAATTTTCTTAAATTCTAAACTATTTTGTTGTTTCACCCTAAAAACTACTCTCTGTCACAATTCACAAAAAAAGGCCTTAGACATATCTAAGACCTTATCCGTGGGAAATACTGGGTTCGAACCAGCGACCCCTACCTTGTCGAGGTAGTGCTCTAAACCAGCTGAGCTAATTTCCCTGTTATAGCCTCAAATCTATAAAAAATGAAGGATTTCCCTCAGGAATATATATTTCTATCTCAAATCCTCATTGATCTCAGCCAAAACTGCCGAGCCCGGGCAGAGATCTGCCTCATCAAGGGTATTTAAAGGCCTATCAGTTGAGTTGATGGTATGATGCAAATCTTCGGTTTCGGTTTCGATGTATAACAGGCCGGTCAGGATCTCATTCCGGTTCCGTGCATTCCGTAGGGCATTCATCGCATCCATCCTGTTAAAAGGATCACGGTTCGCAGCCAGCTTCTCCAATTTGATAAAGGTGCCGTCATGCAACATCACCTCAGTCCCGGTGCCTGATTCATAGCTAGCCAATATCTCAGATTTCTCAGGAACAAGGTCGGTTTTACCAGTCGCTTCGATATGCTCACGTACGTAATCATATGATTTTGTGGATCCGGGATTATTATTGAACGTTACACATGGTGAAATTACATTGATAAATGCAAATCCCGGGTGACTTACCGCCGCTTTAATCAGCGGAACCAATTGTTCCTTATCTCCCGAAAAACTTTGGGCTACAAAACTTGCACCGAGTTCAAGCGCAAGTCCGGCAAGATCAATGGGCTGGAATGGATTCACAGAACCCGCTTTGCTTTTTGACCCCGCATCTGCTGTAGCCGAATCCTGACCTTTAGTCAATCCATAGCAGCCATTGTTCATCACAATATAAACCATGTTCAGATTACGGCGGATCACATGCACAAACTGGCCCATACCAATTGAAGCCGTATCCCCATCTCCAGAAACACCCATATAAATCAGATCACGGTTTGCCATATTGGCGCCGGTAGCTACCGAAGGCATTCTTCCGTGTACCGAGTTAAATCCATGCGAATTTCCCAGAAAATAGTTTGGCGTCTTTGAAGAGCAACCTATACCTGATAATTTCGCAATCCGGTGTGGAGGAATCGATAACTCAAAACAAGCCTGAAGAATACTTCCGCTGATCGAGTCATGTCCGCAGCCGGCACATAAGGTTGAAAGAGAACCTTCATATTCCCTTGTAGTATATCCTAGATCATTTTTTGGAAGATCAGGATGGCGGAATTTAGGGCGTATATATGTCATGACAGAATTTTACTGGTTGAACCATTAAGTGTGGGAGATAAATTTTTGTCGATCAGGCTGATGATCGCATGCGCTGTGATCGGCATCCCATCAAAATTGAGAACCGGGATCATTTTCTGAGGACTTACATTGAGCTCATTGATCAGCAGACTGCGCATTTGCCCATCGCGGTTCTGCTCAATAATAAATACCTTTTCGTGTGTATGAATAAAATCTTCTACCGTTTGATTAAACGGAAATGCCCTCAGCCTCATCGCATCAAAATTAAGTCCGCTTACAGCCATAGTGTCCATTGCCTCTTCTGCTGAATAGGTCGAAGTTCCGAAGAAAATTAAACCATAAGGACTCTTACTCTCCTTTTGATAAAGGTATGGAGCAGGTACAATATCTTTTGCTGTATTCCATTTCTTCAGCAGGCGATCCATATTGCGGGCATAAACACGTCCATCCTCGGTATAGGCAGCGTATTCATCCCTCGAAGTACCACGTGTAAAGAAGGAGCCTTTGGTTGGATGCGTCCCCGGAATTGTGCGGTACGTAATTCCGTCGCCATCCACATCGAGATAACGTCCAAAACGCGGCAACTCTTCTAACTGGCTCGCATTGAGCACTTTACCGCGATCGTATTTTCGGGCATCATCCCACTGAAAAGGTTCGGACATGTGATCGTTCATTCCCAGATCGAGGTCGGTCATCATGATGATTGGCGTTTGCAAAGATTCTGCAAGATCAAGAGCTTCAGCTGTCATTTCGAAACATTCCTTCGGGGTTGATGGGAATACCAAAACCTGTTTCGTATCGCCATGCGAAGCATAGGCCGCCAATAAAATATCAGATTGCTGGGTCCTTGTTGGCATCCCTGTAGAGGGACCGGTACGCTGAACATCGATCAGCACAGTTGGAATTTCTGCGAAATAAGCGAGTCCGAGGAATTCATTCATCAAAGATAGTCCCGGACCGCTGGTAGCCGTAAATGAACGCGCGCCATTCCAGTTTGCACCTATAACCATACCGATTGCGGCAAGTTCATCTTCTGCCTGTACGATCGCGTAATTGCGTTTCCCTGTTTCCTTATCGACCCGTAATTTTTTAGCATAGCTCTCAAAAGCCTCCACCACCGAGGTTGATGGCGTAATCGGATACCAGGCGACGACCGTTGCACCGCCATAAACGGCACCAAGTCCGCAGGCTGAATTGCCATCAATCAAAATCTTGTCGCCAACTAGATCGCGTCTTTCCAAACGAATATCCAAAGGATAGGCATAATTACTATGAATATACTCAATACCCAGATTCATTGCTTTGATATTCATCGCAACCAGCTTCTCCTTGCCTACAAACTGCTCAGCAAGTAATTGTTCCAGTACTGAAAATTCGATATCAAGTAAGGCAGAAAGTGCCCCCACATAGATGATATTCTTAAACAATTGACGCTGCCGCGGATCAGTGAATTCACGAAGACACATTTCCATCAGCGGAAGGCCGATATAAGTCACATCTGGCCGGATCAATGCCGGATTCAGGGCTTTGGTACAATCGTAGATAAAGTATCCCCCACTTTTGACTGAAAGCACATCATCAGGCATACTTTGGGGGTTCACACAAACCATCAGATCTACACCTTCCCGGCGACCTAAATATCCCTTTTCACTCACTCTGACATCATACCAGGTTGGAAGTCCCTGTATATTTGACGGAAATATATTTTTAGGTGTTACGGGGATTCCCATCCGGAAAATAGCCTTTGCAAACAGATAATTTGCGCTAGCAGAACCCGTACCATTAACATTTGCAAAACGAATGACAAAATCATTAACTTTTGAATTAGGCATCTCTTAACCTGCTTTGGTAACTTTATATAAATATTGCTGCATATCCCATGCAGATGTTGGGCAACGCTCAGCACACAAGCCGCAGTGCAGGCAAACGTCTTCATCTTTTACCATCACCCTTTGGGTAGGGAGTGTATCGGATACATAAAGGTCCTGAGTTATATTTAAAGCCGGAGCTTTGAGTCGTGTCCGTAAATCATCTTCTTCCCCATTTAAAGTAAAAGTGATACAGGCAGTCGGACAAATATCAACGCATGCATCGCATTCGATACATTTATCTTTTTCAAATACAGTTTGCACATCGCAATTCAGACAGCGATGAGCTTCTTTGATTGCGGTCTGAATATCAAAACCCAGTTCAACTTCCAGTTTACGATCAGATAAAGCGGCTTTCTTTTCAGCCTGAGGAACTATAAAACGCTGGTCATTAACTACATCATTATCATAACTCCACTCATGGATCCCCATTTTCTTAGAGACAAGGTTAGTAAATGGTGCCGGGCGTGCGGTAAGTGCTTCTCCACTGCAATGCAGGTCAATGGAAATCGCTGCCTGATGTCCATGGGCAACAGCAGTGATTACATTTTTTGGTCCAAAAGCCGCATCACCACCAAAGAAAACGCGCTGATTGGTAGACTGATGAGTTAATGCATCAACTAAGGGCATACCCCACTGATCAAAATCAACACCCGTATCCTTTTCTATCCATGGGAAACTGTTCTGCTGACCCACAGCAACCAGCACATCATCCGCTTCAATAAATACTTCCGGCTCTCCTGAAGGAACCAGAGTCCGTTTGCCATGCTCATCATAAACGGCCTTTACTTTTTCAAAGGTCATTCCGACCAGTTTGCCATTTTCGATCACATAGGTTTTAGGTACATGGTTTTCAAGGATCGGAATATCTTCATGCATTGCATCCTCAATTTCCCATGGGGAAGCTTTCATCTCGGCAAAAGGACTCCGAACCACAACTTTAACCTCTTCACCACCAAGACGGCGGGAAGTACGGCAGCAATCCATCGCAGTATTTCCACCACCTAGTACGATCACTTTTTTACCAATTTTATGAGTATGCTCGAAAGCTACGCTTGCAAGCCATTCTATTCCGACATGTACGTTTTTACCTGCTTCTTCGCGTCCCGGAAGAACCAAATCGCGACCTCTCGGAGCACCTGTACCTACAAATACCGCATCGTATCCCTTTTCAAGAATTTCGTTCATGCTGGATACATAGGTATTGAAATGTGTATGGATGCCCATATCAAGAATATACCCGACTTCTTCGTTCAATACATCGTCGGGTAATCTGAAGGAAGGAATCTGGCTGCGCATCATTCCACCTCCAGCGGCATGTTCATCGTAGAGGTGAATCTCGTATCCCAAAGGGGCAAGATCACGCGCTACGGTTAGGGATGCAGGTCCGCCACCAATCAAGGCTATTCGCTTTCCATTCATTTCTGAAGGAACACCGGGCATAAATGCCCTGACATCGTCCTTATTATCCGCAGCTACCCGCTTTAGCCGGCAAATTGCAACAGGTTCTTCTTCAATTCTGCCACGGCGGCATGCGGGTTCGCAAGGACGATCGCAGGTTCGCCCGAGTACCCCGGGGAATACATTCGATTCCCAATTGATCATATATGCCTCAGTATATTTTCCTGCTGAGATCAACCTGATGTATTCAGGTACCGGAGTATGTGCGGGGCAGGCATATTGACAGTCCACAACTTTGTGGAAGTATTCCGGATTTTTGGTATCTGTTGGTTTCAACTAGCTATATAGTTCTTAAACAATAAAAATATTCTAAAATGATTTAATCCTCAGTGGAAATTTACACTATTTTAATAGTATTTGATCTCTAATTTAACATAAAATCTATTTCAATTTTCGGCTGATTACCTGAAAATTCGTTGGATTCATTAATAAATTCCAACATCTTCAGGCAATCGTAAAGCACCTGAATTCCAAACTGATTGGTAAGTTCAATATCAGAAATAAATAGAATGAAACAAATTTTATTGAATAAGATATTTTGAGCCTCCCCCCACCCCCTCTCCGAAGGAGTCCTTTGGACCAAAAGAGGGGGAGACATGATGCCTATGGTATTCGGGTTAATTAGAAATGATTTTTTAGCGTTTTGTATAGGCGACCAGTATCCCCCGCTGGCGGGGGAATAAAAGGGGGTGGTGGAAAAGAATTTTCTTCTAAGAAAAATTTGAGGTAAATGAACACGATTATTTAGGACGATACAGATACCCGGGAATTTGAGTTTAATGCATCCTTTATTCTTAAGTACTATTCCTAATCATTAGAAACACCCTAATCACAAAAATCATAGTTCAGACAAATTGCAGGCCTCCCCCCAACCCTTCTCTCCGAAGGAGTCCTTTGGACCAAAAGAAAAGCTGAAAGGAAAAAGCTGAAAGCGGGATTGTTATTAATTGGAAAAATATTCTTCTTGAGTACTATTTCTCAAACCGAATATTAATTTTATATTCAATCCTGCTAGACACCAATAACACCATGATCAGAAAAATAAAAATCGCGTTAATCGCCTTGTTAATATTCACACTGAATCAATCCAGTACAACAGTCAAAAATGCAGCACCTGCTGGTCCCAATATCATTTTGATATTCATGGACGACATGGGTTATGGTGATCTTTCCTGTTATGGAGCTCTTGATATACATACCCCTAATATTGACCAGTTAGCCTCTGAAGGCATTCGATTTACTAATTTCCTATCGGCACAGGCCGTTTGCAGTGCTTCACGGGCAGCAATACTTACCGGCTGCTATCCCAACCGTGTCGGCATCTCAGGAGCTTTATTTCCGGCTTCACCTATCGGTTTAGCCAAAGAGGAAATGACTATTGCAGACCTCCTCAAACAAAAAAAATATGTAACCGGAATATTCGGCAAATGGCATCTTGGCGATTCTCCAGAGTTTCTGCCTCTGAATCAGGGCTTTGATGAATACCTGGGCATTCCTTATTCCAATGATATGTGGCCGGTTAATTTTGATGGTCTGCCTGCAAAAGCCGGAACCAATAAGTATCGTTTCCCTCCTCTTCCATTGATCCGGAATTCTGTGCCGGTTGACACCATCAGGACACTTGAAGATCAGGCCCTCTTAACCAGCAGGCTGACAGATGAGGCCATTAGTTTTATCCGCAGGAATAAAAAGAAATCGTTCTTTGCTTACATTCCGCATCCTATGCCCCATGTTCCAATCAATGCTTCGGCAGCATTCAGGGGTAAAAGCAAGCAGGGTTTGTATGGAGATGTGATTCAGGAGGTTGACCATAACGTTGGAAGGATCATGGATGCCCTAAAAAAAGAAGGACTAGAGAAAAAAACCATGATTATTTTCACCAGCGATAATGGCCCCTGGTTAAATTTTGGAAGCCATGCCGGGAATACTGCCGGATTGAGAGAAGGTAAGGGCACTTCATTCGAAGGCGGACAAAGAGTTCCATGTATTATAAGGTGGAAGGGTACAATTCCCGGCGGATTAGTATCTAACCAGTTAGCTTCAACAATTGATCTGCTTCCTACCATTGCTAAAATTGCAGGGACTTCGCTTCCCGACAAAAAGATCGATGGTATTGACCTCGGGGTGATCTTAAAAGGTGATCTGCTGGCAAAGCCAAGAAAAAACTTTTTGTATTACTACCGCAAAAATTCTTTGGAGGCTGTTCGTCGTGATAATTGGAAACTCGTTTTCGAGCACCCTTCCCGTTCATATCTCGATCAGGCACCAGGTGTTGACGGCTTTCCAGGTGCGGCACCAGAAAATGTGACAATGAAAGAGGCACTTTACGACCTTCGCAGAGATCCCGGTGAACGCTATGATGTACAAGCATATTTTCCAGAAATCGTTAAAGAACTAAAATCACTTGCCGATCAAGCAAGGGAAGATCTGGGTGATGACCTGCAGAAGAAAGTTGGCACTAATAATCGCCTACCAGGAAAATTATCTGATTAATTGATTCACTTATGTCCAGGGAAAGCTTGAAATGGAATTTCATGAGAACTAGAAGGTTCCAGCTTTCGCTGAATGACAATCCGAGGGGTGGAATAGGGAGAATACGGCCTTCGCCGGAATCTTAGTGGTATCATTATAGGTGCCTTTTGGTGCAAGCGATCATCACGAATTTAGGATCATCCCAATACTAAAAAAATACATGTCATTCAGCGAATATTTACCACAATATTATTATCGCTTTATCACCAAGTCCCCTTATAAATATGATCAAACTTCTTATCACCGATTGGTTTCAAAGGAATATACAAACCCTGGGTATCTGAAAGCCAGTCCCAAAGCTTTTTGTTCAGATCCTTTGCCAGGTCCTGTAATTCGGGCTTGCGGATTAAATTATTGAGCTCGTATGGATCCTGCTGAAGATCATACAACTGATCAATGTCCCAAACTCCCTGGCTACGGATAAATTTATAGCGATCGGTTCGAACGGCATATTGTGTGGGTGTTTGCGGAAAAGGATTTTCCCAGTAATATTCATAATACACTTCTTTCCTCCAGTTCTGAACAGCACTCCCTTTCATTAATGGCAAGAAGGAAGTCCCCTGCATTTGTTTTGGCTTTTTAACTCCTGCCATTTCCAAAATACTTGGGGCAATATCCACATTCAGCACCATTTCCTTCACCTTGGTTCCAGGCTTGATCAGTGCCGGTGAGCGGGCGAGCAAAGGTACCCGCATCGACTCTTCATAAGCATGACGCTTGTCGATCAGTCCATGTTCTCCAAATGAAAAACCATTATCGCCCATGTAAATAACAAGGGTTTCCTTATCCAAACCATTGGCCTTCAGGTAATCAAGCACCCTGCCTACGCTGTTATCTACTCCCATTAAGGTTTCGAGATAATCCACATAAAATTTATCGAAATCGGTTTGTCCGTGATACATAAAGTCAACTCCATGCCAACTGTAGCGCTGTGCCCTCACCCATTGCGGGATATCTTTATAGTTAAAAATATATGCACTTGAATCTGCCTGATCACCACGGTTAAATCGTTTGCTATCCTTGCCGGCAGTTGAGAACATAGACACTGGATATTGAATGCGGATATCCTTGTATTTCCCTTTATCCCTTTTTGCCGGATAAAAATCAGCATGCACTGCTTTGTGCGACAGATAAACGAAAAATGGTTTGTTTTTATCGCGCTTATCCAGCCAGTCGAGGGTGTAATTGGTAAGCACATCAGTGACATAGCTGCTATCTGTATAATTAATCATTTTCCCGTCCACATTTATTTTGGGATTATAATAATCCCCCTGCCCGGCAAAACTCACCCAGCGGTTAAAGCCGGGACGCGGATTAGCACCACCACCACCCATATGCCATTTTCCAAAAAAGGAAGTCTGATAACCTGCCTTTTGCAGGTATTGAGGAAAATAAATGAGGGAGGAGGGTGCGGATGCCTGATTATCAACTACCGTATGAGTATGGGCGTACTGTCCGGTTAAAATAGAAGCCCTGCTTGGTGAACAAAGAGCTGTGCTGACAAATGCATTTTGAAAATGAGCCCCTTCATTTGCAATCCGATCCAGATTAGGGGTTTTTAAGCCCGGAACCGTGCCGGTAAAACCCATAAAATCATAGCGGTGATCATCCGAAAGAATGAAAATGATGTTCCGGGCTTTAGTCCCGGGAATTGCCTCATAACTTAAATTTTGGGGCTTTTGTGCGAAAGCGGAAAAGGAAAGGATATAAAAAAATAGACCCGTCAAAAAAAAATTATTGATCATGCTGATGATTTTGTAAGCTGTTTGCATGAGATAAATATAATTACCTGATTTCGATATTAATATAAATTAAAGATATGTTTTAAGATGATTTTCCCCGCCAGGATTAAGCTTTATATATCTTGAAAAATTGCTATTGTGCTCTTTTTAGATGGATCACCTTTTTGAGCTAATACTACAGACATGCCTATTCAAACACTACAGCATCTTTATCTTCATAGATCCGATCGACTATGGAATCCAATTCATCGGAATGGTCCTGTGCTGTTTTAATACCCAGTTCGATGAGCGCCTGCATATTCTGATGACTCGCATTATCCATTTCCGGAACTGCATTCCGGAGATGCTCGGGTTGAATCCTGCAGTAATTGGCCTTACTTCCAGTTACATCAAACATTCTGACCAGATGGTAGTTGGTAGATTCTGCTGCTCCCGACATCATGATATCAATAGAAGGTTTGATCCAGCCCAGGGCACCCCATGCCTTTGCTTTACCATAGGCATAAGATTTATTTTCTCCACCGGTTCCCAGTGAAAGGATCAGCATATCTTTCGCACTCGGGTCACCTTGAGAATTCCTTACTTCTGAATAGGCACAAAGGGATGGATTATTCGCAAATATCCCACCATCGATCATCGGATAGCTCACCCCACTCATCGATTTAACCAGCGCTGCCTCAAAATAAGTTGGAGCTGCAGATGTGGCCCGACAAACGTCTTTCAGATAAAAATCACCCCCATCACCTTTTCTGGGATAATCATGACTGGCAAAAAAATGAGTTTTCCTTTCCTGAATGTCGTAAGCTGTAATCAGGCAGGGCTTTAATAATTCACTCAGCCGTTTATCTCTAAAATAAGTGAGTAAAACCTCCTCCAAATGGTTTGCAGGATACTTTTCACTGAACAGGGACTTATAATTCAGGAGTTTGCTCAAAAAAGAAACCTTGAAAATTTTATCTCCATATCGTTTATAAAGATCGACCGCTTCTTCTGCGCTAAACTTGGGCTTTTCAGGATCATGTTCATCCGGGCAAAGCAATAGGCAGGTCAATATTCCACCCGTACTGGTTCCGGCAAAAAAATCAAAATAAGTAGCGATTCGAGCCATAGGGTCTTTACTTTTCTCCTGCAGTTTCTTCTCCAGTGCGATCAGAATCTGACCGGGAATGAGTCCGCGGATACCGCCCCCATCAATAGATAAAATTTTCTTCATAGGAATAAGGTCTTGAATGTCAACGAATTATAAAAAGAAAAATATAAACTGCAGGTTTAAGATGCAAAATCCCGGGAAGGAAAATGACTTAGCTGAATACCAGGAAGCTTTTACTTAGCCACTTATCCTCCATATTCAACCTGCACCAGCCATTCTTTTCCTCAGCAATAAACACTTCCTGGCCTTTATTTAAGGCAGTAATCTTTTCAAAGCTTTTATCAGGCCCGTTCCGCACATTTAGTGTAGTGACAGAGACCTGAGCTCTTGTTACAGGCAGGGTATAGCGTGCAGCGACCCAATGCTCCTTACTACTTGATATCTTATACCAGCCATTATCTTCAGCATAAACCCTCAGGACTACCCCTGTTCCAACGGATAATTTCCCATTTACCTTCCGTTTTGAACTATCAGCCCCTGTACGGATGTTTAATTTTGAAGCCGTCACACTAACGTATTTCAAAAGCTCCGGAATTACGATCAGTTGTGCCGGAATCTGCCCTAAAATCAAAGGGAGAAAATTCGACTGGCAATCCTGAACTTTATTCCCACCGAAAAAACCAGTCCCGGGACAGCTCTTATTATTTTTTGTCCCATCATTCCGCTGCCCTGTACTCAGGTCGAACCAGTGATGATAAACGATACTGCTGATATTAACCTGCAAATTAAAACGGCCACATAACTTCGCTGTCATACGTATAATTGTTTCCCGGTGGGCAGGAGTCATAATATCCTTACCCAAGTCAAAATTACCTAGATGCTCAATGCAGATAGAATTGGCATTCTGTCCGAAAATACAGGCAGGTGATTGGTTAAGTGCTCTGCCTGTAACAATGCTCCCATCTGGAAAAGTTGTAAAATGCTGTCCGATATCACTCCATCCATTCTGATTTATATGATAGTTTTTCATACCCTGCTGCATCTCAAAATGGTTGTTTCCTTTAAAAAGTGCATAATTCGGATTATAGGTGTGATGTTGTTGAATATGAAGTACTGTACGTGCCAATGTGAGGGAATTAATCCAATTTTCAAACTCCTGAATAGTGAATTTTACAAATCCATATTTGCTGGTCATAGCAGATTATTTTCATAAGTAATTAAAAATAAAGGTTTTAATGAGAATTACAAAAAATAATAAGCTTTGCCGGAAATTCTTGATTTCAGATTTGAAATAGGATGATCTGTGAGCCTAAAACCCTTTAGCATGGATTCAAAATCTTTCATTTTTATACTCCCCGTGTCATATTTTAAAATCAAGGATTTAGCTTGATAATCATTCAATCCTTATCCCATACATTTACACCGTTTTTAATAAGGAAAATTATGAATCCGGAAAAAATGAAAGTAGAGATCTGGAGCGATGTCATGTGTCCGTTCTGTTATATCGGAAAACGCAGGTTTGAAAAAGCACTGGATAAGCTACCTGGAAAAGAAAATATAGAAGTAATCTGGAAAAGTTTTCAGCTGAATCCGGACCTAAAGACCGATCCTTCAAAAAACATAAACCAGTATCTTTCAGAAGTCAAAGGCATGAGCATGGACCGTGCTGAACAACTCAACAAGCAGGTTACTGAGATGGCTGCTGCTGAGGGACTGCATTATGAACTGGATAAGGCCGTAGTTGCAAATTCAATGAATGCACATCGTTTCTCCCATTTCGCATTGAGCAAAAACAAACAGGATGAAGCCGAGGAGTGCTTGTTCCAGGCATATTTTACCGAAGGGAAAAATACAGATGATATCAATATTTTGATCAATCTGGGCAAAAGCATCGGGCTGGATGAAACTGAACTCAGGAAAGTTCTGGAAAGCGACCGTTATGCTGAGGATGTACGAATGGATATTTATGAAAGTCAGCAGCTTGGCGTTCGTGGCGTTCCGTTTTTTGTATTCAACCGCAAATACGCTGTTTCGGGGGCTCAGGAGACTCCTGTTTTCCTCCAAAATCTGGAGAAATCGTTTGGGGAATGGAAGCAGGATAATCCGGCTGCCGGTTTACAAGTTCAGGAAGGAGCTGTTTGCCGGCCTGATGGGGAATGTGATTAAAGGCGGGTGTCGGGATTGATCAGGGCTGGAAGGGTTCTGGCTTTCGCCAGATCCGATATCTATCGGATGACAATGCATTTTTTTTATAATGGAGGAGATCCTGACTTTCGTCAGGATCACTTTCGTCAGGATCGTAATCCTTAAATAATGATATTGCCACTTCGGGGTCGGTTGGTTGCCTGAATAATACGAGATAAAACTTGTGGGTAAAGGGCAGGTTTAGACTGGTAATTTTATGCAGCTATGATTGGATTTAGGTTCAAAAATAAATCTCATATGATGTAAATTTACTTACTAAATTTTAACCACTGCCCTTAATTCCCTAAACCGGATTGCAGCGGCAGCCTTTGCCAGTACAATCATTCTGGTTATAAAAAAATCTTAAAGGCAAAGCTACAGTGCAAAGCCGGACTACCCCTGCAAAATACGACTGCCTTTCATTTTCAAATACTAAAACACATTTAATTAACAGGATAAGTATTTGGGCGATACTATTGAAATAAATGCCGGATAGCTTATATTTATGGTATAACTAGGCAGAAAATGAAAGCAGCAATCCACACCCAGTACGGTCCGCCTGAAGTGGTTCATATCCTGGAAATCGATAAACCTTCTCCAGGGAAAATGAGGTTCTGATTAGAGTTCATGCCAGCACTGTAAACCGCACCGATTGTGGTTTCAGAAGTGCAGAATATTTCGTCAGTAGGTTTTTTAGCGGACTATTTAAGCCCAAACAGCAAATATTGGGTTGTGAATTTTCGGGCACAATTGAATCTGTCGGGGAATTAGTACTTACTTATCAAACCGGGGACCGGATTTTCGGTTACAATGATACCCGTTTCGGCGGGCATGCCGAGTACCTGATCAGGGATGAGCAGGATGCAATGACTCTGATGCCTCAGAATCTGAGTTTTGCAGAAGCTGCGACACTAACAGAAGGTTCGCATTATGCATTATGCAATATCAGGGCAGCCAAGGTGGAAGCCGGACAAAAAATCATGGTTTACGGTGCCACAGGCGCAATCGGCTCGGCGGCAGTACAGCTTCTGAAATATTTCGATACTGAGGTGACAGCGGTTTGCAATACTCCTAATATGAATCTTGTACGTTCATTAGGCGCCGATTTTGTAATTGATTACACCCGTGAAGATTTTACAAAAACCACCCAGCGGTATGATTTTATCTTCGATGCAGTCGGAAAAAGCTCATTCGGAGCCTGTAAAAAACTGCTCAAGGAAAACGGAGTATATATTTCTACCGAATTGGGTAAAAACGGCGAAAATATCTGGATGGCCTTGTATGGCCTTTTATCCGGAGGCAAGAAGGTTCTTTTCCCTATCCCCTATATTCATAAAGAGGATGTGATTTTTCTGAAAAATCTTGCAGAAAGCGGGCTGTTCAAACCCCTTATCGACCGGATTTATCTTTTGGACGAGATAAGAGAGGCCTATCAATACGTTGAAAGCCGGCAAAAGATCGGCAATGTGGTGCTGAGTATTATTTCTGAAAATGAGAATAATCTCCCTGATTCATAAAATCTATCAGGACCGGTTAAAATAAATCCCTTCCGCCGTTTTACCCAAAATCCAGGCCTTATCTTCTTCGCTGAAGAACGGAATAATATCCTTCATGATCAGGTATTCAAAAAAGTTGGCAAAGAGCATCCGCTGAGGTCCAAAAGTATCATAAATCCGTTTGAGGTAAGGCCAAACATCGCGGTATGGCGGTTTTTGTTTGGAAGGATTGTGCATGGATGTACGGATATACACATTCGGAAATTTCACAAGATTACACAATGGAATAATCCCCTCCGAATCAGGTTTTGTAATATCCATCATCGCCAGATGGTCGATTACGATTTTCACTCCCGGATAGCGCTCTGCCATGTCAGCAACCTGACTAATTTGCTGTGGTGCAAGGAAGATATTGAAGGTTGCCCCAATTTCCTCGGCTTTCTTCCACCAGGGGTATGAACCCGGGTCATTCATCCAAACCCTTTGTGGATCCTGTATAGGGCTCAGACGTAAACCGGTGAGTCCATCCTCTTTGACGAGCTTTTCAAGCCGCTCCGGATTTTTAGGATCATTGGGTGCGAACAAACGGTTCCCGAACAGCAGGCCGAATCCGGCAAAACGATCAGGCCAGGTTTTTACGCAATGGATCGTATAATCATTGTTTCTGCCGTAATAACATACATGAGAAATGACTGTTTTATCAATGCCATAGGTATTCATCTCCTCAATCAGATGCTCGCCCGAATAATCGCGGGGAGGTTTACTACCCGGACAGGTAGAGATTTCAGGATCGATCGGAAATCGTGGATCATTCATCAACCAAACATGCTCAGAAGCATTGATAATCGGTGATTTTTGAGCTGAATTGCTCAGTGTCCTGCCCGAAAGATCAGTTATAGGTTTAACAGGGTTGACTGAATCTGCGGACTCCATCGCTGCAAGTCCCTGAGGCAACATACCCGCAACCGGAAGTGCGGACAGCATTTTTAACATCTTTCTTCTGTGCATCGTATTTAATTTTGGCTGTTTATAATTGTCAATATCCTTAATATCAAAATCTTAGGATTAAATTAAGGATATTATGTTAACAGTCAAATAATTTACAGAAATTCTGTGTTTGCTTATCTAAAGGTAGAGACGCTGCCTCAACTGTCCGTAGCGAAGCGCTCTACGGATTATTCAATGTACAAGAGTCTTCAGACTCGTTTGCAATTAAAATGATCATAATCATTCGCTAAGTATAATTTAAATTTTAATATGATCTGGTATGCTATCTAGGATGATCTATTTGCATGAAAAACAGGTAAGGCCAGGAATTTTAAGATTTTAAAAGTACCTCCGGAATTACTTTTATAGGAATGAATTAGTATAATTGTTTTATTTATCCATGAGGAGTCAGGAGACTCCTCATCATTTGACAATCCGTAGAGATTCTGTGTTGATTTCCAAATAAAATTATTTTTATCTTTGTTCTTTAAGACGGTCAAGAACCAGTCTGTGTAGCGTACTGATCCTTTTGGCTTAGTGCGCTACTCCTTTTTAGATCGATATAGTCTT
>NZ_JAUXXZ010000059.1 GCF_030684675.1 Daejeonella sp. | reverse complement strand
CTGTCAGTGTTAACTTTTACACATAAATTTCAGTTATTAACAAAAGAAAAAGAAGCAAAAAGAAAATCCTACAATAACAATAACCACTCTTTCTTAGAGATTACTAATCTAAAGGAAGGTGGTCGTATGTTTATAGAAACGTTATAAAACATTGTTTTCGACCCTGAAGGGGTCGTATGTGAAAATTTCCAATACATTCGACCCCTTCAGGGTCATTAGAAACAGATCCTAACTGAATTCAAAGAAAAACCTACAAGCAGATTTTATTCGAAAATATTTTCAACCCTACCCTTTGTTTTAGAAACAAAAAACTTACACAACAAGCACTAATAATTTCATAAAAAAGATTGAATTATCTATCTTCGGCTTGTCAATTCAAAGCTGCCGGCAAAGGCGTTTTTGAACAAGAAAAAGGCAGATTTTAATTAAAATCTCAAATAGGTCCGATCTCAAATTAAAAACAAATCATAAAATGAAAATTACAGTTGTAGGAGCCGGTGCAGTAGGTGCAACCTGTGCTGATAACATCGCCAGAAAAGAATTAGCAGAAGAACTTATTTTACTAGACATCAGAGAAGGTTTTGCTGAAGGTAAAGCGATCGACATGATGCAGACTTCAGCCCTTTTGGGTTTTGATACTAAAATCAAAGGTGTAACTAATGATTATGCTGCTACTGCAGGATCTGAAGTGGTTGTAATTACTTCTGGATTGCCACGTAAACCGGGAATGACCCGTGAGGAGTTGATCGGCACCAATGCAAACATTGTAAAGAGCGTTACAGAAAATATCCTGAAACACTCTCCAAATACCATCATCATTGTGGTTTCGAACCCAATGGACACCATGAATTACCTTACACTTCAAACTTCAGGTCTTCCAAAGAATAAAATTCTGGGAATGGGTGGAGCATTGGATTCTGCAAGGTTCAAATATTACCTGAGCGTAGAACTGGGTTGTTCACCTGCAGATTTAAATGCAGTGGTTATCGGCGGACACGGTGATACGACCATGATCCCTTTAATCAATCATGCTACCTGGAACAGCATTCCGGTTACTCAATTATTAACTAAAGAGCAGCAGGAAAGAGTAGTTTCTTCAACCATGGTTGGTGGCGCTACTTTAACAAAACTGATTGGCACTTCAGCATGGTATGCACCGGGAGCGGGTACAGCTGCAATGGTTGAAAGTATTGTACGTGATGAGAAAAAATTGATTTCCTGCGGTGTCGCCCTTGACGGTGAATACGGACAGAAAGATATCTCTCTTGTTGTTCCGGTTATCATTGGCAAAAACGGATGGGAAAAAATCCTTGACTTCAAACTTTCTGATGCTGAGCAGGCTGAGTTTAACAAGAGTGCAGATGCAGTAAGAAATATGAATCAGGTTCTCAGAGATTCTAACCTTATCTAAACGCTTAATGAGCGAAACAAGAGTTCCTTTAGAACTGGTAAATTTACACGACGACGGCTTCCACCTATTGGTGGAAGTTGTTGTTTTCGGGCAATCCTTTAATGTGGTGCTCGATACCGGGGCTTCGAAAACAGTTTTTGATAAAACCGTGATCGAAAAACATATGAAAGATGCTGAATTAATGAATTCAGAGCTTTTATCTACCGGTTTGGGGACGAACAGCATGGAAAGCCATACAATAATTCTTTCTGTTTTGAAAATCGGAAAATTTAAATTAAAGAATTTCGAAGCTGCCGTGCTCGACCTCAGCACGATAAGCCATGCTTATTCAAGCCTGAACCTTCCGCCTGTAATTGGAGTTTTGGGCGGTGATATTCTACAGCGCTATAAAGCAATTATCAATTACAAAAAACTGCACTTAAAACTTTTTCGTTAAAGGACTGTATTAAAACCTTTAAAAATCATTAACTTGATTTAAAATAAAGGTATGAAATGCTTCCTGCTCATTTTCTTATCAATCCTTACACAGGATATTCTGGCTCAGAATATAAGCGGGAAATGGTTTGGCAAAATTACCCAGGGTCCCGGTGGATATAGTGAACTTTATGACCTCCAATTAAACCTTAGTCAGAGAAAAAATATCTGGGGTGATTCCTATTCTTTTAAAGATAATTCGGTCAGGATACGCATTGGACTTTCAGGCAAGGTAGATCGTGACAGCATCAGACTTTATGAAAGTATCGACTGGATACGTGAAGATTTTGTCCCATGGGATTGGGTTGCATGCATAAAAAAATTCGATCTGGCTTATCGCAACGATGGTGCTTATGAATATCTGGAGGGAACCTGGAGCGGGATCAGCAAGAATGATTCCAGCGAAGTTTGCATCCCTGGCAAGGTAATCCTATCCAAATCGATTGAGGGTCTCAATACATTTCTGGAGCAACGTAAAGACTCTGTGATCAATACTTTAGCCCAGAATCCGGAACAGGCAGCTCCGGTTTTAGTAGATTTTAACTCAAAATTTCTCGAAACTGAACCAAAAAAAGTAACAGAAATCGAGGTTCATAATGCCGATCTGCAGATTCAGTTACTGGATTATCTAAAACCGGATAATGATACGATATCGGTTTACCTTAACCGGAAAATTCTGGTAAAAAAAATTCAGATCTCAAAAAGGCCCGCTCTGATTAAATTCAGTATTGATAAGCGGATCGTAGTTCATGAGCTGCTCCTGTATGCTGAGAATCTTGGCCTGATACCACCAAATACCTCAGAACTTATTTTAATTGACGGCGAAACCAAACACAGGGTAATGATCGTATCTGATAAACAAAAAACTGCCGCTATATATTTAAGATATAAACCGCAAGAAAAAAAAGCAAAGACCAGTAAATAAGGATTATCTATGAAATATTCCCTCATACTTCTACTTTTATTCGCTCCATTTTCAGGCTTTACACAGGATTTCAAAGGGGTATGGCTAGGGTATATGGACACCGATCTTCAACATATCAGAACCCTGAATGTGAACTACATTTTGCATGTGAAGGAGCAGGATAATAATATAGTTAACGGGAAGGCCTATATCTATCGTGATAATCCACTCCGGGCTGAAGGTATCCTGGACTTTATCGGCGTGATCAATAAAGGTAACCTGAGAATCAATGAACTAAAGATATTATACTCCAAAATCCCAAGTGACACTGCCCGATTTTTATGTATTAAAGACCTTAAACTCAACCTGAGCAAGGAGGAAGGTATTGATAATCTGACCGGTACATTTACCGGCGCCGGGGAAAATTCATTGCCCTGCTATCCCGGAAATGTATACCTGCAACGCTTTACGGATGCAAACAAGCAGAACATACCTCAAAACTATCTTACCAGTATTTTGCTGGATGCCAGGGATCCGAATGTGTTCCTGCAAACCAAACTAGCCCGGCCGATTGTAATTGAGATAACTGAAAATGTAGTCAGGCTTGAACTAAAAGATTATTTGCGGGAGGATGGAGATATTATATCTGTCTATCATAACCGACGGCCATTTATCAGGAATCAGCTTATTGTGAATAAGCCTACAAACCATACACTTCGCTTAAACAGAAACCAGGAACTACATGAGATTATTCTCTATGCCGAAAATTTGGGCAAGATCCCTCCTAACACTTCAAATCTGAGAATTTATGATGGTGTTAAGGAACACCAGGTATTGATACGATCGACCAAGGAAGTTAGTGCAGTGGTCTATTTACGATATGCCCCTGAACCAAAAAGCCCTCCACAATAAGTGGAGGGCTTTTTTATATTCCTACTCCTGAATTGAATTAGATATCAATACGTGCGTATTTTGCATTTTTCTCAATAAACTCACGACGTGGTGCAACCTCGTCGCCCATCAGCATTGAGAATATATGATCACATTCTGCTGCATTTTCAATCGTAACCTTTCTAAGTGTACGGGTTTCAGGATTTAGAGTAGTGTCCCATAATTGTTCTGCATTCATCTCTCCCAAACCTTTGTACCGTTGAATGTTGACACTCTCTTCTTTTCCTGCACCTTTCAATGCCTGTACCGCTGCATCACGCTGATCATCATTCCATGCATACTGAAACTCCTTGCCCTTTTTTACAAGGTAAAGTGGCGGCGCTGCGATATAGATATATCCAAATTCAATCAGAGCCTTCATGTACCTGAAGAAGAAGGTCAGGATCAATGTGGTAATGTGGGAACCATCCACGTCAGCATCCGTCATGATGATAATACGGTGGTAACGAAGTTTCTCCATATTCAATGCCTTGGCGTCTTCGGCTGTACCGATACTAACTCCCATGGCCGTGAACATATTCTTGATCTCGTCGTTCTCATAGATCTTATGCTCCATTGCCTTCTCCACGTTAAGGATCTTACCTTTTAATGGAAGAATAGCCTGAAAATTCCGATCCCTGCCCTGCTTGGCTGTTCCACCCGCAGAGTCTCCCTCCACCAGGTATAATTCGCAAGCTGCAGGATCATTATTTGCACAATCGGCAAGTTTCCCCGGCAGACCGGAACCACCCATAACCGTTTTACGCTGAACCATTTCGCGGGCTTTACGGGCAGCAGCTCTCGCTGTAGCAGCCAGGATGACCTTATTAACGATCATTTTAGCCTCACGCGGATTCTCTTCAAGGTAATTACCCAGAATTTCACCAACGGCAATATCCACAGCACCCATCACCTCATTATTCCCTAATTTGGTTTTGGTTTGTCCTTCAAACTGAGGTTCCTGAACTTTCACTGAAATTACGGCTGTTAATCCCTCGCGGAAATCATCCCCAGTAATTTCAATTTTCATGTTCTTTAGCATGCCCGATTTCTCGGCATAGGCTTTAAGCGTACGGGTCAAACCACGACGGAATCCGGCTACGTGAGTACCTCCTTCGTGGGTATTTATATTGTTTACATAAGAATGGACATTCTCTGTATAGGTATCATTATACTGAAGTGCCATCTCTACAGGTATACCCTGTTTAATTCCTTCCACATAAATAGGTTCAGGAATTATAGAAGTACGCATTCCGTCAAGGTATTTGACAAACTCCTTCAAACCACCCTCAGAATAGAATTCTTCCTTCAGAAAAGCTCCATCATCGGTAGTTTCACGCTCATCAACAAGCGATAAACGGATACCTTTATTCAGATAAGCCAGCTCTCTCAAACGGGCCGCAAGGGTATCAAATTTATATTCAGTTGTTAATGTAAATATCTCAGGATCAGGCTGAAAGTTAACGATGGTACCGGTCTTGTCGCTTTCACCTATAACTTTAACATCGAAAAGGGGTTTTCCACACTCATACTCCTGTGTGAATATTTTACCATCACGATGGACTACAACTTTTAATGGCTTTGAAAGTGCGTTCACACAACTTACACCCACACCGTGCAAACCACCGGAGACTTTATAAGTGTCTTTATCAAATTTACCTCCGGCATGAAGAACGGTCATAACTACCTCAAGCGCCGACTTCTTTTCTTTGGTATGCATGGCGGTAGGAATTCCACGGCCATTATCTTCAACTGTAATCGAATTTCCCTTGTGTATGGTTACATTAATATCAGTACAGTAACCTGCGAGAGCCTCATCAATTGAATTATCTACAACTTCATAAACCAGGTGATGGAGGCCTTTAAATCCTGTATCACCGATGTACATGGACGGGCGTTTTCTAACCGCTTCCAGTCCTTCTAATACCTGTATATTATCCGCTGAATAATTTGATTTGTCTTCTGTTTCTTCGCTCATATATGATTATTACAACAAAGATCAAAAATAACCATTTTAGATGGATTTTGCTACATTGTGGATAAATTAACAGGGCTTTTGTTTAGCCCTTTTGCATCCTAAATTAAATGGTTGAGAAAATGGTATGAAAGTTTATATTTGCTTAAATTTTTATTAAAAATTATGAAGAAATTAATAACAAGCATCAGTAAAATAGCGATCATTTTAACACTGTCGGCAATAGTAGTATCCTGTAATAAAGAACAAACTAAAAGTACAGGAAGTGTTGCCGCAAGTTCAGCAGCTGCTGCAGAAGGTATCGTATACGTAAATTCAGATTCTCTACTAAGTAATTATGACTATTACAAAGCCGTAAGGGATAAATTTCAGGAAAAATCAAAGAAAGCACAGGCAGATCTTACTGCAAAAGGAACGGCTTTTCAGCGTGAAGTTGCTTCTTATCAGCAAGGTGCAGCCAATTTAAGTGCTGAACAAAGGGCTACAACTGAAGAACGTCTGGCAAGAAAGCAGCAGGAACTTGCTACCTATAATCAAAATGCAGGTAATGCTCTGGCAAACGAAGAGGCCGCTGAAAATGATAAATTATACAATAAAGTATCTGATTATCTGAAAGGATATGCTAAGTCAAAAGGCTATAAAATTGTACTTACTTATTCAAAATCAAACCCGGCAGTATTATACGCAGACGAAAGTCTGGATGTAACCAAGGCTGTTGTTGATGGCTTGAATGCAGATTATAAAAAAGAAAAAAAATAAGGATAGTTTAAAAACTTCTTTTTCTTAAAAACCCCGGTCAATCGCCGGGGTTTTTATTTTTCAGAATAATTTGAAGATGAAAGGATTTTGAGGATATTGAACGAATATGTCAGAGACCGAACTACATAATAAATTCATGCGTATAGCCATCAGGCTTTCTGAACAAAACGTCAGCAAAGCATTGGGTGGTCCTTTTGGTGCTGTGCTTGTTAAGGCTAATAAAATAATAGCCAGAAGTGCAAACAAAGTAACTCTCAAAAATGATCCGACTGCCCATGCGGAGGTTTCTGCGATCAGACTGGCCTGCCGGAAGTTAAAGACCTTCGATCTGAGCGGCTGTGTGATTTATACAAGCTGTGAACCCTGTCCGATGTGTCTCAGTGCAATCTATTGGGCTCAAATTGACTCTATTTATTACGCCAATACAAAGAATGATGCTGCAAACATCGGATTTAATGACTCTTTCATTTATGATGAGATTGCAATGAACAAAGAAAAGCGGAAAATAGCGATGCATCAGATATTGAACGAAGAAGCAAAATCGGCCTTCGAACTCTGGGAGCATTCAGCAATGAAAACAAACTATTGATGAAGAAGATCAGTAGAAGGAAATTTATCTGGGGCAGTATCGGACTGATTACGAGTGTGACCGCGATTGATGCCTTTTGGTATGAAAAGGTATTTATCGAACTCAATGAATATTATATCGGGAATGCAAGTCCGGAAGGCAGCAACCTGAAAGTCCTTCAAATCTCTGACCTTCACCTTCGCAGAATCCAGCCTAAACACAATGAACTTGCTGCTCTTGTAAACAGGATAAAACCTGAACTAATTCTTTTTACCGGGGATGTGATCGACCGGAATAAAAGCTTAAAAAACCTGGACAAATACCTGGCGATGTTCGATCCCTCTATCCAAAAAACAGCTATTCTGGGGAATTGGGAATGTTGGAAGGTCCATCCACTAGAACTTCTTGATGTTTACAAAAAGCATAAAGTCGAATTAATTGTCAATCATTCCTTCCTTTATACATTTGGGGAAACCACAATTTCTGTTTCGGGGATGGATGACCTGGTTGCGGGGAAAGCTGATTACAACATGGCGATGGAGTTTTATCAGAAATCTGATTATCATGTCGTGATGACCCATTGTCCGCAGCACCGGGATATCATTCAAACACAGATGAAAGATATTCCAATAGACCTTATGCTTTCAGGACATACCCATGGCGGACAGCTTAACCTGTTTGGATTTGCACCTTTCAGGCCTTATGGCAGCGGCAGATATGTTAGCGGATGGTACCGTGACGAATTGCCCCACCTATACGTTTCGAGAGGGATTGGCACAAGCGGAATCCCAATCAGGCTGGGATCCAGGGCAGAGGTGACGGTGTTTAATTTCAGGAGAAGCGAATAATCAACCAGGGCAATAATTGTTTGATTTGATTCAAGAACCTGGAGCCAGGAATCAAGACATGGGAAATCGTTAAATTAGATTGAGTCAAGAACCAAGAGCCAAGAATCAAGACAAGGAAAATCGTAATAGATAATCAAAATTCCTTGTGACATAATTTCTTGCCACCGTCATCCCTGACGTTCAAAAAGGCGGAAATTGTCAACTTTCCATTGTCAATTCTCAACTGTCAACTGTCCTTGCCTTGTCAATTATCAACTGTCAACTCAATCGAACCATCCCTCCTGCAAATCATCAATCTCCCTCCTATCCTTTTTCGTTGGCCGGCCGGTGCCTCTGTCCCTGCTGAGGTTAGCAGTATGAAACATTGATTTATAGGCCTGGGTATCTTCAATGGGGGTTAGATCTTTATAAAAATTAACAGCGGTCTTTGCATCAACCCTCCTATCCAATAGGGCTATAACTTCTATGATCTTCTTATCACTACCTTTCTGAACAGTGTATACCTCTCCGATTTTCACAATATGGGAGGCTTTCAGATTATTACCATCAAGCTTTATTCTACCTGATTTGCAGGCTTCTGTAGAAATACTACGGGTTTTAAAGGCGCGGATCGCCCATAAATATTTGTCGATGCGTAATTTTTCAGATCCCTGCATCCTTCAAAATTACGTAAGAATTGACGAAAGGATGGAAAAATTGGCAGAAAAATCCTTTAATTTGCTTTAAATTAAAAGTATGGTTTCCGAATATAAAAAACTAATTGAAAGTGCCTGGGAAGATCGCACTCTCATCAATTTCAAAGAATACAGAATTGCAATTGAAAGTGTAATTCAGCATCTGGATAAAGGTGAAATCAGGGTTGCCGAACAAATCGGTGATCGCTGGCATGTTAACGACTGGGTTAAAAAGGCAGTGATTCTTTATTTCCCGATCAGGGAGATGAAAGAAATCGAAGTGGGACCATTTGTGTTCCATGATAAAATGAAATTAAAGACAGATTACAAAGAAACCGGTGTCAGGGTTGTGCCGCATGCGATTGCGCGTTATGGTGCACACCTGGCAAAAGGGGTAATCTTAATGCCATCCTATGTAAACATCGGAGCTTATGTTGATGAAGGCACCATGGTTGATACCTGGGCTACTGTTGGTTCATGTGCTCAGATCGGAAAACATGTTCACCTGAGTGGTGGTGTTGGAATCGGTGGTGTTTTGGAGCCTGTACAAGCCTCTCCGGTAATCATTGAGGATAATTGCTTCATTGGTTCAAGAGCGATCGTTGTAGAAGGTGTTCACGTTCAAAAGGAGGCAGTTTTAGGAGCAAATGTTGTTCTGACAGCATCGACTAAAATAATTGACGTTACGGGTGATGAACCAATAGAATACAAAGGATTTGTTCCTTCCCGTTCGGTAGTAATTCCGGGATCCTATACCAAGAAATTCCCTGCTGGTGAATATCAGGTACCCTGTGCACTGATCATTGGTCAACGTAAAGAATCAACAGATAAAAAAACCTCTCTTAATGATGCCCTGAGAGAGAATAATGTAGCGGTATAAACCCTGCATTCAAGCTTTTTTAAATTAAAAAAAGGATGATCTATACTCATCCTTTTTTAGTTTTAATTCAATAAGATGAAGATAGGCTTTGATGGTAAACGTATAACCCAAAACTTCACCGGCTTAGGCAATTACAGCAGGTATGTGCTTAAAATTTTGGCAGAATACTATCCGGATAACCAGTATCAGGTCTTTTCTTCTAAAGCTTCCCTGGCAGCTGAGGGGCTCGAAAAATTTAGTTCCATAGAATTTAAATATCCTGAAAAACACTTTTCCAAAAGCTATTGGAGAAGTTTCGGTATAGTTAAAAATCTTAAGATTGAAAAAATAGATCTTTATCATGGTTTAAGTAATGAGATCCCATTTGGATTAAGAAAGCAGGGTATTCCTTCGGTGGTGAGCATTCATGATCTTATTTTTTACCGGTTTCCTCAATACTATCCCTGGTTTGACAGAAAGATCTATGAATATAAAATACGTTATGCTGCCGATCATGCAGATAAGATCATTGCAATCAGCGAGAGAACAAAATCGGATCTGATCAATCTGTTTAACTTTGATCAGAACCGGATTGAAGTAATCTATCAAAATTGCGATCCTTCATTCCGGAATAAAATTACCAATGAAGAAAAGCAAAGGATACGATCTGCCTATAATTTACCCGAGAACTACCTCCTGAATGTAGGTACCATTGAAACCAGGAAAAATGCTTTACTGGCTGTTCAGGCGATTAGGGAACTTGGTACTGATATTCAACTGATTATCATTGGAAAAGATACCCCTTATGCTGTAAATGTGAGGGATTATGTAAATAAACACGGCCTCAATAATCGAGTTCATTTTTTAAAAAACGTGTCATTTAATGACCTTCCGGGAATCTATCAGATGGCTGATCTGTTCTTGTTCCCATCAGAATATGAAGGGTTTGGAATACCGGTGGTAGAGGCTTTAAGCTCAGGAATACCCGTCATTGCTGCAAAAGGCTCCTGCCTGGAAGAGGTGGGTGGAGCAGGAAGTATTTATATTAATCCCAATGACAGCTCAGCACTTGCTGCAGAGATCCTGAAAGTCTTAAATGATCCTAAAAAAAGACAAAATATGATCAAAGCCGGATTGGAACATCTGGAACAGTTCTCGGACCATAAAATTGCCGGGCAGTTAAATAACTTATATCAAAACATCATTAAATGTTAAAAGACGAAGTAAACAAAGCTTTTGAGGTATTAAAAAATGGAGGATTAATCCTCTATCCTACCGATACGATCTGGGGAATTGGCTGTGATGCTACAAATCCTGAAGCCGTTGAAAAGGTTTTCAAACTAAAGGGCCGCACCGAAGAAAAAAGTCTGATTGTTCTGCTCGACAGCGACAATAAACTTCAAAGCTATGTCAAAGAGGTTCCTGAAGTCGCGTACGACCTGATTGAATATGCTGAAAATCCGCTAACAATCGTTTACTCCGGTGCTAAAAATCTCGCTCCTAACGCCATTGCAAAGGATGGCAGTATTGGCATACGGATAGTGAAACACGAGTTCTGCCAGCAATTATTACAGCGCTTCAGAAAGCCGGTGATATCGACCTCGGCTAACCTGAGTGGCAACCCTTCTCCGGCGACTTTCGATGATATTGATGAAGCAATCCTGCAAGGTGTTGATTATGTGGTTAATTGGGAGCAGGACGAGCAAAAAGAAAAAAAGCCATCAACCATAATGAAGCTTGAACCGGGTGGCCTCTTTTCATTCATTCGGAAATAATTCAATATGAAAAAACACCTCCAACATCCGATATTTAAGAAGCTCAGTGAACTGGCAGATGCTACCGGAACAGAAATCTATGTAATTGGTGGCTATGTAAGGGATATTTTCCTGAACCGGCCATCAAAAGACATTGATATTGTGGTTATTGGCAATGGTATCAAATTCGCCGAAGCCGCAGGAAAACTATTGGAAACTAAAGTTTCTGTGTTCAAGAATTTTGGCACTGCAATGCTCCGCTATGGAGATCTCGAAATCGAATTTGTAGGCGCCAGGAAAGAATCCTATCGCTTGGAATCACGGAAACCCATCGTGGAGAACGGCACACTTGAGGATGACCAGAAACGACGTGATTTTAGTATAAATGCAATGGCATTGGGTTTAAATACTGCCAGCTTCGGCAGCTTGTTAGATCCATTTGATGGTGTTAAAGATCTCGAAAATAAGCTGATTCGTACACCTCTGAATCCGGTTGAGACCTTTTCAGACGATCCTTTGAGGATGATGCGAGCCATACGCTTCGCAACTCAGCTAGATTTTACTATTAGTGCGGATGCCATTGAAGCGATCAAAAAGAATTCAGAACGAATAAAGATAGTATCTGCCGAGCGGATTACAGATGAGTTAAACCGGATCATTCTGGCGAAGAAGCCCTCCATCGGTTTTATATATTTATTCGATACAGGCTTACTGAAACATATTTTTCCGCAAATGGCCGAACTTTATGGTGTTGAAGTCATTGCAGGAAAAGGACATAAAGACAATTTCTACCATACCCTGCAGGTTTTAGACAACCTTGCCGAAAATACTGAAGATCTCTGGCTGAGATGGGCAGCGATTCTGCATGATATTGCCAAGCCTGCAACCAAACGCTTTGAGCCGGGCCATGGCTGGACCTTTCACGGGCATGAGGACCGGGGTGCACGAATGGTTCCGAAAATTTTCGCTCAGCTTAAATTACCGCTGAATGAAAAGATGAAACTGGTCCAAAAGTTGGTGCAGTTACATCTCCGGCCAATTGTTCTGGCTCAGGATGTGGTTACTGATTCAGCCGTAAGACGCTTACTATTTGAAGCGGGAGAAGAAATTGACGGGCTTATGTTACTCTGTAATGCCGACGTAACGACCAAAAATGAATATAAAATAAAGAAATATCGAAGTAACTTCAATCTGGTAAAGCAAAAGCTGAAGGATGTTGAGCAAAGCGATCAGCTCAGAAACTGGCAACCTCCGGTAAGTGGTGAAGATATCATGAAGGCATTCAACATAAATGCCGGTAGGGACGTTGGAATCATTAAAACACAGATCCGCGAGGCGATTCTGGAAGGGGAGATAAAAAACTCAAAGGAAGAAGCCTATGAGTATATGCTTGAGAAAGGCAAGGCAATGGGACTTATCCCTGTCAAATTAAAACCATAAAGATTCTTAATTAGCTGAATTAAAATCTTTAAGCAAACAATCAAATAGTATTTTTGTAAATAATAAAACAAGAACATGGCAATATATAGATTCAGGGTTTCTTTTGAGGATTATGATGATATCGAGCGCGATATTGACATTAAATCAAATCAAACATTTGAAGACCTCCATCGTGCTATCCACCAGTCGACCGGATATCAGGTTGAGGCCTCTTCCTCCTTTTATGTAAGCAACGATCAGTGGATAAAGAATGAAGAAATCGCCTTTTTGCCTAACCCGCGAAAGGTCAATAATGGAGTTGCCCTGATGAGCAATTCAAAACTTAGCAGTTTTATTGATGACCCTCACCAGAAATTTTATTATACCTATAATTTCGACAGGCCTTTCGACTTTCATGTTGAACTGGTCAAAATACTCCTGAATGATGAGCCGGGAAAAACATATCCGTGTGTTGCCCGAAGTCTGGGCGAGGCTCCCAAAATTACCGGGATCGGAATTATTCCGACTGCTGCAGCAACAGAGATATCCGGGGAGTTTGATTTTCTGAATGAATTAGATTTCCAGCCTGAAGATGCCGAAGAACTTGAGCAAATGAACGACATGGGAATCACTACCGGGGAAGAAGTTGTGGAGGAAGAAGAAGAGGAAAAAGATGAGTTTATGGATGAATTCTCTGATAATGAAGGTTATGATGCGGATGATATTCAGAAGGATGAATATTAATCAGTAATCAGCCTTAAACCGGAAGCTGTATGAGCAAAACACTGATCGTTATTGCAGGTCCGACAGCAGCAGGAAAAACCTCACTGGCGATTCAGGTAGCGAAACATTTCAAAACTGAGATCATATCAGCCGATTCCAGGCAGTTCTACCGGGAAATGAGTATCGGTACTGCCAAGCCTTCAAAAGAGGAATTGGCCGCTGTCAGACACCATTTAATTGACAGTCATTCCATACTTGACTCATTTAGTGTCGGCGATTTTGAAAAAGCGGTTATCAATCTTCTCGAAAAACTTTTCAAAACTCATAATCAGGTAGTACTTGTGGGTGGCTCCGGATTATTCATCAATGCAGTATGCAATGGCTTTGACGAATTACCCGTAGCATCCGAAGAAACCAGGAACGCTTTAAATCAGATTCTGGCTGAGAAAGGTATTGAACATCTGCGGGAGAAATTAAAAAAAGTTGATCCAGTGTATTATTCAGAAGTGGATATCCACAACCCGCAGCGTTTAATACGTGCGCTTGAAGTTTATGAAAGTACCGGTAATCCATTCTCTTCTTACCGTACTAAGACCGCTAAACAGAGAGATTTCAACATCATTAAGCTTGCGATTAGTCAGAATCGGGGAAAGTTATACGAACAAATCAACCTCAGAGTTGATCAGATGGTTGAAAACGGATTGATTGAGGAAGTGGAAGGACTAAATGATTACAGACACCTGAACGCACTGAATACAGTTGGCTATTCAGAAATTTTCGAATATTTCGATGGAAAACTGTCCAAAGAAGAAGCAATCGATAAGATTAAACAAAATACCCGAAGGTTTGCAAAAAGGCAGTTAACCTGGTTCAAAAAATCAGAGGATATAAAGTGGTTTGATCCACGGGAGTACGATTCTATTTTGAACTATCTTGATGCTGAGACATCCTCTCTCCGGAGCGGGGACCAAAAAAATTAAAGAACAGGAACAGAAAAGCCATTGTACTCAAAATCTGGAGCATCACCAGGATCTTTCCATTTTCATTTACAGGGTGAAAATCACCATAGCCTATCGTAACACCGGTAATAAAACTAAAATAAAGAGCATCTACCCAGCTTTGAATTGGTTGATTTAAATAATTACCGGCTGCATAAATAACCCCAAAAGATGCAATTACTTCAATAAAATTAAAGAAAAGCAGAATAATTGAGCGGTTAGCCATTTTATCATGGTCATGCTCAGGAAGAAATATTTTGTGAAAAATGTGCAGAAAGGTCTCTATTAGCAGATATATATTGAATATATAAAGTCCAAAATGATTCCACAAGCTGAAATAAAGCATGATGAAAGGCACCAGAGTTTTAAAGATCACATAAAATTCGCCAACGAGCTTTCTTTTGTAAACCGTCGATTTCTTGGTCAGGAAATCAATATAGATACCCGGAAAAAAAATTTTTGAACCTACCAGAAACAACCTGAGTATTCGTTCAATACCAAAATCAGGGTAATGAGTACTATCCCATACATTTTGGATCTTCGTAAAATGGTGTGTATGTTCAGGAGATTTCGACTTCCCTGAATTCTGATTACCAAAAACAAGCTTATTTAAACGCGCTCTCACTTAGGCTTGTGCTGTTGGACCACCAAAGTTCAATGGAAATCCGGGTTGCTCTGCATTGATCTTTATTCTGCCATTCTGGGCTTCAAATTTTTCAATATTCTCTTCAAGAGCAACCATAAAACGCTTGGCATGCTCCGGGGTTAATACAATTCTGGATTTAACCCTAGCTTTTGGAACACCGGGCATTACCCTGATAAAATCAAGCACAAATTCTGAGTTTGAATGCGTTATTACAGCCAGATTAGAGTAAATACCTTCTGCAACTTCCTCAGAAAGTTCAATATTTAACTGATTTTCTATGTTTTGCTCTTCCATAGCTCAAAGTTATAAATTATACATTCAAATTTTATCAATAAAAAAAGTCCTCTCAACTGAGAGGACTTTTCCTATTGCATCCAGCTTTCGCCTTTTAGCTTTATGCTTTCAGCTTATAAGCTTTTAAGCTTCTGCTTCTTCTAATTTTGAAGCCATCAATTTATCGTATTCTTCCTGAGAACCTACAATGATACGCTCGTACTGTCTTAAACCTGTTCCTGAAGGAATCAAGTGACCTACGATTACGTTTTCTTTAAGACCCAGCAGGTTATCACGTTTACCACTGATAGCAGCCTCGTTCAACACCTTGGTAGTTTCCTGGAAGGAAGCTGCAGAGATGAATGACTTGGTACCCAATGATGCACGGGTAATACCCTGAAGCATTTGACTTGATGTTGCTGCGATTGCATCGCGGGTTTCAACAAGTTTCATGTCCTTACGCTTCAATACTGAATTCTCATCTCTAAGTTTACGTACAGAGATGATCTGACCAGGTTTAAGGTTCGGAGAATCTCCTGGCTCAGTAACTACTTTCTTATCATAGATTTCATCATTCTCCAGTTGGAAATCCCAACGATCAACAAGTTCTTTTTCAAGGAAACGGGTATCACCAGCATCCTCAATCATCACTTTCTGCATCATCTGGTGAACGATAGTTTCAAAGTGCTTATCGTTGATCTTCACACCCTGTAAACGGTAAACTTCCTGTATACCATTAACAAGATATTCCTGAACTGCGGCAGGGCCTTTAATTGCAAGTATATCAGCAGGTGAAATAGAACCGTCTGATAATGGCATACCGGCTTTCACAAAGTCATTATCCTGTACAAGGATGTGTTTTGACAATGGAACAAGGTACTTCTTAATCTGTCCATCTTTTGATTCGATAGACATCTCACGATTACCACGTTTAACACCACCTAAGGTTACAACACCGTCGATCTCAGTAACAACTGCAGGATTTGATGGATTACGAGCCTCAAATAACTCAGTTACTCTTGGCAAACCACCAGTAATATCCCTTGTTTTTCCTGTAGAGCGCGGAATTTTTGCAATAATTTGTCCAATTTTAACTTTCTCGTTCTCTTCAACTGCAATGTGTGCTCCTACCGGAATGTTATAGCCTTTTAAACCATTACCTTTTTTATCCGCAACACGGATAACCGGGTTTTTAGTTTTATCACGGGTATCAATAATAACTTTTTCTCTGTGACCGGTTTGCTCATCAGATTCTTCACGGAAGGTAACACCCTCAATAATTGCCTCAAATTCAGCTTTACCTTCAAACTCAGAGATAATAACCGCATTATATGGATCCCAACTACAAATCTTGTCGCCTTTAGAAATTTTGGCACCATCCTTCACATACAAAAATGCACCGTAAGGGATGTTGTTTGACATGATCATTTTCTTGGTTCCCGGCTCAACGATACGGAATTCACCTGAACGGCCCAATACAACTTCCAGAGTTCCTTCAGGAGTATCGTGGCTTACAGTTCTCACGTTTTCGAACTCAATAACCCCGTCAAACTTCGCATTGATCTGAGATTCAGCCGCAATGTTAGATGCTGTACCACCCACGTGGAAGGTACGTAAGGTTAACTGAGTACCCGGCTCACCGATTGACTGTGCAGCAATTACACCCACAGCCTCACCCATTTGCACACGTTTACCGGTTGCAAGGTTACGTCCGTAGCAAAGTGCACAAACACCACGCTTACTTTCGCAGGTCAATACCGAACGGATTTCAATTCCTTCGAGTGCTGAACTTTCAATTTTAACTGCTACATGCTCTTCAATATCCTCACCAGCAGAAACTAAAAGTTCTCCTGATAATGGATCATAAACATCATGTAAACTGGTTCTACCTAAGATTCTGTCGTATAATGGTTCAACGATATCTTCGTTATCTTTCAGAGCAGTTGTATAAATACCTCTTAAAGTTCCGCAATCAGTTTCACCAACGATCATATCCTGAGCAACATCATGCAAACGACGGGTTAAGTAACCCGCATCGGCAGTCTTCAATGCTGTATCGGCCAAACCTTTACGGGCACCGTGAGTAGAAATGAAGTACTCCAATACCGACAATCCTTCTTTAAAGTTGGATAAAATCGGGTTTTCAATGATCTCACCTCCTGAACCTGATTTCTGAGGCTTAGCCATCAGACCACGCATACCGCAAAGCTGACGAATCTGCTCTTTAGAACCACGGGCACCAGAATCAAGCATCATATAAACCGAGTTAAAGCCTTGATTATCGCTTGAAAGCTGATTCATCACATTCGCTGTTAAACGGTTGTTGATACGGGTCCAGATATCGATAATCTGGTTATAACGTTCGTTATTGGTAATGAATCCCATGTTATAGTTATTCATTACTTCTTCAACCTCTTTGCTTGCCTGGTCAATTAAATGAGCCTTTTCAGCAGGGATATTTAAATCCTGAAGGTTAAACGAAAGTCCGCCCTGGAATGCCATCTGGAAACCTAATTCCTTGATTTCATCAAGGAACTGTGCTGCCCGTGCCATACCGGTCGCTTTAACTACATCCCCAATGATATCACGAAGTGATTTTTTGGTCAGTAATTCATTAATATATCCTACTTCAACAGGCACTCTCTGGTTGAATAACACACGGCCTACAGTAGTGTCAATAAGTTTATTAACAATAGATCCATCTTTCTCTTTCACATTGGCCTTAACCTTAATAAAAGCATGAAGATCGATTTTACGCTCATTATAAGCTATAATTACTTCTTCAGGCGAATAGAAGATTTGATCCTGTCCTAATACAACACGTCCTTCGTCAGTTCTGCGGCCTTTAGTAATGTAATAAAGACCCAAAACCATATCCTGTGAAGGAACTGTGATTGGAGTACCGTTGGCAGGGTTCAGAATGTTATGCGAAGCAAGCATCAGCATCTGGGCTTCCAGGATCGCAGCATTACCCAAAGGTAAATGCACAGCCATCTGGTCACCGTCAAAATCCGCGTTGAATGCAGTACATACCAATGGGTGTAACTGAATTGCCTTTCCTTCAACCAGTTTTGGCTGGAAAGACTGGATACCCAAACGGTGTAAGGTAGGAGCACGGTTTAATAATACCGGGTGACCTTTCAATACATTTTCAAGGATATCCCAAACGATAGGATCTTTTTTGTCTACGATTTTCTTTGCAGATTTAACCGTCTTCACCACTCCTCTTTCGATCATCTTACGAATGATAAATGGTTTGAACAGCTCAGCTGCCATATCTTTTGGCAAACCGCACTCATGAAGTTTCAGGTTTGGTCCGACAACAATTACCGAACGTGCTGAATAATCCACACGTTTACCCAATAAGTTTTGGCGGAAACGTCCCTGCTTACCTTTCAAGATATCTGATAGTGATTTTAAAGCACGGTTACCTTCAGTTTTTACCGCATTTACTTTACGTGAGTTGTCAAATAATGAATCGACAGACTCCTGAAGCATACGCTTCTCATTACGTAGAATTACCTCCGGAGCTTTGATCTCGATCAAACGCTTCAAACGGTTATTACGGATAATTACACGACGGTAAAGATCATTCAAATCGGAAGTCGCAAAACGACCACCCTCGAGTGGAACGAGAGGCCTCAATTCAGGTGGAATAACCGGAACAATTTTAACGATCATCCATTCAGGATTATTCTCAATACGGGTATTTGCACCACGGAAAGCTTCAACAACCTGCAGCCGTTTTAAGGCCTCAGTTTTACGTTGCTGTGAAGTTTCAGTTGCGGCCTGATGACGAAGGTCATAAGACTGCTGATCAAGGTCCAAGCGGCCTAAAAGATCCTGAAGAGCCTCAGCACCCATCTTAGCGATGAATTTCTCAGGGTCTTTATCATCCAGGTATTGATTTTCTTTTGGAAGTGAATCCAGGATATCCAGGTATTCTTCTTCTGTAAGGAAATCCATTTTCTGGATGCCATCTGCTTCTTTAAGACCAGCTTGTATTACTACATAGCGCTCATAATAAATGATCAGATCAAGTTTTTTGGTTGGTAAACCAAGAAGGTAACCAATTTTATTTGGCAATGAACGGAAGTACCAGATGTGTGCTACGGGAACCACAAGATTGATGTGTCCCATACGCTCACGACGCACTTTCTTTTCAGTTACCTCAACCCCGCAACGGTCGCAGACAATACCTTTGTAACGGATACGCTTGTATTTACCGCAATGGCATTCGTAATCCTTTACAGGACCAAAAATACGCTCGCAGAATAAGCCATCACGCTCTGGTTTGTAAGTCCGGTAGTTGATAGTTTCCGGTTTTAACACCTCACCGCTTGAACGCTCCAGAATAGATTCAGGAGAAGCCAAACTAATGGTTATTGAGGTGAAATTACTTTTGATTTTATTATCTTTCTTGTAAGACATAGCTTTTTTTAGGTTAAAGCTTAAAGCTCAAAGCTTAAAGCATCGGCAACTTAATAGGATTTGACGTCCTTTCAAGAGCTTTCAGCTTTCAGCTTTCAGCTTTCAGCTCATTAGTCCAATGTGATATCCAATCCTAAACCTCTTAATTCATGAACCAATACATTGAATGATTCAGGAACTGATGGGGTTGGAAGGTTTTCACCTTTAACAATCGCTTCGTAGGTTTTTGCACGGCCCACAACATCATCAGATTTAACAGTAAGTATTTCCTGAAGAATGTTAGCAGCACCGAATGCTTCAAGAGCCCAAACCTCCATCTCACCGAAACGCTGACCTCCGAACTGGGCTTTACCACCCAATGGCTGCTGCGTAATCAATGAATATGGCCCGATTGAACGTGCGTGCATCTTATCATCAACCATGTGACCCAGTTTCAGCATATAAATAATACCAACTGTTGTCTGCTGATCGAAACGATCGCCTGTTAAACCATTGTATAGATAGGTTCTTCCTGATTTAGGAATACCTGCCTTATCTACCCACTCTTCAACCTCATCATGTGATGCACCGTCGAAGATCGGAGTAGCGAACTTCATTCCAAGTTCTTTACCGGCCCATCCTAATACTGTCTCATAGATCTGTCCAAGGTTCATACGTGATGGTACACCCAATGGATTCAACACGATATCCACAGGAGTTCCGTCTTCAAGGAAAGGCATGTCTTCATCACGAACGATTCTCGCAACGATACCTTTATTTCCGTGACGTCCGGCCATCTTATCACCTACTTTCAGCTTACGTTTCTTAGCAACATAAACTTTAGCCATCTGAACAATTCCTGATGGAAGCTCATCTCCTACACTGATTGCAAATTTATCACGTTTGTAAGCACCAAGCTCTTCGTTAAGCTTAATATTATAATTGTGAAGCGTTTGTTTGATCAGTTCGTTTTTGTCTTCATCAGTTGTCCATTTAGTTGGATTCACATTTGCATACTCAAGTTCAGTAAGTATCTTCTGGGTGAACTTTACACCTTTAGCTACCAATAGTTCTTTGTACACATTAAATACACCCTGTGAAGTTTTACCATTCACAATGACGAACAATTTCTCAATCAAGGTATCTTTCAATTCCTTAACTGCCTTATTATGTTTAGCATCTAATTTCTCAATCAGTGCTTTCTCTTCCTGCTTAGTTGTTTTCTTCGCGCGGGAGAATAATTTAGTATCAATAACAACTCCGTGAATTGAAGGAGGAGTTTTAAGGGATGCATCTTTCACATCACCGGCTTTGTCTCCAAAGATCGCACGTAAAAGTTTTTCTTCCGGTGAAGGATCAGACTCTCCTTTTGGAGTGATCTTTCCAATCAGAATATCACCTTCCTTAATCTCTGCACCTACACGGATAATTCCGTTCTCATCAAGGTCTTTGGTGGCCTCTTCAGAAACGTTAGGAATATCAGGAGTTAATTCCTCTTCTCCACGCTTGGTATCACGAACTTCAAGTTCAAATTCTTCAATATGCAATGAAGTGAAGATATCCTGAGATACTACACGTTCAGAAATTACAATCGCATCCTCAAAGTTGAATCCCTGCCAAGGCATGAATGCTACTTTCAGGTTTCTACCCAATGCTAATTCTCCATTTTGGGTTGCATATCCTTCGCAAAGAACCTGTCCCTTTTCAACTTTCTGACCTTTTTTAACAATAGGTTTCAGATTGATACAGGTACTCTGGTTCGTTTTCTTGAATTTGATCAGTCGGTATGATTTAACCTCCCCTTCGAATGATACAAGGACATCATCCTCATTTCTTTCGTAACGGATACGGATCTCATTTGCATCTACATATTCCACAACACCGGTACCTTCTGCATTGATCAGGGTACGAGAATCGCGGGCTACCCTGCCTTCAAGACCTGTACCAACGATTGGAGCTTCCGGGCGCAATAATGGAACTGCCTGGCGCTGCATGTTCGATCCCATCAATGCACGGTTAGCATCATCATGTTCCAGGAATGGAATTAATGAAGCCGCAATTGAAGTAATCTGGTTTGGGGCAATATCCATCAAATCAAGCTTCTTAGGCTCAATTACAGGGAAATCACCTTCGTAACGTGCTTTAACATGCGGAGTTTCGAAATTACCTTTATCATCATAAACTGCATTGGCCTGACCAATAGTTTTACCTTCTTCATCTTCTGCAGAAAGGTAAATTACAGGTTCTTCGACAACAACACGACCATCCTCAACCTTACGGTAAGGAGTTTCGATGAAACCAAGATTATTGATCTTCGCATGAACACATAATGATGAAATCAAACCGATATTCGGACCTTCAGGAGTTTCAATGGTACATAAACGACCATAGTGAGTATAGTGAACGTCACGAACCTCAAAACCTGCACGCTCACGCGAAAGACCACCGGGGCCTAATGCTGAAAGACGACGCTTGTGCGTAATCTCGGCAAGTGGATTGGTTTGATCCATGAACTGTGATAACTGATTCGTTCCGAAGAATGAATTGATCACAGAAGAAAGTGTACGTGCATTGATCAGATCGGTTGGAGTAAACACCTCGTTGTCACGGATGTTCATTCTTTCACGAATTGTACGGGCCATACGGGCCAGACCAACACCGAACTGTGCATATAACTGCTCACCTACTGTACGAACACGACGGTTTGACAAGTGATCAATATCATCCACCTCAGCTTTAGAATTAATCAGTTTGATCAGGTACTTAACGATGGCAATGATATCCTGTTTTGTTAAAACCTTAGTTTCAATAGGAGTTGCTAATTTCAATTTACGGTTAATGCGGTAACGACCCACATCACCTAAATCATATCTCTTATCTGAGAAGAACAAACGGTCAATAATACCGCGGGCTGTTTCTTCATCAGGTGGTTCAGCGTTACGAAGCTGACGATAGATATGTTCTACCGCTTCTTTTTCTGAGTTAGAGGTATCTTTTTGTAAAGTATTATATATGATAGTATAATCACCGCTGTTTACTGCATCATCTTTGGTCAAGATGATCGTTTTTACACCAGCTTCAATGATCATATCGATATGCTCGTCTTCAAGGACAGTTTCGCGTTCCATAATGATCTCATTACGATCAATAGAAACAACTTCACCGGTATCTTCATCCACAAAATCTTCCACCCACTTCTTAAGAACCCTGGCGGCAAGTTTACGGCCAACAGCTTTCTTTAAACCGGATTTACTAACTTTAACTTCATCAGCAAGTTCGAATAATTCAAGGATGTCTTTATCAGAATCATAACCGATTGCACGTAAAAGTGTGGTAACCGGGAATTTCTTCTTACGATCGATATAAGCATACATGACGTTATTTACGTCAGTAGCAAATTCGATCCATGAACCTTTAAATGGAATTACACGTGCTGAATATAATTTAGTTCCGTTTGTATGACGGCTCTGGCCGAAGAATACACCCGGTGAACGGTGCAATTGAGATACAATTACACGCTCAGCACCATTGATAACAAAAGTACCTTTTGGAGTCATGTATGGGATAGTTCCCAAATAAACATCCTGTACTATTGTTTCAAAGTCTTCGTGTTCCGCATCATTACAAGACAAGCGAAGCTTGGCCTTCAGAGGAACACTATAGGTTAAACCACGCTCGATACATTCGTGTATATCATAACGCGGCGGATCAATGAAATAATCAAGAAATTCCAGAACGAATATGTTTCTTGAATCAGAGATCGGAAAGTTCTCAGAGAAAACTTTAAACAAACCTTCCTGATGGCGGTTGTCTGAAGTGGTTTCAAGCTGAAAAAATTCTCTGAAAGATTGCAGTTGAACATCCAAAAAATCTGGATAGTCCATCACATGCTTACTGGTAGCAAAATTTACTCTTTCGTTGTGCTTAATTTTGTTTGCCAAGGGATTGAGAATTTAGTTTAGTAAATAAACTGTGTCCTGTTCACCCGCCCGGGGCGGATATGTAGGTCTAACATCAAATGGGTATAATACAAATGGCAATAGACCCCGATGAAAATCGGAGTCTAAGGCCATAATCTTTATGAGTTAAGATTACTTAATCTCAACAGTTGCTCCAGCTTCTTCCAGTGCTTTTTTCAATGACTCAGCTTCTGCTTTATCAACACCAGTTTTAACTTCTTTAGGTGCTCCGTCTACTAAATCTTTAGCTTCTTTCAAGCCTAAGCCTGTAAGATCTTTTACCAATTTAACAACTGCCAGTTTAGAACCACCAGCTTCTTTCAGGATTACATCGAAAGCTGTTTGCTCTGCTGCTGCTGCAGGAGCGTCACCGCCACCAGAAACTGCTGCTACTGCCACTGCTGCTGCAGCTGGCTCGATACCATACTCATCTTTTAATATTTGAGCTAATTCGTTAACTTCTTTTACTGTTAAGTTTACTAATTGCTCAGCAAACGATTTTAAATCTGCCATTTTATTTTAATTTTAAAATTCTGTACTTGAATAATTTAATCGAACTCTAAGGTGTTCGTTACCCTCTTTCTTGTAATGTTTTAACAATTCCTGCAAGCTTATTACCACCTGACTGTAAGCCGGAGATAACGTTTTTAGCAGGAGATTGAAGCAATGCAATGATGTCTGCCACCAATTCTTCCTTAGATTTAAGGTTAACCAAGGCATCTAACTGATTATCGCCAATGAATACTGCTGAATCAATATATGCGGCTTTCAGTACAGGTTTATCACCTGACTTTCTCAATTGTTTGATCAGCTTAGCCGGAGCGTTTGCTGATTTTGAGAATAATATAGATGAAGATCCTTTTAGTACGTCAAACATTTCGCTAAAATCACCTGCAGAGGCTTCCATAGCCTTTCTGATCAGTTTATTTTTAGCAACCTGCATTTTGATATCGTTCTCGAAACATTTGCGGCGAATATCATTTACTTTTGCTACAGACAGGTTTGCAGTATCGGTAATGTAAAAATTACCGTACTCAGCAATCGTCTCTGTTAAAGCAAGAACAACTTCGTGTTTTTCTTCTTTTCTCATGATTAGATTCCTGCTACTGATTTAGTTTCAATTTCTATTCCCGGACTCATTGTCGACGACATGTGAATGCTCTTGAAATAAGTTCCTTTTGCTGCTGAAGGTTTCAATTTAGAAATCGTCTGGATTACTTCCAGCGCGTTCTCATAAATTTTATCAGCATCGAAAGATACTTTTCCGATAGAAGCATGAATGATTCCTGTTTTGTCAACTTTGAAATCAATCTTACCACCTTTAACATCAGTAACCGCTTTACCCACATCAGTGGTAACAGTTCCTGATTTAGGGTTTGGCATCAGGTTCCTTGGACCTAAAACACGGCCAAGTTTACCCACTTTTGCCATAACACTAGGCATAGTAATAATGATATCAACGTCAGTCCATCCACCTTCTATTTTGGCAATGTATTCATCCAGACCTACGTAATCTGCTCCTGCTGCTGTAGCTTCTGCTTCCTTATCAGGAGTGCAAAGAACTAAAACACGAACAGTTTTACCGGTCCCATGAGGAAGATTTGCAATACCACGTACCATTTGATTCGCTTTACGCGGATCTACACCTAAGCGTACATCCAGGTCAACCGAAGCATCAAATTTAGTAGTTGTGATATCCTTAACCAAAGCCGAAGCCTGAGTTAATGAGTATGCTTTCCCAACCTCAATTTTGGAATGTGCCAATTTTTGATTTTTTGTTAATCTAGCCACTTCTTAAACTGATTTTGTATAATTAATTGTTCCAGGGTGCATCACCGCTAACGGTAATTCCCATACTGCGTGCTGTACCAGCAACCATTTTCATGGCTGACTCGACAGTAAATGCGTTCAAGTCGGTCATTTTATCTTTGGCAATGCTTTCAACCTGATTCCAGTTTACACTGGAAACCTTTTTACGGTTAGGCTCTGCAGAACCACTCTTTAAACCTGTGGCTTCCAATAATTGGATAGCTACGGGAGGAGTTTTAATGATAAATTCGAATGACTTGTCGACATAAACAGTGATTACAACCGGTAAAACTTTACCTGGCTTATCTTGGGTACGCGCATTAAACTGCTTGCAAAACTCCATGATATTCACACCTTTTGCTCCCAATGCGGGACCAACTGGTGGAGATGGATTTGCAGCGCCGCCCTTGATCTGTAATTTTATTAAAGCACCGACTTCTTTTGCCATTTTTATTGATTTGTTTTTAACTCAATGTTAGTAGTGGAAGCTATGTAACATTTAAGACCTTTGATAGTATTTAGTATTTAGTACAAAGTACTTAGATACCAACCTATCGATAATATTTTATACGACTTTCTATCTCAATACTCAATACTCAATACTCTGTACTACTCTTTTTCAACCTGCATATAATTCAACTCAAGTGGTGTTCTTCTTCCGAAGATTTTAACCATTACCTTAAGTTTCTTTTTCTCTTCATTTACCTCTTCGATAACACCTGTGAATCCGTTGAACGGTCCATCCATCACCTTCACATTCTCCCCAACATAATATGGTACGTTCATTGATTCGCCTTGTTCAGCCATCTCATCAACCTTACCTAAGATCCGGTTGACTTCAGCAGCTCTCATTGGAACGGCATTGCCACCCTTATCGCCAAGAAAACCAATTACACTATTGATTCCTTTTATTACGTGTTCGAGTTCTCCGTCAAGCGCAGCTTCAATCAGGACATATCCTGGATAGAAGTTTCTTTCTTTTGCAATCTTCTTACCATCCTTCATCTGATAGTATTTCTCCATCGGAATCAGAACCTGAGGTAAAAGATGTGCAATTCCCAAACGGTTAACTTCTGCCTCGAGGTATTGTTTTACTTTTTTCTCTTTGCCGCTGACAGCTCTAACCACATACCATTTTAATTGATCGCTCATATGAATTAGGCCAGAGATTTATAAAACATCTTTAATGCATTACCAGCGGTTTCATCCATTGCTAATATCACAAGTGAGATAATAATGGAAGCAATCAATACCAATACAGCTGAATTCTGTAACTCTACCCATGTTGGCCAGGTTACTTTCTGAGTCATTTCTGTATACGATTCTTTTAAAAACTCTACTACGTTAGCCATCTTCTATTTAGCATAAGCACGGGAACAAGGATTCGAACCCTGATCAAAGGTTTTGGAGACCTCTATTCTACCATTGAACTATTCCCGTTTGTTAAAACTGCGAGTACAGAATGACCTGTAAACTAAGCCCGTGTATTATAAGAAAACATAAGTCCACAATAAAGGGACTTATGTTATCCAATTAACCTTTATAAGAAATTGTTATTTTACAATTTCAGTTACCTGTCCGGCACCCACTGTTCTACCACCCTCACGGATTGCAAAACGAAGTCCTTTTTCCATTGCGATTGCGTTGATCAGTTTTACACTGATTGTAACGTTATCACCCGGCATAACCATTTCTACTCCTTCAGCAAGAGTGATCTCACCTGTAACGTCTGTTGTACGGAAGTAGAACTGAGGACGGTATTTGTTGAAAAATGGAGTGTGACGTCCACCTTCTGCTTTTGACAATACATATATCTCAGCTTTGAAGTCAGTATGTGGAGTTACTGAACCTGGCTTACAGATAACCATACCACGACGGATATCAGTTTTCTCAATACCACGTAACAATAAACCTACGTTATCACCAGCTTCACCTCTGTCTAATATCTTACGGAACATCTCAACACCAGTAACAACTGATTTTAAGTTTTCAGCACCCATACCTAAGATATCAACCTGCTCACCTGAGTTGATTACTCCTCTTTCAATACGTCCTGTTGCAACAGTACCACGACCAGTGATCGAGAATACGTCTTCAACCGGCATAAGGAAAGGAAGCTCAGTCAAACGTGGAGGAATTGGAATGTAGTTATCTACAGCATCCATTAATTCCATGATCTTACCAACCCATTTCGGATCTCCGTTAAGACCACCTAATGCAGAACCCTGAATAACAGGAATATCATCACCAGGGAATTCGTAGAAGCTTAATAGTTCACGGATTTCCATCTCTACTAATTCAAGTAATTCTGGATCGTCAACCATGTCAACTTTATTCATAAATACAACCAGTGAAGGTACTCCTACCTGACGTGCAAGAAGGATGTGTTCACGAGTTTGTGGCATCGGACCATCAGTAGCAGCAACTACAATGATTGCACCATCCATTTGAGCAGCACCAGTAACCATGTTCTTCACATAATCCGCGTGACCTGGACAGTCAACGTGAGCGTAGTGACGAGTTGCGGTTGAATACTCCACGTGGGCAGTATTGATGGTGATACCTCTTTCTTTTTCTTCCGGAGCAGAGTCAATTGAATCAAATGAACGTGCTTCAGAAAAGCCTGCATCAGCCAACACTTTAGTGATAGCTGCTGTAAGTGTAGTTTTACCGTGGTCAACGTGACCGATTGTACCGATATTTAAATGCGGCTTACTGCGGTCAAATTTTTCTTTTGCCATTTTGTTTTATACTTATTATTAGGTTAATTTTATTATTGTTCAATTTTAATTCAATCCAGAGCCAACGATGGGACTTGAACCCATGACCTCTTCCTTACCAAGGAAGTGCTCTACCGCTGAGCTACGTCGGCTTTTAATTTGCTCTCAGACTCATCACCTTTATTCATTCACTTTAGATGAACCAAAGAAGGTGAAAAACCTTTGAGCGGAAGACGAGGTTCGAACTCGCGACCTATAGCTTGGAAGGCTATCGCTCTACCAACTGAGCTACTTCCGCTTTTTTAATTACGAATTACGAATTATAAATTACGAATTAGTATTGCATTCGTAATTCGTAATTAACCAATTCGTAATTAATTGGTTGTGGGGGGGGAAGGATTCGAACCTTCGAAACCGAAGTAACGGATTTACAGTCCGTCCCATTTGACCGCTCTGGAACCCCCCCAACATTTCTGAGCCTCCTATCGGGATCGAACCAATGACCTACTGATTACAAGTCAGTTGCTCTACCAGCTGAGCTAAGGAGGCGAAATGTATAAACCTTTAAACTATTAATACCTTAAAGAACCTTTCCAGCTCATGTTGGCTATCATTAATTATAACCCCCTCTGAAATGGACTGCAAATCTACGAAAATTTAAGGTCGGACAAAATTTTTTACAAAAAAAAATCGGCAGTCGTTTTGACTGCCGAAAAAGACCCTAATAATTAGGGCTTTAGGAATAAATAAATTATAAAATTTCGTCCGATAAACTCACCTCTTTATGGTTGCTAAGGCGTGAACGAAGTTTTTCCTTATGTTTATCGAGCTGCCTTCTGAGCGATTCCATTGCCCTATCTGTTGCTTCTTCAAAACTCTTACACTGCTCTTTTGCAAAGAGGTCATTCCCGGGAATTGCCAGTTTTATCTCCGCAATCTTATTTGCTTCATCTTCTGTCTTCTCTAATCTGAGGTATACATCCCCACCAATTATCTGATCATAAAATTGATCCAGCTTGTCTGCTTTCTTCTGTATAAAATCCAGCAATTTAATGTCTGCTGTAAAATGGATCGATTGCACTCTGATTTTCATATTGCCTCCTTTTTGTTTATATAAAATTAAGATAATTGTCCCGGATAAACGGGGGTATTGTGTTATAGTTTGGTCAAATTATTTCATAAAATAACTATGCTTTGGGATGCGCCTGTTTGTAAATAGCTTTTAACTTTTCTACTGAGTTATGGGTATAAACCTGCGTGGCCGCCAGACTAGAATGCCCGAGCAACTCCTTGATAGCATTCAAATCAGCTCCCCTGTTTAATAATGATGTTGCAAAACTATGTCTCAAAATATGCGGACTTTTTTTATCGTGTGTTGAAACAATGGACAAAACTGTTCGAACCGTTCGGTACACAAACTTTGGATAGACATCCCTTCCACTATCAGTAACGATTAAAGTCTTGCTTTTGTTATCAAAATTTTGACTTAATTTTTGAAATTTATAATCTGCGATCAGTTTTGCGAGAGAGCTATGAACAGGTATAATCCGCTGTTTATTCCGCTTACCCAACACCCTGATCTGCTGCTCATAAGTATCGACATCTTCATCTTTGAGTCCTACGAGTTCCGCAAGTCTTATACCTGTACCATACAGCAGTTCGATAATCAGCCGATCCCGCAATCCTGAGAAACCATCCCTAAAGTCGAATCCCCCGTCCAATAGCGTGTCCATCTTCTGCTCGGTAATAACAACGGGCAAGCGCTTCGGGATCTTCGGAGCCCTGACCTGAGTCATTGGATTGGTTTTGATCAGGTCATTCCTCTGAAGAAATTTATAAAAGGAACGAAGACTCGATATCTTGCGATTAATAGTTTTTGCTTCATTGCCTTGATCCATGAGTGCAACCATCCAGCTTCGTACCTGCTGGTGCGTTACATTTAATAGCCCCGATTCGGATAAGGCTAAAAAAACAAGAAATTGATTAAGGTCTTTCTGATAGGCAGTAACGGTAAGTGGAGAGAACCGTTTTTCAAATTGCAGGTATTGTATGAATTGCTCTATAAACATCAAAAACTATTTGCATATCCAACGAATTGAATATACAAATAGTTTGTGAATATATCTAAAAAAGAAAAATTAAACAGATTCGATGTTCAATCCTTGCTTATAAATAGCTTTCTTAACCTGAGTACGGCGGGTAATTGATTTCTTTTCGTAGGCCTGACGGCTGCGAAGTTCTCTTAATACACCGGTCTTCTCGAATTTCTTTTTAAAGCGTTTAAGTGCTTTATCTAATGATTCGCCGTCTTTTACATTAATAATGATCATAATATACAGATACCCCCTTTCGGTTTTGGACTGCAAATCTACAAAAAATATTGAAAAATGATATTTTAGAGAAATAAAAAATAGTTCCGCTATTTAAAAGAGAATAAACACCTCCCGAACCAGGTATTCAGGATGACAGATTAACAAAGCATGATTAGCCAAAAATTAAATCCTACTTAGAGATTAACCTTGACAGGTTAATTAATTTGTTTTTCAGCTCGGTAGGATTAAAAGGCTTTGACACATAATCATTTAATCCGGCAAGCTTTATTTTATTATAAATATCGTTAGCAACAGAAGCGGTTAGGGCTATGATATATTTTATACTTTATTTCAAACTTAAAGGTAGTCCCTAAACCAACTTCACTTTTTAACTCAACATGGCTGCTGTGAAGATCAAGAAGCTGTTTGGTTATTGCCAGACCAAGGCCGGAACCCCCGAATTTTCGGGTAATGTTACTGGATGCCTGTGTAAAAGGTTCAAAAATATCTGTAAAAGTCTGGTAGGATCTCCGATTGCAGCAATATCCCTTAAATTATCATCCAGATCCAGGCTGAATGAAAGTCCCTTTTCATCTGCCTGATATTTCAGACCACTATGTATCCGGCCAATCAGTTCAGCAGGATAAAAGCCAATCTTTTCCATCTCAAGCTTTCCATAATCAAGCTTATTAAAGTCGAGTATATCATTGATAAGCGCAAGAAGACTCTCTGCCGAAAAATGAAGCACCTCCAGGTTTCTTGCCTGATCTTCCCTGGGTTTATCTGCAAGCAAAACATAGCTCATGCCAATCACAGAATTTAATGGAGTTCTTAACTCATGCGACATAGTTGAGAGAAAATCCGACTTTGCTTTGGAAGAATTTTCAGCCCTTGAAATTGCTGCCCTGAGCTGCTCATTCAACTCCTCTTCATCATTCCGGGCTTCTTCCAATTGAGAAAGCGCCAGGTAAAATCCCGTTATAAAATGATAGTTTATGAAGATCAGCTGAAAAAAGTTGAACATCATTACAGCAATAAAGACGCGTTCACTTGCCTGCTGACCACTTATAAAAGCAACTGAATCATTTATACCATTAAGCGAAAAATATAAAATAATAGGGGACAAAGAAATTAGTGAATAAACAATTCCCCAGCGTGCATTAAGAAAGAAAAAACTGATGGTACTTGAAAGCAAAATATATTGAACGGTGACGATGCTGATAGCATTGGCAACCAGAAAAATATTCGACCACACCAGCATATTGATGATCATAAGAACAATATGTGCTGAGGGCCTGTAATCATTATAGAGGATTAGCTGTCTTAATCCATAGATAAGAGACAGCATTACAATCACTATTCTAATCAATTGGAGCGGGAGGTCCATTGATTATATAAACAATCGTTAGAATCAGCCCGAAAACAACTGTAACACTCATCATATAGTACAGGATGTTGATTCTTGCTCTAACGATAGGGTCGGTCACACCTTTCTGGGCAGACTGATTCAGGCTTTTTAAAAAAATTACAATGTTCATTCAATCGTGAAAGTGCAGAAAATATTTTGAAAACAGATTTTCTTAGGAATGAAAATCCTGCATTTATTCCACTGGTTCAGAAAAGAAATATTCCGAGCCTTATTAAACCAGTTCAGGGCCAGTAATTTAGCTGACCCTGAAATCCGGATGTATTATTTAAGAATCTCTCTGGCAATAACTATTTTCTGTATTTCGGAAGTCCCTTCTCCTATAGTACATAGTTTAGAATCCCTGTAAAATTTCTCAACCGGAAAATCTTTGGTATAACCATATCCCCCAAAAATCTGAACAGCTTCTGTTGCAGTTCTGACACATACTTCAGACGCAAAGTATTTTGCCATAGCAGATTCCCGGGTAACATTTTTTCCACGATTTTTAAGATCAGCTGCCTGCATGATAAGCAATTCTGCGGCTTCAACTTCTGTCGCCATATCGGCAATTTTAAATGAAATGCCCTGAAAACTGGAGATTGGCTGACCGAACTGATAGCGTTCCTTTGAATAAGAAACCGCTGCCTGCAGGGCTCCTTTTGCCATACCCAAAGATAATGCTGCAATAGAAATCCTTCCTCCATCAAGCACGTACATAGCCTGTTTAAAGCCCTCATCTTCCTTACCCAGCAGATTTTCTTTCGGAACACGGCAATTATCAAATATGAGCTCGGTTGTTTCAGAAGCCCTCATTCCAAGCTTGTTTTCCTTCTTACCATGTGTAAAACCGGGAGTTCCCTTCTCAATAACGAGTGCTGAAATTCCTTTAGAATCGCCCTTTTCTCCGGTTCTAACCATCACAACGGCAACATTCCCTGATTTACCATGTGTTATCCAGTTCTTGGAGCCATTTACGATATAATGATCACCATCAAGAACTGCCGTAGTATTCATACCCATGGCATCTGAACCGGTATTGGCTTCAGTCAATCCCCATGCACCTATCCATTCTGCTGTTGCCAGTTTTGGAAGCCAACGAAGCTTTTGTTCGTCATTGGCAAAAGCAAGAATGTGTCCGGTGCATAAAGAATTATGTGCTGCAACAGAAAGTCCGATCGATCCGCAGACTTTTGAAATTTCAGTTATGATACTTACGTACTCGAAATAGCTCAATCCGGAACCGCCATATTCTTCTGGAACAAGGACTCCCATCAACCCCAGTTCACCTAATTTTTTGAACGTTTCTAACGGAAAGGTTTGGGCTTCATCCCATTCCATAACATGCGGACGGATATGCTTTTCGGCAAAATCACGTACCATGGTAATGATCATCTGCTGATTTTCAGATAAACTGAAATTCATCCCGGCTGATTCGGGTGCTATAATTGATTGCATAAAATAATTTGGTTAGTTTACAAGTATAGCAATTATAGTACCCTTTTCAGTCTGAAAAAATTGAATTGAGAACAGAACAAAGCGGTTCCCGGTTCAAATATTTAGGGGATACAGCTATAATAGTACTTCGTCAGAAATTATTTACAGGAAACCAATGTGATAATATTTTCGGAAACTACTTCCAGCTTTTCCCTGGCATTAAGAAAATCAAGGCTGATCACAAAAGCATAGCCGGCAACCTCCCCTTTTAATTTTTGAACCAGACGTGTCGCAGCACTCACAGTTCCGCCTGTTGCAAGCAGATCATCATGTATCAGCACTCTTTGCCCGGGATAAATTGCATCCGTATGTAATTCCAGAATTGCTGATCCATACTCAAGCTCACAGGGCTCCTCTACAGTCTTGAAAGGCAGTTTACCTTTCTTTCTGATTGGCACGAAGGGAATGCCCAACCTGTTGGCAAGCATCAGCCCGAATAAAAAGCCCCTGCTTTCGATACCGGCAATTACATCGATCTGAATACCATCCAGCCGGTTCACAAATTCATCAATTACTTCCCCGCAAAGACAGGCATCCTTCAATATCGGTGTTATGTCTTTAAAAACAATACCGGGCTTCGGAAAATCGGCAATATCTCTTATGGCATTTTCGAGTTTAGTACTAATCATGGACTTAAAACAATGTATGGCTCAATTTTACGTATAATTTCCTCATTCAAGATGGCAATTTTCATTAAATCATCAATAGATCTAAATGATCCATGTTGTGAACGATACTGAATGATAGCATTCATCTGTTTATAAGTCAAATAAGGATGCCTTTTGATTTCTTCAAAAGTAAATGTATTCAGATTAATCTTGATGATTAATTCGCCATTTACCTGAATCAAATCTTTTAACTGATTATATTTCACAGAATCCATTCCATATACTTCCAGCAATTGTTCTTTGCGGTAAAAGCCCCCCAAACGCTTCCGGAAACGGATTATTCTTGAGGCAAATGCCGGACCTATCCCACGAACACTTTCAAGTTCCAGAGAATCTGCAGAGTTCAATTCAATAATGGATGTACTGGTGCGGAACGGAATGCCTGCCGGCTTATAATTTGTCGTGAAACTCTTTGAATCTTTCTGAGAATTGTTATTATTAATCAGCACAAAAGGTTCGAGTATTTTATACTGTTTTTCAGAGATTGAATAAATTCGTTTTAAATCCTCCTTTTTGAAAAACCTGCCACCTTTCAACTCAAAGTTTCGAATTACCCTGATCTGCTTAACTGACAATCCAAGCTGTAACCAATGCTGATTACTGAGTCCGTTGGGATCGAACTCAAAATACACTGGCTTGACCAAGCTCAGCTCCGGATCACTCCTGCCCTTCTTTTGTTCCATTTCCCTTTTTGCAGCTGATGCTCTGAACCGCTCTGCCTCAATCCTAAAGCTCTCAAGATCATATTTCTCATCTTTAACAAACAAAGGATATAGATAAGGAATTATTAAAACAAGCCCCATCAGAATAAAGAGCACAAAAATTCCGTTCAATTCCTTTTTAGAAAAACTAAAGTATGATCTGAGCAGATTTTTGAAACGATACATGGCCTGATATAAATCGACAAAAGCAATTATAGATCTGCATTGCTTTAGATTACCGTGATGATATTTAACGGTATTGGGGGATCATATAAGGCACAGATTTAACATAAAAGTAATTCAAATATTTTAATTTACTAAGTCCGGATTCCAGATATTTGCAAAAAAATCTATTAATAAATCAGTACATTGAGGTTGAATTGAAATTCAAATCTGAACAATCCCATCGGTTTTCAAATGAAAATTATTACAAAAGAAGAATTTTCCAGGGCGGCCAAACTCAACAAAATATACATGCCGGGATTGGCTTCCATTTTAATGGAAGTGATGAAAATTAATGAGGTTAATAAAGTCTTTCAAAAAGCCGAGCATCTTACCGGAATAAGCTTCATAGATAAAATACTGCAGGTTATTGGGATAAAGGTTGAGTTTGATGAAAAAGAACTTAAAAACATACCCAAAAATGGCGCTTTTATTGCTATTGCTAATCACCCATATGGAGGAATTGAAGGACTTATTTTATTGAAAATCATGTTCATGATGAGGCCGGATTCCAAACTAATGGCTAATTTTTTGTTGAAAAAAATTCCAAATCTAAGTGAGCACTTCATCGCTGTAAATCCTTTCGAAACAATTGAACATTCATCCAGCATCAGTGGTATCAAACAAAGCCTGGAATTGCTTCGATCAGGTACCCCTATCGGGATATTTCCGGCGGGTGAGGTTTCAACATTCAAGGCTGATACCCAGCAGGTCACAGACAAGTTATGGCATCCTGTGGTTGGAAAACTGATCGCCAAAGCGAATGTGCCGGTTGTACCAATTTATTTTCATGGCAATAACGGACTTCTCTTCAATCTGCTTAGCTATATCCATCCCACTTTAAGAACTGCAAAATTACCCTCAGAGCTTTTTAATAAGCGCGGACACAGCATCAGGCTTAGAATTGGGAAAGCAATCCTACCTTCCGATCTGAATTATCAGCAAAACCCCGCAAAATTACTCGATTTCCTAAGGGCTAAAACTTATGCTTTGGGTGCGGGACTTGAAAATCAACGAAATATATTTAACCCCCGCAATATTTTCAAGGTAAAAAAAATACCGCAAGCGATTATCCAAGCAATTGATAATCAGAAACTTGAAAAAGAAGTAGAAACCCTCGTTGAATACAAGATCTGGACAGAAAAGAATTATGAGATTTATATTTCCCCTTGTTCAGCTCTACCTAATATCATTCAGGAAATTGGCAGACTCCGGGAAATTACTTTCAGGGAAGTTGGAGAGGGCACCAATAAGCCCACAGATTTAGATGAATACGATATTTATTACAATCATTTATTTATCTGGGATAAAGAAAGTAAAATGATTGTCGGTGCCTACCGAATTGGAAAAGGTGATGAAATCTTCTACAGTTTCGGAAAAAGAGGCTTTTATCTCAATGAACTTTTTAAAATCAGGGATGAATTTTACCCAGTATTACAACAAAGTCTGGAGTTAGGCAGATCCTGGATACGTAAAGAATACCAGCAAAAACCACTGCCCTTATTCCTCCTCTGGAAGGGAATTTTGAAGTATCTGATTGAAAACCCACAATATCGATACCTTATAGGTCCAGTAAGTATAAGTAATAACTTTTCCAGACTATCCAAATCGCTTATTGTTGATTTTATCAATAAAAATCACTTTGACCATGAACTGGCAGAATATATCAGACCCCGCAAAAAGTTCAAACTTGATTTTTCAAAAATTGATAAAGATCTACTGCTGGAATCACATGAATCACTTAAAAACCTGGACAGCCTGATCTCAGAGATTGAAAGCTCTCATATGAAGGTTCCTGTATTACTAAGACAGTATCTGGCCTTAAATGCAAAGCTAATTAGTTTCAATATTGACCCTAAATTTTCTGACTGCCTGGATGGTTTTTTAGTAGTAGATCTTAGGAAGATTCCGGAAGAAATGCTGGAAAAACTGAGTAAAAATTTCGATAAAGAAGGATAAGTATATTAATTTAACATTATTTCTATGTAAATTTAATGTTAAGTAATTAATAAATGAATTCCTCTGCTGCTAAATTAAGCTTTAAACTGCTCCTGATACTCTTCCTGAGTGTATCTTCAGGCAGGGTTATGGCCAATAATTTCAGCTTTGAATTCTACAGTGGAACCTTCAATTTCGAATTAGATCCCGGATCAGAAATTGATTTTTCAGACCCTCTTTCTGCAACTTCAGTTCAGATTTTTTACCATAAGTTAAACCAAAGCAAATATCAATCTATATTGAATTCATTGCTTGCTTATAAGGAAAAGCATCAGTTAAATGACTGGATCTATTATCAGCTCATTCGTAAAACTGCTCAGCAGATAAGTCCAAAGGCTGAAAATTATCACCGGTATACCCTGTATAAATGGTTTTTACTGAGCAAGTCGGGTTATGATGCCAGGCTTTCCATCGGAAATAACCGTATCATATTCTATGTCAGAAACGACGAAAACATCAATGATATACCCTTTTTCAGCCTGGATGGTTATAAATATATGTGCCTCAATTACCATGATTATGGCAAAATAGATTTCGAGAAAGACAAGGTCTACCCTGTCAATGTGGATATTCCGGAGGCCAGGAACTCATTTTCCTATAAAGTAACCCGAATGCCCGACTTCAAGCCGGAATCCTATAATGAAAAAGAAATTCAATTCAGCTACCGGTCCAGACCCTATCACTTCCAGGTTAAATTAAACCCTGAAGTTGAAAACATTTTTAAAAATTACCCTGGAGTTGATTTTGAGTCTTATTTCAATATCCCATTAAGCCGTGAAACCTACCACTCCCTGATCCCGATATTGAGAAAAAATATTGAAGGAATGAGTCAGAAAAAAGGGGTTGATTATCTGATGCGTTTTACGAGGTATGCCTTTCTATATCAGACGGATGAGAACAATTTTGGAAAAGAGAAACGTCTTTCACCTGAACAAACCTTGTTCTCAAAGTATAGTGATTGTGATGATCGTGCCGCCCTATTCTTCTACCTGGTTAAGGAAATATATAATCTCCCCATGATTGCATTACTGTATCCCACACATATCAGTATGGCGGTACAGTTCGACAAAGCCCAGGGGAAATCAATTATCTATAAAGGCCAAAAATATTCGGTTTGCGAGCCTACTCCACAGAACAGGGATTTAAGGATAGGACAAATTGCTGCAAATCTGGAAGGCCTGAACTACGAGGTTGTCTATCAGTATAATCCTTCAGAAGGTAAATAATCGAACAGAAATTCTCTAAATAAAAAATACCCGCCATAGGCAGGTATTTTTTATTATTTCAGGCCAGGGAATATTAATATCCGCTCGCGCCTTTTGTAAAGTTAAAACTTGTCCATCCTGCCATCCAGTTTGTAGTACTAAATGCACCACGATATGTAGTACTGGTAAAGAATGTATTTGTAAGATCACCGGCAAATGCAGCCCCTGTTAATGCAGGTGAACCTGAAGCAGGAAGCATGTTTGGTGAGGATAAGTTAAAAGGATCTGTAAGTTTAGCATCTGCGGCTGCTGCAAGTGTGATTGTTGCGCTACCTTCAGCTTTAGCTTTTACAGCAACATCCGTTGCACCAGCAACCGCCACTGATCCGATTCTATAAGTTGAAGCATTTGCATGAATTAAATTGTTTTTGAATTCTGAAGTTATGGTAGGACCAACAAAACTACTGTAGGTAGCATCAGACTCCAAAGATAAACCACCTTTCATCCAGCCAATTAATACTGAATTATTCAGCACAAAATTCGTAGCTCTTCTGAAACGGTTTGCATAATTATGGTTCTTTGATGCTGTATTATCAACATTCGGACCTACAAAAGTAAAGTTTGAAAGTACCGGACGGGTTGCAGGTGTTGCATTGGTCCCGGTTCCGTCGTTATCACATTCGACACCATTACCTGCATCTCCAGGGTCAACTACCGATGGGTCTCTTAATGCAACTCCAAATTGAATTCTTCCAGAGTATCCAAAGTCAAAGTCAAAATCATCATCAGCAGTAGCATATGCAACTAAATATTTTGCATTTACAGTTCCACCAAAGATTTCGAATGCATCATCATTACCATAGGCAACCTGAACGTACTCGATAGTAGTACCAGAACCTACACCACCCAAAGTCAGACCATTGATCTCAGAGTTTGGCTGAGAAGCAATACCTGCGAATTCAATACGTACATATTTAATAGTACCTGAGTTGTCATTATCGACAGTACCACCAAAGTTTTTACCAACACCACCTTCAATAGTAGGTTCAGTAGAACGATTAGTTTTTGCTTTTCCTAAAACAATAATACCACCCCAATCGCCTGGATTACGTTGTCCAACAGCTTTACCTGAAGTGAAAACAATTGGTTTTGCAGCAGTACCTATTGCATTAATCTTTGCACCTCTTTCAATAATTAAGGCTCCTTTATCAGAAACATCACTTTTTATAGTTGCACCTGCAGCAATGTTAATTTCACTACCATCTTCAAAATAAACGTATCCTTTCAGGGTAAAATTACCTTCAGGGATATTCAGAATTGTATTCTTATATACCCCAGTTATTACTGCTCCATTTTGGAGAGTTAGCGTTTGTTTAGCATTAGGATTAATGGGATCCGGTTCAGAATTCTTTTGACATGAAGCAGCTAAAATAGCTACTGCGAGAATTAAAGCGTTAAATTTCAATGATTTCATATTATTTTCTTTTTATTTATTACAAAAATAGGATCTGAATGTTAGCTCAGTTTTAAGTCTATATTAATTTGTCTTACAAAATTTACTTCTTCTTATTACCAAGTCCGAGGTTGTATGAAAAAGACAGCGATACATTTGATCCAAGCTTGTATGAATTGATCAGTCTATCTATTCCAGCTCCATCATAAGCCTTTCTAGCATCTCCGGTATTATTTTGATAAAACACAGTGCTTTGATTCAGGATATCCCCTACGTTAAGTTTAATCTCTGCCTGAGATTTAAGAACCCTTTTACTAACCTGGAAATCAAGTACATCCCTTGCATTTTCATAGATATCCGGATAGCCCTGATATCCTACAAGGAAGATTCTTTGACCAATACGATTATAGACTGAAGTGAAAGTTAGTTCTGTTTTAGGTGAGAAGTATTGTAAGCCCGCATTGACCAGGTAAGGTGACTGCCCTTGCAGCGGACGGTCGATACCTACACCCTTCACTTTTGAGTCGATATAAGAAGCATTTGCAAACACTGTCAAATTATTTAACCATACCTTGTCACCCAGAAATGATAATTTCTTCCGAATATCAAGCTCAAGTCCGAGTGATGTTGCCTGGTCTGCATTCAGGTAATTGATACCTCTGACTACTGGTGTGGAATTTGAATTAACACGCTGCTCAATCGGATCATTGAAATTTTTATAGAAGGCCGAAACAGTAAAGGTTTCACCCGCAGATGGATATAACTCATACCTTACGTCACCATTAAAGATCTTCGCACGCTTCAGGTTAGGATTTCCTGTAACTGAAGTCTGACTGATAAAGTCGTAATAGTTGAATAATGCAAGCTCTCTGAATTCAGGCCTTGAAACAGTCTGAGATCCTGATAAGCGGATATTTGATTTTGCATTTAAACTGTAGGTTAAATTTGCAGATGGGAGTACATCGAAGTTATTCTGCTTTGCCGCAATTGCCTGTCCCGAAAAATCGATGGCATTCAAAGTTTGGGCAAACTGCTCGAAACGGGCACCGTAAGATATCCTGAATTTTTCTCCAAACTTATTATCCATCATCAGAAATCCTGCATTCAGGTCTGAATTTGCATCGTAACTATCGGTATTATTGGTGAATTCACTTAAAATAAATCCGTTCTCGTTAATATTTGCAGGTGCAAAGATCTCATCCTTTGGAAGGCTGGTATAAGATTTTTCGAAAACAGAAGGTCCTACGAATTGATAATTGAAGATACGGGCATTGAAATCACGCTGCTTGAATTGTTTCAAGGCTCCAATTTTAAAGGTCGATTGTTGTTCGAATAACTTTACCGGAATAGATACAGCAGCCTGAGCACCATAAGTATCTTCTTCAAGATTGGAAAATAACCTTCTGGTATTTCTATCGATCAATCGGAATGGCTCCTGTGTTCCCAGTGAACGGCGATAATCCATAGAGCGCTGATCAGGCTGATCGCGTTCTACACGCGCATAATTCAAATTCCAAGTTAACTTAACCTGCTTCTTACCTAACTGATGCTCACCTTCTAATTGGGAATTCAAAAGGCTTTTAGTAGTCAAATCTGAGTTATTAACACGTACATCCTGAATATTATCAGTTGTAAAACCGGTTCTTGCAGTATAATTATCTTCAAAAGAGCGATTATACATATTCTTAAAGGCAATCTTATTTCCACCTTTGATGTATGCAAAATTGGCAAGTGCACCAAGGTTATTACTGTATTTTGAAATATTTTCAGAATACTCATAAAATGGAGTTCCTGAGAATTCATAATCTTTTCTCTCTGCAAAAGCTACGTTTTGAGAATTCCGATAACTCAGGGAAACCACATTCCCGAAAGAAGCACCATTCTTTAGTTCCTTCCTCTTGCCCCAGGTTAACTGATGGTTCTGAGTAGGGATAGCCATTTGACTAACCTCCGGATAAGAATTTTTTACTTGTACTGAATATTTTGCCTTCTCTGCGTTTGACAAAGGGTTATAAGCCTGGAACGAACCAGGGAAACCAGCAGGAAGCTTACGACTGCCATCATCAAAACCAAGAAAATCATATTTATTCCGGGCATTGGAAGTAAAATCTTTAAAAGTTGACTGATTGTTGTATCCAAAACTAACCGAAGCATTCAGGAAGTTCTCTTCAGGAACATCACGGGTAATTACCTGAATCACTCCTCCTGCAAAATCTCCGGGAAGATCAGCAGATGCTGTTTTATTAACCACAATCCTGTCAATTAAATTGGCAGGAATGATATCAAATGAAAAAGCCTTTCTGTCGGGCTCAGATGAAGGTAATACAGCATTATTTAAAATAGATGAATTATACCTGTCGGCAAGCCCTCTGATAATCACAAATTTATTATCCTGAATACTTGCTCCACTCACACGTTTCAATACCTCTGAAGTATTGCGGTCAGGTGTTCTTTTGATCAGTTCTGAGGTAATACCACTCGAAATACTAATGCTATTCTTTTGCTGTGCATATAATGCACTGATGCTTTCCTGCCTTACTGTTGCAGTAATAACCACTTCTTCGAGTGCAAGAGAACTAGCCTCTTCCATAATCACATCAAGATTCGTGGTTTTACCCGCCAGTACTTCAATATCAGTAATATTCTTTGCCTGATATCCTATATAGGAGAAGCTCAGACTATATTTTCCCGGATTAAGATTTCCAAGAGTATATCGGCCTTCAATATCTGTAGATGCCCCTAAGGTGGCACCGGTAATTTTAACGGTCAGACCAATTAATGTTTCACCGGATTTTGAATCAGTTACTTTTCCTGAAATTTTTCCAGTCTGCTGACTAAAAGTAGTTAGCGTACCTAAAATTAATAGTAGACTGATGCTTAAGATTCTAACAATAACGTTGTGTTTCACTTTGTTGCGTTTTAATTTCTACAAAAGTATTACCCCAGTGTTAACTCATGATTGCTTTTATATTAACCCTGATTAACCAATAAATCAACTTTGTGTTAAGTATGTTAATTGAATGTTAAGTCCCGAAGCCTAAACCCTGCTAATCCCTTCATCAAGTCAATTTTTTCGAATAAACTTTAAAATGTCAACCATTAATCGTAATATTGCGATATAATATTTTATTGAACATTTAACACAAAAGCGATGAAACTATCAGAAATTAAAGAACATTTAAGTAAAGTTGAAACAGTAACATTTGAACTTGAAAACGGGGTCCTTGTACCAGAACACTTCCATGTTACAGAAGTTGGAATTGTAAGCAAAAATTTCATTGACTGCGGAGGTACGGTCAGGAATGAAAAAGTGGCTAATTTTCAATTATGGGATGCCAATGATTTTGACCACCGGTTAAAGCCGCAAAAATTATTGAATATCATTGCACTTTCCAAAAAAGTATTGGGAATGGAGGATCTGGAGATCGAGGTTGAATATCAGAATGAGACTATTGGAAAATATGAACTTGGATTTAAGAACGACAATTTTGTGCTTTTGTCAAAGCAAACCAATTGTCTTGCCCAGGATAAATGCGGCATACCGGCTGAACAATTAAAAGAAAATACAAAGACAGCATGCTGCACACCAGGAGGTGGATGCTGCTAATTTTTGGGAATGGGGTCCTGGTTTTCACCAGGATGATCAATAGGGTATGCCGGCCTTCTTAAAAATGAAGTGAAGCAACCATATTGGTCCGATGAGCAGGAATTTCACATCATCAAAAAAAGAGGGTTTTTTGCCTTCAATCTTATGGCCGATGAATTGTCCGATCCAGGCAAGCACAAATATTGCAAGGCATACCTGCCACATTTCAGGCCAGCCCGAATTCTTTTGGAGCTTCTCGAGACTCACAATGCCGGCAGAAAAGATCATAATAATGAGCAGCATTGCATAAGATAGTACCGGAGAAAGTTTGTAATAAAAATAGATCGAAAAGGCAATTAAAAAAGACGCAAAGTTTACATAGCCATTGTATCTGCCCAGGAATTCAAGGTGCGGAAATGGAATTGCCCATATTAAACCAAAGAGGCTGAATACAATCAGGGGCACACATATCCAGTGAATAATTTCATTGGTATGATTCTGATGACTCTCCGAATACTTATCAAAGTAGACATCCACCTTACGGACTTGGGTTTGCTTTTGCATAAATGAAGGAGTTATAAGTTGTAGGTATTAAGTTATAAGTTTTACTTACCACTTACAACTTATTACTTACAACATATTACTTATAACTTATTACTTATAACTTACAACTACTTGGCATAAGCAACAGAACGTGTTTCACGGATAACAGTCACTTTGATCTGTCCTGGATAAGTCATTTCTGTTTGAATTCGGTTTGAAATATCAGCAGCTAAAATCTCTGCAGCCGCATCACTGATTCGTTCACTTTCAACTACTACACGCAGTTCCCTTCCCGCCTGGATTGCAAATGTTTTTTCAACACCAGGATAAGATAATGCAAGCGACTCAAGTTCTTTCAGACGTCTGATATAACTTTCTACCACTTCCCTTCTCGCTCCCGGCCTTGCCCCTGAAATCGCATCACAAGCCTGAATAATCGGTGAGATCATCGAGGTCATTTCAACTTCATCGTGGTGGGCACCTATCGCATTACAAACTTCAGGATGTTCTTTATATTTCTCGGCCAGCTGCATTCCTAAAATTGCGTGTGGCAATTCAGGATTATCATCAGGGACCTTACCTATATCATGCAGCAATCCGGCACGCTTAGCCATTTTCACATTCAGACCAAGTTCTGCTGCCATTGTTGCACAGAAATTAGCTACCTCACGTGAGTGCTGCAAAAGGTTCTGTCCGTAGGATGAACGATAGCGCATTCTGCCTACCATTCTGATTAGTTCAGGATGCAAACCATGTATCCCAAGATCAATTACCGTACGCTCCCCTATTTCAACGATCTCATCTTCGATCTGTTTCTTCGTTTTAGCAACTACCTCTTCAATACGGGCCGGATGGATACGACCATCAGTTACCAGACGATGCAGGGCAAGCCTGGCTATTTCACGTCTTACCGGATCAAATCCGGAAAGGATAATTGCCTCTGGAGTATCGTCAACAATAATCTCGATTCCTGTAGCAGCTTCAAGTGCACGAATATTACGGCCTTCACGTCCGATAACCCGACCTTTAATCTCATCATTCTCGATATTAAAGATTGAAACCGTGTTCTCAATCGCACTTTCTGTGGCCGTACGTTGTATGGTTTGAATAACCACCTTTTTTGCTTCTTTGTTCGCAGTAAGCTTAGCTTCATCCACAATATCCTTGATCTGGATCATTGCCTGGGTACGGGCTTCTTCACGAAGGGAATCAATCAGCTGGTTCTTTGCATCTTCTGCAGATAAGCCTGCAATGGCTTCCATTTGCTGAATGTGTTGATTTTTCAAAGCATCAACATCCTCCTGCTTCTTTTTAGTGATTTCAGTCTGTTTTTCGAGGTTCCCTTTAGCGGCAACTAATTCCTCCTCTTTCTTAGTCAGATTATCCAGTTTTTGAGTAATGGATTGTTCCTTCTGTTTGATTGAATTCTCACGCTGATTGATTGCATTATTCTTGCTGTTGATCTCCTGCTCATGCTCTGCCTTCATTTGAAGAAATTTCTCTCTCGCTTCCAAAAGTTTATCCTTTTTCAGGATTTCAGCATTGGTTTCCGCATCTTTCAGGATTTTTTTTGCCTTATTCTGGGCACCCATTTCCTGGTTCCTGAATAATTTCCTTAGAAGAAAGCGCCCGATCACGATTCCCGCACCGATACCAAGTAAAACGTAAAGTACTATTTGTATTATGTCCATAATTTCTGATTAAATAAAAAAACCGCAACTAAATCTTAAGCCTCATGTACTGTATAAGCTTCATTCATTAGGTTTAGAGTATTGGTCATGATCAGGTGCAAGCAAATGATCTACCTTTTAACTCTTCTAATACTGAATTGTTAAGCTTAAAATAGTGAAACTCAAAAATTTAACTGCGGTTAAATCTTTATTACTCTATGTTAAAAAGAACGATATTACCTAGAAAAAAAATCTGTTAGCAGCTGATCCAGTTGATGAACTTTTTCCGTTACATCCGTATCTTCATGCATTACTTTCCGTTCCGCTTTTAGCGTAGTTGTAGCGTAATGCAATACGCACATTGATAACAAATCCTGTTTATCCCGAACCGCATAATTGTCCTGATATTCCTTTATGCGGTCATTTATTACTTTGGCTGCCCTTCTAATTATTTCCTCTTCTTCAATATTTACCTTTAAGGGGTAAACTCTGTCAGCAATATTTATTTTTATGGAGATTTCTCCCATTTGAGCTTAGTTCACTAAGTATTACTTTTTTAGCAATACAATACACTTATCTATTTCGCGTACAAATTCGGTAATTTTTTGCTTTATGTCAAGAGTTTTTTCACTCAAGCCTAATTCAGTTGGCTGAATACCCTCTAAAGAACGTGCCAGGGTCATTACACGAAGCTTTTCCTCCAGTTCAGTTTTTTTAATATCACGGCTTTCGACCGACAGTTTTAAAGAATCATTTTCAAGTTTCAATAAATCATTCTCCTCCTGCAAAGCAGCACAAAGGTCAATTAACCTGCTGGTTTTATCAATTACCCTATTTAGCTGATCTGTAACTGTCATTTGAGTTATAAGTTGTAAGTTTTAGGTTATAAGTTTTAAAAACTGCTAAAACTTTAAAATTACACATCAAGACTGAATAATGAAAAAAATAAAGAATATGTTCATAATCAACAAACCTAATTACGTCTCCACTCATAACCTACAACTTATAACCTATAACTTATAACCTATAACTTACAACCTATAACTTACAACTTACTTTCTTATCTCCGCTCCCGCCTGCTTCTCGAAATTAAGAATTAATTTTTGCATGATCGCGTCAATTTGCTTGTCGGTTAAGGTTTTTTCTTCATCCTGGAGCAGGAAGCTAAGAGCATACGACTTTTTACCTTCGGGAAGCTTATCCCCCACGTACACATCAAACACATTAACTTCTTTCAAAAGGCCTTTTTCAGTCTTTTGAGCAATCTGTTTCAATTGATCGAAACTTATATCCTTATTCAGCAACATGGAAAGATCCCTTCTAACTGAAGGAAATTTCGAAACCTCAGTATAGTTTATTTTATTATTTCTGATTGAACGAACAATCAGATCCCAGTCAAAATCGGCATAAAATACCTCTGAACTAATATCCAGCTTTTTCAATGATTTTTTTGAAACTACACCAAATTCAACAAGGCTCTTTTCACCTTTAAGATAAGAGATTCCTGTTGAAAGTTCAGGATTTGTGGTTTCTGAGCTGGCTAATCCTTTTATATTTAACCTGCTAATAACCAGATCAACAGCCGACTTTAAATTATAAAAACCTGTATTAAGAGATTTTGAATTCCAGCTTTCAGCATTTTTTGAACCGCTTAGAAAAACAGAAAGCCGTTGATTCTCTTTATAGCCTTCCCGATCAAGATTATATACCTTTCCAAATTCATAAAATTTGAGATCAGAATTTCTTCGGTTCTGGTTATAGGCTATAGCTTCAAGTCCTGAAAACAGGAGGCTCTGACGCATAACATCCAGATCGCTGCTCAGGGGATTCAAAATTCTGACTGCCCTTTCAGGCTCGGCAGAGTAGCTCAATTTAGTCAGGGAATTACTGAGTATCTCGAAAAATCCATTTGCAGACAAAAGGTCGGCAATCTGATTCTGTAAAACTTCCTTATCAGGTTTTATTGTCGTGTTCAGGGATGCGCGGATCTGGGATGGAATCTCCACATTATTGTATCCATGTATCCTCAGAATCTCCTCGATGATGTCAACCTCTCGCGTAACGTCAACTTTATAAGCAGGAACTTCCAGCTTCATTCCTTCAGAATCTTCTGAACTGATTTTAATCCCTAAACCCAACAAAGTAGCACGTATCTCATCGGTTGGTATTGTCTTTCCTATCAAACGGCTCACATTCTTAAAAGATATCTCCACAGAGAATGGTTTTGCCGGAGATGCATAAATATCTGAAATCTCCGAAGATATTTGTCCGCCGGCCAGTTCCTGAATCAGAATAGCAGCACGTTTAAGTGCTGTGACTGTCATATCCGGATCCGTACCCCGCTCAAATCTGAAAGAAGCATCCGTCTTTAATCCATGTCGTTTGGATGTTTTTCTTACCGAAACCGGGTTGAACCAGGCGCTTTCCAGGAATATTTTTGTTGTGGATTGCTTTACCCCTGAGGATATTCCACCAAACACTCCCGCGATACACATTGGCCCATCAGCATTACAGATCATCAGATCATCTGCAGATAATTTCCGATCAACATCGTCCAGTGTCCGGAATGCTGTACCCTCTGCTAATTTCTTGACCAGAACTTTATTGCCGCTAATTGAATCCGCATCAAAAGCATGCAGGGGCTGTCCGAGTTCATGAAGTACAAAATTAGTCACGTCAACCACATTATTTATAGGTCGAACACCAATGGCATTCAGCTTATCTTTCAGCCATTCGGGCGATTCTTTGATATTTATTCCACTAATGCTTAATGATGAGTAACGCGGACATGCTTCCGTATCTTCAACAATAACCGGAATATTCAAATCCTGATTCTGCACTTTAAGTCGCGATAAATCAGGCATGATGACCGGAATTTTAAGATAGGCTGCAAGATCACGTGCAACGCCTAAATGGGAAGCCGCATCGGCCCTGTTCGGAGTTAATCCAATCTCGAAAACAAAATCATCCTGAAGATTGAAGTAATCTTTTGCTGCCGACCCAATTATGGCATCGGCATTCAGTTCCATAATTCCGTCATGGTCATGGCCTAAGCCAATCTCATCCTCAGCACAGATCATACCCTCTGAAACCTCTCCCCGGATTTTTGATTTATTAATTTTAAAAGGCTCACCTGTTGTCGGGTGAACGGTTGTATTTACTGTTGCCACAACCACCTTTTGTCCTGCAGCCACATTATTTGCCCCGCAAACGATCTGAAGATCCTCTCCCAGGCCAACATCTACCCTGGTTACTTTAAGACGATCTGCATTCGGATGCTGTGTGCATTCCTTAACATAACCAATCACCAAACCTTCAAGTCCGCCGGGAATAGTCTGAACCTTCTCAAGACTCTCCACCTCCAACCCGATATTGGTCAGAATAAGGGATAATTCTTCCGGGGTTTTGCTTGTTTGAATGAATTGCTGCAGCCACTTATAAGAGATCTTCATGTTCTAAAAAAATAAAGGTCAAAGATAGTAAGAGATATGAGAATTGAGATATGAAGATTTCAGATGTCGGATGTCGGATGTCGGATGTCGGTCCTCAGATCTCAGGCCTCAGACCTCAGATTAAATTAGTCGAGTAAACCTTCATCGGCGAAACTAAGAAAGCCGTGATCAGTAATGATCAGATGATCAAGGACAGGGATATCCAAAAACTGCCCTGCCGACTTTAATTTGCGTGTCAGTTCGAGATCTGCCTGACTGGGTTTCAGGTTTCCGGAGGGGTGATTATGAGTCAGAATAACTGAAGCCGCATGATTCTCAAGGGCAATATTAAAAATGATTTTGGGATCGGCGATAGTTCCGGCCTGACCGCCTTTACTAACCAAATGCCTGGATGTGATTCTATTGGCACGGTTCAGAAGCAGAATCCAGAACTCTTCATGATTAAGATCTTTATATTGAGCTACAATGGATTGATAAACATCTATGCTTGTACTAACCTGAACCAGTTGTGCACTTACTGTATCCTTTCTGCGGCGGCCGAGCTCCAGGGCAGCAATGATGGTAATGGCTTTGGCTTCCCCGATCCCTTTAAATCTGGAAAGGTCGGCAATGCCAAGCCGGGCGAGCTGGTTCAGATCGTAGTCACAGGAGTAAAGAATACGTTTACTAAGCTCTACTGCACTTTCGTTTACATTACCTGATCCGATCAGAATAGCGATAAGCTCAGCATCACTCAGACTTCGTCTTCCCTGGTTTGAAAGTTTCTCTCTAGGACGGTCTTCCTCTGCCCAGGCTTTGATGCTTATTTTATGATCATAGGTTTCCATAATTAAATTTATGGAAACAGTAGAAAACAAAAAAGGGGTACTGATTAAACGGTACCCCTTTTTCAAATATCTTCAAAGACTATTTTAATCCGTTAACAAATTTTGTCAGTTTGGATTTATTATTAGAAGCTTTGTTTTTGTGGATTATGTTCTTTTTAGCCAAACGATCAAGCATTGAGATCACTTTGCTCAGAAGCGGAGTCGCTTCAGATTTGTCAGTAGTAATACGTAATCTCTTGATTGCGGATCTGGTGGTTTTCGCCTGATAGCGATTACGTAAACGCTTAGCCGCGTTTGATCTAATTCTTTTTATCGATGATTTATGATTTGCCATTTCTTAAGCTTATTATTCCGTCCTTCTTTTAAGGACTGCAAATATATGCCGATTATTTTAAAATACAAAGCATAAATTAAAAAAAGAAGAATAGTATATTTAAGCTTCATAGTGCCAACAAATATTTTCCTTGTACTTATCAGATGCCTACCAGAAACTTTCAATTACTAATTGAACTAATCCCAACAGAGTAAATAAATCATATGGATATAATTAAAAACATGCTAATTTTAGCTTTAATTCCCCCATTTTACTTCTGCTACTACCGTTAAATCAACAATCCGACCGTTAAATAAATTGATCTGAACCCGAAAGAATAAAAAACTCAAATTAGATAGCAATTCAACATCCTCTAAATTGAAGAAAAAACCGCTCATACTTCTGTCAGTAATTGTCTGGATATCCTGTTCCTCATGGGGATTTTTTGCACACCAGAACATCAATCGTATGGCTGTTTTCATATTACCGGCTGATATGATCCGCTTTTACAAAAACAACATTTCGTATATCAAAGAGCATGCTGTAGATGCCGACAAACGCCGCTATTCAGACACCGCAGAAGCTCCCAGGCATTTTATTGATGCTGACCGCTATGGTAAAAATCCATTCGACAGTATTCCTGAAAAATGGGCGGATGCGGAATTAAAATTTACTTCAAACCGGCTCATTGAAAACGGTATTGTCCCCTGGCAAATTGAAAGAATCTATTACTCATTGGTAAAAGCTTTCAGGGAACGTGATTCCATCCTGATCTTACGACTTTCGGCAGATTTAGGGCATTATGTTTCGGATGCTCATGTTCCCCTTCATACCACAGAAAATTACAATGGGCAATTAAGCGGACAGACAGGAATTCACGGATTCTGGGAAAGCAGGCTTCCTGAGCTTTTCTCAACAGAATACGATTTTATTACAGGCCCTGCGAAATACCTGGAAAATCCATTAAAAGAATCCTGGAAAATCATAAGAAACAGCCACAGTTTACTCGATTCGACCCTATTGGTCGAGGCCAGACTCAATAAAAACATGGCATCTGATCTGAAGTTTTCATTCAGTGAGCGTAAGGATAAAGTTGAAAGACAATATTCAAAAGAATATGCCAGAGCCTATCATAACGCACTAAAAGGAATGGTAGAAAATCAGATGCGCGCATCTGTCCTGATAACCGGAAGTTTTTGGTTCTCTGCCTGGGTGGATGCCGGACAACCTCAACTCAGAAACTTCCAGGAGAAGCAAATCAGTGAAGAAGAAAAACTTACTACAGAACGAGCAGAAAAACTATTCGGTCAGGGCCGGATCATTGGCAGATCCGAAAACTAAAGTTTCCCGCCTTCGATACTATTTTTAGCCTTGAAGGCGGCAATAACAGCCGGCAAAATAGTCAGAACAATGATGACCAGCATAACATAAGTAAAGTTATCCTTGATAATTGGGATGTTACCAAATATAAAACCTATTCCAAGGAAACTGACGATCCACAGAACCCCGCCTACAACATTATAATACGTAAAGGGTCCAAATTTCATTTTCCCAACTCCTGCAACAAAAGGTGCAAGAGTTCTGAAAATCGGCATAAACCTACTAAATATCAGCATATTACCACCTTTCTTGTTAAAATAATCCTTTGTCTTTTCATAATACTCCAGCTTAAGTATCCTGTTGCCGGGCTTGAAGACTTTAGGGCCAAGAAAATTTCCTAAGGTATAATTAACAGTATTTCCGGTAATGGCGGCTATAATAAGTAACAGGCCCATGGTATAAATATTCAGGCCAGTATCTCCTTTTGCGATGAGTGCTCCTACAGCAAAAAGCAGCGAATCTCCGGGCAGAAATGGTGTAACAACAAAACCGGTTTCTGCAAAAATGATCAAGAAAATAATGAGATAGGTCCAGGTGCGGTAATCACTTACAATCTTAACCAGGTGTTTATCAATGTTTAATATATAATCGAGAATGGTGCTGATGATTTCCAAAACTTTAATATTTAATGGGATGTAAATGGGAAAATAAAAAGATCAACCTCATTGAGGCATCTCGGGATTATTGAAGGAATGATCAATACTTAGGGGATTTGCTTTTCTGCTTTTCACGAATCAATTCAATCACAGGAGGCAAAATGGAGAGAATGATAATTCCGAATATGACGTAGGTGAAATTGTCTTTTATGACCGGTAATCCGCCAAAGAAATAACCGATGAAAAGAAAAGATGTGACCCACAACACTCCACCGGTAATATTGTAGGTTGCAAATTTGAGATAACTCATAGTGCCAATTCCAGCTACGAAAGGGGCAAAAGTCCTGATAATAGGTATAAATCGGGCATAAATAATCGTCTTCCCTCCATGCTTCTCATAGAATGCCTGAGTCTGCTCCAGATATTCCTTTTTAAGAAATTTGATTTTTCCGCTAAAAGCTTTCGGGCCAATATAATTTCCAATGTGGTAGTTTACAAGATCTCCAAAAATTGCTGCAATAATTAGCAGGAAGCACATCAGGAATATATTCAATCCGCTCTCAGGCTTTGCAATGATTGCTCCGGCGGCAAACAACAAAGAATCCCCCGGCAAAAATGGAGTGACGACAAAACCAGTTTCAGCAAAAATGATGAGAAAAAGTATCAGGTATGTCCAGGTTTGATAATCCTGAACGATTTCTATTAAATGCTTATCGATGTGAAGTATGAAATCAATAAGCTGTTGAATAATTTCCAATGTTTATCTGTTTTTTTACAAAAATAGAAAACTCAGGCCAAAGGCTCTGAGTTTTCTATTTTAATTGCATAAGTATGATTAATTATGCATTAACATTTTTGCTGATATGGCCGCTTCTGCACTTCCGGTTAAAGACCCGCTTGTATAAATTGTATAGATTTTCCCGGCCTGCAGGGTAAAACTGCCCAGATTGGCAGAAGTTGAAGTACTGGTAGCCAGAACGGTCTGCAAGGTAAATGTGCCCGGATCAACTTCAGAGAAATTTGAGGCAGTCCCAAAAGCCACATTCGATGCGAACACCAATCCTCCAGTAATCATTAAGTTGGCACTCGCCAAACCCTCCGACAGATTTACAAATCTTAGCTTTGCTTTATTTGGAGAAGGACTAGCCTGCTCATCCTTAAATACCGCACTACTGTTTCCAGATCCATCTGCTTTTCCCGTGTAAAAGAAGGTGTAACTTTCATTTGAAGTCAAATCCACATACCCCGTAAAGTTGACGCTTGCATTGCTGTTATTTTTAAATTCAGCCTTTCTACCATTACCTGCATCAGTTGAAATATAAGATGTACTTTGAGAATATGCAAGAGCCTCAGCATTCACCTTCGAATTATCGAGGTAAAAGTCCTGAGCCGGTGAACCCGAGGCTGCATTAACGATCATAACCTTTGCCCGCCCCTCAATAATAACCTCATTATCCTCTTTACTGCAGGAACCTAGTACCATAGTGGCAATAACAAGCCCGCTTAAGAGACCAGAAAATTGATACTTGCTTAATTGATTTGATGTTTTCATAATTCAATGTTTTAGTTTACAATCAAGCCAAATTGGCTTTATAACAAAATAGCCCGGTTCAAGAACCAGGCCATTTAGCTAAAAACAATAAACAATAGCTTGTATTTACATCAAACTGTTCAGAAATCTATGCATAATTGTTCAGCATCACAGGCATAACCAGCATCAGGACTTCTTCCTGCTCATCATGCGTCTGTGGCATCAATAATCCGGCACGATTCGGACTGCTCATTTCAAGAAGAACTTCTTCACCTCCAAGATTATTCAGCATTTCGATCAGGAATTTAGCGTTAAAACCAATTTCCATATCCTCTCCTTCATATTGACAGGACAGACGTTCATGTGCCTCATTTGCAAAATCGATGTCTTCAGATGAAATATTCAACTCACTTCCTGAAATTTTCAATCGTACCTGATGTGTTGTTTTGTTTGCGAAAATCACCACACGACGCAGACAGTTCAGGAAAAGGGATCTGTCAATAATGAGTTTATTCGGATTATTAGTAGGGATAACTGCTTCATAATCAGGATAACGCTCGTCAATCAACCTGCAAATGAGGTTGATATTGCCGAATCTGAAAAATGCACTGGTATTGTTATATTCAACTGCAACGCTGACATCATCAGAAGGAAGGGATGCCTTTAAAAGTGTTAAAGCTTTCTTTGGAAGAATAAAGGTGGCAGGAGCTTCAGATTTTGTATCCAGACGACGGTATCTCACCAGTTTATGAGCATCGGTTGCAACAAAAGTTATGTGCTGCGGACTTAACTGACAATATACACCAGTCATAGCCGGACGTAATTCGTCTCCGCTGACCGCAAAAAGTGTTTTATTTATAGCTTCAGATAAAACAGATGCCGGCATAGCTACCGAAGAAGGATTTTCAACAACAGGAATTTTCGGAAAATCTTCTCCATTCTCTCCGCTCAGTTTGTACTTACCATCTCCGGCACTGATTTCAATTGCAAATGTTTTATCATCAACTGAAAATGAAATTGGCTGATCGGGAAGTGTTTTTAAAGTTTCGAGCAATATCTTGGATGGGATTGCCACCTTACCATCTTCCTTTGATTCAACCGATAAAGAAGTAGTCATGCTGGTCTGCAGATCAGTTGCAGAAACAGTCAAAATACCATTCTTTATCTCAAAAAGAAAGTTTTCCAGGATGGGCAATACTGTGCTGCTACTGGATGCACCATTGACAGCAAGAAGCTGTTTTAATAAGGTCGATGTTGAAACTATAAATCTCATATTCAAATATCTGAAAAACAATAATAGTAAAGCTTTTTGGTAGTTCCTAATTAGCTGTTAAGAGCTAAATATCAGTATTAACCAGTGGAACTCAGAATCAAAAATATACAAATTAATGTGTATACTTGCGAATGCGATAGTAATGTTGAAAAATACCGCAAGCTATCAACAATATCAGTGGTAAACCGATGTTCAGGAACTGCCAGAATATTTTTTCCTGGCGGATTTTTGCACGGTCAAGCAATCTGAGTTTGATCTCCTTGTTCCGCAAACTAATAATACCTGAGTCATCGTACAGATAATCTGCAGCATTCAGCAGAAAACTCTTATTTGCATACTGTTCTCTCGTAAAACGGTCAAATCCCAAAGGATAGGCAGAGCCATCTGTATTGTTGATCTGATTTTTAAAGATATCCCCATCGGCAAGGACAATCATTTTTCCGGGCTTAGCCACTTCCGGAATGGCCAATGGCTCTGAAATACCCACCGGAATAGGCCGGTTCTTGAAGTTTGATGGAAATATTCCCTCAAGAAGCACTCCAAAGGGCTTTGGATCAGATTGAAACTGCTTGGGATCAGGCTCTTCCTCCACCATTTGGAGAGAAAGCAGCACCGGCACTTCCAATTGACGATTGAAGGGGGATGAAGAAAGAATTACTTCCGACTTTAAACCTTTCACAGAAATAAGATCAATAGTTCCCGGAAACTCTGAACGTATCCCATCCAGATTTTTAACCAATGGATGAGTAGAAACAGGAACAAATACAGGATAAAACAACCAGGGCAATAGCTGGATTTGGGATTGCCCGCCCACTTCTCCAACATTTACGGGAATCTGCGCAGAATTCATATCTGCCAGAAGGATATAGTTCAGACGAACCCCATACTTAAAGAGCAAGTCATCCAGATTCAGCTTTTTAGCAAAGGCAAGCTGCTCAGTAGCGCCTCGAAGGCTATCAAGGTCAGCACTGACCTGATCAATCGACCAGATTATCCTTCCACCCTTCATCAGGAAATAATCGATCTTATATTTCTCAGCTTCAGTAAAGGGCTGTTCCGGTTTTGCAATGATCAATACTTTCAGCTGATCAAGTCCGGCGAAGGGTATAGTATTCAGATCAACACGGCCAACTTCATAAGAATCTCCCAATGATTTCATCGCGTCACTCAGCTGCTGATCACTTAATTCACCATGTCCTTCGGTAAAACCAATGCGCCCTGATTCATTTTTATTTATCTTTTTTATCGCACTGGCAAAGGCATATTCCAGGTTCTGTATTGAATTATTCAGAACTTCTTCCGGACTAATCCCAGCCCTCGATTGCAAGAGCTTTACTGGGATCTGCCTTCCTTTATAGGTAATCAAAGCTGCAGGAAAAATGATTTTCTGCGACATCCCATCCTCAGTCTTGACGCTCAAATTAGTTGGCTCAATGCCCTTTTCAATCAATAACTGATACGCATCTTCCTGCGACTTCTGATCTCCGGAGAGCGGGTTTACAAAATCAAATTTCAGATTGGCGTTTGAATAGGTTTTAAAATCCCGCAAAAGGTCGGCGGTGGAATTTCTTAATCGCTTGAATCCTGCCGGAAATTCCCCTTCAAGGTAAACCGTTATTTGAACCGCATCATCCAGATCTGCCAGAATAGTTTTGGTAATGTCCGAAAGTGTATATCGCTTTTCAGCAGTAAAATCAATACGGGTAAAGAAAAATGATGAAAGAACATTCAGTATCACTATACCTGCTATTGCAAGGACCAAATTGTTCAAATCACGTTTACGGCGGTTTACCATTTCCTTGCTCCCAATACTGTTTTAGTTAATAAAAGAAACAATCCGGCAAAACTTAAGAAGTATATAAAATCACGGCTATCCAGCACTCCCCTGCTAATTGACTGATAATGTTGGTTAATACCCAGGCTGGTTAAGCTACTCTCAAAAGCCTGAAATGCAATAAGCTTACTGACTGAATCAAAAGCGCTGAAACTAAGAAAACATAGAAAAACTGAAAGTGTAAAGGCAATGATCTGATTTTTTCCCAAAGAGGAGGTAAACAGGCCAATTGAAGTGAAAGCCCCTCCCAATAAGACCAAACCAAGGTAAGAGCCAATCACGGCACCGGTATCAATATTTCCTTTGCTTATCCCCAATTGATACACACTTATATAATAAATGAGTGTTGGTACGAGAGTCAGCACCACAATTAGCAGGGATGCCAGAAACTTTCCAAGAACTATATGCCAGTCGCTCAGAGGGCGGGTTGCCAGTAATTCGAATGTGCCATCCTTTTGCTCTTCTGCTAGAGAACGCATAGTAACTGCAGGGATAAGAAACATAAACAGGTAGGGTGCGATATTGAAAAAGCTATCAAGACCAGCATAGCCATAATCCAGAATACTTGAATCTGGGAAAACCCATAGAAAAAGTCCGGTAACCAACAGAAATACACCCATTGAAATATAGGCCGCAAGGGAACTGAAAAAACCGCTTATTTCTTTATTTAAGATACTTAACACCCGATCTGATTTTCCTTTGTTAAAATTAAAATTATATGAAATTCAATGAACAACCGAACCCGTTAGTCCGATGAATATATCTTCCAGACTTTTATTCTGGTGTGCTTCTTTCAGACTGCTCAGTTTATCATCAGCAACTATCTTACCTCTATTGATTATGATTACCTGCCCACAAACTGCCTCTACTTCCTGCATAATGTGCGTTGAAAGTATCACCGTTTTAGTTTTTCCCAATTCAGTGATCAGATTTCGAATACCGATCACCTGATTCGGGTCGAGTCCGGAAGTTGGTTCATCAAGAATCAATACTGCAGGGTCTGAAAAAATAGCCTGAGCAAGTCCTAAACGCTGCCTGTAACCCTTAGATAAGGTACCAATCTTCTTATTCTGCTCCTCCCCTAATCCGCAAAGTTCAATGACCTCCTCAATTCTTCTTTTTGAATTTTCAAGGTTATAAACAGAACCAATAAAAGTTAGTGCCTCACGAACGTACATCTCAAGGTAGAGTGGATTATGTTCAGGCAGATAGCCGATATTCCTGCGTACTTCCATTGAATGAGTATTCACATCCATCCCGCAAACAGAGGCGGTTCCGGAACTTTGAGGTATGAAGCAGGTCAGAATTTTCATGGTTGTGGATTTTCCGGCACCATTTGGCCCTAAAAAACCAAGCACATTCCCCGGCGAAGTCCGAAACGAGATACCGTCGATCGCTTTCTCCGCTCCGTAAATTTTACTGAGGTTCTCTACCACAATACTCATGGTTCAAAGGTAGTTATTGAATTGAGAATGGAGAATGGAGAATGGAGAATTAATTGGTCATTTTGAAACTTTAATATTTAATACTTATATGTTACGTCTATTTAACTAAGTTTTAAGGGTGATTTCCATATCAAGTGAAATCCCTGCTTTTAGCTTTCAGCTTTACCCTTTTAGCTAATAAGAAATTTAATTCGAAGTAGTCTTTAAAACTTACCGCCTAAAACTTACAAATATGACTCAAAATATAGTCACCAATACTATCTTTGCAAGGTTATGAGCAAAAACACAGACGAACTTTTTAAAAATGTGGTATCGCATACCAAGGAATATGGTTTTGTATTTCAATCAAGCGAAATATATGATGGCTTAAGTGCGGTTTATGATTACGGACAGCTGGGATCTGAACTGAAGAATAACCTGAAAACATACTGGTGGAAGAGCATGGTGCAGTTAAACGAGAATATTGTAGGGATTGACTCCGCAATTTTCATGCATCCTAAAGTATGGAAAGCAAGCGGGCATGTGGATGGCTTTGCCGATCCGATGATCGATAATAAAGATTCTAAAAAACGTTATCGTGCCGACAATTTATTGGAGGATAAGATCGTCAGATATATTAAGGATGGCAAAGTTGAAAAAGCGGATAAGTTACAGGCTGATATGGAAGCAGCTTTATCTGCCGATGACCTGCCACGATTAAAGGAACTCATTGAGGAACACGAAATCGTTTGTCCGGTTTCAGGAACCCGCAACTGGACAGAGGTGAGACAATTCAACCTTATGTTTTCTACCCAGATGGGTGCCATGGCCGAAGGATCTGACGAAGTGTATCTGCGTCCAGAAACTGCCCAGGGAATTTTTGTCAACTTCCTGAATGTTCAGAAATCAGGCAGAATGCGAATTCCATTTGGAATCGCGCAAATCGGAAAAGCCTTTCGTAATGAAGTCATTGCGAGACAGTTCATTATGCGAATGCGTGAGTTTGAGCAGATGGAAATGCAGTTCTTCGTGAAACCGGGAACAGAAATGGAATGGTATAATCACTGGAAAGATGCCCGTTTAAAATGGCATCTTGCTTTGGGCACTCCGGCTGAAAAATATCGTTACCATGATCATACCAAACTTGCACATTATGCCAATGCTGCTGTAGATATCGAATTTGAATTCCCTTTTGGATTTAAAGAGGTAGAAGGCATTCACAGCCGTACCGATTTCGATCTTAGTCAGCATGAAAAATTCTCAGGCAAAAAACTCCAGTACTTTGACACTGCCGAGAATAAGAATTATGTGCCTTATGTTATTGAGACCTCCATTGGTTTAGACCGCTTATTCTTGTTAACACTCTGCAATGCCTATGAAGAACAGGATTTGAGCAATGAAGAAAAGCAGGATTCACGTACTGTTTTACACTTACACCCTTGTCTTGCGCCGGTCAAAGCAGCCATCTTCCCTTTAACTAAAAAGGATGGTTTACCTGAAAAAGCACGTGAAATCATGGATCTGCTTAAACTTGATTTTAATTTACAGTATGATGAAAAGGATTCAATTGGAAAAAGATACCGCAGACAAGATGCGATAGGTACACCTATATGTATTACTGTCGATCATCAAACTCTCGAGGATAATACCGTTACCATCAGGCACCGCGACAGCATGGAACAGGAACGTGTGAATGCAGACCAGCTGGAGAAGATCATTTCTGATATGGTAAGTTGGAAAAATCTGTTGAAATAGGTTAATTGTTAGGATTGTAGGATTAAAGGATTGTAGGATTTTTTCAGGAGATGATACTTGTCTGAACTGTGATTGGTTTGATTAAGGTGATTCTGGTGATTTTTACTCCAGGTCTGGACTAATCAACTAAGAAAAATAATTTTTTATGAATTCAAACCTTTAGGCGCCACGCTATCCCCCTTTGGAGGGGGCGCCTTGGCTTTGTGCGATGGCAGGGGGAGGTTATACTCATTTCAATGAAATATCATGTTATCCTCCCCCTTTAATTCCCCCGCTCCGAAGGAGTCCTTTGGACCTGCGGGGGATATTGGGTGCACAGGAATAGTACTCAAGAATAACTATTTGTAATGAACACAAATTTTTAGGCATCATGCCTCCCCCTCTTTAGGAGACCCCAAAACCCTAAACCCCTCATTTTCAGCAAAAAGCTTTCTACTTTGCCATGACAATAGAGAAATTCAAAAACCGTACCTTTGTAACAGAAAAACGAAAAGCCTATAGCATTAATTTACTCAATAAAGTTTTAAACAATTAATCATCAAGAAATACGTTTAAAAAGGGTTTAACCAGAGAAATTTATGAAGAAACATTCTTTCCGGGCAATTTTCGCTCTGCTATTAATCACCACAATACCGGCAATCAGCTGGGTTTCAGCTACTAAGTCACACTTAAAGTTTTTTGATTCTGTAGGCGATGAAGGTGGTGAAAAGTCTAAAACTACTACCAACAACACAAGCTCAAGCGCCGAACTCTTCGTTCAGCATGTAAATTCTGTTTATGAACAAGCCGGATTAGCCGAGAGCGGATTGGATCAGGACGTATTTAAAAAAGCACTGGTTGGCTATTATAATCTTAAGAAAACACAATTACTATCTGCTCAAAAAGCTATCATTACTATAATCGATTTCAGTAAAAAAAGCAGCCAGAAAAGATTATGGATAGTAGATCTTGCAAATAACAAGCTTTTATTCCATACGCTTGTGGCTCATGGCCAAGGCAGCGGAATGGATATGGCAACCAGTTTCTCTAACCAGCCTAATTCGCATCAAAGTAGTCTTGGGTTTTACGTAACCAGCGATACTTATCAGGGAAAACACGGACTTTCTATGCGCCTAGAGGGAATGGATAAAGGATTCAACACCAATGCAATGGATCGTGCGGTTGTGGTTCATGGTGCTGATTACGTCAGCGAATCGTTTGTAAAAACTCACGGACGTTTGGGAAGAAGCCACGGTTGTCCGGCTTTACCAACAGATTTGACTAAAACAATTATCAATGTTATCAAAGGTCAGACCTGCTTGTTTATTAACGGACCCGAAGAAAAATACAATTCAAATTTCTTAGATCAGAATATCGCTGTCTCGAACTTTATTTCAACAGCAAATACAGTCCTGACAAGTATTTAAGTCCTGACAATATAAAAAGGGAGATTTGAGCAATCAAATCTCCCTTTTGCTTTTATATCTTTGCCGGATATGATGCAAAAACTGGAAAATTTCCTGATTAAACATCCGGGAAAGGCATTCCTCTTCCTGATTATCTTTTCCATACCTGCATTTTTTATCAATCTGGGGCTTTTAGCCTTATTTGCTGATGAACCTACCCGGGCAAACGTAGCCCTTGAAATGATTCTCAGCAAAAACTATGCTGTGCCCACCATTGGAGCAGAGTATTATTACAATAAGCCCCCTTTTTATAACTGGATACTTGCCGGAATTTACCAGCTCAGCGGAAATTATTCAGAATTTACCACTCGCCTGCCTGCGATCATTCCGATGTTCCTGTTTGCATTCACAATCTATTTTTCTGTATCCTTTTTTCTAAAGGACAAAAGAATAGCAGCAATCAGTGGAATTCTGTTTCTGGTTAACGGGAGGATGCTGATCTATGATTCCATGCTTGGACATATTGATCTTTTCTATTCCTGGCTAAGCTTCAGCTCCTTTATGCTGATCTTTTATTTCCTTCAAAAAAAGAATTGGTTTTTGCTTTTCTTCATTTCCTATTTGATTACAGCCATTACCTTTCTCAGCAAAGGACTACCATCAATTGTTTTTCAGGGTTTTACACTCATCGCAGTTCTCGCCTATACCAAAAACTTTAAAAAACTCTTTAGTTGGCAGCATATACTAAGCGGACTAATTTGTGTATTAATTATTGCTGCTTATTTCTGGAACTATTATCAGTACAATCCCAATTTAGAGGGCTATTTTAGCACCATCTGGAATCAAAGTAGCCGGAGAACGGCTTCTGAATTCGGCATCGGACAAAGCTTAACACATTTCATCATCTTCCCTTTTGAACATGCCGGGCATCTGTTCCCGGCCAGTTTATTGCTGCTATTTTGCTTTCATAAGAACTTTTTGACTGGAATTAAAAACAATCCATTTTTAACATTCATCTCCCTCGTTTTCCTGGCGAATATCTGGGTTTACTGGTTATCGCCTCAAACCAGACCGAGATATTTATTGATGCTGTACCCACTTCTGTTCATCATCTGGAGTCATGCTTATTTCACATACCGTGAAAAATTACCGGAAATTAATAGTTTCTTCAATAAATTAATGCTGATCCTTGCAGTGATGGTTAGTTTATGTATTCCGGGGGCATTATTTTTCGATTTACAGAATTATGTACCGTATCTTCTGCCCAAGGTCATTGCGCTTAGCATTGCCGGTGCATTGATCTCCTACACAATCTTCCGGCTGAAAACCGGAAAAATATTTGCATTCATCAGCCTTTTGATCGTAGTCAGATTTGCTTTCAGCTGGTTTGTAATTCCGCACAGGTTTGAACACCTCGAAGATCGTAAATACCGCGATGCAGCAATTGAAATGGGCAATATTTCGAAAAATCAGCCATTTTATCTTTATCAGTATCATCCTTCTGAGCTGGATATTCCGCATCACGACCGGCTCATATTCTATATTCAGTGCAGCCGGATGCAGCAGGTGAAATTTACCGAAGCGCTTAGTAAGCCAGGTTATTATTTTACCTTTGACAAAGATTTGGATAATCCCAAAGCGACATTGGTAAAAACATACCGGAACCTCAAACTCTACCAGGTAAAATGAGAGAACTATCTGTTGTAATCACCGTTTTAAACGAGCGGGATAATATTGTACCACTGATCGGCGCTTTACAAGATGCCTTAACAGGAATTGATTACGAAGTAATTTTTGTTGACGATGGTTCAAATGACGGAACTCAGAAACAGATCCGTGAGCATGCAGATGATAAAATCAAACTGGTCGAATTAAGAAAAAACTACGGACAGAGTACCGCTATGACCGCCGGAATTGATCATGCAGAAGGCACATATATCGCATTGATTGATGGCGATCTTCAGAATGACCCTTCCGATATCCCTTTTATGCTCCAAAAAATGAAGGATGAAGACTGGGATGTAGTTGCCGGAAACCGGGCGAACCGCCAGGATGGAATTTTCTTGCGTAAGATCCCCTCAAAGATCGCCAATGCGATTATCCGGAGGATGACCGGGGTTTATATCAAGGATTATGGCTGTACATTAAAGGTTTTTAAGCGTGAGATCGCCGAAGATCTTGGTATTTATGGAGAATTGCACCGCTTTATTCCTGTGCTCGCCAAATTACAGGGCGCAAGCATCACTCAGGTTGATGTGAAGCATCATGCACGGATTCATGGAACATCCAAATATGGGCTTAACCGCACATTTAAGGTAATGGCCGACCTGATTACGATGGTTTTCTTCCGAAAATACATACAGAAGCCCATGCACCTCTTTGGAAGTATGGGATTCATTTCCCTGGGACTTGGTATCCTCATCAATACTTATCTCCTTATTCTGAAACTGATGGGTCAGGATATCTGGGGTAAACCAATATTGATACTAGGCCTTATTTTTTTACTGGGAGGTATACAACTGATTACCTTCGGAATTTTAGCAGAAATTAATGTGCGTACCTATTTTGAAGGTACAAACAGAAAAACATACCAGGTTAGACGAATTTTTAATGGAAAAAAAGAAGATCTGGAACATCACTAAGACCCTGTTAAAAATTTCAATAACAGGTCTTTCTTTATATCTTGTGTCAAGAAAGGTCGAATTCAACGACCTGAAAGATGCTTTTGATAAGTCCAACCCTATTTTTCTGTTTTTAGCATTCATCGCATTTGTGATCTCCCAACTGATCTCTTCTTCGCGTCTGAATACCTTTTTTAAGGGTATCGGATTGAAGATCTCTGAAACGTACAATTTCAAGATCTATTTGCTTGGTATGTTCTACAATCTTTTTCTGCCGGGTGGGATTGGCGGAGATGGTTACAAAATATTTCTGCTGCGAAAGAAATTCGAAATTAAAGGAAGAAGGTTGTTTCAGGCGATATTCTTCGATCGGCTGAGTGGCCTGTGGGCATTAGGGCTGATCATTTCGGCACTGGTCATCTTTATCCCGCACCTGGGCATCCCGAACTGGGTTCCGGTGCTGGTAGTATCAGCAGGCACGGTAGCCTATTATGCGGTCATGAGAAAATTCTTCAGTGACTACAGCAAGCAGTTTGTGCTTTCGCACATCAAAGCCCTGATGGTACAATCTATGCAGGTAATTTCGGTTATTCTGCTCTTGTACGCCTTGAATTTTGAAGGAAAATTCTCTCCATACCTCTTTATGTTTCTGATTTCCTCACTAGTGGCCATTTTTCCTTTTACTGTTGGCGGACTTGGTGCCAGAGAATTAGTGTTTGTTTATGGCGCTCAATATTTCCAGATGAACCAGCACCTGGCGGTTATCATCAGCCTGCTCTTCTATTGCATATCGGCACTGCTGTCATTCAGCGGAATTTATTTTGTTTTTCATCCTCAGAAAATCGGAGTGAATAAAATTGATCTGAAACAGGGGATTGAGAAATGAGATGGGAGATGTGAGATATGAGTTGTGAGAAGGGAATCTTAAATGCAGCGGCTCATATCCAAAAGCTCTTTTGGATCTTCCAAATACCAGTAAAATAGTTGTGGTTAAATCGTATCCATAAATCCCATTCAAAAAATTATCAGGCTTGATCATAAAAAATTAAAACATACTTAACATTGAATGTTTAATTTTAATTAAGTGTTGGGCTCTTGTCCAATTCAGAACTTGCGTCACATTGAATAGCGGGTTATTATTTGGGATATATCTTATTTAAAAACAAAAGCAATGATGTCTGTAATCAAATCGATTTTTGAATTTATGTCAAAACCTAAGAGATCATTAAGCATGATCCAACCCAAAAGGCAGAATTATGCCATTGCAATTGCTTTCCTTTCCCTGATCTGCTTATCCGGCTGCGGCGTAAATAATAAAGAATGGAATCTGAATACTTTATTTGAAAAGTCAAAGGACATGTTTAAAAGCAATTCAGTAGTGGGTGCGCAGGAGGATAATACCCGGATTGTGGCTACTTCACAAATAATTGATCCTGCAGGTGAGACCATCAGCTTTCCAGGCCGTCCGGTAGATCTGGCACTGAATAATTCAGGAAGTGTTTTAGCCGTTAAAAACAATACTTCGATTGTGTTTATGAGTGCAGAAAATCATACTGTAATGCAAACCCTGAAACTCCCGGCAGGAGGTCATAGTTTTAACGGCATTACCTGGAACTCTGATGATCAAAAAGTCTGGACTACAGATAGCCGGGGATATTTACGCTCCGCAAAATTAATCAATGGCAGCTATGCCTGGGATGATGCCATTTTACTGCCCGGACCAAATCCAGATGATAAAAGTGGCCCCTATCCGGGCGGTTTGACAATTGATGATCAGAAGGGGTATGCTTATGTGGCTTTAAGCCGCAATAACACCCTCGGAATAGTTAATCTTAAGACCAAACAACTTGAATCGCAGATCAGCGTAGGAATCGCTCCATACACTGTACTCATGCACGAAAATAGAGCTTATGTTTCCAATTGGGGTGGTCGTCAGCCAATCTCCGGCGATAAAACGGGTCCATCGGGCGGTTCAAATGTCGTAGTCGATCCTAAAACAGGTATTGCCTCTTCCGGGACTGTCTCTGTGCTTGATCTGAATACTAAGAAAGTGATAAAAGAAATTGAGGTTCATTTGCATCCCAGCGGGATGAGCTATTCTCCCGACAAGACAAAGCTCTATGTTGCCAACGCCAATAGTGATTTGATTTCCGTGATCGATACCAGGACAAATTCTGTCATAAAGGATTTGAGTTCTAAGCCGATGGCTGAGTTACCTTTTGGTAGCGCACCAAATGCAGTTGCGGTAAGTCCGGATGGCAAAACATTATTTGCAGCCAATGGAGGCAATAATCATATTGCAGTTATTGACCTTAATAGCGGAAAAGTTAAGGGACTTATCCCTAGCGGTTGGTATCCCGGTGCGGTTCTATTATCACGGGATGGAAGCAAACTTTTTGTTGCAAATATTAAGGGAAATGGCAGTCCCCAGACGGGTTTACGCGAAAAAGGCATCAACTCGCATGATCACTCGGGTTCAGTTTCCTTTATTACAGTACCCGATTCTGAAAATTTAAGAGAATATACGATTCGGGCTGCTACGACCATGCGACTACCTAAAATCACTCAGTCATTGCGGCTGGAACGAGTTAATGAACGGATTGTTCCGGTACCTACACGTCCGGGTGAAAAATCTGTATTCAAGCATGTATTGTATATCATCAAAGAAAACCGCACCTACGACCAGGTTTTTGGAGATCTTCCACAAGGCAAAGGAGACAGTTCATTGACTCAGTTCGGCAGAAAAGTGACGCCAAATCATCATGCGCTGGCTGAGAATTTTGTACTTCTGGATAATACCTATTGCAATGGGGTATTGAGTGCCGACGGGCATCAGTGGGCTAATGAGGGATATGTGACCGATTACCTTGAAAAAAGCTTTGGAGGATTCGTACGCAGCTATCCTTATGAGGGTGATGATGCCTTAGCATTTGCTTCATCGGGTTTTATATGGGATAAAGTTTTGGAAGCCGGACTTACATTCCGGAATTATGGCGAATTCGTTACAGCAAAAGTTGAGCCCGCCAATGCCAGCTGGACGCAGTTATATAATGACTATAAAAACGGGACCAGGAATGTAAAGATCAAAGCCATCAGTAAATTACATACCCTGGAGCCTTACCTCTGCCCTACCTTCGTTGGCTTTCCAAGCTCTATACCGGATGTTTACCGTGCCAGGGAATTTCTAAAGGAATTCAGGGAATATGAGAAAACAAACTCCTTACCCAATTTCATGATCATGCTATTACCTAATGATCATACAACAGGCACCAGGGAAGGCTATCCGACTCCAAGGGCTCAGGTGGCCGATAATGATTTGGCACTCGGGCAAATTGTGGAAGCGGTAAGTAACAGTAAATTCTGGAAAGAAACGGCTATTTTCGTCATTGAGGATGATCCTCAGGCTGGCCTCGATCATATTGATGGTCGCCGCACAGTAGCACTCTGCATCAGTCCATATACCAAGAGGGGCGCTGTAGTGAATACCCATTACAATCAAAACAGTATTTTAAGGACCATCGAATTGATTTTAGGGCTGCCACCAATGAGCCAGTTCGATATGATCGCAAATCCAATGACCGATTGTTTTACAAGTAAACCCGACTTCAGGCCATACAAAGCATTGCCTAATCAGATTCCACTCGATGAAATGAATCCTAAACTTTCAGCTTTGTCCGGCAAGAGGAAATTTTGGGCTCAAAAATCAATGGAAATGTCACTGGATGAACTTGACCAGGCGAATGAGGATACCTTAAACCTTATTTTATGGTATTCGGTTAAAGGATATAATACACTCTACCCTAAACTTGCAAGAAAATAATTTTCGTTTTAAGAAATATTTAATGATTGTTTTTCGGGTTTTGAAGATTGTACCACTCATAGAATCTAAGCAGGCCCGTTTCAAGTCCGGTTTCCGGGTGGTAGTTCAATAACTTCCGGGCCTTACTGATATCTGCATAGGTTTGAGGTACATCCCCTGGCTGTTCCGACTGGCGATCAATAATGGCCTTTTTCCCGCAGATCTTTTCTATCGCGGCAATCAGTTCAGATAAAGTTACTGTCTGATGATTTCCCAGATTAATGATCTCGAAATCAGACTGCTCATAATTTATAGCAGCCTCAATGCCCTGTATCGTATCTTCTACAAAAGTATAGTCACGGCTGGTGGAACCATCCCCAAAAACAGGGATTGCCTGGCCTTTGGAAATAGAATTGAAAAATTTATGAATGGCCAGATCAGGGCGCTGAGCCGGGCCATAAACTGTAAAGAAACGAAGTGCCAGAAAACGAATCCCGTATAAATGACTGTAAACATGCCCGAGCATTTCGCAGGAAAGTTTGGTTGAAGCATAGGGACTGATGGGTTTCAGTTTTTCCTCTTCATTCCAGGGAATATTGTCATTAATACCGTATACACTGCTTGATGAGGCGAACACAAACTGCCTGATATTCCTTTCTCTGGCAAACTCCAGCAGATTTTGAGTTCCGGCAACATTCACCTCCTGGTATAAAACCGGATTCTGTATACTTGGCCTCACTCCTGCTTTGGCAGCAAGATGCACAATCACATCCAAATCGCCCAATGCATTGAGATCATCCATATTTCGGATATCTCCTTCAGCAAATTGAAAATCCGGGTGAGGAGTAAATGGGGCTACGTTCTTTTCCTTCTGTTCCCTGCTGTAAAAATCGTCGAAATTATCAAATCCAATAACCTGATAGATGCCACTTTGCAACAATCTGTTAATCAGATTACTCCCAATAAAACCCGCAGCACCGGTGATCAGAATTCGCTTTTTTGTTCCCATTTTCTAAGCAAAAATACGAAAATCCCCTTTTGATTCTGACAAAAATCGCAGTATGGGGAGAACAAGGTTTTAAAAAATTAATAACTTTATGGCATCTGCTCCCCTAACCAATGATGAGTAACTTTAACGATTTCAACAATCCTCAGGTAAAAAAATTACCTGAACATCTGAAGCAATTTATTGTTGAGCAACATTATGAACATTACACCCCTGTTGATCAGGCGGTGTGGCGCTTCGTGATGCGGCAGAATTACCATTTTCTGAAGGATATTGCATACTACCCTTATATCCCCGGACTTGAAGCCGCAGGATTAAGTATCGAAAAAATACCGGATCTCCAGGAAATGAATGATGCGCTCAAAAAGATTGGCTGGGGTGCAGTAACTGTCGATGGCTTTATTCCGCCGGCCGCATTCATGGAATATCAATCCTGCAGGGTATTGGTCATTGCTGCTGACATCAGACAATTGCATCATATTGAATACACTCCTGCCCCCGACATCATTCATGAATCGGCAGGTCATGCCCCAATCATTGCCGATCCGGATTATCATCAATACCTGAGCTATTTTGGCTCCATCGGGGCTAAAGCCATGTATTCTTCAAAAGACTTTGAGCTTTATGAAGCAATTCGGGAGCTGTCCATTCTAAAAGAAATGCCAGATCCTGATCCACAAATCTTGAAAAATTCCGAAAAGCGGGTCTTATTTTGCCAGAAGAACCTTGGAGATCCTTCAGAAATGGCATTATTGAGTCGTCTGCATTGGTGGACAGTTGAATACGGACTGATTGGAACACTTGAAAATCCGAAAATTTATGGTGCGGGACTGCTCTCCTCTATCGGAGAAAGTAAAAGCTGCATGGACCCTTCGGTAAAAAAATACTGGTATACTGCTGATGCCGTCAATTTCCCATTTGATATCACTAAACCACAGCCACAGTTATTTGTAACACCCAATTTTCAAAACCTGACACTGGTTCTGGAGAATTTTGCAGATACCATGGCTTTCAGAAAAGGCGGATCGGAAAGTATTTTAAAAGCGATTGAGTGCAAAAACACTTGTACAGCAGTTTACAGCTCGGGCTTGCAAATCAGCGGAGTTTTTTGTGATTTGCGGATGGATAACAATGATGAATTATTGTTCCTGAAAACAAGCGGGGGCAGCGCGCTTTCTTATGATAATAAACAACTGGAAGGGCATGGAAAACAAATACATGCTGATGGTTTTTCTTCGCTGGTTGGTCGTTTAAAAAACTTTGGCAAGGCTCTTGAGGATGCAAATGAAGATGAGCTTGAAAAACTGGGAATCATATGCGGAAATACTGCAGAATTAAACTTCGTTGGCGGCTTAAATCTGAGAGGAATGGTCAGTTCAATTTTGAATCGTAATTCTAAACTGATACTGATCAGTTTTACAGATTGCACGCTGAAAGATGAGCAGGGAAATGTTTATTTCGAACCTTCCTGGGGTGTCTATGATATGGCTGTTGGAGAGAAAATTGTATCGGTCTATAGCGGAGCGGCAGATAAGGATGCCTTTGAAGAAATTGCCCCAAAAGCAAAATCTGCAACTTTTCATCCCGAATACACTGCGCATCGAAAACGCTATCATGAATTGTTCAGGCAGTTGCGATTATGCCGTGAAACACAAAATGAATTTGAACGTTTAAAAGATATCTGGAAAGAGCTAAAGCAAGATTTTAGGGAGGATTGGCTCTGTGCTATCGAAATTTTAGAGATATTAGAGCAGAGAAACATATTTCAGGAGATAGCACGAGACATCCGGATATATCTGGAATTGAAGGCTTCAAATGAACCTGAACTGAACAAACTGATCCAAAACGGGTTTTATCTGATCAGTAAAACTCAAATGGAATCTGGTCTTTAATAAAAATGAATTTATGAATATTGTAATCAGCGGTGCCAGTAGTGGTGTAGGATTTGAAGCCGTTCTCGAACTGATCGGAAGCGGGAATCATAAGATCATCGCACTGGCAAGATCGGAGGATAAATTATACAAATTACAGGAGATCGCTTTCGCCCTGAACCCCGGTTGTATGCTCTACACGGCTAAATTTGATATCGTTCATGATGATTATGAAAATGGCCTGATTCCTTTCATAAAGGAAAAAATTGGACATGTGGATATTTTGATCAATAATGCCGGATCACTGGTTAACAAGCCTTTTATGCAGCTTTCTCAGCTTGATTTTGCAGAAATGTTGCAGAATAATCTTTTAGGCCATGTTAAAATGATTCAAAAGATTGTGCCGCTGATGCCTGTAAAAAGTCATATCGTAAATATTGGCAGTATGGGCGGATTTCAGGGCACCCAAAAATTTTCCGGTTTATCGGCTTATTCAGCCAGTAAATCAGCCTTACATACCCTGACCGAATGCCTTGCTGCAGAACTTTCAGGTCTTGATATTGCAGTCAATTGTCTGGCACTGGGCTCAGCTCAAACCGAAATGCTTGAAAAAGCATTCCCCGATTATCAGTCGCCGGTTATGGCCTTCGAAATGGGCAAGTACATTGCTGATTTCGCCCTAAGCGGACATAAATTTTTTAACGGAAAGATCCTTCCGGTAGCACATAGCACACCTTAACCTATCTGATTATGAAGACAGAACTTTATATCGCATTTATTGCTTTGCTCTTATTAGCATCCTGCCAGAGCGATTCCTCAAAAAAATCCCTGGAAGAAATGGCTGCAGATTCAGCAGCACTTGCCGACCAGAATAAAACACTTGTCGTTCCCTGGGAAGCAACCTTGAATGACAATACCCATATGATGGAGATCAAACGAAATCCGGCTGCAAACATGACCAATTTAAGTAATCTCGATATCATTGATGCCCTCAACTACAAATACCCGCAAATTAAACTGGAATGGGTAAAGCAGGAAGGTAATAAAGCTTTTGTCAAAATTCAGGATTCCGACTATCTAACACGTGAATCAGGTACCGAAGGTGCCCGTGCTTACCTTGCCGAAGTTACTTTCTCGCTGACCGAACTGGAAGGCATAAGCGAAGTTGATTTCAGCTTTAAGGAAGGTGACCATGCCAGGCCGGGGGTTTATAAGAGGGAGGATTTTAAGGGATTTAATTGAAGGAGTTGTAGATAATGGTCTGTAAGTTATAAGTTGTAGGTTATAAGTTATAGGTTGTAGGTTGTAGGTTGTAAGGCAGCTGAAGATGGAATTTATACGTTTTAAGAGTATTGGGAATGGGGAATTGGAAAGCAAAAATATGGCGTGACATTACACCCACAGGTCTGCACTGCTCTTAATTGCAAATTTTGGGTTCCAAGTGTACAAAACACAATCAAAAATGTTTAAAGCAGAAATTGCTCCTTGGTAAAAAGCTGCAAAGTTGAGGGCTAAAAGCCAGAAGCAGGAGCCCCAATCCCCCACTCCCAGCTTTTTTACCCGGCAATTTCATCCCGGTATAAGAGGCACCTCACCGTCATCCCAACACAGGAGGGATCTCTTTGCTCTCCACTCTCCACTCTCAATTATCAATTGCCCCTCCCTTTTTCCCCAACATCTGCACATCATGCACAATCACCTCGGTAATATAGCGCTTGGCGCCTTCCTTATCTGTGTAAGCCCGACTGTTGAGTTTACCTTCTATGCAGACTTCTGAGCCTTTGTGCAGGTAGCTTTCCGCGAGATTGGCGAGCCGGTCCCATAGTACCAGGTTATGCCATTGTGTTTCTTCAATTTTCTCTCCTTTATCATTTTTATAGGAGTCGTTCGTGGCGATAGATACCCTGGCCATTTTCTTTTTCTCGCCGATGGTTTTTATTTCCGGATCATTTCCTAAAAATCCCATCAGACGTACACTGTTTCTTAGATTGCTCATTTCTCAATTAATTATGTTTACCAATACCTGCCACCCGGCAGGAGCAGAATAAAGTTGAGGAGATCGGATTTAATTTACCGTACAATAAACGGATACATACGTTTATAAGCGATTGATGCGAATTGGACTTAAATTCATCAAACAATTCAACATCAAGCCTATGGAACGTGAATGTTTAGACTGTGGCGCAGTGCTGCACGGGCGCAGCGATAAAAAATTCTGCGATGACCAGTGCCGCAGTAGTTTCAATAACCGGATGAAGGCCGGCATTAACTCAAGCATGAAACCTGTAAACTCCATCCTCCGGAAAAACCATGCAATCCTATCCAGACTTTGCCCTGAAAACAAAATCAGAATTAAAAAAGACGATCTGCTAAAAAATGGCTTCAACCCCGATTATCATACCCACCTGCATCAAACCCAGAACGGAAATACCTATTACTTTTGTTATGAATATGGCTTTTTGAAGCTTGAAGGGGATGTTTATTTAGTGGTTAAACAAGGTTTTGAGCAGAAAACGAAAGGCTGAAAGCTGTATAATTCGGGTGTCGGTTGACGGCGATTGATTATAAAATTGTCAAATGAAGGAATCCTGGCTCCTAATTTCCCTATGACCGTCATCCTGAACTTAATGAAGAATCTTTGCGCTTGTTTTTGTTAGAAATTGATTGTCAAATATAAAATGAAGCAGTGAATATATTAATACTAAATACTAAAGAAAATGGAAATTCAATGGAAGGCTGAACTTGTGAAACTCAGGGGAGAAAAAAGAATTGCAGTTCATTTTCCGAATAAGACTGAACTTGTTATTAGAATGAGAAAATTAGCCGGTGCAAAATGGAGTAGTAGCTTAAAAGTATGGCATTTACCTATGACAGAGGAATATCTGGAAAAATTCAAAATCCATGGTCCTGCAGATCCCTTAGCCAATAAGTCGACAGAAATTGCTGCGTTTAAATTATGGCTTCGATCGAAACGTTATAGCGAAAATACCATCGAAACATATATGAACGCATTAAGTTCATTCCTGACCTTTCACCAGGATAAATCAATTACTGAAATTTGCAATGCAGATGTGATTTTATACAATAATAATTATGTGCTTAAAAACGGATTATCTGCATCTTACCAAAACCAGGTTGTCAATGCCATTAAATTATTCTTTAAAACACAAACAGACCTTCGAATCAATCCAGACCTGATACACCGACCAAAAAGGGCTCATGTTTTACCAAATGTTTTGAGTAAAGAAGAGATTAAACTGATCCTGAATTCTCCTAAGAACATCAAACACAAGGCAATGCTCTGCTTGCTGTATAGTAGCGGACTACGCCGATCAGAAATCCTAAATTTGAAGATCATGCATGTGGATTCCAAAAGAAAGCTGCTGATAATCAAGCAGGCAAAAGGTAGGAAAGACCGGGTAGTCCCCTTATCAGAAAAGATAATTTCCCAATTGCAGGAATATTATAAACTATACCGGCCCAAAGTGTGGCTGTTCGAAGGGCAAGATCCCGGGGAGCAGTACAGTGAAAGGAGTTTAGCAAGCGTACTTAAACAAGCTTTAAGCATTGCCAAAATCAAAAAGCCTGTAAGTCTTCATTGGCTGAGACACAGCTATGCCACTCATTTATTAGAGAATGGCACCGATCTGCGATACATACAAGAAATATTGGGCCATAAAAGCAGTAAAACAACTGAAATCTATACCCATGTAAGCACTAAAAGCTTGCAGAACATCAAAAGCCCTTTCGATGATTTGGATATTGAATAGGTAAATAGCATATTTAAATAAAGGATGTACAAACATGCCACAATACACCCGAATTTGATGGGCTTGTGGTAGTTTTATCATCCTTATGTACAAGTTATCGGTAACTCTATGACGACCGTGGTAACATCAAACGACACGACATTGAACAAACATTTAAGACAACAAGTAACGACATGACAGGACTTCTAACCAACAGGCAGACGCTTCAAAAAAAATTAAACCACCGCCTCCGCACAAAAAATAATTTGAATTTCTATGCCCTCGCAGAAAACACACTTTCATTTTTTTGCCCGGCTCAAACCCAACCCAAAAAAAATGAAAGAGTGTTTTTGCCACGCTCTATTAAATTATGGCTCTACCACGAACCTTGTGGTAGCAAGTCTAATTTTCCGTTAAAAAACAGTATGGCGGATTTAAAGTTTATGAACGTCCTATAACCTCTTCCAACCGTTTTTAGCTCCTGTATTTTTCCATTCAATCTTTCCGCCATTGCGTTGGATTTTTGAAGTCCAAGGGCATTTAGTATTCCTTTAAGATGCTTTGTAAACATTTTGGCTACTCTTATAACCGGTTTTAGTGCACTTCGATTAGCTTCACTTAACCACAATGTAAAAGCTGTTAATGATTTGACACTACAATGCGGTATGCAGTCTCGCAGCATCTCCTTTAATCGCCAAGCCGGGGCAGTTTTTAGGTTTATATCTTTGATCGTGTCAAACATCTCTCTTTGGTAATCGGTCAGTTTTGCGTGATCCTTAAGCCAGATATACCGGGTCTTTTTCAGCTCATGCTGGGTCTTTGTTTCTTCTCTTCGTACCTGATCAACGGCCTTATTCATATGCTGAACCAGATGAAATTTATCGTGACAGAGTGCTGCCTTTGGACAAACCTTCTCAGCAGCATTGATAAAGGCCTTCCACATATCCAGGCTAATAGTTTGAATCTCCCTTAATTGGTCAGACCCAAATGTTTCAGTAAGCAACAATTCAGCAGAAACTTGTGTGCGATCTTCCGTCACATTCAATATAGCACCGGTATCAGGGCTGGAGAGAACACTAACATATTGATGACCTTTACGAAAAGACTTCTCATCTATAGACAGATTCACTACTTCCTTTAGGTCACGTCTGGCCAATCCTCTTGCGCTAGCCCTATGCATAATCCGGTTTACCTGGTTAAAGCCCATACCAAGAAGCTTTGCCGTTTTAGTTTGATTTTTTGTCGCTAGTAAAACCTCAATCACAAAGGCTTCAAACCAGACCGTGAATCGGTCTAAATCCTTCGCCCATGGCGTATCTATTGTGCGAACCTTGCCGTTAGAATCTCGAACCCGGGGAACTCGACAATGTATGAACGTCTTATACTGCATCGTATTTAAATGACGCCACATCCGTTCTTCCCTTAAATCATAAATCGGCAACTCTTCTCCAGTTTGTTTATCAACCCAGTGGTTTGAAACATACTCCACGAAAATCACAATGTCTCCCTCAATTAACTCAACTTCATTAACCTTCCAATTTGAATCAAGCTCCAAAAGCTTGTGATAAAGTGCCGTTTTTTCCACGCATCAAGTTTCCAACTTTTTCCTTATTTTCACAAGGTTCGTGGCAGAACCTAAATTATCTACATTTGAAATTACCTTAACATTATGAACGCAGTAAGAGAAAATCCATACAGGACTTTAGGACTTTTCGGCAATGCGACCGAGAAAGAGTTGCAAAAGCAAATTGCAACTATCAAACGCTATGCAGAGGTTGGCAAGTCCAAATCCTTTGACTATGATTTTCCTTTTCTTGGCGACTTCAAACGGGAAGAACAAACAGTTGCAGCAGCAGCCAGTAAAATTGAACAGGCGAAAAACAAAGTTCACTTCTCTTTATTTTGGTTTCTAAACACCAACCACATTGACGAAGCGGCACTAAACCATTTGAAAGAAGCCAATATTGACAAGGCAACTGAAATTTGGGAGAAGCTAATCAAGGATAACACGATTACTGCAAAGAATTATTCGGCAGCATTAAATCTTTCAACTCTCCAATTAGGAATGACCACGCTTAACGGCTCATTCAATCCTATACAATTAAAAAAGTGTGTTGAACTCAAAGGACACATCATTTCATCAGATGCTTTTTTGAACTTCGTTCAAACGGTTGCAGGAGACAATACAAGCGTAAGTAAGGAAACAATCAGAAAGGAATTTGTTGACGAAATTTTACAAATACTAAAACCGTATTTGAACAAGACAAAGGGAATTACTTCATCTCAATTAATTGATGCTTTCAGCAGTTTCCCATCAGAGACAAAGCAATATGTAGCTGCAAAATTTACTGACAGACCTGTAAGTAACATTGAAAATCAAGTTGAAAAAACAAAACAAAGCAGAACAGAAGATGCGAGTGATGCCGAGGAATACGGGGAAGAACTATACCAACAGACCAAGACTGATTTAGCATTTCTAAAAAATGTGTTGGGAGCAGGCAATGTGAATTATCAGGTCATAGTAAACAAAGTATCAAATGAATTGCTCCAATGCTCCATTGATTTTTTCAACTATTACAACTCTGATAATGACACAGATTTTGACCCGTTTGAAGATGCCTTAAAGATTGCAAATTACGCTAAGAGCATTGGAGCAACTGGACAAGTAAAAAACAGAATTGATGAAGCTTTAGACACTCTTGAAGAAATGCGTTACAGGGATGCTAAACAAGTAATAGCATTTCTAAACCAAGTAATTAATGTCTATGCGGAAGTAGAAAAGGAAAACTCTGGTATTGATGCTATAATTAGCGGAAGGTCTAAAGTTGTGAATGAAGATAAGATAAGGGAAGCAGCAATACCATTACTTGATAATAGCATGATTGAAAAAATCGCCAAGTCAGGAAAGGACGATTTAATAAAGAATTTTTACACCTCGCTGGATAAACTGTTGGCAAAATTATCTTACAAAAGCTCTGATTTCTTTAAAAGTAAAAAGTCCACATTTCTCTCCCTCCTACCAATTACTAACAGCATAAAATTCAATTTTGAAAAATCAAAATTAGATGGTGAAATTAGCAAACTTCAAAAGGAGTTATCAAATACTAAAAGTAAAAAAATGTATGCCTCTGAAATGCAAACATTAGAAACTGAAATGGCAAGTATTAATGAATGGCAATTGTTCCGTTCAAGTGAAACCAAGCAACGGCAAATTGCTGAACAACACGAGAAAATTGAACGCTTAAAATCAAAAGGGGAAAGCGATAGGAAAAAAGAAATATCAAAACTTGAAGAGCAAATAATCTTAAAGAACGCAGAGTTAAAAAAACTAACAGGAAATAAATGAGAAAAACAATTCTACACATAGCAACAAGTTTGCTTTTGCTGTTCATAGTGCAAGTTACACTTGCACAAACGGATATAAGCCCCGAAATAAAAGACCTACAAGACAGGTTGCAAAAAATTGAAACTGCAAACAGCAGTTTGAAAACAGAATTGAAAAATCAGAAAACTGATTTTTCAAATAAACTTGCTGCTGCAAATGACAGCATCAAAAATTTAAGGGCAGAAATAGAGAACAGCAAGGCAAACATTCAAACTCTTAGCAACGATTTGGGAGTTAAAATTCAAGACAACAAGACCACAGCAGAAAAACAAATACAGGGAGTTCAAGAAACAGTAAGCAAGAACACACTTTATTGGATAATTGCAGTTTTAGGAATTGCATTGCTTTCTGTTTTGCTTTTCGGTTTGCTCCGCAAACAAGTCTCAAAAAATAAAACCGACATTACAGCCAACATTCAGCAAACGAAAAAAGCATTAGAAGAAGAAGGAGTAAAACTTGACAGCAAGTTGGCTGATTTACTTGCTTCGCAAATGCAACTGATGAAAGAGGAACGGCAAGCCGTTCCTTCTTCAAAAGCCGAAGAAGTAAATCACGAACTTGCTTTGAAGGTGGCTGATGAAATAATTCGCATCCAAAAGAATTTAGGAAACATGGATGCTGAAACAAAAGGATTGAAACAACTTGTTGCTTCTGTAAAAAGAATTCAAGACAACTTTGAGGCGAACGGTTATGAACTGGTTGATATGCTCAATAAGCCGTATGACCAAGGAATGAAAGTAACGGCAAACTTTAAACCTGATGAAACCTTAAAAGCAGGTGAGCAAATCATTACAAGAATTATTAAGCCACAAGTAAATTTCAAAGGTGTGATGATACAGTCAGCACAAATTGAAGTAAGCCAAGGAGAATAAACTATCATTTAAAGATTATAAAAATGGCAAGAACAAAAATTGACTACGGTATTGATTTAGGAACAACAAATTCCGCTATCTCAAGAATTGAAAATGGGAAACCTGTAATTAAAAAAACAGACACCCTAAAAGATACAATGCCTTCCTGTATCAACTTTAATAGAAAGCAATCCATTGTCGCTGGTGATGGAGCTGCAAACGCTTTTCGTTCAGACAAACTGAAAGCATTGAAAACATTACAAGCCGATACCAATACCTACATTGAGTTTAAGCGGACAATGGGAACTGATAAAAAATATTCCAGTTCAAACATGAGCCGAGATTACACTTCGGAAGAATTATCAGCAGAAGTGTTGAAGAAACTGAAATCGTTTATCACAGACGAAGAACTGAAATCTGTTATCGTTACAGTTCCCGCTAAGTTTACCATCAATCAGAAAGATGCAACAAGCAGAGCAGCTAAACTTGCGGGGTTTGAACATTGCGAACTTTTACAAGAACCAATTGCAGCATCAATGGCATACGGGCTTGATGCAAAAAGCAAAGACGGTCTTTGGTTAGTTTTTGACTTTGGTGGTGGAACTTTTGATGCAGCACTTTTGAAAGTGGAAGATGGAATTATGAAAGTAATTGATACAGAAGGAGACAATTATTTAGGGGGAAAGAATATTGATTTTGCTATTGTAGATGACATCTTAATTCCTCATTTAGGTGAAAAGTTTTCAATCAATAGTTTTATTGAGCAAGGAGATAAAAAAGAATATTTCAGAGAAGCATTAAAAGTTTTTGCCGAAAAAGCCAAAATAGATTTATCATTTGCTAACTCCTCTCATTCACTCTCCGACCCTGATGATTTTCCTGAAGATGATAAAGGAGTTGAAATTGAATTAGACATTAAAATTACAGAAGAAATTTTAAGCCCTGTCATATCGCCAATTTTCCAAAAGGCAATTGACATCTGCAAAGAATTACTACAAAGAAATTCACTTGTTGGAAAAAACATTGGTGCTTTAATTTTAGTTGGAGGGCCGACTTATTCTCCTATCCTTCGGAGAATGTTGAAAGAGCAAATAACCGACAAAGTTGATACAAGCATTGACCCAATGACAGCAGTTGCAGAAGGTGCCGCGTTGTTTGCCTCAACCATAAATGTTTCGGAAGAACTTGTAGAGCAAAACCGAGACAGGACTAAAATTCAATTAGGTCTTGGTTACGAACCGACAACGGTTGAGATGGAGCAATTCATAACGGTGAAAATTTTAAAAGACAAAACGGAAGGAAATATTCCCGATAAAGTTTATGCAATGATTGCCCGTTCTGATAAAGCGTGGGACAGTGGCAAAGTTCAAATAGATGAAGCGGGTGAAGTAATTGAAATAAAATTAAACGCTGGGAAAGCAAACTCTTTTAATGTTTTTGTTTACAATGAAAAGGGAGATTTATTGCCAAGTGAGCCAACGGAGTTTTTAATTATTCAAGGTTCAAAAATTGGAAGTGCCACACTTCCTTACCATATCGGAATTGAGATTAAGAGCAGAGCAAGCAACAAATTAATCTTTAGGTCAATTAAAGGATTGGAAAAAAATCAATCCCAACCTGCAACAGGTATTGCTAACGATTTAAAAACACAAAAAGATTTAAGACCTGGACTGAAAGGAGATTTTATAAAAGTTCCTGTATATGAAGCCGAGAATGATGCAAACGGTTCAAGGTCTATTTACAATCAACATGTATTTAACGCAATTATTACAGGAGAGGATTTGCCAAAACTATTACCGTCTGGAAGTAGTGTTGAATTAACTGTAAAAGTAAAAGATGGTAGAATTTCACTTAGTGCATATTTCCCCATTCTTGAATACTCTCACGAAATTGAATATGAAAGCAAAAATCAAGAAGACATTGATGCTGATTGGTTGGAAACAGAGATTGCAAAAGCGAAACAATCATTAAATATTATCAAGAACGAAGGCGGAACAACAAGCAAAGATGAATTGACGAAAATAAATTCAGAGGTTGCAGAACTTGAAAAACTTTTGGAGCAAGGCAGAAGTGATTACGATAGAAAGAAACAAGTGTTAGACAACCTTCGCAGAAGTTTAAGAAAGATTGATGATTTACAAGATGCAGCAGAGTTTCCAAAGACAGAAGAAGAATTGAAAAATTCCTTTTACCGCTTAGAAGAAACTTTCAAAAAAGTTGAAGGCAGGGTTGAGGGAATAAATGATGAAGGAGTAAAAGCAGCAATTGCACAATTCAAAGAGCAAATTCCGCAAGTGATAAAAGAGAAGAATGTAAAAGTTGCGAAGGAATTGATTGACCAAATGAGAGCACTTGATTTTATGTTGGTTGATGCCGCAATGGGAGCACAAATGGAAATTCAAATTCTAAAAGAGTTTAATGATGAGTTTGACCTTAATGAATGGAGTGACAGGAGCAAAGCGAAAATGTTAATCCAACAAGGTTTGAGTATTGCAGCAACAACACCTACAAAACAAAGGTTGAGACCTATTGTAATGGAACTTTACAAACTGTTACCGAAAAGCGATAAACCAATTTTTGCTGGTGACGACAGCGTATTAACTGACTAATGGAAAGTAAGCAAAACATATTTCCAAAAGGAACTGTAATTGCAGACCGATACGAAATTCAATTTCCAATCGGAAGCAATTCTTTTGTTCAGTCATACAGAGCCAAAAACAAAAGCGGAAATATTATTCGGCTTGACTTGATAAATCTTGCTTCACTCCCATCTTCTTTTTTTGAGGAAGGAAAACTCATTCAGGTTTCTTTGCTGAAAAAAATTAAGCACACAAATATTTCTGCATTGAAAGAAGAAGGCGAAACGATAATTGACAAACAGAAATTCGCCTATCTCACTTTTGATTTTATTAGTGGTGAAACGCTTGCAGAAAAATTAAAACGGGAAGGCAAACTTTCTCCATACGAAGCAGTGCCGATAGTTACAGAGTTGTTAGAGGCAATTGAATATTTGCACAACAAATCTGAACCAATAATTCACAACGGCATTTTGCCAACTTCTATTTTTCTTGACCTTTCAACCAAAAGAGAGAAGCCTGTTTTGACAGGGTTTGAACAAGCAAGAACATTAGAGAACAGCAATCAAAGTGTTTCAATCAAAGGACTTTCATTTTTTCATTCCGCACCCGAATTATTAAACGGAGTTTTCATTCCGCAGAGTGATTTGTTTTCAGTTGGTGCATTGTTGCATCATTTACTTTTCGGAGTTGCACCTTGGTATAATGAAAATATTTTGAGCCAACCTTTAAACAAAGTGAAAGGATTGGTTGAACAAGCAAGAGAAAAGAAATTGAGTTTTGATTTTGCAGACGAAAATGAAATTGACGACCAACTGAAATTCACTTTGACAAAAGCACTTTCCATTGACATTGAGCAAAGATTTCAAACAGCAGAAGATTTTTCAAAAGCATTGAAGCGTGAAGTGATGTTAGAGAAACAGGAAGTTGAAAAATCATTTGAGAAGAAAATTGAGAAGAAAGAAAAGAAAAAAGGCAGCGGCTTTGACCAGATTGCGGGAATGAGTGAGTTGAAAGAAATTCTTTACACGGATGTAATTCGTGCATTGAGTGAGAAAGAACTTTACGCCAGTTACGGAATTACCATTCCTAACGGAATGTTGCTTTATGGTCCACCCGGATGCGGAAAAACTTTTATTGCTCAAAAGTTTGCCGATGAAATTGGTTACAACTTCGTAATGATTAAACCTTCTGACTTAAAAAGTAAGTGGGTAAATGCAACGGAAGAAAACATTGGAAAACTTTTTAAGGAAGCGGAAGCAAACGCACCGACAATAATTTTCATTGACGAATTAGATGCAATTGTTCCAAGCAGAGAAGGCGACCTTCATCAAGGAGCAGCATCAGCAGTGAATGAAGTTTTAGCACAAATGACAAATTGCGGAGAGAGAGGAATATTTGTAATCGGTGCAACAAACCGACCTGAAAAAATAGATGCTGCAATTTTGAGAGCAGGAAGATTAGACAAGACAATTTATTTATCACCACCCGACAAAGCGGCAAGAGCAGCAATGTTCAAATTGTATTTGAAAGACAGACCAGTTGACCTTTCAGTTGATTACGATATTCTTTCACTCCTAACAGAGAACTATGTTTCAAGCGACATCAAGTTTTTAATTGATGAAGCATCAAGACAAGCATTGAAAGTAAAGAGCAGAATTACAATGGAAGTTTTGCAAACAGTTATCAAAACAAACAAGCCATCAGTAACTCTAAAGGAAATCAATAAATATGTTGCACTCAAACAGAAGTGGGATAACGAAAAAGGAGGCAAAGACGATAACGATAGAACTCCAATAGGTTTCAAATAATAATTCAAAAAACGATGACATTAGAAAGACCAGATTTTCAACGCTTATTATTTCGCACAGCATTTTGCTTAATGGCTTGTGACGGACACATTGACGATAGAGAAGTCAAAGAAATTAAGTTGATGAACAAATCATCAGCATATTTCAACGGCATTGACTTGACAGACGAGTTAGAAGAATTACTCTCTGACTTAAAAGCAAGAGGTAAACACATAGTTGACGAACTGTTTGACACACTTGCAAAACTTGACATCGGTGTTGTTCAAGAACTTTTAATTCTTGAAGTTTCTTTTCGCCTTGTTCACGCAGACGAGAAAGTTGACGAGAATGAAATTAAGTTTCTTCGCTTCTTGCGTTCTAAACTCAAAGTTCATGATGAAGTAATTCGTGACAGGTTTGGAGTGGTTGAATATTTGTTTGACAAAGATTATTCACAAGACATTGTAAAATCAGAAACGCATGACGACTTGTTTGCTTCAATAGCAATTCCTGACTTCATAGACCTTGTGGCAGTTGACTTTTCAAAATCTAAAGACGAAAATTGAAATGAAGGTAGAAGCCCACGCACAAAAAAATACACTCTTAAAAACCGCTGCAAGCCAGCCCACGACCAAAGTTTTTAAGAGAGTATTTTTTTCTCCTACCCAAGAAGAAATTCAAATTATTTTTTTTCCCACCCTACGGTGTTTTAATTTTTTTTCCAACCGCACAGTGCGTAACTGGACAGACAGTGCTTCTATCTTAGGCGGCTTCGGACAAAGTGTGAGCAAACTTGACACGACACATCTTCAGACGGACAGAAGAGCAACCGATAACAAGGGGTTTAAGAAATTGGGGGTTCAGTGGTTAATCAAACATTTGTGCTTCGTATCAAGTTCAGTGGTGGCAGACAGTTTTGTGCTCCGAAATCCCCAACTTCTTAAACCCCCGAAACGTTATAGCCAATGGTAGGACGACCGTTCCAAAGACGACCGACCGACCTAAAATTTAAATATTAACACAAAGACAAACCATTTTGACAGGTGACCTACATACAAATCATATTTCAAACGGACAACGAGTAAACCGACACTCCTTGCCGACACTTCTGTATTTTTTATTTTTCCCCACCGCACATTTTTTAATTCAATTTATACCAGCCCACATTGGCACATTTGGTTTTGCGCTACCCACAAACCGACACACGGGCAAAACCAAAAGAGCCAATTTCACCTACCCAGTTATTTTCAAATTCACATCCTAAATCTGAGATTCTTATGCACATATCTTCTTTATCAATTAGAAATTACAGGAATTTCAGAAAAGTAAAACTAAACTTTAAGAACGGCATAAATACTATTATTGGCGAAAACGGCTCAGGGAAAACAAACTTGTTTTATGCTTTGAGAATACTAATTGATGATACTCTTCCAAGATACATCAATTTTTATCCGGCAGACTTTAATAGAGCCATAGGGAATTGGGCAGGCCATTGGATAATTATTTCAATTGTCTTTGACGAATTAGATTCAAGTGAAGAAGCGCAAGCATTGGCGGTGCAATCAAGCGGACATATGGACACGGCTACACAAGGCAGTTATGCGGTTTACTTCAGGCCAAAGTACCAATTTAGAAAAGAACTTTATGACTACTCTCAAACGTCTGGAAAAAATGTAACTGACTTACAGCTTATCCTTGACAAGCTCACTCTTGAAGATTACGAAACAGTTTATTTAAGTAGAGGATCTGCTGATTTTAGCCAGGATTCAGTTTATTCCAAGTACGTGGGCAATTTTGAAACAGTCGAATTCCCCGATCCTGATGATAAAGAGGAACTAATATTTGGAACTTGGCTACCGAAAGAAATTAATATTCACAATGAAGTTTCCTGCACCTTTATAAAAGCGTTGAGAGATGTTGAAAGTGATTTAAGATCATATGCAAGCAATCCCTTGATAAACCTTTTAAGAGGAAAGGAGAAAACCGTTGAAGTCGCAAAATCAAATGAAATAATTGAGAGCATCGACAAACTTAATGATCAAATCAGTTCGCTTGATGAAGTGAAAGAAGTTCAGAGGGGAATTGACAAAAGCATTAAAGAAGCTGTTGGCACTACCTATGCCCCAAACATTGAAATTAAATCTGAGTTGCCAAACGAAATGGAAAAACTATTCCAATCATTAAGACTTTGGGTAGGTGACCCTGATGATGAAGGTTACAAAGGAAGAATATGGGAACTAAGTCTAGGTGGAGCTAATCTCATTTATCTTTCATTAAAGCTGCTTGAATATGAGAAGGTGAAAACTGACAGGATTGCAAATTTTCTCCTGATAGAAGAGCCAGAAGCTCATATTCATACACATATCCAAAAAACGCTTTTTAACAACATCAAAGAAAATAGAACGCAAGTAATAATTTCAACTCATTCAACTCATATTTCATCTGTGAGTAAAATTAGCAGCCTGAATGTATTGAGTAGGGGGGAAAGAGAAGCATTAGTTTTTCATCCTTCGAATAATCTTCAACCGGAAGAAATTGTTAGGATTGAGAGGTATTTAGATGCCGTGCGAAGCAATTTACTCTTTGCAAAAGGAATTATTTTGGTTGAAGGTGATGCAGAGCAAATCTTAATTCCAGAAATGTTCAAAAAGGTATTTGGACTTTCACTCGATGAAATTGGAATAAGTTTAGTAAATATTGGTAGTACAGGGTTTGAGAATGTTGCGAGAATATTCCACGCAGACAGAATCAATAAGAATTGTGCAATACTTACTGATCTGGACAAATCCATTGTAACACTTCCAGCAGATCCAAAAGACGATGATGACTATCAAAAGCATTGCAGGGCATCAGAAAAAAGTGGGGAAGAGCGCAAAGTTCGATTAACTGATTTTTGTAATGGAAACACATTTTTAAAGACATTCTACTTCAAACATACATTTGAAGTTGATTTTCTAATGAAGGGCAATAGCTTTGAGCTTACTGAGTGTCTTGATAAAATTTATTCAAGACCAGCGGACATAGCGAAAGCAAAGGTCAAGCTTGAAGATACCTCTGTTGAAGTGGCGGGCGTAGAAGTTTTAAGAATTGCTGATAAACAAGGCAAAGGTTGGTTAGCTCTTTTGGTCGCTGAACATATTTTTTACAATACCTACATTCCAAACTATATTCTTAAAGCTATTGCATTTTCTTCTTCCCACATTAACCAATCTTCAAAAGCAAAAGCGGCTCTATATCGTCTGCGTTCGATGAGGAATAATGCGAATGACGATTTACAAGGTGAGGCTAAAAAATTTAAGACACGAGGAAAAAGTGAAGAAGAAATTCTAACCACATTTTGTGATGCCTTCAAGGAAGACCAATTGACAAAGTTTTTAGCTCTTCTATGATACTTGACAAATTAAATAATGAACAAAGAGTAGCGGTTAAACAGGAAGGAAACGTTTTGTTAACCGCTTGCCCTGGCAGTGGCAAGACACGAGTAATTATTCATAAGTTGGCCTACGAATTAACACAACTTGATCAAAGCAGTAAAAAGAGAATTGTTGCCCTAACCTTCACTGTTCGTGCCTCGGAAGAGATTTTCAGACGACTGAATGCAATGGGAATTAACAGCGGCAAAATTTGGTCAGGTACACTTCATTCATTTTGCTTTGAGTGGATAATAAAGCCATACTCTTGTTACTTGCCCGAATTAAAAAATGGTTATTCAATTGCGGACGAAACATTCTGTTCGGATTTGATTAACAGCTTAAAGGAGAAACACGGCTTACAGCAAATAGACCCTGTTAATCTGAGGTTCAATAGAGATGGAAGTTTCATAGAACCCAAAAGCGTTCAGAGGAAACTTTTGAAAGAGTATCACGAAATTCTTAAAAGCAAAAAGCTTATTGACTTTGAGTTACTTCTCTTTTACTCATATAGGATTCTTATAACTTACCCAAAAATTCAGCAAACACTTTCTAACTTGTTTAAGTTAATTTGCGTTGATGAGTATCAAGATACTCAAGATTTGCTGTATGCTATTATCTCGGTAATTATCAAAGCGGGTAACGGAAATACATCTTTATTTCTTGTTGGTGATACTGACCAAGCGATTTATGCTTCTCTTGGAGGTGTAGCAAAAAGTATGGCAGAGATTAAGGCAGAAATTGACGGAATGCCGATTAATCCATTAACACTTACTGGAAATTACAGGTCAAGTCAGAGAATAATTGATTTTTACACACACTTCCAAACTCAAACTATAAAAATTGAAGCGGTTGGCAGTAATTCGGAAACAGTAGGACTAATTACTCTCAATAATACTATCCATCATGCGAAAATAGTTGATGAGATTGCCCGGTTAATTCAGATGAGTTTAGATAGCGGCATTCCGGAAGATGAGATTTGCGTTCTTGTTCCTCAATGGTGGCTGATAACTTCAGTATCAAAAAAACTAAGAGCCACATTGCCCGATGTACACTTTGATGCTTCCGGTTTAGCACCAATGTCAAGAAATAGAGAAAACATTTGGTATAAACTCTCACGACTATTTTTAACGGAACCAAATCCTAAAATATATTCTTCAAGATACCGATGGGCTGCCGAGTTGATTGATAATTTCAGAGTTCAAACAAATACTGAGTTCAATGAAGAGTTTAGAATTGAAAGAAACTTATTGAAGTTAATCAATTCCATTAAATCAAGTGAACCAGAAGGAATAGATTATTTGAACGATTGCTTTGATCAATTTCTTGAGGCCGTAGAAATTGATGTCACGAAATACCCTCAATTGGTGGAGAATAGAAAGCTATTCTTTGATAGTATAGAAAGCAGATTAAATGATCCCGACTTTAAAGTTCCCAGCGATATTCAATCATTCAAAAGTTTCTATAGAGAAATGACGGGAGTAATTATCAATACCTGTGTTGGAGTAAAAGGGGAAGAATTTGAAACAGTGATTGCCTACGGGCTTTTAAATGGATATATTCCTCATTGGAATGAGATTTTTTCAGGTAATGCAACCGATGCATCAAAGAAACTGATGTATGTTATTTGCTCGCGGGCAAAAACAAACTTGCATTTAATTAGCGAGACTGGGAGAACAACGAGACGAGGAGATGCACTTACTATCACACCTGAATTAGCAAGTAAAGTCTTTCGGTACGATGAAATATAAAAATTTAGACCTTTGGTAAATTCAGGAAGCTGTTCCAAGGTGGGACTTACAATTTTGTATTTCTTTTCCTTGTCGGGTAAGGGAACTGTTTCTCTTTAAACTCCGAAATTTCTTCTTTCAATTTTTTATTCGTGTTATGAAGTAGTTCGTTCTGAACCTTCATAATGCTTAACAAATCGTGCATTGCATTCAGGTTTTCCAGTTGACAGGAAACAAGTGATTCCAAATCAGCCTTTGTGTATTGTCTCATTGTGATTGAATATTTGGTTAATATTAAATGTACGTATTTACATATTTTCTGTACAATCTTAAGGATTATATTTCAAAATACAAAACGGATGTACGGATTTTATTAACATTTGGCATTTTTATATGAACTTTGGATAAGAAAATCTTAATAATCAGATGACTCTACTTGGGAAGTATCTTGCAAAAAGGTCGGTTAATAAATCCGAAGTATCTCGAAGAACCGGAATCAGCAAAGTCCGTATCAGTGAATTGACTTTGAATACTTCCACCAAACTAAGAGCAGACGAACTGTATCTTATTGCTCTTGCCATTAATGTTGACCCCTGCGAGATTTTAAAGGAGGTTTGCGGCCATCTCAAGCTTGAAAAATGAAACCAGCTAAGAACGCTTATAACGACCTGATAGCTGAAATCAGGCAACTGGTAGAACAGGCAAGGCACAATATTGCTCGCAATATCAATGTTGAATTGCTTCAGACTTATTGGACAGTCGGAAAACTGATTGTTCAAAAGGAACATAGCGAGAAATACGATGAGGTTTCGGTAAGGCAAATGCTCATAGACTTATCCAAGGACTTGACAAAAGAATTAGGGAAAGGCTTTAGCCGCAGCCAGCTAACCTATATGCGTTTATTTTACCAGCGTTTTAAGGCTTTCCAGACTGTGTCCGGGAAATCCAGAACTGGTTTGACAGCGTCACACCAAAAGAGCAAGAAGACTATAAAATCAAGTGGTCTGACAGTGTCACACCAACTTAGCTGGTCGCACTATTATGAACTGTTAAAATGTAATACTGAACAGGAAACCGGCTTTTACCAGCAGACAGCGATTCACGAAAACTGGTCGGTGAGAGAACTACGCAGGCAAATGGACACCGCATTGTTTGAACGCATTGCTTTGAGCAAGGATGCCAAGGGAGTAATGAAGCTGGCAAACAAAGGACATATTGTTGAAAAGGAAACAGACATTACCCGTGATCCTTATGTTTTAGAGTTCCTGCAAATTCCTGAAGACCACAAGTACACTGAAAAACATTTGGAGCAGCGCATTATTGACAACCTGCAGAGCTTCATACTTGAACTCGGAAAAGGTTTTGCTTTCATTGGCCGGCAATACCGCATTACACTTGACAATACACATTTCTATGTTGACCTGGTCTTTTATCACCGCATCCTCAAATGCTTTGTGCTCATAGACCTGAAAGTAAAATCGGTAAAGCACCACGACATCGGACAAATGAATCTTTACCTGAACTACTTTGATACAGAACAAAACGTGGAAGGCGACAATCCACCAATCGGAATTATTCTTTCGAAACACAAGGACGATGTGACAGTCGAATACGCGACAAGAGGAATTTCAAATAAAATTTTCGTTTCAAAATACCAGTTATACCTACCAGACAAAAAAGTGCTCCAAAAGAAAATGCGGGAACTGCTAGACAACAAATAGCCGACACACACTTGTAAGCACATTTACAATTCGCACAGACCGACACACAAACCAAAAATTGTAAAAGAGCTTCCAAGTTTTCCGCCCGAAAAAATTGAATTAAAAAATCTCCTCCCCTTCTAAAAATAAAAAAGTACCCGACCGCACAACCCGCCACGACAAAGACAATGAAACTCAATAACGACAATGGTTTGCACACACGGACGACAAATACCACTGGCTATAACAGGCGTTTGGCAAAAGTGGCGGTTCAGTACTCCGCAGACAGTTTTGTGGTTCATCAAACGTTGGTTCTCCGCATCAAGTTTTCGATGAAAATCGCCACCTTCGCCAAGCCCGTAACCGTTAGGTGCCATTATGAAATCCACAACACCATGAACTACCAAAATTAGCGTCGACAACAGCTAATCGAAAAATTAGTGTCAAATGCCAAGGCGATTATTTCAAACCAAGTTGCTCTACCGTTAGGAGTGCAAAAAATGAATAAGATAATCACATGGATTAATGATATTGAACCGCTAAAGGAGGATCTTAGTGTTTTTCGCGACTATGATATAAATACAGACGACTTACCACTGGGAACGGAACGGTTTAATTGGAATATTGAAAAACTCATCGAAATTGAATCAGAGTTTGATCAGGCGAATTTGTTATTCAAGGCAGACATTCTTTGGAAATGCAAAAGTTTGATAGCATCATTCAGCAAATAAAACGTCACCTAACAACGGCTTCAAGCTATAGCGGTCACAGCTATTTGAAACTACCTGATTTCTAACTACTTTAGTGCTAAGGCCGGACGAAGTGCTCCCGATAGCTATCGGGATAACCGCTACAACTTGAAGTCACAAAACGTCAGCCATAGGGTCGGACAAAGGAGCTGACCATTAACAGGCAACATCTTATAAATAATGACTTGGGCATTGCTAATATTGTCAAATTGAAAATAAACCAGTTATGAAAAAAATATTTATTATTCTTCTCTCCGTTTTACTGTTACCGTTGTGTGAAACTTACGGACAACAGGTTTCCGAAGAGGTAACTAAATTCATTGAAATCCAAGCGCCCATCATTGCTCTTAAAAATGTAACTATGATAGACGGGACAGGTGGCCCGACAAGAATAAATCAAGACATTGTTATTACTGGTGACCGCATAACTGCTATTGGTAATTCGGGGAAGATTAAAATTCCTCCCACCGCAAAAGTTATTGATGGTAATAGCAAAACTGTAGTTCCGGGTTTTGTTATGCTACATGAACACTTATTCTATGCAAAACCTTTTGAAGGTGCATATAAGGCGGTTCACATGACCAATACTTTTCCAAAAATGTATCTTGCAGGAGGCGTAACAACTATGAGAACGGCCGGTAGTATTGAGGCTAATACCGATTTGAATATAAAAAACCTTATTAATGAAGGTAAGATGGTTGGGCCGAATATGGATGTTTCAACACCGCATATCGAACGGCAAGGTTTTATACCTCAGATTCAATCACTGTATGGAAATGAGAGTATTGAAAACTGGATAAATTATTGGGCAGACAAGGGTGTAACTTCCGTAAAGGCTTATAACAATATCACAAAAGATGATTTAGAAAGAATTATCAAAGCCGCTCACGCAAGAAACATGAAAGTGACTGGACATTTATGCTCCATTACATATCGTGAAGCGGCCGACCTTGGTATTGATAACCTTGAGCATGGGTTTGCAGCATCTTCTGATTTTATACCTGATAAAAAAGAGAATGAGTGTGACAATAGTAAAATTGCTCAATCCTTATTGAGTCTGGATGACAACAATCCGGAATTGAAAAAGTTAATGGAACACCTAATTAAAAAGAATGTTACCATTACATATACCCCAACCGTCTTTGAACCTTTTAAAGGAAGAGAAGTTATCCCAGGAGGAGGTGACGTTGCTATGGCATCCTTTTTACTGAAACAAATACAAGGCATACACAAATACTATGCTAATTCAAGTTTAGATTCAATAAGCTATAAAAGTTTTAAAAATGACATGAGGAGAATAAAACAATTCCACTCGATGGGGGGTAAAGTAGTTGTAGGGACAGACCCTACAGGTGCAGGCAGAACAATAGCCGGTTATTCAAACCAACGGTTGATTGAATTACTTATTGAAGCAGGTTTCAATATTGAGGAAGCAATAAAAATATCTACATTAAATGGCGCAAACTACCTTGATATTGCTAAGGAAACAGGAAGCATAGAAGTTGGAAAGAAAGCGGATTTAATTCTCATAAATGGTAATTTATCGAAGGATATCTCCAAAATCAGAAATATGGAAATTATATTCAAGAGTGGAGTAGGTTTTAATTCAAACAAAATATTTGAATCAGTGAAAGGTAAACTAGGACTTGATTGAACTTTTTAACCCGGAATGAATAAAGGATTTATTTGACAATTAACTTGGGACGAAATACTGGTTACGAAATAAAGTGGATACAAGACCCTACGGCTGGCAACACGGGTTTTGCGTCAGGCGGGCTTACGTGCAAACTTGGATCTTTGTGCTTCTATTCAAGTTCAATGCTTGCAGATAGTTTTGTGCTTTGAAACCCGCCCGAACTCAAAGCCCGAAAACGCCGTTATAGGCAATGTTAAACGACTCCTAAGTATTACTAAAAATAACAACTCAATCCCGAAAGGCTATCGGGATAATTTAAACAAATATTAATATATGAAAAAGTTACAATTCAAAGTAAGCATCAATGCACCTGTAAGCAGGGTATATGATTTTATGCTTGGCATTAACAGTAAATCAACTTATGAGCAATGGACTTCTTTATTTAACCCAACATCGACTTATGAAGGAAGTTGGGACAAGGGGAATAAAATTCTATTTGTTGGAGTGGATGAGAAAGGAGAAAAGGGAGGTATGGTTTCCAGGATAGCTGAAAACATTCCCCACCGATTTGTTTCAATTCAACATTATGGTCTTTTAAAAGCTGACAAGGAAATTACAGAAGGACCAGAAGTAGAAAAATGGGCAAACGGATTTGAAAACTATTCCTTCGAAGAAAGCAATGCCCGCCCGGACAATCCGGTTGGGCGGGGAACTACAAGTCTTACTGTTGACTTAGACACCACTGAAGATTTTGTAGATTATATGAACCAGACCTACCCAAAAGCACTCAATAAATTGAAAGAACTTTGTGAAAAATAACAATTTCAATCCCGATAACTATCGGGATTGAAAATACAAAGAAATAAACGCAGTCTATAACATCGGAATTGATGCATCAAAACTCAAATTTTTTCGTAATTTGACCAGGATTGGCACAAATAAAGATTCAGCGAAAACACTATCAGGAGACTTTTGAGCCATAAACTCCCGGGCAATTAAACCTGAAATGATAGGAGAAAGAAGTGCAAATTGTTCGACTGCGCTTCGACAAAAGTACCTTCCGGTCGAACAGCTGTCGAACAAGTGTCGAAGCCGATTCGAAGAACAGTCGAACGCTTCCCGAACACTTCAAGAACACTTCAAGAAGTGTCTTATACTGTCTTATACGGAAAAAGCTTTACAGAAAGCAAAGCGGTTTACAGAATAGAATTTACAAAAATAAAGGCTATATGGCCCTAAATTTTAACATCCGGATTGAGTTTTTCAATCATCTTAATCACGTTAATCAAACAAATCACAGTTCAGACAATTGATAATCTCCACATTTTCAAGTCCAAATAATAAGCAGATTTAAGCCACAGTTCGTCCCTCCTTCACCCCGGAAATTATTTAGACATTAATTCTCATCTCCACAAATCCTTTATCTTTAACAGGAATAAATCCAATTTATACAAGTCCAAAACAGTAACCAATGCCAGAAGCTCTTCATAACTTCTACTTTAGTAAGGAAGAACCAATCAAAAGTTGTTTGCTTGCCTTACGAGATATTATACTTGCTCAGAACCAAGAAATAACTGAAACTCAGAAGTATGGTATGCCCTGCTTTTGCTATAGAAAGAAGATGTTTTGTTATCTATGGGTCGATAAAAAGACGCATAAACCTTATATACTATTGGTGGAAGGAAAACACCTTGATCATCCTGAATTAGAATCAGGCGATCGCGCAAGAATGAAAATTTTCAGAGTTGATCCAGACAAAGATTTACCCATCAGGACAATTGAAAATATTTTACAAAAAGCGCTGGACTTGTACAGAACAGGTGTAATAAAATCAAAGAATGATTGACATAAAATACCGTCTTAATCTCGAAAATAAATAAAAAACACAAGTTATTCGGGCAAATAATCCTGAATAAATCACCAGGGTATAATTAAGAACATATGGAAAAACATCGTTTTATTCTAATTAAAGTCCTTTTAATTACCCTATTTCAAATTTTTGCAACTGAGCAAATCAATGCAGCTGAAAATCTCAGAGACAGAGCAGATAGCTTAGCCTCTTATAAAACTCAAAATCTGATCATTCAGAAACTCTCAAATCATATTTATGCTCATGTTTCATTTTTAAAAACAAATGATTTTGGAAATGTGGCCTGCAATGGAATGATTGTGGTTAACAAAAATGAAGCAATTATTTTCGACACTCCTTCAAACAATCAAGGATCTGCAGAGTTAATAAACTATGTAACTAATACGCTTAAATGCAAGATAAAGGCAATTATCCCTACCCATTTTCATAATGACTGTGTAGGAGGTCTGGAAAAATTTAATGAATTCAACATCCCGGCATATGCATCGGCTAAGACTATTGATTTGCTGAACCAGCGCGGAATAAAATTCTCAAAACCTATAAACTCATTTGATAATAAATTCAGCATTAAAATAGGGCACAAAAAAGTGTATGCAACATATTTTGGAGAAGGGCATACCAGAGACAATATCATCGGATATTTCCCTAAGGACGATGCAATTTTTGGGGGATGTCTGATAAAAGAAAGTGGTGCTTCAAAAGGCTTTCTTGGAGATGCCAATACCGATGCCTGGTCGGAAACCGTGCGTAAAATCAAACAAACTTATCCGGGAGCAAAAATTGTAATTCCTGGACACGGAAAATGGGGCGGAACTGAATTATTTGATTACACAATAAAGCTTTTCGATTTAACAAATATCCCATGAGGATGTTAATGTTATCTATTACGTTTATTGCTGGAGAGAAAAAATAAAATTCAGCAAATAAAAAAATTATAAAGAATTTTGTTTGGCAAACCGGCTTCGTATACTATTATGATAAAAAAAACATCCTGGATTTTGTTTGTGACCATGGCTATTGTTATCGGACTTTATCCGGGTATATATTTCCTGATCCCCAGAGAATTTGGCCTGTTATCTTCAAAAAAAACTGAATTATTAAACAACATATTCTGGAACATTGGTTTTTATACCCACATAATTTTAGGAGGACTTGCTTTACTTATTGGCTGGATCCAATTCAATTCAAAAATGCGGACCAGGAATATTTTGCTGCATAGACAGGTTGGCAAGCTTTACTTGATAGCAGTTTTTCTAAGTTCGATTGCAGGAATTTACATCGGATTTTATGCTACCGGTGGCATCGTAAGCTCCCTGGGTTTTATTTCTTTGGGTATTATCTGGTTCTACACTACTCTGATGGCCTATTTACATATCCGAAACAAACGGATTGAACAACATCAAAAAATGATGATTTATAGCTATGCTGCATGCTTTGCAGCTGTAACATTAAGAATATGGCTTCCGATTTTAATCATGATTTTTGGCGATTTTAATAAAGCTTATGTGATTGTAGCCTGGTTGTGCTGGGTTCCAAATCTATTGGTTGCGAAACTAATTACAAGCAGGATAGTCTGAATTAGGATTTACTTGATTAGTAGGATTAGCAGGATTATTATGAAAAAGCAGAATCACCTTAATCAGAAAAATCACAAAAATCAAAACAATCATAGTTCAGATAATGGGTGGATAACGGTGCCTGAACTGTGATTTTGGTGATTAAGATGATTTTGAAAAATCCTATTAATCATCTTAATCCTACCAATCCTATTTCAGACAGAGTTTAGGTAAATTTGACTGGTGTAATGAATCGATTATCAACAATTAATTCGACCATAACGGGATCTACACCGCATCATCTAATTCTTAATTTAGCAAATGGACCTATTCAATACCCTTCCAGATATAAACAAAAATTACCTGCCCAAAGACGGAACAGTAAATTACTATGGCAAAGTGCTGAATCAAAAAGAGGCTGATTATTATCTTAAAACCTTGTTGGATTCAATTGAATGGCGTAATGATGAGGCTATTATCTATGGCAAAAGAATCATCACCAAACGAAAAGTTGCCTGGTATGGAGACAAGTCCTATGAATATACCTACTCCAACACCACAAAATCAGCATTACCCTGGACTAAAGAACTGCTGGAACTTAAATTGCTCATTGAACATCAAACCGGTGAAACCTTTAATTCCTGTCTCTTAAACTTGTATCATAACGGTGAAGAAGGCATGGCCTGGCATAGTGATGCTGAAAAGGATTTGAAGAAGAACGGAGCAATAGCATCCATAAGTTTTGGTGCAGAACGAAAATTTGCATTCAAACACAAAGAAAATAAAGAAACTATCAGCCTAGTTTTAGAGCATGGCAGTTTACTTGTTATGAAGGACAATACACAATCCTATTGGCTGCACAGGCTCCCTCCTACCAAATTAATCAGCAGGCCCAGAGTAAACCTCACGTTCAGGACTATTCACAGGTAGTAGAAATTAGGCTTTTTTTGAAAAGCATATCGAACAGCTGATATCTGAACTATGATTTATATGATTAGGATGATTAACATGAGAAATCCTAACATTCCTATCAATCCAAAAATCCTAATACTGACATACACCCCCATTTTAATTCCTAAACCCTACCTTTAATTAAATTCCCATACATAATTAATCCATGAAAATTCTGCTTACCGGTGTAACCGGATATATTGCACAAAGATTATTGCCCGTTTTATTGGAAAATGGTCATGAAGTCATCTGTTGTGTGCGGGATAAAAACAGATTTAACAGGAAAAATTATTCGACGTCAAATCTTACCGTAATTGAGTCAGATTTTTTAAATGAGTCAAGTCTGCAGGAAATTCCAAATGATATTGATGTAGCTTATTACCTCATTCATTCCATGTCAACACAAAGCGGCGACTTCGAAAACATGGAGGAGCTTTGTGCCAGCAATTTTAAAAATCGGATTGAACAAACAAATGCCAAACAAGTGATCTATCTGAGTGGAATCGGCAATGCAGAAGAGCTATCTAAACATTTGTCATCCCGTAAAAACGTCGAAACTATTCTTTCGGGTTCCAAATTTGCACTCACAACCCTAAAAGCAGGTATTATCGTGGGCTCCGGGAGTGCTTCCTTTGAAATTATTCGCGATTTGGTGGAGAAATTACCCTTTATGATTACTCCCCGCTGGTTGAAAACAAGGTGCCAGCCAATCGCTATTCGGAATGTTGTGGAATTTTTAGAGCGTGCAATTGGTAAATCCGAAACTTACAATAAGAGCTACGATATCGGCGGACCAGATATTTTAAGTTATAAAGAAATGCTTTTGCATTTTGCAAAGATCCGGGGATTGAAGCGGCGCATACTTATTGTACCGGTAATGACTCCAAAAATTTCTTCTTACTGGTTATATTTTGTCACGGCAACATCCTATGCTCTCGCAAAGAATTTAGTAAACAGTATGAAGGTTGAAGTGATTTGTAAACCCAATAACTTAGCTGAAATGCTGGGTATAACCCTGGTTGATTTCGACACATCCATAAAACTCGCTTTCGACAAAATAGAACAAAACCAGGTGCTTTCCAGCTGGAAGGATGCACAAACAAGCGATATATTCAGGGAAGGGTTTTCAAAATTCATTGAAGTTCCAGTAAATGGTTGTTTTAAAGACATCTGCAGAGTTGAGGTTAAAAACAGTCAGGCTTCCCTGGAAAAAATCTGGTCCATAGGTGGTAAAAATGGTTGGTATTACGGTAACTGGTTATGGGAAATCAGAGGATTTCTTGATCAGCTTGCCGGAGGTGTTGGAATGCGCAGAGGAAGAAAAAGCGATACTGAAATAGTTTCAGGTGATGCGCTTGATTTTTGGCGTGTACTCCTGGCCGATAAAGATGAAAAGCGACTGCTATTGTATGCCGAAATGAAATTACCCGGTGAGGCCTGGCTGGAGTTTAAAATTGACGAAAATGATATCCTAACTCAAACCGCGACTTTTAGACCCCTGGGTGTATTAGGACGGCTTTACTGGTATGCAGTTCTTCCATTTCATGGCTTTATTTTCAATGGAATGATCAATAAAATTGCCGGATAAACATTCTGCGATTAAGGCCCTGTCATGATTTCTTGAAATTCCCTGAAAAATCGGTAGCACTACCCCGATTTTCACCCCTTTGCGATGGATCCTGAAAATTTCCTTAATCCAGTTCACTCAAGCCCCCCAAAGTGTGAATAATATAAGCTTTTCCTTTTGTTATGTAAGCCTTTCGGGCGTTTATTAAGCACCTTTATAATTCTCAGATTGTATTACTATTAAAGGATATTCATCCAAATTAATCATGATCGAAGTTATAAAAGAAGGTATTCTAATCGAAAAAACCGCGCTGGGATTTGAAAATGAAGGTGTATTAAATCCTGCCGCGATCCGGATTGGCGAAGAGGTTCATTTGTTCTATAGGGCAGTCAGTAAAGGCAATTATTCGACTATTGGCTATTGTAAACTTAATGGTCCGCTAACAATAACAGAACGCTCAGATACGCCGCTTATTTTTCCGCAGGCAGCCTATGAATTGCATGGTGTTGAGGACCCAAGGATTACAAAGATTGATGATCTCTACTATCTCACCTATACTGCTTACGATGGTATCAATGCGCTGGGAGCTCTTGCTACCTCAAAAGATCTTAAAACATGGGAGAAACATGGGATAATAAGTCCACAAATGACCTTTCAGGAATTCAATCACCTGGCTGCATCAAAAAAATCGATCAACGAAAAATACCTTCGTTATAATGAGCCCTGGCATAGTATTGAAAAACTGGATGTAAACATTTTGATGTGGGATAAGAATGTGATCTTTTTCCCCCGCAGGATAAATGGAAAATTACAATTCCTGCACAGGATAAAACCTGATATTCAAGTAGTTGCAGTCGAAGATTTGAAAGAGCTTACTAAAGAGTTCTGGCAAAACTATTTCCTTAATATTGAATGCTGCATCGTTATCTCTCCTAAATACAAACATGAAATCAGCTATGTTGGTGGGGGATGTCCACCTATCGAAACTAAAGAAGGCTGGCTCCTGATCTACCATAGTGTACACGATACTACCAAAGGATATGTGTATTCTGCTTGTGCAGCCCTCTTAGACCTTGATGATCCGCAAAAAGAAATAGCCCGCCTTCCGTACCCTCTTTTTAAACCGGAACAAAGCTGGGAATTAAACGGAGAAGTCAATAATGTTTGCTTCCCAACAGGAGCGGTCTTGTTTGACGACACACTTTACATTTATTATGGCGCAGCCGATGAACGGGTGGCCACTGCCTCGATGAGTCTATCTGAATTAATCAAAGAATTGCTAAAACATCCCATAAACGATGAGAACTGAAACATACCTTCTTGACAGGCCAATGACAGGCAATAATATTGCTCAGTTTAATTTAACGCGCTACAAAAAAACGATTCTGAACCATAAAACACCAGCCAAAATACTTAATCTGCCCGAAATCCTGGTGATCAGCTCTTTTCCCCCACGGGAGTGTGGTATTGCAACCTATTCACAGGATCTGATAAAAGTCCTGAACAATAAATTCGGTCAATCTTTTAATATCAGTCTTTGTCCGCTTGAATCAGAAAATGAAATACACAGCTACCCTGATGCTATCAAATATATCCTGAATACCGACAAAGAGGACTCATTTATAAAACTCGCAGATAAGATCAGTCAAAATCTTGAGATCAAGATGGTCATCATACAGCATGAATTTGGATTCTTCGCCAAAAAAGAAGTCAAATTCATTAAACTGATTGAATCCATTACAAAACCTGTCATTATTGCCTTTCACACCGTTTTACCTCGTGCTGATGAAGTACTAAAATTAAACGTTCAGAATATTGCCGCTGCTGCAGAATCTATTATTGTTATGACCCATTCTTCTGCAAAAATCTTAATGGAGGAATATGGCATAAAATCTGAAAAGATCGTGATCATACCACATGGTACACATTTGGTTCCACAGGTTGATGCAACACATCTAAAGACTAAATATAATCTGCTGGGCAAAAAAGTACTCTCCACATTTGGTCTCTTAAGCTCAGGAAAGAGTATTGAAACCACACTTTATGCATTGCCTGATATCATTAAAAGGGATCCCGACATTATTTTTCTGATCATTGGAAAAACACATCCCTCTGTTGTTAAACAGGAAGGGGAATGGTACAGGGAAATGCTGTTGTCAATAATTGAATCCTTAGATCTTCAGAAGCATATCCGCTTTGTGAACCAGTTTTTACCGCTGCCTGAACTTCTGGAATACCTGCAGCTTACGGATGTCTATTTATTCACCTCAAAAGATCGAAATCAGGCTGTTAGTGGCACTTTTTCCTATGCCATTAGTTCAGGATGTCCGATCATTTCCACTCCAATTCCACATGCCCTCGAGGTTTTAGGCAATGATGCGGGGATAATTTTTGACTTCGAAAATCCGGATCAACTGGCCGATGCAGTCAACAGTTTAATGGATGATGAAGTTCTGCGGACCAATATCAGTTCAAATGGATTACACAGGATGGCTGCTACATCATGGGAAAATTCGGCTATTGCCCATGCCCTTTTAATTGAGAAAATAAGTCATGAAAAACTTGAACTGCGTTATAATTTGCCAGAGTTAAATCTGTCGCATATAAAAAATATGACTACAGAGTTTGGAATGATCCAGTTTTCAAAGCTTAATCATCCCGATATGGAGTCAGGATATACACTGGATGATAATGCAAGAGCTATGATAGCCCTTTGTCAGCATTATGAAATGTGTGGCGACAAAGCCGATATCGGATATATTAAGATCTATCTGAACTTTATAGGATACTGTATTCAGGCTGGGGGGAACTTTCTCAATTATGTGAATGCTGATAAAGATTTTACCGAACAAAATGATTCAACCAATCTTTCTGATGCAAACGGAAGAGCCATCTGGGCATTGGGTTACCTGATCTCAATTGCTGAACTATTGCCACCTGAAATCAGGGAAGAAGCTGAATTGATCATCCGGAAAGCACTTCCGAATACTTATACTACCCACTCAACACGGTCAATGGGTTTCATCATCAAAGGTCTTTATTACCGTAATTCAAAAGAAGATCATGGATTAATTATTGAACTCGCAGACCGCCTTGTTCAAATGTTCAGGCATGAATCCGATGAAGATTGGACCTGGTATGAAAGCTATCTCACCTATGCGAACAGCATTTTACCTGAAGCCCTGCTATGTGCCTGGCTGGCTACCGGCAAAACGGTTTATAAAGACATTGCCAAATCAAGCTTTGATTTTCTATTAGAAAAAACCTTTAATGATGACAATATCAAGGTAATTTCTAATATAACCTGGCTTCAAAAAGGCGAAAATCAACCTGCTGATCATGCCGGAGGTGAGCAACCTATTGATGTCGCCTATACAATAATTGCGTTGAGCAAATTCTACAGGCATTTTAGGGAGCCCTCTTACCGGAGAAAAATGGAATCAGCATTCAGCTGGTTTCAAGGCAATAATCATTTAAATCAGATCGTATATAATCCTTGTACGGGAGGATGCTATGACGGAATTGAACTCAATAATGTAAACCTCAACCAGGGAGCAGAATCAACAGTGAGTTACCTGATGGCGCGATTAACCCTGGGCCAACAGAATTTCTGAGAATTGAATCTGAAACTGGTGATAAACCATTCAGGTTCAGAAAAACTATGCTTAAATGGGATGATTCCTGAAATGATTCCAAATTATTCAGGTAACTAAAAACTCTTTATCCTCTTGATGGAAAAACCCCAAACAAACAGATGATATATTGAACCGGCGCTTCGTTTGCTGATATTAGGGGCTGAAGGTTCGGAAGCGCGAAGGTAGTAAGTCCGTCACCACCAAATTGATTGCCCAGCAATGCAAATAATACCTGATTCTGAGCAATTGAAAGTAAAGCTCCATCACAAAAAGCCCGGCCTGAGGCGCAAAATTGCCTCTAAAAAAGTTTAACAATACCAATAAATTCGTCCACGATATTGATTTAAGATTAAATAATTTAATTCTAAATGTAAAAACGATTTTGAGATCAGGGGAATAGCAAATTTTATATTTTTACTGCATGGATTCTGACATCGGCAAAAAATACGATAAAATTGCAAAGTGGTGGCATGAGAATCATGTCAACAGCTCGTATGGTTTAGAACAGATTGAACGGGCGATCCGTTATTGTAAGCATAAAAATTCTGCCCTTGATGTGGGTTGCGGAAGCGGTGGCCGTATAATCCGCAAATTAATCCAGGAAAATTTTACTGTGTACGGAATTGATGCATCAGCAGAGATGATCGCAATTGCACAATCGGAACACAAGGATATTAATTTAACAAACTGCAATATCATCGATTGGGAAAGCGATCAGAAGTTTGATCTGATCATTGCCTGGGACAGCATATTTCATTTACCAATGGCTATGCAAAAACCGGTTATCGCCAAACTATGCAGGATGCTCAAAAATTCTGGAATACTGATTTACACTTTTGGGGATACTATTGACGAGCATGAAAGCGAATGGCATGGGGATCATTTCCCATACAGTAGCATCGGAATAAATGGAAACCTGAAGACCATCATGGAATCAGGCTGCGAATGCCTTCATCTTGAGCTTGACCAATATCCCGAAAACCATATTAATATTATTGCTCAAAAGAGATGAAAACACAAATTACCGGGATTATCATTCTGCTGATTCTTGCATCCTGTGCGGAGATGAAACAAAGGGATCAAAAGTCTGTCGCTGAACTCTTTCCTCCGATCAAGATCAAGGAATGGGAAAGAACTCCTGTTGTAAATGGCCGTCTTCCAACTAAGGAAGAAATTGACAATGGTACTGCGCTCCTTTATTATCCAAACCCCGGTAGGGATGTAAAAGCTTATGATATGAAATTACCTAAACTCGCTTATTACTCCTACCCAAAAAGAGGGAAAAAAGACCTGGTGGTTGTTATTCAAATTGTTCAAAGCAAACAAGATACCATGGTGGGATACAGGCAGCTGACAAGATTGAATGGCGCTTCTGTTTTTAGTCATTTTCAATTTCTGACTGATGAAGAGGTCAAAGAGGTCATGGAGAAATCCAAATAAATAGAACTCGAGGAATCAAGCTACCTAAAAAAGATTCCTCTGTTGTGCCTGCCGGGCTTCCTTCGCAATGAACTCCTTAAGAATCACACAATACCTCGCAGAAAATCTCTATAATCTCAAACATTAATAAAAAAAAATTACATTAGCCTCCACAATACGAGATCATCCGCGTACCAGTAAATCTGCATCATGGCAAAATGAGTCCGTCTAATATTCTAAATAAAGTACAAAGTCATTTGCTGGTTTACATCTTAAAGTGGGTATCCCTTTCAATCATTGCAGGAATCCTTGCCGGAACTGCCTCCGTTTTCTTCCTGGTTTCTTTAGATTGGGTAACAAAGCTTCGTGAAAGCAATCTCTGGATAATTGCTTTTTTACCGCTTGGTGGACTCATCATTGGCCTGGCCTATCATTATTGGGGTACCGATATAGTTAAAGGCAATAATCAATTACTGGAAGAGTTTCATAGCCCAAAACAGGTGATTCCGTTAAAAATGGTACCAATGGTATTGTTCGGAACATTGATCACTCATCTTTTCGGTGGTTCTGCGGGACGTGAAGGAACTGCGGTGCAGATGGGCGCAGCGATATCCGACCAGTTCAGCAGAGTATTCAAACTGGAGCAACAAGACCGGCAGATTCTGATTATCGTTGGTATCAGTGCTGGCTTTGCATCCGTATTCGGCACTCCGATAGCCGGGGCTATTTTTGCTCTGGAAGTACTGATCCTGAAAAAATATCGCTATGACGCTATTTTACCCAGCTTATTAGCCGCCCTGATAGCCGATTATACCTGTACAGCCTGGAATGTCAGTCATACCCAATACAACATCCCTTTTGTGCCGGTGATGAGTACTGTAAACATTTTATGGGCAGCTTTGGCAGGAATGATTTTCGGACTTGCCGCTATGCTTTTTTCCAAAACGACACATTTCTGTACGGATATTTTCAAGAAGATAAATTATGCGCCGATCAGACCTTTTATTGGCGGGATCTTTATCGCTGCAGTTATCTGGATAACAAGTAGTTATAAATATATGGGATTAGGCATACCCATTATCGAAAGTGCATTCAAAACTGATCTTAATTCCTACGATTTTCTGCTAAAGCTCTTGTTTACCTCCATCACCATTGGAGCCGGATTCAAAGGCGGGGAAGTTACTCCTTTGTTTTTCATTGGTGCTGCTTTGGGAAATACACTGGTCTGGTTTGTACCTCTACCCTTAGCTCTTCTTGCCGGAATGGGTCTGGCAGCAATATTTGCAGGCGCAAGTAATACCCCCATTGCATCAACTATTCTGGGCATAGAGCTCTTCGGAATGGAAAGTATGTATTTTATCGGCATTGCCTGTGCCTTTTCGTACCTGTTTTCAGGCGGTACTGGTATTTATACTTCTCAAATTAAAGGCGGATTTAAGCATCTGATCTATGATTGGTTCAGATCAAAGAGATCAGAAAATTAATTAATCACAACTGAGCATGTTTATTTTCGTATATAGTTGTAACGATCTAATCGTTAAAAAATGAATCTTTTTTCTTAATTTTCCGAAACATTTACCAAATGTTAGTCATGAAAAACCTGAGCCTGGATTCATACTCCCTGTATAAATTCGAGCATTTTTTCGAATTATCCCCTGATTTGCTATGCATTGCAGGTTTTGACGGGTATTGGAAAAGGATTAACCCTTCCGTTTCGCGTACTTTAGGGTATTCTGTTGAAGAGCTTACGTCCAGACCAATTTCAAGCTTTGTACACCCTGAAGACAAGATAAAGACAGACGAATCCCGTGAGTATTTAACAGAAAGCAATCCACTGATAAACTTTGAAAACCGGTATATCACAAAGGATGGGAGAATTATCTGGCTTTCCTGGACTTCAATGCCTGTTGAAAAGGAAAAACTAATCTATGCCATAGCGAAAAATATTACTTACAAGAAGAAACTGGAAGAAGAAAGAAACCAGCAACTTGCCAATCTAACGAAAAGCCATCAGGATTTGAAACAATTGACTTATGCAACTTCCCATGACCTCAGATCTCCAATAAATAACTTACTCTCATTAGTAGGTCTTCTGGATGATTCAAAAGTAGATGATCCCGAGATTTTACAGTATCTCACATTCCTGAAATCATCAGCAGAAAATTTAAGTGAGATCCTGAACAATTCTGTAGATGTTTTAACTCAAAAAGACCAATTGAATATTCAGATTGAAGAATTAAACCTCAACCAGCATCTGAATTCGGTATTAGGTTCAATCCAGTCTATCTTAGAGGGCTCAAATGTTAGTATAAAAGCAGATTTTTCTGAACTTGAAACGATCAAATTCAATAGGAATTACCTGGAAAGCATATTACTTAATCTGATTACCAACTCTATTAAATATGCCAGATCCGGTATCCCTCCTCTTATATCAATTTACTCCAGGCGGTCGAATGGACTAAGTCAGCTGATCATTTCTGATAATGGAATGGGCTTTGACATGGAAAAAGTCAGGGATAAGGTATTCGGTCTGAATCAAAAATTCCACGACCATCCTGATAGTAAGGGGATCGGTTTGTATCTGGTCTATAATCATATCAACAGCCTTGGGGGAAGAATTTCACTGGACAGTAAAATCAATGAAGGAGCAACATTTACAATTACCTTTAAGGATTAGAAATTAAACTGTTTGCTTAAAACCTTTCCTGAATCAATTCCACAAAAGACGATTTGAATATGAAACAGAATGAGTTTACCCCGAAATTTATCTCCCTTCTTCGTTCGGGTATCAGCAAACAACAGATCAGTAAAGATATTTTAGCCGGTATAATTGTTGGGATAGTAGCATTACCCCTGGCAATTGCTTTTGCGATTGCTTCGGGGGTTAGCCCTGAAAAAGGGCTGATTACAGCAATTATTGGCGGACTTATTGTTTCAGTTTTAGGAGGAAGCCGGGTACAGATTGGTGGGCCAACGGGTGCCTTCATTGTCATTGTATATGCCATTGTTCATGATCACGGGGTTGATGGACTAACAATTGCAACCTTTATGGCTGGTTTTTTGATGCTCGGAATGGGTTTTGCCAAACTTGGCAACTACCTGAGATTCATACCCTACCCGCTTATTGTTGGTTTTACAAGCGGTATTGCACTAATCATCTTCTCTTCACAAATAAAAGATTTTCTCGGTCTCCCGATTCAGAACTTACCTCCGGATTTTGTAAATAAATGGTTGGTATATGGGGATTATATTGGTCAGATCAACTGGACCGCATTTGCCATTGCGCTGGGAACTGTGCTATTATCCCTGAACTTTCACAGGATCAGCACGAAGATCCCGGGATCAATTGTTGTAATTGTGTTAAGTACTGCAGTCGTATATTTTTTCAAACTGCCGGTTGAAACAATTGAAAGTAAATTCGGAGAGATCCCAAACAAAATCTCTATGCCTTCTGTACCGGGTATTGATTTTGCTACAATCAAACTGCTAATACAACCTGCCATTGCGATCGCTTTACTGGGAAGCATTGAGTCTTTGCTTTCGGCTGTTGTTGCAGATGGAATGATTGGAGGCCGGCACCGTTCAAATATGGAATTGGTAGCACAGGGGGCTTCTAATATCTTTTCAGGATTATTTGGAGGCATTCCTGTTACCGGTGCTATAGCAAGAACCGCAACCAATATAAAAAACGGTGGAAGAACCCCAATTGCAGGAATTTTTCATGCACTGGTACTATTATTAATTATGCTATTGCTCGCACCGATTGCTAAACTGATCCCCCTTCCATGTCTGGCAGGGATTCTGGTGGTTGTTGCCTGGCATATGGGTGAATGGCATCACTTCTTTTCGATGATGAAGAGCAACCGTATGGATGTGCTTGTGCTGCTGACTTCATTCTTTCTCACCGTTTTCTTTGATCTGATTGTAGCCATCGAAATAGGGATGATATTATCCAGTTTTATATTTATGAAACGGATGAGTGAAGCAACGTCAATAAAGACTGCCGGAAATCTACTGGAACCCAAGTCTGAAAACGAAGGAATACTGTTTGAAGAAGAGCTTACAGGAATACCAAAAAATGTGCAGATCTATGAAATTAATGGCCCCCTATTCTTTGGTGCATCTCAAAAATTTCAGGAAGTGATTACAGATCTGAATAAACAACCTGAAATTCTAATTCTGAGAATGAGGCATGTTCCTTTTATAGATGCCACCGGTATTAACCGCCTCAAAGAGATGTGTAAACAGCTTCTTGCTAAAGGTACCACAATTATAATTTCAGAAGCTAATCATGAGGTCAGACATGAAATGCTGAAAGCTCAGTTATATTCAATAATTGATAAACATAATATTGTATTAAACATCAATGATGCATTACAAAAGTCAAAAGAATTAAATACCATAAAAAAATAGGCAGATAAAGAGTTTTAACCATTCAGGATTAATTCAAACTAAGAATTTCAAATGAATTGATTGAATCTCATTTTTAAAATTATTTGGTATATTTAATAAACAAATAATAAAAGGTTATGAAAGCAAACATGGGTAATACCGACAAAATCATCAGAATTCTGGCAGCAATTTTAATTGGAGTTCTTTATTTCATGCAATTAATTTCAGGAACACTTGCAATTGTGCTTTTAATTGTCGCAGGAGCCTTTATAATAACAAGCTTTATGAGTTTTTGCCCATTATATCTGCCTTTTGGATTATCTACTGTTCAAAAAGAGAAGAAATAGACTATTAACAAAATAACTCAGGCACAGATTGGCAAAAAGGCAAATCTGATTGGCATATTTTGCCTGATTGTGTAAAGGTCAGATAATTTAAACCTATCTGGTCAGTTTTAACTCTGAAAAGAGCTTTTAATCAAAAAAATTGAAACAAAATATATCCTCTAACGAATAAACCCATAAAAAAACGGCAAATACAAGGTATTTAATATATGAGCAGTAATCAGCATTTTTTAAGACTATGGGAAGAGGGACGAACCAGATTTTCAAAACTACTATTTGAAATTAAAGAAGAAGACCTCAAAAAAACACTTGCCCCTGCTCCTAACTCTGCCGGATTCATCATCAGACATATTGCGGATGTAGAACTATTGTTTGCGAAAAATGTATTTAAAACAGAAGGTATTCAGGTATATGCCCAAACCATAATTGACCAGAGGGACACAGGTGAATGGACCGATCTCAGCGATCTGCTTGAATATAATCAAAAAGCCTACGAGGGATTAAAAACAGCCATTTCAATTCAGAATGACGAAGCCTGGGAAGATCCGATTAACACGAAAGAATTTGGCACCAAGACCAAATCTGAGGCACTTGGCCGCATCATTACTCATACAGCATATCATGCAGGACAATTAGCCATTATTTTAAAATATGGCCGTTAAATTTCCCTAAAACATTCTTAATTTGCCGGGGCACATAATTGAGCATTAAGAATTTTATGATTAATTAAGACCCTTATTAATGAATTCCAAACAAATCTATGTCACCAAGATGTCGGGTGAGAGAACCATATTTGACGAAGAAAAGCTAAGAAATTCATTAAAACGTTCGAAAGCTGAAGATGATATTATTGATAAGGTGGTAGAAAAAGTTAAGACTGAACTGAGGGACTCCATTTCGACGAAAGAAATCTACCGTATGGCTTTTGCTCATCTTCGTAAGAGTTCTTCCCACTCCGCATCAAGATATAAACTAAAACAATCAATCCTTGAATTAGGTCCAACCGGCTTTCCTTTCGAAGACTATATCAGTGAATTATTGAAATTTAAAAACTATCGAACAGAGGTAGGAAATATAGTTGAAGGGCATTGTGTAAGTCATGAGATAGACATTATTGCGGAGCGGGATAATCGACACATCTTACTGGAATGTAAATTTCACAGTGACCAGCGTCGTTTTTGCGATGTAAAAGTTCCCCTGTATATCCATTCCAGATTCATGGATGTAGAACAGGAACTAAAAAAGAAATCCGGGCATAAGGACACGATATTTATCGGCGGACTGGTTACAAATACCCGGTTTTCGAGTGATGCACTTAAGTACGGCCTTTGTATGGGAATGTATCTGCTTAGCTGGGATTATCCAGTAGGAAAAAGTTTAAAATCGCTGATTGATCAATCGGGTTTACACCCTTTAACCAGCTTACTCACTTTAAGCAAATTTGAAAAACAACAATTGCTTGATAAAGGAATCATATTATGTAAAAACCTGATCGGCAAGGAAAAAGTCCTGAAAGAAATTCAAATTTCAGAGCCCAGAATCAAAAAAATAATTTCCGAAGTTGAAGATCTCTGTAACCGTTTTACTGAATAAAACGGCAGAATTATCTACCCTATTTTTTAATGATACGCCCGTCTTCCATCTCTATAATCCGGTGAGTACGGGCTGCAAACTCATTATCATGAGTTACGATCAGCAAGGATTGATTATATACTTCTGCCAGTTCCTGAAAGATATTGAAAACAATTTCGCTGTTCTTTTTATCAAGATTTCCGGTTGGCTCATCCCCCATGATTATTAAGGGATCATTGATCAGGGCACGGGCAATAGCCACACGCTGCTTTTGTCCCCCTGAAACCTGATTTGGCTTTTTTAAGGCTTCGGATTCTATTCCAAGGATTTTCAATTTTTCGAAGGCTCTGTGTTCCACTTCTGCTTCTGAGTACTTTCCTGATTTCAAACCCGGAAGCATCACATTCTTTAAAACAGAGAATTCATTCAAGAGATAATGAAACTGAAAGACAAAGCCTATTTTCTCATTTCTAACCATTGCAAGCTCGGCTTCCTTTTTGTTCACCATACTTTCACCATCAATCAAAATATCTCCTTCATAGTCGGTATCCATTGTTGAAAGTATATACAATAATGTCGATTTCCCGCAGCCTGATTTGCCTATTACCGAAATGAAATCTCCTCTATTGACAGAGAAACTGATCTCTTTGAGTACCTGATAGGTAATTGGATCGTGAAAGTATTTGGTAACACTTTTGGCCTCGAGAATTTTCAGATCCATTTTATTTGCCTCTTATAATAATTACAGGATCGATTTTACTGGCCTTCCGGGAAGGGAAGTAACCTGCTAAATATGTCGTGACAATTGAAAAAACTGCTCCAATGACATAAAATATAGGATTATAATTAACAGGATATGTTTTAATGGTAGGCAGTGCCTGTGTATTGAAAGGAACCTGATCAATCAATGCAGAAAGACCGAAACCAAAAATGAGTCCGAGAATACCTCCGAAAATACCAATACTAAGCGCAATGGTGATAAAGATCCGGTTCACATCTTTCCCGGAAAAGCCTGTAGCTTTTAGAATTGCGATTGAATCCATTTTCTCATAAATCATCATATTTAAGATATTATAGATACCAAAGCCTGCTACAATCAGCAAAGTAATTCCTACAGAATAGGAAATTATGGTCCTGACAGAACTACCCGTTTCGAATTGAGAATTGGCTGTTTGAATATCAATAGCCTCCAGATCAAATAAATTCTGATATTCCAATGCCAATTCCGGAGCCAAATTAATGTCTTTCAACTTGACCTGAATATCTGTGATATAGGAACCCGACTCCGCCAAAAGTTTCTGTGTGGTAGTAATGGAGGCATAACTTTGCGTATTGTCAATATCCTGCAATCCGGATTGAAAAAATCCGACAACTTTCAATGGCATTCGTTCTCCCCTGGATGTTGTGACCTGAATCACATCCCCTATATCCGCAAGCATCTTTTCTGATAATCCCTTCCCAAGAATAATGCTGTTTGGGGTATTTTTCAGATCCACATAATTTCCTTCTGTCAAATAACTCTGAAATAAAAACAATTTATTTTCAGCTTCAACATCTATGCCATTTATTGCCCCAGCCAAATCAATAGCACCAACATTATAAAATACCTGAGTAGTAATTTTAGGGGCAATACCAAGAATACGGTCATCCTTTTGCAGATAATTCATAATTGCAGCATTGTTATAAATTTCGAGGCGCTCTTTTTTAGGTTTAACCTTACTAATAAAATTATAGTGATCCCTGTATTCTTCTGAGAGGCTTACCGGTTGCTGAGCAGAAGGTTTAATCTCATTATACATGCGGATATGAGGTGTTCGGTTAATAATTAAACCATCAAGCAGATCATTTAAACCCGACATAAAACTAAGAAGGCTGATAAACATGGTTATACTAAAGGTAACCCCGATTGCAGCAACCAGTGTCTGCTTCCATCGGGCAAACAATAATGAACGGGAAATGTCGGCGATCAGTTTGTAATTCATAATTCAGGCTTTACCAACTCATCGTCCGACTTGATACCGGAGAGAATTTCTACCTTTTGATAATCTTTCAACCCTGTTTTTACTACAATGGTATCCCCGCTGCTTTTAATCACAAGGGTGTCTTTGAGTAAATAAGTCCTTGGAATTAGTAATGCATCCGACTTCTCCTGAATTATAATATTAGCCTCAAACGTGATATTAGGATAAATCCGCTCAGGCTTTTGAATAAATTCAGCTTCAACCATAAACGTTTTATTCCGTTCATTCATCAGCGGATTGATACGGCTTACCACAGCCTCAAATACCTTCCCTTTATAACTATCCAGATTAACTAATACCTTTTGCCCATTTCTGACCAGGAGAATATCATTTTCATCAACCTGCATCTCCAATGTAAACTTATCAGCAGCTCCAATTACTGCTACAGGGGTTTGAGGACTAACGATCTCTCCCTTCAGCTTATAAATATTATAGACAATACCATCAATTTCACTTTTCAAAGTATAATCATTGGCAAGTGTTTGAGAAATCGAGAGACTTTTCCGGGCCTGGGATGCTGCAAAATTAAGCTGCCGTTTCAGGTCATTATACCTAATTAATGCTGAATTATACGTGTTTTTTGAGTTTTGCCAGGCCAGTTCTCGCTGCTCCAGGTCAACCTTCGTCCCTACCTCCTGCTCCCAAAGATTTTTCTGTCTGTAAAATAAAGCAGAATCATTTCGCATCTTATTCCGGGTAAATTCAATCAAAGATGCTGCTTCATTAAGTTTACCCTGATTCGCAGAGAGGGCATTATAATCGGAGAAAATCCTGGCATTTTCTGTATTCAGCTTCTGAACTTCATTGGAAATTGTCAGAATTGGATCACCCTTTTTTACTGTATCACCTTCAATAACAAAGATTTGATTAATAATTCCACTGACCGAAGCATAAGCCTGGTACTGGTCCTGACTTTTAATTACCCCGGATGCATAAACTGATTGAGAAATAGATTCAATGGCCGGTTTGATGGTTTCGACTGAATCTCCACAGGAAAAAAGAACCATTGATAATAAAGCTAAAAATCTGATGTTCATCGGCATAAATTATATTTACAAATTTACATTAATATAGGTATAAGAATATGACCCAGGTCTCTATTTATGTTGATTTCGGTTAACAGGAATCCGAAGAATACCAGCAGGTTAAATAACAAGACCTATATTTAGTTCCAATGGAAATACTATATCTTCATACCAAATAATAATCGATATTTAGACATGAACTGGACGCTTATTTTTGAGATAGTCTACCTGCTGGTTCTTGTACTGGTTTGCTTCCGGATTATTTATGATACCCGAACTAATGCCAAAAGTCTGGCCTACCTCCTGTTTGCTGTTTTTGTTCCGTTTTTGGGTATAATATTTTATTTCACGTTTGGTATAAACTACCGAAACCGGAAGATGTACAGTAAAAAGTTAACTGAAAACAGTGAATTATCCGATAAACTGCGTGAAAAGATTTACCAGTACTCTAAACAGACTTTTAATCTGAGCGATGCCACTGTTCAAAGTAATGAAGAACTGGCCAACCTGCTTTTGAAAGATACCCTTAGCCCTCTGACTTCTGATAATGCGGTAAAGCTGATGGTCAATGGGGAAAATAAGTTCCCGGATGTTTTAGAAGCTTTAAAAAATGCGAAAGATCATATCCACATCGAATATTATATTTTCGAAGATGATCACATCGGAAGGGAGATCGAGAATATCCTGATACAGAAAGTCAGGGAAGGAATCGATGTCAGGTTCATCTACGATGATTATGGGAGCCGCGCCATTAGAAAAACAATGGTGCCAAGAATGAGATCTCATGGCATTGAATCCTTTCCTTTTTTCAAAATTCGTTTCATTACTCTCGCCAACCGACTGAATTACCGGAATCACCGTAAGATCATTGTAATAGACGGAATCACTGCTTTTGTCGGGGGAATCAATGTCAGCGATAGATATATCAATGACATCAGGCAGCCTGACAAACTCTTCTGGAGGGATACCCACCTCCGGATTGACGGACCGGGAGTGCAATACCTGCAATACCTCTTTCTCTGCGACTGGAATTTTTGTGCTGAGCTAAAGCTGGAGCCTAACGATAAATTTTTCCCTCCGCTTAGCTCCATTCCCGTTAAAGGAAATAAAATTACTCAGATTGCAGCAAGTGGTCCGGATTCTCCCAGCCCGGTGATATTATATGCAACACTACAGGCGATCAATCTTGCAAGCGAAGAAATTCTGATCACAAGTCCTTATTTTATCCCTAATGATAGCCTCTTAGATGCCCTGTGCATCGCAGCTTTGGGAGGTGTAAAAGTAAAAATCCTGGTACCCATGAAGTCTGATTCGAAATTTGTTGATTATGCAGTAAGATCTTATTATTCAGATCTCTTAAATGCAGGAATCGAAGTTTTTCAATATTCTAAAGGCTTGATTCACGCAAAAACCATGGTTTGCGATTCTAAAATAGCCATAGTTGGTACCGCTAATATGGACTCAAGGAGCTTTGATCTCAATTTTGAGGTTAATGCAATAGTCTATGATAAGCAGGTAGCTAATGAGTTGGCTGGTATATTTTATGATGACTTGAAAGATTCTGTACAATTAAATCAAACTGAATGGACTAAAAGATCTGTTCTTCAAAAATTCATGGAAAAAGCAGTCAGACTTTTTTCTCCTCTTCTGTAGCTTGATTCATCCGAATTGGTAATAAATCCAATATAAATTGACAGCCTCATTACAATTTTTCCCCATAGCAATTTTTCCCCTTTCATATTTAAAACGAAATTTGCAACATGCAGCGATGAGGATGGAATTTTCTTAAAACCGATTATTCCAATGAAAAAATAGCGCTGAATTAATGAAAAAATTGATATGGAATTAGGCCTTTATACTTTCGCTGATATGCTTCCTGATAATACATCAAGAAGCAAAAACACCCATCAGCGTATTAATGATTTGCTTGAAGAAATTGAGCTTGTCGACCAGCTTGGTCTGGATGTGTTCGGTATAGGTGAACATCACCGGCCTGACTATGCGGTATCTTCTCCGGCAATTATTCTTGCAGCTGCAGCGGTTCGGACTAAAACGATCAAACTGAGCAGTGCAGTTACTGTGCTTAGCTCGGATGATCCGGTCAGGGTATTTCAGGATTTCGCAACTATAGATCAGCTATCAGGAGGCCGGGCGGAGATTATGGTCGGAAGAGGATCTTTCATTGAATCTTATCCTTTATTCGGGCATAGTCTGCAGGATTATGATGAACTTTTTTCAGAAAAACTTGATCTGCTCCTGCAAATTAATCAGCATGAAGTACTCAGCTGGCATGGTAAACACCGACCTTCATTTGATAATCGCGGCATCTACCCCCGCCCTTACCAGGATTCACTTCCGGTTTGGATTGCCGCCGGCGGTACACCTGCATCCGCAGTCAGGGCAGCTAAACTAGGTCTTCCTCTGGCATTGGCTATTATTGGCGGTATGCCCGAACAGTTTGTTCCCTTTATTGAACTATACCGACAAAACTCCGAAAAAAGTGGAAAAAACCCTGCAGAACTTCAGATCGGGATTAATTCGCATGTTTATATTGCAGATAATTCTCAACAGGCGGCCGATGAATTATATCCATCTTATGCAACTATGATGAACCGTATCGGACAGGAACGTGGCTGGTCGCCATTAAGCCGGCAGCAATTTGAATATTCCCGATCAGCAAAAGGCGCATTACTGGTGGGGAGTCCGCAGGAAGTAATCGATAAGATTCTGTATGAACATGAACTCTTTGGGCATACCCGTTTTCTGGCTCAAATGAGTATGGGAGATATGCCTCATAAGAACATCCTGAAATCGATCGAATTGTATGGCTCGGTGGTTGCACCAGCGGTAAGAAAGGCACTGGAAAATAAGTGACATTCCTGTTCAGTTACATTTTCTTTTTCTCGACTACTTCATGATATTTCAGATACTGAGGTAGCGCTGCTGAGCCATACCACTGAAAAAGTTCAGCATCAAGCAATTTCGATTGAACAGCCGGATCAGAATCTACCAAAAGCCTTCCCTCTTCAAGACTAGGTGCATTCAGAATAAATATGCCGCGGTAGTTTTTGTCGTTCTTCCTCATCGGACCGGCAACGATCAATTTACCGGAATCCACCAGGCGTTTAATATTTTGCATATGACCCATGAACAGACTATCGCTGATCTTTTTCTCAGGACTATAGCTTCCTGTTTTGAGGATAACAAAGACATACATTTTCATGCCATAATCATCCCCACCCAGAGATTTGGCTAAAACCTGATCATACTTGGGATTATCGCTTTGCCCGAATGTAAACAAAGCAAAAAACATTAAAAACGCCGCAAATAATGTGCTCTTCATAATTAAAAAATTAAGATTTTTGTAAGCTCATCTAAATTTATATTATTCAAAATAATGTAATTTCAGATCAGACCCAAATCTTATATCCTTAGATTCATTAAACCTGATCAATAATTAATTGGAAAGATATATATTATTGAATAATGAAAGAAATTAAAGCCATAATTAAAGCTTACGATGAAATGGATAAAGCCACTCAGCAAGCTGCATTGGCAACTGTTGTGCGGGTTGAGGGGTCTTCATACAGGCGTACCGGAGCCCGGATGCTGGTGATGGATAACGGTACCTGGATTGGTGGTATCAGCGGCGGCTGCCTCGAAGGCGATGCATTAAAAAGGGCGCGTCTGGCAATAAATAGCTCCCGCCCTACTCTGATCACCTATGATACCAGTGAAGATGATCCACATCAGATTGGAGTCGGCCTGGGTTGCAATGGAATTATCGATGTACTCTTTTGTCCCCTGGATTTCAACAACCCTCAAAATCAGGTTGAGGTATTAAAATCATGCATTCAGGAAAGCAGGGAGATTCACACACTGATTACAATTACAAGTTTAAACGGAAAATGGCAATTGCCTAAAACCGGCCAAATTATCAAATATAAAGGATCCGGCAGTCTGAGTATTTTTGGAGACAGAATCCTTGAGGCTGAAATGGATAAGCAGATTCAGCACCAGATAGCTGAGAAAAAATCAGCTCCATACAGCTTTGAGAGTCAGAACGGCCGAACAGCTGATCTCTTTATCGAGATTTTACCCCCGGAGATTCATGTGGTTCTAATGGGTCATCAGTACGATGTTTATCCGATGAGCCGCTTGTTTAAAGAGCTAGGCTGGCGTGTAAGTATTGTTGCCGAATTGATTAAGGTCAATTCATTAATAAAGGGGATCGCAGATGAAATCAAGACGCCGGCTGAATTTCCGGAATTGATAATTGATGAACATACGGCAATCATTCTAATGTCGCATGATTATAAAACGGATAAAAAAAATCTCCCTAAAGCACTGAGCACAAACGCTTCCTATATTGGCATGCTCGGACCGAGAGTTCGCTCAGAAAGAATATGGGCCGAATTAGAGCAGGAAGGACAAGCTGTAACAGGAGATGAAATGGCGAGGATCTTTGCCCCGCTTGGACTCGATATTGGAGCCGTTAATCCGGAAGAAATCGCTTTATCACTGGCTGCAGGAATCAGAGCTGCATTTTCAGGAAGGGATGGCAGCTTTCTAAGGGAAAGAAGATCACCTATTCATTCAAGAAATTAAGAAGAATATGCCTTCAAAAGAGCTAAGTGGAAAATATGTGCTAATTATTCTGGCTGCAGGCCGATCGGCACGATTGGGCAGTCCGAAGCAGCTACTTTCATATCAGGGGAAAAATCTTCTCCAGCATACAATTGATGCTGCCCATGAAAGTCAGATAGGACCAATCATTGTGATTCTGGGCTCAGATATGGAAGAAATTGCTTCCAGGCTAGATCCAGTTCCTTTGACTATTGTTAAAAATCCAAACTGGGAAAGTGGTATGGCCTCATCTGTAGTATGCGGAATTAATACAATCAATAATTTGTACCCTGATACTGAATCTGCGATCCTGATGGTTTGTGATCAACCATTTGTCAATGCAAAATTATTGAAGAACCTTATTAAAAAACAGGAAGAAAGTGGCAGCTTCATTGTGGCCAGCAGCTATGAAAATATACATGGTACTCCTGCCCTGTTTCATAAAAATCATTTCGATGAGCTTTCCGAACTGAAAGGAGATACCGGAGCAAGATCTCTGATAAAAAAGTACACCGAATCAATTGAGACAATTCCTTTCGATCATGGCAGTATTGATATTGATACAATTGAGGATTACAGAAATTTAGTGAAATAGCGTACTTTTAACCATGCTTATTGATTCATTTGACCGGGTTCATAATTATCTGAGAATCTCTCTTACAGACAATTGCAATTTGCGTTGCTTCTATTGTATGCCCGAAGAAGATTATGAATTTACCCCCCATTCAAGGCTAATGCAGCCTGAAGAAATTGAATCATTAGCTAAACTCTTTGTCGATAATGGGGTCAGCAAAATTCGGCTGACGGGTGGTGAACCGCTGGTACGGAAAGATGCAGCAGATATCATCCTTCGTCTGGCTAAACTGCCTGTCAAACTCACCCTAACAACCAATGCTACCCGTCTTCATGATTTTGTTAACGTACTTGAAGAAGCAAAAGTGAGCTCTTTAAATATTAGTCTGGACACACTTGATTCTGATAAATTCAACATCATCACCCGCAGAGACAGTTTTAAAAGGGTAATGGACAACATCCATCTGATGATCGACCGAAACTTTCATGTAAAAGTGAATGTAGTGGTTATGAAAGGAATGAATGAGCACGAAATCAATGACTTTGTTGCCTGGACAAAGGATGTAAATGTTCATGTCCGTTTCATAGAATTTATGCCCTTTGAAGGTAATCGCTGGACCAGCAATCAGGTATTTACCTGGAAAGAAATGCTGGAGGAAATCAGCCGGAAATATAGTCCGGTAGCGCTGAAGGGCGACATCCATGATACAGCAAAAAAATATAGCATCGAGGGCCATAAAGGCACTTTTGCCATTATTAGTACCATGAGTTCTCCATTCTGTTCGGGCTGCAACAGGATGAGGCTTACCGCCGATGGCAAAATGAAAAATTGTCTTTTTTCTCAGGAAGAAACCGACCTGCTTACTGCACTTAGAAAAGGAGATGATGTTCTGCCCCTGATTCAGGAGAGTATCCGCTCAAAAGCTAAAGAATTGGGAGGGCAGTTCACTAAAGATTTTGAAAAAATCCATACAGAAGATCTTCATAACAGAAGTATGATCAGTATTGGGGGATAAGATTGCTGCTCTGATTGCTAATCCTCCAATTTTATAGAAATTCAAATTTGTTTAACAAATTCAACAGGAATGCCGGCAGAATTTATTGAGGTTTCGGAAGCAAAAAAATTGATCCGGGAAAATATTAAAAGCCTTGATTCTATAAAGGTTTCTATTTCAGTTGCTGCGGGTTTAATCCTCGCTGAAGACATTTATTCATTAACCGATGTCCCCCCCTTCAATCAGTCTTCAATGGATGGTTATGCCTTGAACTATGCAGGCTGGAAGCAAAATAATATGCTTAAAATTGAAGGTCTGGCTCAGGCAGGCCTTTCCGAACAGGATCCTTTGCAAGCAAATAACACATGCAGGATCTTTACCGGAGCTGCAATCCCTCCGGGTGCAGATACGGTAGTGATGCAGGAAAAAGTTGATATTCAGGACGGTAAACTAATTATAAAAGACAGTAATTTAATAGCAGGCCAGAATGTAAGAATTCAGGGTTCTGAAGCAAAAAAAGGTGAAATCGCACTAGAAAAGGGATGTTTGCTGAATGCGCCTGCAATTGGCTTTCTGGCCGGATTGGGTATCCATGAACTGATGGTACACCCACGGCCAACAGTTAGCATCATCCTCACAGGCAATGAACTCCAGCAACCCGGACTGCCTCTATCTTATGGTCAGGTTTATGAATCCAATTCTTATGCATTAAGTGCTGCAATCAGGCAATTGGGAATATTGAATGTAGATGTATTTTCAGCCGAAGATGATCTTAAAATTCTGACAGAAGTATTGGCAATTGCTATGGAACAAAGCGACCTGGTTTTGCTGACAGGTGGGGTAAGTGTAGGTGATTATGACTTTGTAATTCGTGCAGCAGAAGCAAACGGAGTGGAACAGGTTTTTCATAAGATCAGACAAAAGCCCGGCAAACCGATCTATTTTGGAAAAAAGGGTGATAAATGTATTTTCGGTTTGCCCGGAAATCCTGCATCAGTATTAAGCTGCTTTTATGAATATGTCTATCCTGCAATCCAACTGCTAAGCAACTATGAGAAAGACTTGATCATGATGAATGTAATTCTGAAAACAGATATAAAAAAACCGGCAGGTCTTACCCAATTTCTAAAAGCATATTTTGACGGGAAAACCGTAAATGACTTAAAAGCACAGGAATCTTTCAGACTAAGTTCCTTTGCAAAAGCTAACTGCCTGATTAAACTAGATGAGGATCGTACGGAATATAAGGCCGGAGAGGAAGTAGAAATCCATATTTTACCTTCATTTTGAGAGAATGGAAAGTATCTACGTCTTTTACATTCTATTATTTATTGTTGCCTTTCTCTACTCTTCTGTAGGGCATGGAGGTGCAAGTGGATATCTCGCACTTATGGCTATTTATGCTATTTCACCGGAGGTGATGAAGCCTACAGCATTGCTGCTAAACCTCTTTGTATCTCTAACCTCATTTTATCAGTTTTATAGAGGAAAGCACTTCAAATGGAATATATTTTTGCCACTTGCGATTGCATCAGTACCGATGGCCTTTGCCGGGGGATTGATCAGTATAGAGGCTGATTTTTACAAAAAAATCTTAGGTTTACTCCTATTCATTCCCGTGATCCGCTTCCTTTTCTTTGCCAACTTCCAAACCGAAGAGATCCGGAAAAACAATCTTTTCCTGTCCATCCTGATTGGCTCATCTATTGGATTTTTATCCGGTCTGATTGGAATAGGTGGAGGAATCATTCTCTCACCGGTCCTACTGCTTTTAAAATGGACAGATCAGAAACAGACCGCAGCGATCAGTGCTTTATTTATTTTTGTAAACTCCTTCTCGGGTCTGGCAGGTCATGTGAGTAAGGGCATTCAGTTTAGTCCGGATATGATTAGCTATGTAGCCATTGCTTTTGCAGGAGGTTTATGCGGGTCTTATTTTGGTTCATTAAAGTTTAATCAGAATATTTTAAAAAATACACTGGCGATTGTACTACTGCTGGCCGGAATAAAGCTTATTTTTACATAAAAAATTACGAATAATATGCAGGTACATCTTACTTTATTCGGGCAACTCGCAGATATCACAGGGAAAACAGAAATGATCCTTCATGATGTCCCTGACACAGAAACACTGATTAAAACCTTGAATGAAATGTACCCATCTTTGGCGAATGCCAAATATGCCATGGCTTTAAATAAAAAAGTAATCAAAGAGAACACTATTCTTAGCGGAGACAATAATATCGCATTATTACCACCATTTTCAGGAGGTTAATCATGAGCAATCCCTCAAAAAACGATAGATACCAGCGCCAGATCTCCCTGAAAGAGCTTGGTGAAATTGGCCAGCAAAAGCTAAAGGATGCAAAAGTACTGGTAATAGGTGCAGGAGGTTTGGGTTGTCCTGCCTTGCTTTACCTGGCAGGTGCAGGTGTTGGTAGAATTGGTATAGTAGATTTTGATCTGGTTTCACTGAGCAATCTTCACAGACAGGTTTTATTCACTGTTCATGACATCGGCCTTTCAAAAGCTCTGAGAGCCGGGGATGTGCTGGAACAGATTAATCCGGATATTGAGATCATTGTATTCAACGAAAAACTCAGTAATGCCAATGCACTTGACATTCTCAAAGGCTTCGATATTATTCTGGATGGCACTGATAATTTCGCGAGCAGATACCTTATTAATGACGCTTGTGTCATTCTGAAGAAAACCCTGGTTTATGGCGCAATATCCCGTTTTGAGGGCCAGTTAGCCATTTTCAATCATCCTTCAGAGGCAAAAATAGCAGTCAATTACCGTGATCTTTTCCCTCAGGCACCCGCAGATGGGGAAGTTTTGAATTGTGAGGAAGCCGGTGTAATCGGGGTACTTCCCGGAATCATTGGAACCATGATGGCCAATGAAACCATTAAACTGATCACCGGTATTGGAAATGCTCTGATCAATCGTTTGCTAACCTACAATTCCCTCAATAATCATTTTTTCGAGATGGAATTACTGGCGATGCCTGAAACCGGAAAAATGATTCCGAAAGATACCAGGGCGTTTCAGGCATTCAACTACGATTGGTTTTGTTCAGCTCATTCAGCTTTTGAACTGAGTCAGGAAGAGTTTGAAGAAAAGATCATGGACAAAAATATCCAGTTTGTTGATGTGAGAGAAGCAGGAGAAGCGGCTCAGCCAGAAGATTTTAACCATATTAATATTCCTTTGAGCAGTCTAAAAGATCAAATTCCTGATATTAAAGCCGAAACGATTATTCTTTTCTGCCAGAGTGGCAAACGAAGTGCAGGTGCTGCTGAGATACTATCAAAACATTTTGGCAAGTCCAGAAAAATATATAGTTTGAAAGATGGAATCGCCGGTTGGCAGAAATCCAAATAGTACTGTAATGTCAGAAAGAAAACCTAAAAACATCTTTAGCCAGGGCGCCATTCCTGCAACATTCATTGCTCAAAGCATCCAAAAACACAGTACCCAGACAGCTATTGGAGGTCACAGCATATTTCTGGGTCAGGTAAGGGCAGATGATACTGAAAACGGGAAAGTACGTGCCATTGATTTTACAGCCTTTGAAGATATGGCAATTGAAAAAATGCATCTGATCAGGGAGGATATTTTTGCGAAATACCCACTAACCTGTATGCATGTACATCACAGCCTTGGGGAAGTAGCAGCAGGTGAAATTTGCTTATTTGTATTCACCTCATCAGCACACCGAAAAGCTGCAATGGACGCCTGTAATGAAACCGTAGAAAGATTGAAGGCTGAACTACCAGTCTGGGGACGGGAGATCATGGAAGATAATTCTCATCAATGGAAAGTCAATAAATAAAAAATATGCAATCCACAGCAATGACCCCACAGGAATATTTCGATTCCCTTCCGGCAGACCGTAAGGAAGGGATGAATAAGTTAAGAAAAGTGATTCTCGATAATCTGCCCAAGGGATTTTCAGAGGAAATGAGTTATGGAATGATTGGCTATGTTGTGCCACATTCCATATATCCTGCAGGATATCATTGCAGTCCTAAATTGCCGCTACCATTTATGGGGCTTGCTTCCCAGAAAAATTTTATTGCGTTTTACCATATGGGAATTTATGCAGATCAAAAAACAATGGACTGGTTTCTGGAAGAATATCCCAAACATACTTCGGCTAAAAAAGATATGGGTAAAAGTTGTCTGCGGTTTAAAAAACCAGAGCAGATACCATATGAACTGATCGGGCAATTGGTCAAAAGAATCAGCATAGCAGATTGGGTTGGTATTTATGAAAGAAATTTTCGTAAGTAATATTTTTAAACCAATAAGCTATTGGTACTCTGCATGCCCAACCCGATAGCTATTGGGTTTCAATTCTCACCCGACACCTTAGCGGCTATCTCTTTTCGGGTCCCAAGCGTTGTTCGAGCCTTGTTCCACACTTGCTCTACTATTCCTGTATCGCTATAAGGTCCGTATAAAGACCCTATAAGGTCGGTATAAGCTTACATGAATTTGTTTATGAAGAAATTGATAACCCGAAGTATTTATCAATATACTAAAAAATAAAGTCAAAAACAAAGATTCATCATTCTCAACCCGATAGCTATCCTATCGTGCGGACACATCTTTAAACAGGTGTCTAAGTATCAAAATTTATTATTAAGAAGGGATTTAGGCGCTATGCTGTGCCCCTTTAGAGGGGCTAAGGGGAGGATCCACCCCCTTTAATTCCCCCGCCAGCGGGGGACACTGGATGCCTAAGTATAACGACATGGAAGATGTGTCCACACGATAGGATAGCTATCGGATCCCCGTTCTCAACAGACAACTGTCAATTCTCAACTATCAATTCTCAACTATCAATTGATTAACCACATTCTCACACATCTCATGAGTCAGCAAGGCATCCTGCATACTGAATTGAGGTTTCGTACCATTTTCAAGTGCCTGTAGAAAATCCTGAATAATACTTTCAAAACCGCGTTTCGATAAAGTCGATTCCCAGTCGTTAATTCCGCTTGAAATTTCGGTTTTTTGACGCATGGTACTCAAGTTGGTCATATTAACAACGGTCTTCTTCTCTTCTGGGCTAAATACTTCTACTTTCTCCTCAAGGGTTCCTGAATCCCTGTTCATAATTCCAATAGCAGTTGAACCATTCTCAGCAATCAGTTGAAGCACAACATGAATTAATAAGCCATCCCTTTTCATTCCTCTCACCAAAACTTCTTTAATCGGCAAGGTAAACAGGTCGCGCATGGTATCAATAACATGAATAAAATCATCGAAAACAAAGGTCCGTATATCCCCTGGCAGGGAATGACGATTCTTTTGAAGAATGATCATGTTCGGATTTTCGACCTGTTTCAGTTCCCGGTAAGCCGGGGCGTACCTTCTGTTAAAACCAACCATCAGATTCAGGCCTCTGCTTTCTGCGAGATCAATCAGCCTCTTAGAAGAAGCATAATCATAACTTATAGGTTTATCAACATATACATGAATATCATGACTGAGAAGCTGTTCTATGATACTTTCATGCGATTCGGTTGCAGTATGAACAAAAGCACCCTTGATACCACTTTCGAGGATAGATTCAAGACTAAAATGAAGATTATTGAGTCTGTATTGCTTTCCTATTTGGGCAAGACGCTCCTGGTTACGGGTAAAAAGATGAATTTCAAGGTCTTTGCCACTTAATACCGGCAAATATGCTTTTTGAGCTATATCTCCCAGTCCGATGATACCAATTTTTAACATGGGTATGCGTTGTAATTTGTATGTCTTAAGTTATGTGTTGTTTGTTCCTCCTATAACCACAGGTCACCGTATGGTCTTGACCACTTCCCTCTTCAGCACGCTCCAAAACTCCGGATCTTCGCTTCCAAGTACCCATACAGAAATACCTCTTAAATTGTATTTCTTCAGAACATCTAATTTTGGTTTTAATGATCGGGCATCCTCGATAAATAAATACTCAAATACCCCGTCATTATCCCACATGGCCCAGTTAACCTGTGCTTTTTCATGCCATTGTTTTATAGCATTGTACTGTCCGAGAAGATGCTGAACCATAGGATATTTAGCACTCCGGCCGTTTGCGAAACCTCCTCTTTCCTCAGTATAATCTGTAAACCAATGAACCGAATAATTCGGAATTCCCATAGACAGTTTACCCGGTGCTACTCCCTGAGCAAGAAGATGTTCAATCACTTTTCCCATCCATTCGGGACTGGCAACAGGTCCAGGAGGGGTACGCCTGGTATGCTGATCATAGGTCATGATAGATATAAAGTCGCCAATTTCTGAAAGCTCTTTCAGTGAATATCCTGCACGCCAGTTTTCATATAGGAAAAGATGATAAGCAGTGGGTCCACCCACATTTTCTGTTGCATGAACCAGGGCTGCAGATAGTTGAAGATCTGCTTTATGCAATGCATCAGCTGTTTCTTTAAAATAGAGGGTAAAATTATCCATATCAGAGATATGCAGGCCCTCAAGATCAAATTGCCATCCATCCAGATCATACTTTCTCGCATACTCGAGCATCATTTCAATGGAACGTTTACGCGCCACCGGATTTGAAACAATATCGTGTAGCAGTTTCTGATTGAAGCCACTGTTTACAATCAAAGGCATTACTTTGACATGATTGGCCTTTGCCAGAGCAAGCACCCGGGGGTCTACTGAACCCGAAAGAACACCTTCTTTGCTGACAAGGAATGTTTGGGGGCAAACGATGGAGATCTGAGCGACATTGGCCTTAAAACTTTCAAATGATTCGGGGGTATTAACCATATAAAATAGGTTCTCTGACCTGCTTTGGGCATAATTTTCTGTGGAAATGCCCAACAGAAACAGAAAAAAAATCATTAAAATTTTCATAGAATCGTTATTAAGTGGAAGAGATTTAAATTTACACCTCTGCGATCCTTCTTCGGATCAACGCTTACAGGGTTTTGAACCCTGTCTGCGTTTAAGTGCAAAATACAATTTTGAATTGGATAATGTCTCCCTAAACAGGGGAAAAATCGTGTCAGCCGATTGGAAAATCTGATTAATTAAAGCGGATCCTGAAGGAAAATTCAGCTAAAATTCAAAACAGGCATTAAATTTTAACGCATAAAAGGCCTACCTTTATGTGTATGGCTTTCGGCCAATTAAAATACAAGAATTTATACAGCATGGAAATAACCAAAGATCTTAGGCTCGCAGTTCTCATTGATGCTGACAATGTCCCCTATGCGAATGTAAAACCTATGTTTCAGGAAATTGCCAAATATGGCACTCCAACATTTAAACGGATCTATGCCGATTGGACAAAACCAACCGTTTCGGGCTGGAAAAAGGTTTTACTGGAGAATGCTATTACACCTATTCAGCAATACAGCTATTCGACCGGTAAAAACGCCAGCGACAGTGCGATGATCATCGATGCAATGGATATTTTATACTCAGGAAAGGTAGATGGATTCTGCATTGTTTCAAGCGACAGTGATTTTACCAGGCTTGCTACCCGATTAAGGGAAGCGGGGATGATGGTTATCGGTATCGGTGAGAAGAAAACCTTAATCCCTTTTATCACGGCTTGTGATAAATTTATCTATATCGAGATTCTGAGTGCAGAAGAAAGCAGCACAGAGGAAGCTACTTTTGATGAAACCCCACTAAACAGAAAATCAAAGAAACCCCTCAAGAAGAAAAATGCCCCTCTGAATAATATTGATAAAGAGCTAATCAAACTGATCAGCGACAGTATTTCTGACCTTGAAGATGAGAATGGTTGGGCTTATCTTGGAAACCTTGGAAATTTACTTCTGAAAAAGAAACCTGATTTCGACTCCAGAAATTATAACTATCCCAAACTACTTCCCCTGATTAAAAACCTGAATAAATTTGAATTTGATGAAAGGGTATCCGGGAAAGGAAATATCAAACATGTTTACATTAGGCTTAAGGGCACAAATTAAGACATTAGCAAATGAGTAAATTAGCAAATAAGCAAATTACAAGTTGTCAACTGTCAATTCTCAACTCTCAACTAATATTGATTTATTTTTCACCGACATTTTTACGACATTCACCGAGAAGAGTAGTAAACTCGCCTAATAAGTATTTTACATCAGATCATAAGACCTTAGTTTTGAATCAAATATTATAGCCATGCAAAATTTTAACAGCTCAAATCAAAAATCAGGTAAAGCCTTAGTAGGCTTAGTTTTACTTGGCCTGGGGTTCATACTATTACTGCGTACTTTAGACATTTTCTTTATACCATCATGGATTTTCAGCTGGCCTGTATTCTTGATTCTGATTGGTGTTTTCATAGGCTCTCGTCAGGGATATGATCGTCCATCTGCATTTATGCCTATTGCCATCGGTGCACTATTCCTGAGCAATAAGATAATACCCGGCATGGAACTTAGCAGATTTTTCTGGCCATTCCTGATCATTGGTCTTGGAACCTGGTTAGTATTTGGCCGAAAGAAGGGCTTTAAGGCTGAAGATTTTACAAGCTGGGATAAAAGAGTAGACCCTGAAAGCAATGATACTAATTTTACAGGAGAAGCTCAGGAAAGACCTGCTTCCGGACCATTAACTGAAGACAAAATTGAATCTGTTTCAATATTTGGTGGAGTAAAAAAGAATATTGTCTCCAAAGATTTTCAGGGAGGAGAAATAGTAAATTTCTTTGGAGGCTGTGAGATTAATCTGATGCAGGCCGACATCAAAGGCAGGGTAAAAATTGAAGTTGTACAGGTTTTTGGTGGTACTAAAATCATTGTACCTGCAAACTGGACTATCCATTCAGAGATGGTCGCCATTTTCGGGGGGATTGAAGACAAACGCCCTCCTCAGCTGAATGCAATTCCGGACAAGATCCTGGTTATAGAAGGTACATCCATATTTGGAGGAATAGATATTAAGAGCTTTTAAACCAATCAGAAAGCTCTCCTGTTAAAAAACATCATCTATCACCCTATAAATTATACAGCTATGAACTGGTATGTTGCTAAACTCATTTTCAGAATTACCTGTGGCAATGGAAATCACCAACCACAATTTGACGAGCAGCTCAGACTGATCAGTGCTTCAGGGGAAAAGGAAGCGCTTAGAAAAGCATTATCGATAAGCCAAAATCAACAAGCAAGTGTCACAACGGCAATCTAATTCAAATCCTAACAACGGGGTTTTGTCAAGAAGTAAGATCTTACTTGTCATTGTCCAATGTATTGTTGCCAGTATTTTGTCTCAGACAGCGATACTGCTATGGTTTGGATTCAGTTTTCAGACCTCATTACTGGACAGTGCCGTAAGTATTTTACTGCTTGCAATCGCCTGTTACCTGATCGGAAATAACCTGAAATATTACCGGCCAGAGAAAAACAGGTACCTGCTAATGCTAATGTATTGCTCGATTCTTGCTTCTCTTTGGCTGCTGATCAATAATTGGGTTCTTGACAGCATCATTTTAAACGACCCGCATTATGCTGAGTTTTTATACAATTCATTACCTATCCGTTTTTTTATCGGACTCTTAATCATAGGCCTGATGGCCATGGTTAGTGTGGTCTGGTATACACAGGAAGATCAAAAAGAGACAGAAAAAAGAAAACTTGAAGCTGAAACTCTTGCCAGGGATGCCGAGCTCTACAATTTGAGACAACAATTACAACCCCACTTTCTATTTAACAGTTTAAACTCAATTACTGCATTGATAGGCAGCAGACCCGAAGAAGCCAGGAAAATGATCCATCAATTATCAGATTTTCTTCGGGGTACTCTTAAAAAGGAGGATCAGCAGCCTGTTTCGCTAATTGATGAACTGGAACATTTAGAATTATATCTGGACATAGAAAAAGTTCGGTTTGGGCACCGACTCTCTACTGAAATATCATATAATGAAGCCTGCAAATCAAAATTACTTCCACCAATGCTGCTTCAGCCTATTGTAGAAAATGCAATTAAATTTGGCCTCTATGATACAACAGGCGTAGTTACCATTAGTATTTTTGCAGAATGCCTTGAAAATGAACTTCAGATCACTGTTCAAAATCCTTATGATCCGGATACTACCCGTCCTAAACATGGAACCGGCTTTGGACTAAGCGGAGTAAAACGGAGATTGCATTTATTATTTGGAAGAACCGACCTATTGGAAACTACATCTTATAGCCATATATTTACAACTATTGTAAAAATTCCTCAGGTATAAATATGCGAGTAGTTGTAATTGATGATGAGCCTCTGGCACGTTCAGTAGTGATTGAATACCTTCAATCCTGGCCGGATCTGGAGATTGTTCAGGAATGCAGTGATGGTTTTGAAGGAGTGAAAGCAATTGCACAGCATGAGCCGGATCTTATCTTTCTGGATATTCAGATGCCTAAGATCAATGGATTTGAGATGCTCGAACTTATTGAACAGCCCCCTTCGGTAATCTTTACCACAGCCTTTGATGAATATGCCATTAAAGCCTTTGAAGAACATGCTGTAGACTATCTACTGAAACCTTTTACCAAAGAACGCTTCAATAAAGCCGTTCTAAAGTGGATGGATCAGCGACAGGTTGCAGAACCAAAGCAAAACACAAAACAACTCCTCGACAATATTCAGAACTCAAGTCTCAGAAATGAGCGTGTAGTAGTTAAAACAGGAACCAAAATCAAGATCATCCCGGTAAATGATATTCTTTTCCTTGCTGCGGATGATGATTATGTTAAAATTCACACACCCGAAGGATCATTTCTTAAGAATAAAACCATGGCGTATTTCGAAAAGCTATTGGGAGAAGATGATTTCGTCAGGGTTCACCGTTCTTATATTGTCAGGATCAATGAAATTACCAGAATTGACCCTTATGAAAAAGAATCCCATCTCGCAATTCTGAAATCAGGGGAAAAGATTCCGGTCAGCAAAACAGGGTATCCGAAATTGAGACAGGTATTGGGACTTTAAGTTAATTGACAGTTGAGAATGGAATTCCATGGTTGGGAGGCGTTTTACAGGTAACAGACAACAGTTAACTGCTAACAGACAATCTAACTCAAAAGCACCTTCCAGGCCTTTATTACATCCTTAGATTTCAGCAATTTTCTGGCATACTGATGGAGTTCTCTTTCTCTTGTAAGTGAATCACCAATCGTTGCATCAAGAATTTGTCTGAGCTCCGGATCTGTCCTGAACGCAGCAATTTCTTCATCAGATGGCAGGCTTTCAACATTGCCAAGCTGCCCCAGATTATTTCCGGTCAAAACCGCTGAGTTTCGGATCGACGCGGGAAGGGAATCAACTCCAATACCAAGTGTACGGACAGGTTTTTCAACTTCAAATAAATTGTCAACCCCTACCCTGCAATACCAATCCCCACCTAATCTTGCGACCAGATCAATTTTGGCCTGATCAATCTTTCCGGAATCATCCAGTATGTCTTCATTGATGTGTATTCGTTTAATTTCTGCCAGAACCAGATTACCTGCACCAGCATTCTCTCCCAAGGGAATTACCTGCCTGATCAAACACTCCATCTGCACCGGAGATTCAGCAACACGCGGAGGCCTTACCAGTTCAGAAGAGATTTGCGTAAATCCTGCTTTAACAAACTCATTTACACCTTTTGGATACTCCACACTGGTAAGTGATGTTTGTTGCACCATATCATAATTCACGATATTGATCACACATTCAGGCACTTCCAGAATATTTTCAAGGCTATGTTTAGTGGTATTGTCCCTTACCCGACGTGAAGGCGAAAACACGCAGACCGGTGGATTGATACTAAATATGTTAAAAAAACTGAAAGGGCTTAAATTGACATTGCCTTTCTTATCAATCGTCGAAACAAAACAAATCGGCCTTGGTGCGATCGCATATTGAAGATAATTCTGAAGTTCAGCCGGCTTGAGATCGGCGGTATTTATTGTCAGCATATCATTAACTATAATAGAATGTCTTTGCGAAGAGTCCCGACGATTAGTTTGGGGATTGCTTCGCTCCACGCAATGACACCGTAACTGTTATTGCGAGGAGGCCCACCTGATCGGACGGGCAGGTACGATGAAGCAATCTTATGCAATCCGCCCCTCTGGTCGGTGTTATCACCGACCATGGTATATATGAGTGCTATGGTCCAGTGATAACACCGACCAAAGGGAAATTTCTACTCACTAAGAACTTTTCTTTTTTAATTTCAAAATAGACCAGTCTGTATTTGCTTTTCTGATTGTATTGGTCAAACGCCCTAATCCGGTAATTTCCATTTCAACAATATCACCCGGTTGGAGCCACTGCGATTTATATTCCGGGTCATTCAACAATCCGGTTCCATTCAATTCGAGAAAACATCCGGTTCCAACGGTTCCTGATCCGATTACATCTCCGGGTAGAATATCCACACCATAAGAACAACGTTCAATAATCTCGGCAAAGGTCCAGTCCATATCAGCCATTGATCCTGTTGATACTTCCTTACCATTGACCCAGCATTTCATATCAAGCGAATAGGCATTTCCGGTATGTCCGGATTTTGCAGGTATTTTATATTTCTTTAATTCGTCGGGGGTAACCAGCCAGGGACCAATCACTGTTGAAAAATCCTTTCCCTTTGCAGGGCCCAGATTGAGCAACATCTCCTCCATCTGAAGGGTACGGGCGCTCAAATCGTTCATAATCATATATCCTGCGATATAAGAATCGGCTTCTGATGCCCTGATATTTCGTCCCTTTTTGCCGATAACGATTGCGGCTTCCAATTCAAAATCAAGTTTCTCAAAATGATCAGGCATACATTCAACATCGCCCATGCCCTGAATAGAATTATGGTTTGTAAAATAAAATATGGGATACTGATCGAATTCAGGAATCATTTCAACCCGCCTGTTCTTTCTTGCAGAAGCAACGTGCTGCCTGAAAGCATAACCATCACGACAGGAACTGGGATGTGGTACAGGAGCCAAAACTTCAAAGAATATTTCTTCTTTTGCTTTCTGCTTTCCCGATTTAATCTCTTCATTAACCTTCTTGGCCCGCTCCATTAACTCCTCACCCCCACTCAAAAACTCATTCATATTGTCGGGGATGAGCTTATCGCAGGAATTCAGATTGTAAATATGTCCGTTAATGAACAAGCCAAGGTGTTCGCGATCTTCGGTTTTATAGGAAATTAATTTCATGAAAGGTCTAATTAGGTTAGCAGCTATTCAAAACTAATGAATTTTGCTTATCCTTTATTCATTCACCAAAAAAACAAAGATAGAGTCGTCACAAACATATTTCAGTTTCCAATAAAGAAAAGCTTACTTTGTATTACCAATTATAAAACCAATAAATTCTAATTTATGCCTGTTTATCATACATTAGGATCTATTCCTCATAAGCGTCATACTGCCTTCCGTAAAGCAAACGGTGTGTTGTATGCTGAGGAATTGGTCTCTACTGAAGGTTTTTCCAGTCTTTATTCGCTGGTTTATCACTGTCATCCTCCAACTATTGTAAAAGAACTGGGTGAACCCTATTCAGTTGAACCGAAGATTGCCAGAGAAAAGCATCTTCGCCATACGAGCCTGATCGGCTTTAAGATCAAACCCGAGGATGATTATCTGGAGAGCCGAAAGCCCGTACTGGTGAATAGCGATCTTCATATTTCGCTGGCAGCTCCACGCCATTCAATGACGGATTATTATTACAAAAACAGTCAGGCGGATGAGGTTATTTTCATCCACGAAGGCAGCGGAACCTTGAAAACCGGTTTCGGAAAGATAAAATTTGAATATGGCGACTATCTTGTTGTTCCCCGGGGTACGATTTACCAGATGGAATTCAACACTGAAGACAACAGATTGTTTATAATCGAAAGTTTTAGTCCGATACGCACCCCAAAACGCTACCGTAATGAATGGGGACAATTAATGGAACATTCCCCCTTTTGTGAGCGTGATATAAAACGCCCGGCTGATCTTGAAACTCATGACGAAGCCGGAGATTTTAAAATACTGATTAAAAAACAAGGTCTGATCTATCCCTATACCTATGGCACTCATCCTTTTGATTTTATAGGATGGGATGGGTTTCATTACCCGTGGGCATTTTCGATCCACGATTTTGAACCAATTACCGGAAGAATTCACCAGCCACCACCCGTTCATCAGACTTTCGAGGGTCATAATTTTGTGATCTGCTCTTTTTGTCCGCGAAAATATGATTATCACCCGGATGCAATCCCGGCGCCATACAATCATAGTAATGTAGACAGCGACGAAGTTCTCTATTATGTGGATGGCGATTTTATGAGTCGCAAGAGTGTTGTTAAGGGACAGATAACCCTTCATCCGGGTGGAATACCTCATGGTCCGCATCCGGGTACAGTTGAAAAATCAATTGGAAAGGAAAGAACAGAAGAGTTGGCAGTGATGATTGATCCCTTTAAACCATTGATGCTGACAGATTACGCGTTAAGTATTGAGGATGAAAATTATCATAAAAGCTGGCAGGAGAATGTAGAGTGAATGCCGATTTGACAATTTGAAGATTTGATGATTTGATGATGAGGAACAATAATATTCAACAGTAAAATTATGAAAACAGGAACGATAGTAGCAGGTATACAGACAACAGACTTTCTTCCCCTAAAAGGAACAGATTATATTGAATTATATGTTGGAAACGCCAAACAGGCAGCACATTTTTATAAAACGGCCTTCGGTTTTCAAAGTCTGGCCTACGCCGGCCCGGAAACCGGGGTTAAAGACCGTGCGTCATATGTTCTTGTTCAAAACAAGATCAGACTGGTGCTGACCACTCCCTTATTCCCGGATCACCCCATTTCTGAACAATTGACCCGCCATGGTGATGGGGTTAAGATCATTGCCCTTTGGGTGGACGATGCCTATGATGCACACCATCAAACCACTTCCCGCGGTGCTGAAAGTTATCTGGATCCTCAAACACTGGAGGATGATTATGGGCAGGTAAAGATGAGTGGTATCTATACTTATGGTGAAACAGTACACATGTTTGTCGAACGCAAAAACTACAATGGTCTGTTCATGCCCGGATATGAGAAATGGGAAAGCACCTATAATCCGGAACCGACCGGACTGCTTTATGTTGATCATTGTGTAGGTAATGTGGGATGGAATCAAATGGATAAATGGGTGAAATTCTATGAGGATGTGATGGGCTTCAAAAATATCCTGACTTTTGATGATAAACAGATCTCTACCGAATATTCAGCTTTAATGAGTAAAGTGATGAGTAATGGGAATGGCTATGTAAAGTTTCCGATAAATGAACCTGCAGAGGGTAAAAAACGTTCGCAGGTTGAAGAATACCTCGATTTTTATGGGGATGAAGGAGTTCAGCATATCGCAATTGCAACCAATGACATAGTAGATACCGTAAGCAAATTGGAGGACCGGGGTGTTGAGTTTTTAAAGGTTCCGGCCATCTACTATGATGATCTGGAAGCAAGGGTAGGTAAGATAGAAGAAGATATCGAACCACTCAAGAATTTAGGAATTCTGGTCGACCGGGATGAAGAAGGCTATTTACTCCAGATTTTTACTAAACCTGTTGAGGATCGGCCAACCCTGTTTTTTGAAATCATTCAGCGCAAAGGAGCAAAATCATTCGGAGCAGGAAATTTCAAAGCACTTTTCGAAGCTTTGGAAAGAGAACAGGAAGCAAGGGGGAACCTGTAAGGAATTTGATGATTTGAAGATGAGGTGATTTGAAGATGGAGTGATTAATTTGGAGATTTGAAGATGAGGTGATTTGAAGATGGGAGCAGAATAAGTTTGGCAGATTGATTTTAATTAACTAATTAACATAATCGACAAATCACAATCATTTGCTAATTTTCAAATTTGCTAATTTGCTAATTCCTCACATCGACAAATTGTCTAATTGACAAATCGATAATTGACAAATTGATCAAGATCATTTCCATAAAACCTCCAAAATAATATCTTTGTTAAAAATAGAATAATCTTGAAGAAACGTATCGCAATTTTCGCATCAGGGTCAGGGTCAAATGCTCAAAAGATTATGGAGCATTTCAAAAAACACATGGATGCTGAGGTTGTCATTGTTCTGACCAATAATCCTGAAGCCTACGTTTTGCAACGTGCCGATAATTTTGAGATCCCATCGCATATATTTGATAAGCATGAATTCTACAAAACAAACAATGTGGTTGATCTCTTAAAAAATCTTCAGATTGACCTGATTGTTCTGGCCGGCTTTATGTGGCTGATCCCACAAAATCTATTAAAAGCCTTCCCAAACAAGATTATCAATATCCACCCTGCACTGCTTCCCAAATACGGTGGAAAAGGTATGTATGGCGACCGGGTACATCAGGCAATTCTTGATGCCCATGAGGAAGAGTCGGGTATCACCATCCATTTTATTGACGAACATTTTGATGAAGGTGAAATTATTCATCAGTCGCGTTTCAGGATAGAAGCAAGTGATGATCTTGAAATGGTCAAATTCAAGGGCCAACAATTGGAGCATTTACACTACCCGAAAGTTGTAGAGCAATTGCTGAAAAAGATGAAGTCTTAGTTTAGTTTTCTCAAGCCTTAATCGAAACATCAAACAACAAATATTTTTGAAATAGCTGAAGCACCTGCCTCTTCTTATAAATCATCCTCTGCAGCAGATTTTTCACTAAAATTTTCATGGCAAACCGATCAAAAAAACTATCTTTGCGCTTTTAGAATTAAATATCAATGAGCCATCCTGTCAAGATCAAAAACGCCTTAATTTCAGTCTATTACAAAGATAATTTAGAACCTCTAATCCGCCAGTTACATGAACAGGGTGTGATATTTTATTCAACAGGAGGTACTGAAAAATTTATTCGCGAACTTGGTACAGATGTGATTGCTGTTGAAGATCTGACCGGATACCCATCAATTCTGGGCGGACGGGTAAAAACCTTGCATCCAAAAGTTTTCGGAGGCATCCTGAACCGCAGGGAAAATAAGGAAGATAAAGCCCAGATCTGGCAATACGAAATTCCGGAAATTGATCTGGTAATTGTTGACCTCTACCCTTTCGAAGAGACTCTTAAATCAGGAGCTTCTGAGGCCGATATCATCGAGAAAATTGACATCGGAGGTATATCGCTGATACGTGCTGCAGCCAAGAATTTTAATGATGTGGTCATCATTGCTTCTAAAGACGACTATAAAACTTTAGGCGATATTTTAACTGAAAACGGGGGCTATACTACTCTTAGTCACCGTAAGGCATTTGCACGTCAGGCATTTAATGTTTCATCTCACTACGATACCGCGATCTTCAACTATTTTAATCAGGAAGATCCTTTAACTGTTTTCAAATACAGTGAACAAAAGGCCAGTACACTTCGTTATGGTGAAAATCCACATCAAAATGGTGTTTTCTATGGTGATTTGGATAAAATGTTCGACAAACTAAATGGTAAAGAACTTTCCTATAATAACCTTGTTGATGTCGACGCTGCAGTTGCACTGATTGATGAGTTTGATGAACCAACTTTTGCAATACTTAAACACACCAATGCCTGCGGAATTGCAAGCAATGAATCCATAATTGAGGCATGGAAGGCGGCGCTTGCCTGTGATCCCGTTTCTGCTTTTGGGGGCGTCCTGATTTGCAATCGTGAAATTGATGCAGAAACAGCTGCTGAAATCAATAATCTGTTTTTTGAAGTGCTTATTGCCCCTTCATTTGCAGAGCCTGCAAAACAACTATTAACTACTAAGAAGAATCGCATTCTGCTTAAAAGAAATGATGTTAAACTGCCCTTAAAGCAGTTTAAAACATTGTTGAATGGAGTAATTGAACAGGACAAAGATATGCTGATGGAAACAGCCGCAGAGATGAAACCTGTTACTGAACGTAAACCAACTGAGCAACATGTAAAAGATCTGGTGTTTGCAAATAAGATCGTAAAACATACCAAATCAAATACAATTGTACTTGCCAGAAATTCTTGTTTGATTGCAAGCGGGGTTGGTCAAACCTCCCGTGTCGATGCCCTTCAGCAGGCTATTGTAAAGGCAAAGACATTTAATTTTGATCTTGCAGGAAGCGTTATGGCTTCTGACGCATTTTTCCCTTTCCCCGACTGTGTTGAAATTGCTGCCGATGCAGGAGTTGTAATGATCTTACAACCCGGAGGATCAATTAAAGATCAGGAATCAATTGATATGGCGAATACCAAAGGTGTGGGTATGGTCACCACAGGCATCAGACATTTTAAACATTAATAGAACTCTTTAAATAAAATCATCGGGTTTTATACTACCATGATTGATAAAAGAGTTTATCTTAGTAAATACATTTTCAACACGATAAGAAATAGCTAATGGGATTATTTAATTGGTTTACACAAGAGATTGCAATTGACCTGGGTACAGCAAACACTCTTATAATACATAATGATAAAGTTGTGGTAGATGAGCCTTCGATTGTGGCTTTTGACCGTACTACGAATAAGGTGATTGCTATCGGGCGACAGGCTATGCAGATGGAAGGTAAAACCCATGATAATATCCGAACTGTCAGGCCATTAAAAGATGGCGTAATTGCCGACTTTAACGCGGCTGAATACATGATCAGGGGGATGATTAAAATGATTAACAACGGCAAAGGCTGGTTTTTCCCATCCCTTCGTATGGTCATCTGTATCCCCTCAGGTATTACTGAAGTTGAAAAACGTGCGGTACGCGACTCTGCTGAAATTGCCGGAGCAAAAGAAGTTTACCTGATCCATGAGCCAATGGCTGCAGCTGTAGGTATTGGTATTGATGTGGAAGAACCGATGGGAAATATGATCATTGATATTGGTGGAGGAACAACAGAGATTGCAGTTATTGCACTTTCCGGAATTGTCTGTGATCAGTCTATCCGTGTAGCGGGGGATAATTTTGACAGCGATATCGTTCAATACATCCGTAGACAACATAATATCATGATTGGTGATCGTACCGCTGAGAAGATCAAAATTGAAGTTGGTGCTGCTCTGCCTGAACTATCGGATCCTCCTGCAGACTATGCTGTGCAAGGCCGTGATTTGATGACTGGTGTACCTAAGCAAATCACAGTTTCGTATACCGAAATTGCACATTGCCTTGATAAGTCGATTTCAAAAATAGAAGAAGCCATCTTGAAAGCATTAGAGATCACCCCTCCTGAACTTTCAGCTGATATTTATCAGACTGGTATTTATTTAACAGGTGGTGGTGCATTATTACGTGGCTTAGATAAACGTATTGGTGCAAAAACCAAACTTCCTGTACATGTAGCAGAAGATCCACTGCGTGCAGTAGTACGGGGAACAGGCATCGCCTTAAAGAATATTGGAAACTTTAAATTTTTAATGCAATAAAGTTTTAAGTAGTAGGTTTTAAGTTATAAGTTCTTAAATCCTACTCATTGAGTATTAAACTCAAGTATCTTATTTCAATAGCTTGAAAACTTTTAGATATAAAGTCATAAGTAGAACTGTTAATCAACAAGACTTAAGACTTATAACTTATAACTTATAACCTACAACTTATAACCTATAACTTTAAGTATGCGTAACCTCTGGCTTTTCATCAGTAAGTACAACGCATTTTTTTTGCTCGTAATCTTCTTCACCATCTCACTGATCCTGCTGATCAATAATAATTCATATCAGCGTGCCAGTGTATGGAACTCATCTAATCAGTTAGTTGGAACTGCCTATGAACGGGTAAATGAGTTCAGCAGCTACCTAGTTTTAGGAAAAACCAACGATAGTCTGGCAGCAGAGAATGCCAGGCTTAGAAATCTCCTTAAATCATCTTATTATGATGATAGTGTCAAACAGATAACAGTAAAAGACAGCGTACTTAAACAACAATATACTTACACTGTAGCGAGGGTAATCAATAATTCAGTACACCAAAAGAACAATTATTTAACAATCAACCGGGGCAGCAAGCATGGGATAAAGAAAGGAATGGGTGTTATTGCTTCAAGCGGAGTCGTCGGTATTGTATTGAATGTTTCCGAGAATTTTTCAACAGTACGGTCCCTGCTCCACACCGAAACTAAAATCAGTGCAAGTGTAGATGGAAATATCGGCTCCCTGGTCTGGGGAGAGGGAAATTATGACTCCAGATTTGCCCTTTTGAAGGATATCCAAAGCCATTTAACGATTAAAAAGGGGACAAGAGTAATCACTTCAGAGTTCTCACTTTTTCCTCCGGGCACAAATATCGGTTATGTAACCGACTCAGATACAAGGGATGGAAACAGTGCCCTTAACATTCAGGTAAAACTGGATATCGATTTTGCGAAACTACAGTACGTTTATGTGATCATCAATCTGCTTTCTGAAGAACAATTGAATTTGGAAGCTCAAAATAAAGTTGAATAATGGGACGGGCAGTGATTATAAATAGTATCCGTTTTATTCTGCTGATTGCCACACAGGTATTTCTGTTTAAAAATATTGGGTATTATAATCTAAGCATTCCCTATCTTTATATTCTGTTTATTCTCTTGCTCCCATTCGGAATACCCAATACGCTGCTTTTCGTGCTGGCCTTCTTTACCGGTATTACAGTCGACGTTTTTTACGACACACTTGGTCTGAATGCTATTGCCTGTACCGTAATGGCTTTTGTAAGAATTGTATTTATTTCTGTAACTGTTCAGCGCGATGGTTTTGACAATGAACCAGAACCCAGCCTCGGAATAATGGGATTCAGATGGTTTATCTTTTATGCGGTCATCCTAACCTTCTTTCACCATCTGATCTTATTCAGTTTCGAAACCTTCAAATTCTCAGAACTTGGTTTCACTTTGATTCGCGTTGTTCTGAGTACTTTTTTTACAGTTTTCCTGATTCTGATCACTGAGTTTGCCTTCTTCCGCAAGAAAATCAGGTAATTTTTCGTTGGATCTTTATACTTTCTGGTCTGCTCCCATGGCGGGAACATAATTCAAACCCGGAGTCATATAATGAAGCAATAATACTCTTGAGTATCTGAAATTAAAAGGTGCAAGAATAAGAACTATGGGGAAAATTGTAGCCATATATAACCATGGGCTCTCCGTATTCCCTGTGATCAGATAGGTCAGAATTCCTGCAATGATCATTTGTGCGACATTTAATGCATAAGAGATAAACATCGCAACGTAAAAATACCCTAACTCCCTTTCGTATTTCAAGCCACAATGTGGACAGTTTGTATGCATTTTCTGGGCTTTAAATCCATACATAGAATTTACAAACATGTCGCCCTTCCGGCAACGGGGACATTTCGAGTTTATAACAGCACTAATTTGCGAAACCGCTTTCGGTTCATCACCTGGATTGATCGTTTTCATATTGATTATTTAAACTTTTTCGCCTGAATTCCTCGGGACTAATCCCAACATTTTTTTTAAAGGCCCTGCTGAAATAGGAATTATCAACAAAGTTAAGATGACTCGAAACTTCGCTGATAGTCAGGTCGGGATTCATTAATAGTCTTTTAGCTTCCAGAAACAGCCTGTCCCTGATTAATTCACCTGCAGATTTTCCCAATAAATGATTGCATAAAGCATTCAGATGATTGGGAGTAATGAACAAGAGTTCAGCATATTCTTTGGGCAATTTCAGATCAGCATAATTCTTCTCAATAAGCACTTTATAGTTTTTCAGGAGAGTATGATTCCTGGAAGCAACTATCTCATGATGTGGAAAGTTATTTAATCGTGATACAAGAATAAAAATTTGCATCAGCAAAGCCCGAACGAGAGTAAGTCCGGATAACCTGTTTCCTAAATTTTCATCCAATATCTCCTCAAAAATTAGCCTGACCTTCAATTCAAGTTCATCCGGCACTTGTATCACAGAATCTGCTGCAGCGCCACTGAAAAAAATAAAATCATTCAGAAGATCAGGCTTTAATAAGAACGACTGAAAAAAAGAAATGGAAAAATTTATAACATAACCCTCAACAGGCCCTTCAAAATTCCAGTTATGAACCTGCCCGGGAATCATGAAATACATCTGATTCGCCTTCACAGGGAATGTTTGAAAGTCGATACTATGAGTCCCCTTACCTTCTTTAAAAAGAACTATGTGATAAAAATTGTGACGGTGTGAATAATAAAGATCTTTATGAGTATCCCAATATTCTGATAAACGGGCTACCAGAATATCCTCATGCCTAAACTCCGAAAACGAAGTTATGTCATAAACAGGAATATCACTTTTCATATTTACAAATGTACTGAATGCAACTAGCCTATTATGGCATAATTCATTGTATTAATGGTGTTTTTTACTTTATAACTGTGATATTGAAGATTTAATAGTGTTTAACGGCCTTATAATTCCTTTTAATAAATAAGCTTAAATATTTAGATATGGCGTATGTCCGCAGAATAAATTCTTTCTTACTTTTACGGTTTAACAGATTATATGTAAAAGGGTAGTTCCGCCCGAATAGTATCTTTGTTAAAAAAGGGCCTTTAGGTAGAAATTAAAATCTTTATTTGATCAGAATTAATGAATAGTTTTTTTGCGAGAAAGTTTGTAGTTCAGGGAATCTTCATCGCCATAACCATAATTCTGCTCATGCGTCTGTTTTATATACAGGTGATCAGCGATGAGTACATTCTCTCTGCAGAAAATAATGTGATCAGAAGATTACCCATTTATCCTGCACGCGGAGTTATTCTTGACAGGAATGAAAATATCCTGGTACAAAACGAGCCTGTTTATGACCTGATGGTTATTCCCAGGGAAGTAAAGCCATTCGATACAATTGAATTCTGTAATCTGATCGGAATTGATAAAAAAGGATTTGACAGGAGATTCAAAAAGGCCCGATCCTATTCCCCATACAAAGCCTCTATTTTTGAGAAGCAGCTTTCCGTACAGATTTATGCATCCTTTCAGGAGAAGCTGAGTAATTTTCCGGGATTTTTTGTTCAAAACAGAACGGTTAGAAGATACCCGGATAGTATCGCAGCCCATTTTCTGGGTTATATCGGAGAGGTTAATCAAAAAGTAATTGAGAATTCTAAAGGCTTTTACAGTCAGGGAGATTATCATGGAATTACTGGTATTGAAAAGTCCTATGAGGAATTATTAAGGGGGCAGCGGGGCGTACAAAACCTGATGGTTGATGCATTAAACCGACCAAAAGGAAATTATGCAGATGGAAAATATGATACTGTAGCAGTTGCAGGTGAGCATATGATCTCCTCCCTGGATAAGGATTTACAGAAACTGGGAGAGCAATTGATGAAGAACAAGATTGGCAGTATTGTGGCAATCGAGCCTTCAACAGGAGAAATATTATCATTTGTCAGTAGCCCGGGTTATGATCCAAATTTGATGGTTGGCCGTCAGCGAGGCAATAATTACATGGCCCTGCTCAACGATACATACAAGCCAATGTTTGTCCGCCCAATTCAGGCAGAATATCCTCCAGGCTCAATTTTTAAGGTAGTTAACGCTCTGGTTGCCCAACAGTTCGGATTAATTAATGAGAATACTTATTTCTTTTGTCCGGGTGGCTACCGTTATGGCCGCCAGGGTTTTATGGGCTGTACTCACGTCCATGGATCAATTGGGCTGAAAGGTTCGATTACAGAGTCATGCAATACTTATTATGGTTATACCTATGCCAGAATGATTGATCAGGCAGGTATGCGGCCAGTAAATGCCTATAAAAAATGGCGGGCAGCCGTTTCTGCGTTCGGGATCGGAACTGCACTGGGAATTGACCTACCGGGAGAACGCAATGGACTCCTCCCTACTTCGGATTTCTATACCAAACGCTTCAAAAACGACAGATGGGGTTCTGCTTTTACGATATCTTTATCCATTGGTCAGGGCGAGTTGGGAATAACCCCACTACAAATGGCAAATGTGATGGCTATTGTTGCCAACCGCGGTTTTTTCTATAAGCCACACCTTATTAAGGCAATTGGTGATGAGAATGTAATTAAAGAAGAATTTCTGAAAAAGAATAGTGCAGGTATTGATCCTGCGTATTTTGATGTGATTATAGATGGAATGAGTGCGGTAGTAAACCAGCCCAGCGGTACAGCCTGGTACTCACGAATTCCGGAAATTGAAATGTGCGGCAAAACTGGTACAGTACAAAATCCGCATGGAAAAGATCACTCGGTTTTTGTGGCATTTGCACCCAGAGAAAATCCCAAAATTGCAATTGCAGTAGTCGTAGAGAATGCAGGGTTCGGAGCAACCTGGTCGGCACCAATTGCGAGCCTGATGGTTGAAAAATACATAAATAAAAAAATCAGCAGACCAAAAGCTTATATGGATCGACTGATTGACGCGAACCTGCTACCAGGCTCAGCTAAAGTGATCAGGAAGCAGGATTCAGACAGCACCAGGAATAAAACAGTTTTAACAGAAGCGAGGGTAAAATCCAATGAATAATCAACGCAGCCTCTTTTTTAATGTAGACTGGTTTATCATATTAACCTATCTAACCCTGTGCATTATTGGCTGGTTCAACATCCATGCTGCAGTTTATGATCCAATGAATCCGAGTATTATTGATCTGGATACAAATTATGGTAAACAACTGATCTTCATTATTTCAGCATTCATTATTGGCTTCGCTATTCTGCTGTTTGACAACAAATTTTTCAATACTTTTTCACCGGTATTCTATGGTATTACCATTTTACTTCTGATACTTGTGCTGATCATTGGTCGTAATGTAGGAGGAAATCAGGCATGGATTCCTATCGGCAGTTTCCGGCTTCAACCCTCAGAATTTGCTAAATTTGCTACCTGCTTATTACTTGCCAGATACCTTAGCTCGGGTACCATTAAAGTGCAGGAGTTCAGAACCCAAATAACTGCGGCATTTATCATACTCCTTCCAACTGCGCTTATTTTGCTGCAACCTGATGCTGGTTCCGCACTGACCTTCAGTTCGCTTATTTTGGTACTGTACCGCGAAGGGCTTTCAGGCTATTTTCTGGTTATTGAGGGACTTTCAATAGTACTCTTTGTACTTACGGTTTTATACAATAAATACGTAGTGCTTGTTGGTGTCATTGCCCTGGCAGCTACCCTCATCTATTTTTATCGAAAAAGCAGAAAGTCGTTAACTATCATCGGTTCAGGTTTTTTATTTTCTGTCTTATTTATATTTTCTGTTGATTTTGCCTATAACAAGATCCTGAAACCTCATCAAAAAAACCGAATTGATGTTATTCTTGGAAAGGTAAATGACCCGCGTGGAATAGGATACAATTTAAATCAATCTAAAATAGCAATCGGATCAGGAGGTTTATGGGGGAAAGGATATCTTCAGGGCACACAAACCAAATATGATTTCGTTCCGGAACAAAGTACCGACTTCATCTTCTGCACTGTAGGTGAGGAATGGGGTTTTGCTGGTTGTTTCCTTGTAATCAGTTTATATCTCTTCCTTTTGATACGGATAGTAAATATTGCGGAACGTCAGCGATCTTCCTTTGCGAGGATCTATGGCTACGGTGTGGCCTCAATATTGTTCTTCCACGTTTTTATCAATATTGGAATGACCATCGGATTAATTCCGGTGATTGGTATCCCTCTCCCATTTTTAAGCTACGGAGGATCTTCCTTATGGAGTTTTACGATCCTGCTATTTATCCTGCTTAAATTTGATTCTAACAGAATGGGAATTATCTAGAAAATCGCTGGTTCAGAATTTCGTAGAACTTATCTGCAACATTTTGCTTCTCAGCCCAGTTATTCTTGGAAGAATAGTTTTGCTTAAGGAAATTATCAGCAGACTCAAAACTTTCAAAACGATTCAATATCTCGATGGCTTCACTATAAGCCAGACTGTAGCCATTGAAAAGATCTCTTACAAATAATAATTTATCATTCAGATTGATCAGACTTTTCAGATCTTTTATCTGCCGTTGAGCAAACTGGCTGGAGACTGTACTTTGAGAAGCCTGGGATGCAAGTATCTCATTGATTGTAAGTGGTTGTACTTCAGCATCAGACTCTGTTGTTATGTTAGTCTGTTCTTGAATTTTACTTTCTTCAAATATTCCGAACACAGGATTTAAATCAGCTTCAGGTAGTACTTCTTCAATTTGTTTTGAGTCTGAAGATTCTTCAATTTTCATTTCAGAATCATTCTCAGGCTGGACTTTCAACTGAGTTTTCTGCTCAATTACTTCCATTTCTTCCTCAGTGAGTGGACGATCAAATAAATCATGTGCATTCTTCTCTTCATACTCGAATGACTGGACAGATTCATCCTTAATTTCAAATTTCCACTCAGGAATAGTCAATTCAGTTTCCTCTTCAATTATAAGGTTTTCAGCAGGTTTCTCATAGATTATTGGCTCAGAAGTTACGGATTCAGCAGACTCTGGATCAGGCTTATGCGATTTGAAATTAAGACTAAGTTTCTGAAGAATTGTAATATGATCGGATAAAAAATCTGCATTGGCAGCAAAAAGCTCGAGTTCAAGTTCATTCAGATTTTCAGGATCCTGGGACAGATATTCATATTGCTCATTTAATTCTGCAATAATGACGGCAACTTTCTTAAAAATTTCTTTCTTATTCATTCTAATTCGAATATTGGGGCGAATGGATCGAATCAACCCCAAAATGATATCATGGCAAAAAAGCCACAATCAAATATAAGCACATTTATCAAAAATATTGACTAATTATTGGTGATAGAATCGCTTTTCTGTACTCTTAAATCCATTTAAAATCGGATATTAGCGATAAGAAAAAAGACGAACAAACAAGCAGAATGTTATTCAGCGAACACAACTTTAAACGGAGAAAAGAACTTAGCGGAAGCATTGAAGTCATCTGCGGATCAATGTTTTCAGGCAAAACAGAAGAACTGATCAGAAGACTTCGACGTGCCCAGATCGCTAAACTGAACGTTGAAATATTCAAACCAAAAACAGATACCCGCTACGATGAAAACTCAGTGGTATCCCATGACCTTAACTCCATTCAATCTACCCCGGTTGAAAATGCCGCCTCGATTCTTCTCCTGAGTTCAAACACTGAAGTTGTCGGAATAGACGAAGCCCAATTCTTTGATGATCAATTGCCTGATGTATGCAACACTTTAGCTAACAGGGGAATCCGGGTAATTATAGCCGGACTGGATATGGACTTTCAGGGTAAACCTTTTGGGCCTATGCCCGAACTGATGTCAATTGCCGAAGTGGTAAACAAGGTGCATGCCGTTTGTTTGCAGTGTGGCGGACCTGCAACTTATTCATACCGTACTGTCCCAAGCGAATCGAAAATATTATTGGGTGAAAAGGAGAGTTATGAGCCGCGCTGCCGGATCTGCTTCAATACCAAGGCCTGATTCCCATAAACAATTTACTCCATTACTTAATATATTTCCGGCAGGAGTCTGTTCCATAGTTTTTGTCCTGTAATGATAAGGTATATTTAATATAACCTGAGTTCCAATATAAAATCTTGCTTGGCTATTTTAAATGGTTGATAGTCCTTTTGCTGGGCTGCCCGTCCCAATGAAATACAGCAACGGGTAAAATAAACCTTGCCGGAGGAGGTAGCTTCCGGCTATCGGAAATTTGAATCAGAACGCGATTTCTTGCCGGAACTACTCCAAAGGAAAGGGCTGAACCAGCCTATAACACACAGGTATTGATTTCTAAAACCTAATCATTGCGACTCCAGAGGCTTAACTAACCAATTATAACCTCATTATTTTAACCTTCCTTATATCAAACTCAGGTTATATGGACTTGTAAATGTTTCATAATCTTAACAGGTTTATTAACCTATTTTGTAACCAGCAATTTAAGTGTCTTTTCTTTGCCTTCAAACTGCAGCTTGTAAAGGTATAAACCAGATTGAAGTTCAGAAAGATCCAAATTAACACGATAAGAACCTATTGCCAGATTATCTCTGATTAATTCTCTGACCGGCTGACCCGCTGCATTATACAAGATCAGATTTGTAAGACCGGGGCGGCTCAGGCTAAAATCAATTACCGTTTGATCGAGTCCTGGATTTGGGAAGTTTTGGCTGAGCACAAATCCGTAGTCGACATCAGCGCTTTCAGATTTGTTTAATTCATCATATTTCTTTTGTGCTGCAACAGCGCTGGCTTGAAGATCAGTCAGTGAATCCCCAGCTATCAATGCAAAAGCTACTTTAACAATTCCATTTATCGGGACAGTAAACGGCCCATAGCCACTGACAAGTAAAACATCATAACCGTCAGGAACATTCTCGCCCAAACCTGTACTCTTAATTCCGGCAGAAAGTGTCTGATATTTCTCGGCAATACTAAATTCACCATCAGCAAAAATCGGATCGGCCGGAACCTGATTAGCAAGGGGGTAGTAAACAGCTTGTCCGGTTGTGCTAAGAAGTTTAACACCTGCATAATATGTTCCACCATGCCTGCCGTAAACATAAGCCAATCTGTTTGCAGCATCGTATTTTGTAACATCCCTGCCAATCTGATCGACGTCCCAGTCCGAAAATAAACCAGCATAAATACCGTTTAAAACTGTTTGCCCGGCATTACGAATTTCATATTCGGAAATAATATATTTATCATCCGGCATAGGTGCATAGGCCGTCTGGCTATGCCTGATATGCAGGTTCAAGCGATTTGGACTCCCGGAATCATCAAACTCCGAATGTCCCAGAAATGCAGCTTTGGTAACATCATCTTTGAAAACCCTAAGCTTTTTAACAAAATGTTGATCTGCAGTTCCGAAACCCGACCTCGTATTATTTGAAACCGCCGAAGCAGAGTTTCCAATCATCAGAGATGCCTCCACTAGTAGAGGCTCAGACTTATAAATAAATCCCAAGCCATCCTCGCCATCACTATCAGCATAGCCGATACGGCCATTACTGCTAATGGTAGAACTGACCTGATTTACATTAACATTCATGAAATCCCTGGCTACACGAACCTGAAATTGCTCTGTACTCTGATAATTGCTGCCAGAAGAATAATTTATACTGAAATTGACAAGTTCATTATCCGGTGTACCAGGTCTGACATATAGCCGAAAAGGTCCAATCATTGTCTTCAACTCTTTAGTCCCGATGCTACTGACCACATATTGCTGATTTATGATCTGAATATTCGGATTAGTCGTAAGCAGCTTTATTGCAAGTCCGGAGGCCGGTGATAAAAAATTCCTGATATCCAAAAAAATAACTAAGGTATCACCAGCAGGTATTGATCCATTACCTTTATCATTAAGCGTAATTTTCTGATATTTTATTGAAGGTAAAGTCTCGGTAAGTGCCCTGAATACATTTAACCGACCATGTCCCAATTGACCTGCCAGGCCCGGATTAAGCTGATCAATATTATCTGAACTAACTTTCAATTGCTCAGCTACCTGAAACATATCAAAAGCTGGAAATCGTGACCTGACTAATGCCGCTGCACTTGAAACCATTGGAGTTGAAAAAGAGGTTCCTGCAACCAGACCATATTTATTGCCATTTTTGCTTGAATAAACTACTCCGGGTGCCGATATGGAAATATGGCTGCCATAACTTGAAAAATCATTCTTTTTATCATTCAGATCCACTGCCGACACTCCGAGCACACCTGCATAAGCGGCGGGGTATTCGGGTGCAGAACTATTTGAATTTCCGGCACAAGCAATAATAAGGCTTCCCTTTGATACAGCATAGTTCACAATATCCTGGCCAAAGGAGGAACCATTGGGTCCACTGAATGAGCAATTAATTATATGGGCACCGTTATCCGCTGCATATTTAATTCCCTCATAACCCTTGTAAATAACTGTAGCATTATTATCAGCGCATACTTTTACAATCATTAATTTAGCGTTGTAAGCGATACTTGCGATACCAAGTCCATTATCTGAAACGGCCGAGGCGATACCGCTAACACTTACCCCATGATCTGTTGAATCACTACTCACATCAGGATTGTTATCCACCTGCGGGTTAGACCCACTTAAGCCAACAAGGTCTATTCCCGGAAATATAATGTTTGCTTTCAGATCAACATGATCCATATCAGTCCCTGTATCCACAATAGCAATGATTGTATTGGAAGAATTTCTAATCAGATCCCAGGACTGCTCTGCCTTCACTTGCTTAAGCTGGCTTTGAAAGCCTGAAAAAAGCGGATCATTGGGAGTATAGGAAACATAATGAATGTAGCTTGGCTCAGCGTATTCAATATCGGGATTCTTCAGTAATTCATTGATTACTTTCTCTATTCCCTGCTTTGAACTGAACCTCAATTCATAAATTCTGTCAAGCCCAACCGTATCTTTAATTGCCATTCGCTGAATCGCCGCGGAACTGATTGCTTTTACTGAGTTTTTAAAAAGCTGATTGATATTAAGTTCAGAAGCTTTAATATTCATATTTCTTAAACTTGAAGCTGAACTTGCAGAACGTATCTGAGCTGCAGTACTCCCCTTGCGGAATTTAACGATGATCACATCCGGTAAATAGTCCCTTTGACTTATTCCCTGAGGCAGCTTAAATGAAGTCCTTCGGTTAATTCCAGCACCATTTTGACCAAACGCTGTAAGAACGTGGAAGCAACAAAACAGGAATAACAGTCTCTTCATCGGTAGGGTTTACCAAAAATAGCAAAATCAGCAAAGAATGCACACTCTGCTGTTCAATATAAAATACAGATAAATGAGAGATCTAATAAGGGGGATGAAGCCTATTATTTATGAAACTTTCACAGACGCAATTCCGTATATAAGTGCAGGATTTGTTAATATTTTAGAATATGCCTTACGAACAATTAAAAAAGGTGCTTTGTATCAATGACAATGAAGTTACATTGTGGATTCAAAAACAGATTCTGAATAAATTTAAATTTTCAGAGGAAGTAATAACCGCGTTCAATGGTTTTGAAGGTTTGGAGTACTATAAAAACCTGATTAATAGGAATACTGAAAATCAGAACACTTTTCCGGGTCTTATCCTGCTTGATCTGCATATGCCGGTTATGGACGGCTGGGAATTTCTTTATAGATTTTCTTCAGAAATCTATCCGCATTGTAAGAATACCAAAGTGATCATTACCTCCTATTCAATTGATGAGGTAGATTCGGAGCGTGCAAAGAAATATCCCTTTGTAGTCGACTTCCTGACCAGCTCACTGAGTGTTGATTATCTTGAAAGTCTGCCAAGATCATTGTTATCGGATGAGTTGGTTTAAAATTCTTAATTATAACTTATAATCCCTGATTCTACATCCTGTAATCTTCTCATTAATTTGAAGCGGTTCATGGTGCAAACAATTTATTCAGCACCCAAAATCAGCCATCTACAAATCTAAAAAGTGGCTTTTTCTTAATATTTTTTCGAAAAAAAACTGTCATTTAATTAATATTAGAAGAATTTTCCATTATCGCAATAAATTACAAAAATGCAATTAAGGAAACATTAATGCCTATTTTTCGTAATAGACGAATACATTAAACACTTAAATAATGTTTCATGAAATTGCAATCGCATAATGATGCAAATTTTACGAAAATTAATTTTTCCAATTTTAATAATCGCTGCCTATTCAAACGCATTTGGTCAGTGCGCGCCTAATACTCTTGCATTTCTAGGAGGACAGCCTATTTTCAATTATGCTTGTGGAAACAGCAGCTATCAAAATATCAAGGGCTCTACACCTACCGGGAGTGGACAAACCTACCGCTGGGAAGTCTCATTTAGTGGTGCCGCATATACTACTATTGTAAATGGAGGTGGTAATCCAATAATAACCGCAGATTTACCTAAAAATGATATCACTAATTTTGTATTGGCAGCATATTCGACTGCATCTGGTGATTACCGGATAAGAAGGATCGTTACAGACAATTCTCCAAATTGCTCTAGCGTTTCAGAACCTGTATTTCTGTATTACTCTCAGAATCAATCAAGTATTTCTGGAGGAACAATATCAGGTACACCAACTCAATGTTCTCCTGCAAGTGGTTCCTTAATGGTAGCCGGAAATACGGGGCCCGTTTTAAGATGGGAGTCTGCTCCTTTAGGTACCCAAGACTGGACTGTTATAAGCAATGTTATAAATACTCTAAACTACTCAAACTTAACAGCCTCAACTTGTTACAGGGTGCTCATCGACAATATTTGCAGTGGCGATTTCGGAGTAATCGATGCGCTTGATGAATATTCAACTACTTTTTGTGTTATAGTCAACTCTGTCCCTATCGTCAGCGGACCCTCAAATCAGAGCTTATGTTTTGGAAGCATGCTCAATCTAAGTGTAACTTCAACAAGTGTGCTCCCTGTATCCTACCAATGGCGAAAAGACGGGTTAAATATTAATGGTCAGACAGCATCAACATTAATGATTTCATCAATAGGAACAACCGATGCCGGTTCTTACGATGTAATTGTCAGCAATAGTTGCGGGTCTACAATATCTAATCCAGCAATAGTTGTAGTTAATCCATTACCTACAGTGATCGTTCCATCAAATTATTCTGTTTGCCCGGGTACTTCAACCAGTGTAACTTCCTTTAGCAGTAACCCTGCTGGAGCAACTTACACCTGGACAAATTCCAATACTGCAATCGGACTGGCAACAAATGGAACAGGAAATGTGCCTACATTTATTGCCACCAATAGTACTAGTGCGAATATTAGTGGAACCATAACAGTTACCCCCATACTCAATGGATGTAGCGGAACACCTTCCAGCTATACCATAACTGTTAAACCAAGCCCAGTAGTAACCCTTCCGACAAGTTTTACAATTTGTTCTGGAGGAACGGTTGCCACATCTAACTTTAGCAGTATTCCGATAGGCGCAAGCTATACCTGGACCAACTCCAATACTTCAATCGGACTTGTGGGAAGTGGAACAGGGAATATACCCAGTTTTACGGCTGTCAATAACACAGCTTCTCCTGTTTCTGCAACAATTACAGTTACACCGACTCTAAACGGATGTACGGGTACTCCCAGCACTTATACCATCACTGTAAACCCCCTTCCAGCAAATATATTAGCTTCTGCAGTAGCAGAAACAAGCTGCGGAATCAGTGATGGAAAAATTACAATAAGTGCAACTGGCTCTGCACCCCTGCAATACTCTATTGATGGAGGATCCACTTTTTTTTCGAATGGCGGGATCTTTACAAATTTACCTGCTGGCAGTTATTCGGTAGTGGTGCAAAATTCTACAGGATGTATACTTGTTGGGCCAACATTGTCAGTTGTCAGTCCTAACCCTCCACCAACACCAGATATTTTTCCCATTGGAGGTACGGTCTGCGAAGGCAGTAACCTTATATTAACTATACAAAATCCACAGCCTGGAGCGATATATTCATGGAGAGGGCCTTCCGGGTATTCTTATTCGGGCCCGGAAACGAGCCGTACAATTGTAAACATTTCCAGTTCCATGGCTGGTGAATATGGAGTAACGACTACTGTGAATTCATGTGTGAGTACTGCCCGTACATTTTTGATAACAGTAAATCCTCTCCCAGTAGTGACGGTTCCGGCAAATCTGACGTATTGCGTGGGATCACCTATCCCGGAAGGTGCCTTTATCAGTACTCCTGCCGGAGCAACATATAGCTGGACAAATTCCAATCCTGCTATAGGATTGGCTGCTAGCGGAAGCGGTAATATAACGCCATTTTTTGCTGTTAATAATACCACATCTCCTATTACCTCAACAATTACAGTAATACCAACTCTAAATAATTGTACAGGTCCCCCAGCCACTTTTACTATAACTGTTAATCCCAGGCCTGCAGTAATATTGCCGGCAGATTTTGCAATATGTAGTGGAGCCTCCGTACCGGTTAGCACATTCAGCAGTAATATTTCAGGAACTACCTATACCTGGACCAACTCGAATTCTTCTATTGGCCTGGCATCAAACGGAAACGGCAATTTACCCGCATTCTCCGCAGTAAATAACAGCACTTCTCCTATTTCTGCAATCATCACTGTGACTCCGTATTTTAATGGGTGTGCCGGAACTGCCTCCAGCTTTACAATCACAGTCAATCCATTACCCAATGTTATTGTACCGGTTAATTCTACGGTATGTTCCGGAACAAGTATTCCTGCGTCCAGTTTCAGCAGCAGCCAGCCCGGAACAACTTTTAGCTGGACCAACTCAAATACTGCCATTGGTTTACCTGGTAGTGGAAATGGTGCTGTGCCGGCTTTCATAGCTACCAATACCAGTTCAGTAATGATTACAGCAAATATAACTGTGACTCCATTTCTCAATGGCTGTGCTGGCCCAAGCTCGGTTTATACAATAACAGTGAATCCATTACCTGCTATCACTACTCCTACCAATATCATCGCATGTTCTGGTACCACTATTCCAGCTTCGGTATTTAGTAGTATCCCGGCTGGTGCCACTTATACCTGGACCAATTCGAATACTGCTATTGGACTTGCTGGAAGTGGGATTGGAAACGTTTCAGCTTTTACCGCCATAAACAACACCCTGTCTCCAATTACTTCTACCATCTCTGTTACACCCACAAACAATGGTTGTACCGGGCCAGTATCGAACTATACTATTACGGTCAATCCATTGCCTGCGATGAGTCAACCTGCAAATTTGGTGGTTTGTTCCGGAACAACGATAGCGGCAAGCAATTTTGCCAGCAACATTTCAGGTACAACCTATAGCTGGACAAATTCAAATCCTGGTATAGGGCTTTCGGCTAATGGGACTGGAAATATTCCAAGCTTTACCCCAATAAACTCTTCAATATCAGCTATTTCAGCTACAATTACAGTAACACCTGTTTCAAATGGATGCCCCGGTCAGCAAATAATCTATACCATAACGATTAATCCCTTACCTGTGATTTCATCCGCCATAGCAACTCCAGAATCACAATGTAACATCAATGATGGAACAATTACAATAACAGCCAGTGGTGTTCAACCATTAGAATACTCGATTAATGGGGGAAATACATTTGTTCAGAATGGGGGGAACTTCACAGGACTGGCAGCAGGAAGTTATTCAATAGTAGTACGCAATGCAAATGGATGTATCATTAATGGTCCAACATTATCTGTCTCTAGTCCGGGAGCTCCGCCACAACCTGATATTAATGCCTATGTCAGTCCAGTCTGCCAGGGAGAACCTTTAATTCTCTCTATCCTGAACCCAAATCCATTAGCCACCTACACATGGACAGGACCCCTGGGATTTTCTGCTTCAGGAACTTCTGTAATCCGCTCAAATTCAAATCCTTCCATGTCTGGAAACTATGCTGTAACTGCTACAATTAACGCATGTGTCAGCACTTCTAAAATCTTTAATATTCAGGTAGACCCGAAGCCAACCTTAATTGTTCCCCAGAATCAAAACTATTGTAAAGGTGCTGTCGTTCCGGAACATATTTTTAACAGCACTCCCCCGGGATCAACTATTAGCTGGACAAATTCAAATCCAGCGATCGGGCTTCCAGCCAGCGGGACCGGAGTCATCCCCTCTTTTATTGCATCAAATAATACAAATACCCCCATTACTGCAAGTATTAACATAACTCCAAGTCTGAACGGGTGTCCGGGTCAGACTTATACGTTTACAATTACGGTAAATCCATTACCATCAATTACTGGACCCGGAAGTTCTGTTGTATGCGCCAGTGAGACCATTCCAGCAGGAAATTTAATAAGCAATATACCAGCAACAAGCTATAGCTGGACCAATTCAAATACCGCTATTGGACTTTCGGCAAGTGGAACAGGAAATATCCCGAGTTTTATCGCAACGAATTCATCCGGCTCTGCTATTTCAGCTACAATTACCATAATACCTTCACTAAATGGATGTGCGGGTAACCCAATAAGTTATACAATTACAGTTAATCCTTTGCCCGTTATTACAACAGCTTTAGCAACAAATGAAACCGCTTGTAATCTAAATGACGGTACAATCACGATTACTGCAATTGGCACACAGCCTCTTGAATACTCTATTAATGGGGGAAGCACTTTTGTTCAGAATGGGGGTAAGTTTATTAACCTAAGTGCCGGCAGTTACTCTGTTGTAATTAAGAATACCAACGGTTGCTTATTAATTGGTCCTACACTATCTATTGCAAGCCCCGGAGCTCCGCCTCAGCCGGCTATTAATCCTTATGTTAGTCCGGTATGTCAGGGCGAACCTTTAGTCCTTTCAATTCTTAATCCTGATCCTCTTGTTACTTATAAATGGACGGGACCAATGGGTTTTACAGCTACCGGTGTTTCAGTTACACGTCCAAATTCAAATATCTCTATGTCAGGAACATATGCTTTAACAGGTACCCTAAACTCCTGTGTCAGTGTTTCAAAAATCTTCGATATAAAAGTAAATCCTCTTCCCACCTTAGTAGTCCCTCAAAATCAAAACTATTGTAAAGGAGTTACGGTGCCGGAAAGTATTTTTAACAGCACTCCACCTGGTGCCACCATAAGCTGGACGAATTCCAATCCGGCAATCGGACTAGCAGCCAGCGGGAATGGCAATGTACCTGCATTTACTGCTATAAATAATACCTTAGCACCAATTACTGCAACAATTACTGCAATCCCAAGCTTAAATGGGTGTAATGGGCTACCATATACTTTTACTATAACAATCAATCCTGAGCCCACTGTAGCTGTTCCATTGAGCCTTACGATATGCTCCGGAACACCGATTTCCGCATCTTCCTTCGGAGCTAATATTGCAGGTGTAACTTATGCCTGGACCAATTCAAATGCATCCATCGGACTAGCAGCCAGCGGAAATGGAAATGTACCAGAATTTACTGCTGTTAATACTACAAGTTCAACAATTCAGGCATCGATTACTGTAACTCCAACCTTAAACGGTTGTGCCGGGCCTTCTTCGAGTTATATCATAACCGTGAAGCCACTTCCCAGGCTTAGTAATTCTTTGACTCAAATGCTATGTACCCAATCCAGTTCAAAAGAGGTCGAACTTACTTCCAATATCCCAGGAACTACTTTCACCTGGACTGCAAGTGCCCCGGCCACAGTTTCAGGATATACAAGTAGCGGTACTAATAAAATTCCTGTTCAATTTCTAACAAATAGTGGATCAACACCTGAGTTTGTAACCTATACGATTATTCCGGTCAATAATGGTTGTACCGGACCTGAAAGTAAATACACAATCATGGTAAACCCTCTTCCAACTGCAACCTTAAGTGGAGGGAAAAATGCCTGTTATGGTGCAACAAGTACATTGAGGGTCAAACTGACCGGTAAAGCTCCCTGGACAATAAGCTATACCGACGGGAAAAACTCAAACACCATTAGTGGAATCGGTACTAGTGACTATACATTCAATGTCAGTTCAGACTCCACCAGAACTTATAGAATTACTTCAGTGATTGATGCAAATTCGTGCTCGAATACAGGAAGTGGTACTGCTGTAATTATTCAGCCATTGGCAGCCATAAAAGCCAGTGCTTCACTTATCAACATCAGCTGTTATGGTTCGAATACCGGATCTATTCAAGTTGAATCTGTTTCCGGGGGATTCGGCACCTATGAATACAGTATAAATGGCGGAATAAACTGGCAAAGCGGCACAAAATTCAGCGGGCTTCTTGCGGGAACCTATCAATTATATGTAAGGGATACTGCTAGTCCTGAGTGTATCACAGTAATATCTCCAGACTATATTATTACACAACCTGCAGCCCCTCTTGGATTAAGCTTCGTCCGCACAGATGTTTCATGCTTTGGTGGAAATAACGGTTCAATTAAAATTACAGCAGCCGGAGGAACAGCTCCATACACCTATCGATGGCAAGGTGGACAGATCACAAAAGATATAAGTGGCCTTGTTGCGGGGACTTATTCCCTGACAATTACAGATTCAAAGGGATGTGAATACAGTGAATCTATAGCCATCAGGCAACCATCCGTCCCTCTCAGGATTACTTTTACCAAGTTGGATGCAAGTTGCTTTGGTGCCAGGGATGGCAGTATTGACATTAGTGTTACTGGTGGTACCTCACCGTACACTTATAAATGGTCAAATAATGAAACTACAAAGAACCTGCAGAATTTAGCCCCGAATATCAACTATTCGCTGTCGGTGATTGACGCAAATGGATGTTCTGAAACAATGAGTATTCCAATATCTGAACCTGATATCCTTAAGGCGGCACTAACTGTAAAAAATACGGTCTGTAAAACATCAATCGATGGGATGATTTCTGCCTCAATCACCGGGGGTACAAAACCATATGATCTGACTTGGAAAGGAAGTCCAATTAAAACCGATTTCATTGATAATCTTGCACCGGGAACCTATGAATTGGTTATAAAAGATGCTAAAGGATGTTCCCTGATAGTTTCTGCCGAAGTGCTACAGGGAAGCTGCCCACCTATAGCCATAGATGATCGTTTCAAAACCGATGAAGAAATTCCTGTATCAGGCAGTGTTGCCCTGAATGATTATGACCGTCAGGGAGAAAATATCAGTTTTTCACTTACATCAAGTGCCAAAAATGGGACGATAACCTTTAGTCCCGATGGCAACTTCAACTATACCCCAAATGTTGGATTCTGGGGAATTGAAGTAATCTCTTACCGGGTGTGCAATACTTCCGGAATGTGTGCTACAGCCTCCCTGATTATTGAAGTTATCCCTTTTACAATTGTTAGTCTGACGCCCTCAACAAGCAATGTTTCTGAGGGTAAAAAAACAGCTATATCCGCGAGATTAATGCGGCCCTTCAGGGATGATGTAACTATCAGGCTCAGCTATCAGGGCCGGGCGAAGAAAGACCTTGATTATGTACTATTGGATCAGTACCTGGATATCAAGATTCCACGCGGGAAGATTTCAACTACTCAAAAGGTCACCCTGGCTGCTTTAACAGACAATGAACAGGAAGGTGATGAAGATGTTATACTCAATATCATATCAACATCCGACCCACTGGTAAGAATCGGTAGCGGCGCCGTAGTAATTATTAATGATATCTATCCACCTGTACCTACAATTCCCATCACCACAAAAAATGATCCTCCTTTGAATCCGGATATCCTTCCCGATCCTTTGGTGTCCCCAAATAATGATGGACTTGGTAACGAATTTTTTAAAGTGGAGAATATAGTTTCATTTCCTGACAACCTGGTTTTGATCTTCAATCGATGGGGGAATGAGGTTTACCGAATGCCGGGGTATAATGAAAGTGACAGGGTATTTTCCGGATATGCTAATACCGGATTGCTCTCGAATACCAGTGCTCCCTTAAGTGATGGTGTATATTATTACCTCATCACCACAAACCGGATGATAAACGGCCAAAAGGTTTTGGCGCTTAATAAAGGGTATCTGATCCTTAAACGATAAATTAATAGCACTTAGCATCTTTTTATCCTGCCAGGCAATATAAATTTCATTCTTCTTTTGGGCCATACTTACATCACGGCCTGTGCCAAGTTTCAACTCCGCCTGATTTTCTGACCAGTAATATATATCCCCATTGCGTCTCCAGGCTGCTGAAACCTTTCCTTCAGAATTAAAGGCTAAACTACCCCCATCCATCGGGCAAGCATTTAACTGCCATGTACCTGTCCCTGATTTTGCGGCCTCTGAAAAAGATTTGTCCTTATCGTATGAAACTGAATAATAAATATCCCGTGAACCCATCAACCAGTTACGGAAACCAATGACAAGCTTATTACCGTTCAGTACAATATTTGGTTTACAACATTCGCATACATGCTTATCCGGTGATTTATAAACCAGGGAATTAGCATCCCATTTAACAGATTTTCCATTGATTGAAGAATAATAAATATTATTACTTCCCCCATCCCTGATATCCAGCCAGGTTGCATAAAAATTATCCTCTTTATCAGCAGCAATAGCCATTAATCCTTCAGGAGCAGAACCTTTTTTATCATTTATTTCTGCAACCCGAGTCCATCCTCCTTTTGAATGATTAAATCTGTAAGAATGAATATTTCCTCCTTTATCCATTGCACTGATAAAAGAAAAGTTTCTGGAAGATGCAATTTGCGGGCCTCTCGTATTCCCCAAATGCATTCCGGGCAGTTCAGCAACAAGCACTGCTGAAGAGAAACTAATCCCATTATTTGTTGAAGTCAGACAATAGATCTTTTCTCCGTTCCCGTAGGTAACGCGAATGACTCCTTTGGAGTCAATTGAAAGCTTTGGTTGCTGTCCCTGAATTATTGTTTCAGGTAAGGCTGAATGCCCCATGGCCGAAATGCAGAAAAATATAAATAAAAAAACACCTTCATATCCTGATTTCATTTTTAATGAATCTACAAGATATGAAAGTGTTTAGTATAAACCTATAAGGTCTATAAATCTATTACAATTGAACAATAATGTTCACATCAGAATCAAGCTTATTACGGGTTAAATCCAATTGGTTTTCCAGATCGGTTACATTATTCTGAAGATCCAGAATGAGACCTTCACGACGTTGAACTTCCTGAGCACTAAGATTTACTCTGCTGGTGTTCAGATTTGTTTTTACGCCTAATAGTTTTTCCATTGCGTACTTTAAAAGTGATTCGCTGTAAGACATAGTTTCATAGGTTTGCTCATAGGTATTATAAACCATCTCACGTGATTTTATATATTCCCGGGACCAGCGCTCAGAATAATTATTGGAACAATCCCCTATTATATCACCATGGTTCAAATGTGCCTGTACTGCATTTTCAGAGATGTTTATGGTCACAGAATTTCCAGAATTATTTCCTGAAGGATTGTGACATACACTAACTTTCTTTTGATTCTTTGGATGTTTGCGCTGTGCCCAATTATTAATGCCCCAGTCAATATCGATATCCCTCTTGCCATTCATCATCTTACTATTACCCTTTCCCTTTTTTATCTCCCAATTGTCTCCTTCAGATCTATCTTTATTTTTGCCGGAATTGCCCTTATTGTCATTATACTTGCCATTGTACTTATCATCATTATCTCTTCCGTTTTCACCATCACGATTGTCTTTATCCTTTCCGTGATCATCATCATCCTTGCCCCTCTTATTATCCTGTCCCTGATTATTATTTCCCTGATTTTTAACCCTGCCTTTTCCAATCTCATCGTTTTCTTTACCTTCTGATTTACCCTGTCCATTCTTATCCTTTTGCGGATCAGCCAGAGCAAGAATTGTAAGCACAATTAATGGAAGGATACTAATCCTTAAAATGTTATTTCTTTTCATGATATCTTTTATTTAGCAGTTTCAAATTCTTTGTCAACTTTTTCTAAGGAAGCCTCAAGCTTTGCGTTTTTATCTTCAAGATCTTTAGTGGTTTGTTCCAGATCTTTTGAAACAGAATCCATTACAACAACTTCTGAGTCGTCAGATTTTGTAGCGTTATTAGTACAAGAGCCCATTAAAAAAATCCCGATGACTAGTAAAGGGATTGAAGCATAGTTAATTAATCTTTTCATATTGATTTTCATTTAGTTACGATCTATACAACATAAACCAAGCCAGTTTATTTCAAATCAAAAAATGTAGTGGCACGGCAATTGATTTATCAGTGTACATCTAGTAGACACCTAAGAAAAAATATTATGAAAAAATTAATGATCATTGGCTGTATTGGCCTTGCAATGGGATTTACAGCCTGTAAGAAGAACAGCGACGAGGGCATGACCAGGATGAATGTAAAGATCACCGATAGTCCCGGTGCTTATGATGCTATTTATTTAAGTGTTAAAGAAATCCAGATTCTAACATCTGATGGAACAAGCACAATGCCCGTTGGTTCTACCCCTTTCAATATTCTTAATTTCAGAATGGGTAAGGATACGCTTATTGCTTCTCAGGATATTCCTTCAGGAAATATTAAGGAAGTACGGCTTGTATTAAATGATTCCGGAAATCAGGTTAAGATCAATGGGGTGACCTATGCTTTGACTACACCAAGCGGACAGAGTTCAGGAGTAAAATTAAAAGTTCAGGAAAGCCTGGAAGCAGGTGTTGCCTATACTATGTTGCTTGACTTTGATGCTGCAAAATCTATTGTTCAGACTGGAAATGGCAAATACATCTTAAAACCTGTAATCAGAGCTATTCCTAATGCTGTTTCAGGAGCTATTACAGGTGTCATTACACCCTCAGCTTCTAATCCTAAGATCTATGCGATCGCAGGAACTGATACTCTTGGGACTGTTAGTGATGCGACCGGTAAATTTTGGTTCCCTGGTGTAGCTGCCGGAACTTATAAAGTTGAGATTCAACCTGTAAGTCCGTACATCAATAAAACTATTGAGAATGTTGCGGTGGTTACTGGATCTGTAAAAGATCTTGGTACGATCACAATTTCTCAATAAATTTAATCTTGATATTATAAAAAAGGGTACGCTGGTGTACCCTTTTTTTGCTACTTAGACCCTTTCGGCTGTATATCCTGCCCTATTCACTGTAGCAATTATTTCAGCTTCCTTAAGATCTCCCTCAACAGTTAATGTTTTGTCGCTTGAATCAAGATCTACCTTCCAGTTATTCTCACCGGCAGTCTCGTTCAATGCCGGACCGACCTGAGCCAGACATCCGGTACATTTGATATTCGTTTTAAATTTAATTGTTTCCATTATTTCTGATTTTTTGATGTTATTTATTTAATTAGACTTGAGTTTTAAAGCCTTTAATCTGAGACTGTTACTGACCACAGAAACTGAACTGAGTGCCATGGCTGCCCCAGCGATCATCGGGTCGAGTAAAAAACCATTGTAGCTGTACAATACACCCGCCGCAAGCGGAATCCCAATAATATTATAAATAAAGGCCCAGAACAGGTTTTGGCGAATAGTTTGAACGGTCCTTTTTGAAAGTTTCAATGCCATGGGAATCGACAGTAAGTTAGAGGTGATAAGGGTAATCTTGGCAACATCCATGGCAATATCTGAACCTTTACCCATCGCAATACTCACATCTGCCTGCGCCAGGGCATGAGAATCATTGATCCCATCTCCTACCATTGCAACAACCTTCCCACCAGACTGAAGCTGTTTAATGAAATCAGCCTTATCAGAGGGCATAACCTCAGCCCTGTAACTTTTGATACCCACTTCACTTGCTACAGCTGATGCTGTTTGCTCATTATCTCCGGTAAGCATATAGACTTCAATACCCATTTCATGCAGTTGACGAATGGCTTCTTTTGAGGAATCCTTCACCTTATCAGCAATAGAAATAATAGCCAGTACTTTTTCCTGATTAGCAAAATAGATTACCGTATTGGCCTCATGTTGCTTTTTCTGCACATATTTTACCTGATCTGTAGTCAAAAATATCTTTTGCTCCTCCATAAAATGAAGATTCCCGGCGACAAATCCAATCCCATTATGTATTCCTCTCACTCCCCGGGCTGTGATACTTTCAAATGAATCCAGTGGAACACCTGAAATTCCATCCTCTCTTAATTTCTTAATTATCGCATCAGCAAGAGGATGCTCAGAATTTACTTCCAGGCTGAAAAGAATCTTTAAATAATGATCCTGATCCTTAATTTCAGGAGCCCAATTCACGGCGGTAACCACTGGCCTGCCCTCAGTGATGGTACCGGTCTTATCAAGAATGACTGCATTAACCTTATAGCCTAATTCAAGACTTTCGGCATCCTTGATGAGGATATTATTTTCAGCACCCTTACCAACCCCTACCATAATGGCTGTTGGGGTTGCCAGCCCTAAAGCACAGGGACAAGCAATGACAAGTACAGTTACCGATGTAAGTAAAGCATGTGAAAATGCTTGTTCTCCTCCAATTAACATCCAGACAGCAAATGTCAGAATTGAAATACCGATTACTACCGGAACAAATATTCCCGCTATCTTATCCACTAGCTTTTGCACCGGAGCTTTACTTCCCTGGGCTAATTGGACCATTTTCACGATATGTGCTAACAAGGTATCAGCCCCTACTTTTTCAGCTTTAAAATGGAGACTCCCCTTCTGATTAATTGTACCTGCAAATAATTTGTCATTCACTTCTTTCAATACTGCGATCGGTTCACCGCTGATCATGCTTTCATCCAGATAGGATGATCCTGAAACGGCAATGCCATCTACTGAGACTCTTTCCCCTGGCCTCAGGACTATAATCTGACCAGGCATGACCTGTGAAACAGGAATCTCCTCTTCCTTATCACCCTGGAGAATCCGGACCGTTTTAGGCTGTAATCCCATTAATTTTTTAATGGCTGTTGTCGTGTTTGACTTAGCCTTCTCTTCCAGTAATTTTCCGAAAGAAATAAATGCTATAATCACAGCAGCAGCCTCATAATATACATGCGGATGTATCCCCCTGCTATGCCAGTATTCAGGGTAGATCGTATTAAATGCGCTAAAAATGAAAGCGATTCCGGTGCTCAGAGCTACTAAAGTGTCCATATTCACCATACCATGCTTTGCCTGCTTCCAGGCATTAATAAAGAAGTTTCGGCCAAACCAGAACAGGACGGGAGCACTCAGTATCATAGAGATCCAGGTACCATATGGCATGTCCATGAAAAACATCCCGATTACAAATACAGGTAAGGCAAGAATTGAAGCCCATATCGTCCGGATTTTTAGCTCCCGGTAGTTTTTAAGCTGTAAACCCTCCTGCAGCTCTGCTGAATTCTCAGTATCGATAATTATATCATATCCAATTGATTGAATACTTTTTTGTAAAGCTAGCGGATTGGTTTTCAGCGTATCATACTCTGCCCATGCTGTATTATTAGCAAAATTTACTCCTGCATCAATTACTCCTGCTGTGGCTTTAAGCATAGATTCAACACTGATTGCACATCCGGCACAGGTCATGCCTGTTACCGGAAATACTGCTCTGATTGTTGTGCTGGAAGCCTCTTTTACTTGAGATTCTGGTTTTACCTTCATAATCTTGATTTACAATACAAAATTATGATATAGAGGTGCTAAAGGCTTTACAGAATTACTGGAAAGAGTTATAGAATTCAGTGTTTAAAAAGATTAAACCTTGTCTATTGATCTTCTTTGCCCATCCATAGACCTGCTATTTTTAAATTGAGATGGGGTTTGGCCAGTTACTTTCTTGAACTGGGCAGATAGATGAGCAATACTGCTGTAACCTAATTTATTGGCAATTTCACTGAGATTCAATTCATCATAAAACAAGAGCTCTTTAACCCGCTCAATTTTCTGGCGAATAATGTATTGTTCAATAGTAATACCCTCAACGGAAGAAAATAAGGAGCTTAAATAACCATACTCATGAAATATCTTATCAGCAATAAACCCTGACCAGTTTACTTTTTGTTCCAGAAACTCTGTGTGGAAGATCTTTTCAATAATTAGATTTTTGATCTGTTCAATTACCCTGCTCTTACCCTTATCCAGTAACTCAAATCCAAGAGCATTCAAATGCTTATTCAGGATCAGAAGTTTTTCTTCATCAAGTTTCTCCTCCTCTAACTTCACAATACCCATTTGAACATCTATGGGATGCAAATCAAGTTTTAACAGCTCATTTTGAACTGCCGTGATACACCTGTTGCATACCATGTTTTTGATATATAATTCCATAATTCTACATTTTGTTCATGTCATGTCCCGCCATTGGATCTGTACCCTTTTTCAAAATAAATTCACTTGATAACAAATATGCCCCGCTCACTACTACCTCTTTCACATTTTCAAGACCCGAAAGGATAATGATCTGTTCAGCATCCTCCTCACCCGTACGTACCATCCTTGGGGAATAAGTATTCTTTGCCGTTTTGATCCAGACATGTGCCCCCTTTTCATCCCGCACTACCGCATCCAATGGTAAACTCAAAGCATCTGATATCTCGGCAAGCGGTAAAAATACCGTAGCCTGCATTCCTGCCTGTAAATTTCCAGGATTTTTAACCGGGGCCCTTACTTTCAGAATCTGTGAGGATGGGTCCATCTGCGGAGAAATGAAATCTATAGTTAGAGTCTGTTCTTTATCACTGATCCCATTTATAGAAGCCTGTACCTTTGTACCCAGACGGATATTTCCTAATTCATTCGGATAGACATCCATTTCCAGCCAGAGCTGTGTGAAATTTTCAAGCTTTAAAATCTGGCTGCCTTCGGATAAATATTGTCCTTCAGAAACATTCAGCTCAGTGACAATTCCTGATGCTGATGAATAGACAGTGAGCAGTGGTGCTGTTTTTCCTGCAGCAGTCAGCACTCGAATTTGAGCATCAGAATAGCCAAACAATCGAAGTTTATTTTTTGCTGCCTCCCGCATCGACTGATAGATCTTCTCCTCCGGAAATGCCGCAACCTGCTTCAGTTGCAATAAATAATCCTGCTGCAAGGTCTGAAGTTCCTCGCTGTAGATCTGAAAAATCGGCTGGCCTTTACTAACAGACCGGCCCATTTCTTTCACAAACAACTTCTCAATTCTTCCGGCATAGCGGCTTGAAATAACTTCGGTTTGCTCCGGATTTACTATCAATCGGCCATTCAATACTTTTGAAGTACTGAAGTCAGTACGATTGATTACCATAGTATGAATATTAGCCAACTGAATCTGACTTTCACTCAGGGATAGCTCATTTTTACCGCCTGCAGAATTTACCGGCACCAGATCCATTTTACAGATCGGGCATGTACCCGGACCATTATTTACTATCTGAGGATGCATTGGGCAGGTGTATTTCCCTGCTTCCGCATGTTTTTCATGCCCCTCTGTACAGGCAGAGAAAATGAATCCTGAACAAAGAATGATCAGCCCTAAAACTATTTTTTTTCTCATTATAAACGCTTTGCTTTTATAAAACTTTCACTATCTATCAAAAACCAGGCGTTCAATGCCAGTTCCATATCCGCTTTCAGACTATCACCAATATCGATCCACTGATCTGACTGATGCTTCAGTTTCACAAAAACTGGTACAAATGCATTATCCTTCTTAATAAATACCACATATTGTGTTCCAACCTGAACAAGGGCTGTAGCTGGTAGCCAGTAACCTTCAACTGCGGCCTCCAGGCTTACTGAAATCAGTTGACCCACCTTCCAGATTTTAGTACTGTTTGGCAGATTGGCTCTGATAAGGGAATAATTGGTACCATCCTTAAAATAGGGCTGAACAAGGCTCACGGCAACTTCAGAACGCTGATCTGCAAGATCTATGGATTGCACCAGTACATTTTTTCCCTGCTTAAACTCCTGTAATTGATCAGGGCGGGCAAAGAACTCGGCCCAAACCTGATCTGTATTGATCAGATCAAATAACTTCTGGCCTGCATTGATATATTGCCCTTCCCTGATTTGCAAAGCCCCACCCGTCGGGATATCCGGTATTTCCGGAACTATTGCTGATGAAGCAGAAGCATTCATTGAATTCATCCCAACTCCGCTTCCTGAACTGATTTTTGTTCCACCTGCCTGGCTTACCTGACCCTGAGAAGCTGAGGTATTTAAACCCAATTCAGCCACATAACCTGAATAGGGGCTGTAAACAGCAATTCTATCCTCGATTCTTCCAGTACTCAGAACCCTGTTTATCTGGGCCATGCTCAATCCAAGAAGTACCAATTTCTTTTTGGCAGATTCAAGAAGTGTTGTTTCGTTATTGTTTTTCAAAAAGAGCAATTCCTGCTGGGCATTTGCTAGATCAGGACTGTAAATCTCCATTATCTTTTGTCCCTTACTCACCGGCTCATAATTGTATTTCACAAACAGCTTTTCAATGCGGCCGCTGACCCTTGCCGATACAGACCTCCAGTTATTCGTATTGTAGTTTATGATACCTTTCAGGATGATTTCAGATTTTTTAAGACCCTTCTCTACCCTGATCGTTTTGATTCCTGATATAACCAACTCATTGCCAGGCTTTACTAAGGAATTTAAACTTGTATCCGCAACGCCGTGTGTATCAGCAGTATGCCGAGGCACCAGATCCATTTTACAGATCGGGCAGGTACCTGGTGCATCCTTTACTATCTGCGGGTGCATCGGGCAGGTGTATTTCTGAACCTGTCCCCCGGAACTAGCCTTTTTATCAGAATTACAAGCCAAAATTGATAATCCGATGATCAGGAATAATGCAATTCTAGCGTTCAATAGTCTTCTCATATTCCACAATCATTTGATAATATTTCTGTAACTGATCCAGGTAATTCATCTGCGACATATTGATTGATTCCCACCCATCAATGACCGTATTTAGATCTGATTTATTTTCCTGGTAGGATATCATTGAAACCTTGAGGTATTTCTCCAATGAAGGCAAAATCTTAGTCTCATAATTAGTTAACTGCTGCTGCATGTTGAGAAGATCATTTTCCATAGACTTACTCATCCCCAAAATCTCGGTAAGCATTGCCGCTTTTTCCAGCCTCATAGCCTCCTTCTCAAAATTCATTGATTTGATCTCCGATTTATACATTTTCGAGGACCAGGGAGCAATTGGAATGGAAAGCATACCCATCACCGTAAATTGCCTTGGCATCATTGCCGAATAATTAGACATATGGTCAAAACGAATTTTAAAATCGGGTTTTGACTCCTGCCGCATCAGATCAATATTCCTTTCCATAGCATGAATGTCATGTTCCATGTGCAAAATATCGCTCCGGGCACCGGCCAGATAAGCAGTGTCAAGATCTGCTTTAGGACTAAACTTAACCTTATATTCGGTTTCAATTTCAAATTCAGCTGTTGCTGATCTGTTCATCAATGCATTCAAGGCAATCTTTTTTGAACGAATCTCTGCCTCGGTCATCAGGATCATATTCTCTGATTCATAGACCCTTCCCTCAGCTTTAAAAACCTGATTCAATCCACCCTGATTAAAGGGATAACGAATCTCTGCAAGCTTTTTCATCGTCTGCATAATCTGCTGATTCTCTTTCTGGAAGACGATACGCTTTTGAGCAACCAAAAGTCCGAAGTACAAATACTTTGCACTGGCTCTTAACTGGTTAAAACGCTCATTTCTACCAAACTCATAAGTCTGCGACTGAGTTTTAAGGTATTCTTTTTTAGCCCTGATCTTTGCGGGATTGGGAATATCCTGTTCGGCAGAGATCATAAATGCCCCGCGGTCGCCCTCAGCAATCATCCCCTGTGCTGGGTAAGGACTCATAAATGTTCCTGCTCCTACCATTGGAGCCATCCATGAGCCGGCACCTTCCACTTTAGAATCCTTGCTTTGAATCCGGTTTGCATAGGACTTCAAAGAGGAATTATTGGCGTTAATTTCTGCTAATATTTGCTCCAGGTTCATGATCTGCTGCCCGTAGACAGTAAAAGAACTCAGGAATGCAAACAACAAAATTATTTTCTTAATGCTGAACATCATGTACCTCCAGTTTTCCAAATTTTCTCAATTCATATTCTTTAGTCATCAGAAAGATCAGCGGTGTAACCAGTAAAATATGAGTGGAAGAAGTAAGAACTCCCCCAATCATGGGCAGAACAATTGGCTGCATCACATCGCTACCGACCCCTCCCGACCATAAAACAGGTATCAAACCAAATAATGCAACACAAACCGTCATGATCTTGGGCCGTAAACGTTTCGCAGCTCCATTGATCACATATTCTCTGAGATCCTCCTTTGTAATTGTTTCACTGGAATTGCCCTTCATAGCAACCAACTGACGCATCGCATCATTCAAATAAATCACCATCACAACACCTGTTTCAACGGCAATCCCGAAAAGGGCAATAAAGCCAACCGCCACTGCGACTGAAAGATTCACACCCCAGAAATAAACCAGGAAAGCACCTCCGATTAGGGCGAAAGGAATGGTCACCAGACTTAAAAATGCCTCTCTGATCGATTTAAAAGCAAGATATAGTGCCAGAAAGATGATAAAGATCACTACCGGCAGAATATAGACCAGGGTTTGCTGTCCGCGGATCAGATTTTCGTACTGACCGCTCCATTCTACAAAATATCCATTAGGCAGTTTCAGATCCTTATTCAACTTATCAATAGCCTCCTGAACTGTATGTCCCAGATCGCGCTCACGCACATTGAACATCACTGCACCACGTAAGATTGCATTTTCAGAACTGATCATCGGTGGTCCATCCACAAAACGGATGGTTGTAACGGCTGATAATGGTATAGTTCCCGCATCGGGGGAAGTCAGTGGAATTCTTTTCAAACGGTCGATGCTGTTCCGGTACTCCTGACCCAGGCGCAAATGAATATTAAAACGTTGCCGGCCTTCAACCGTTGATGCAAAAGGTGTACCCCCAATTGCTGATTCAACTGTCGCATTAATATCATCCACAGTTAATCCGTAACGCTCCAACTGATCGCGTCGGATCTCAATCTCCAGGTATTTACCACCGCTAACAGGCTCCACATACAGATCCTTCACTCCTTCAATATTCTTCAGCATAGTATGCACATCTTCAGAGATATGGCTGATCTGTTTCAAATCCTGACCATATACCTTGACGCCAACATCGGTACGGATACCGGTAGATAGCATATTGATACGGTTGATGATGGGTTGTGTCCAACCATTCACTACACCGGGGATCTGAAGTTTGGTATCAAGCTCATCAATGATGTCCTTTTTGCTGATTCCTGGCCTCCACTCGCTTTTTGGTTTCAGCGAAATGATCGTTTCGATCATACTGATTGGTGAATTGTCAGTTGCTGAACTTGCCCGGCCTGCCTTGCCCAAAACATGGTCGACCTCCGGCACTGATTTGATGATCTTATCCTGAACCTGCAGAATTCGCTTGATCTCTGAATTGGAAACATCAGGCAATGTAACCGGCATAAACAAAATCGATTGCTCATCCAGCGGCGGCATGAACTCTCGTCCAAGGCTCATCATCATTGGAACAGAGATCAGTAAGGCCAGAATATTAACTCCAAGTGTAGTTTTTCTGTTTCTGATACAGGCACGGATCACCGGAAGATAAACCGTCTCCAAACCTCTGTTGATTGGGTTTTCATGTTCCTGGCGGAAACGCCCTTTCATGAAAAATGAAATAATTACAGGAGCCAGTGTAAGCACCAGTACCGCATCGATTATCAGAATAAAGGTTTTGGTATAGGCCAGCGGATGGAATAATTTTCCTTCCTGCCCGGTCAGTAAAAATACCGGTAGAAAAGAGGTAATAATAATGATTGTTGAATAAAATACACCTCTTGATACCTGTTGACAGGCTTTTTCGATAATACTTAGTCTTTCCTCATTAGAAAGTTTAACGTAATCATCATGCTTTTTGTTTAGTTTCGATTTATTCCACATCTGCATTTCCTCCTTTTCTTTGTTCATTTAATTCTGCCTGCCTGACTGCAAGGTTTTTGTAAGAATTCTCTGCCATGATGATTCCGTTATCGACAATCACACCAATCGCCAGTGCGATACCGGTTAATGACATGATATTCGATGAAATATCAAATGCATTAAGCAAAATAAAACTGGCAGCAATGGTGATTGGGATCTGGATGATGATACTGATTGCGCTTCTCCAGTGAAACAGGAAAATGATCACGATCAACGATACCACAATCATCTCTTCGATCAGGGTAGTTTTAATGGAAGATATTGATTCTGCGATCAATTCACCCCGGTCGTAAACAATATTGAACTTCATCCCCTGGGGTAACCCCTTAGCTACTTCAGTCATTTTTGTCTTCACTTTGCGGATCACTTCATCGGCATTCTCACCATAACGTAATACCACAATCCCCCCCACCGCTTCTCCTTCACCATTATAATCGAATATACCGAGACGGCTTTCTCCGGCCATCTGAACGGTTCCGATATCCCTGATCTTCACAGGAATAGAGTTTTGAGTACGTAAAGACAGGTTTTCGATCTCTTCAATAGATTTAAGGTAACCACTGGTTTTAATAATATAACCAATGCCACTCATCTCAAACTTCCTACCTCCGGCCTCATTATTATTACTCTTAACTGCCCGCATCACATCCTGAATGCCCAGCTTATAATAAGTCAGGCGATTGGGATCAATACTGATCTGATACTGTTTCTGGAAACCACCAAATGAGGCAATCTCACTCACCCCTGCTACATTCTGTAGGGCAAACTTTATGTACCAGTCCTGAACAGCCCGCTGCTCTCCAAGGTCCATGCCCGGAGCTTCGAGGGTGTACCAGAGTACATGACCGACTCCGGTCCCATCAGGGCCAAGCGTCGGACTAACTCCTTCGGGCAAAACATTGCCGATTGAATTGAGGCGCTCCAATACCCTGGATCGTGCCCAGTAAACATCCACATCATCTTCAAAAATGATATAGATGAAACTCATCCCGAACATTGAATTGGCACGTACATAGTTTACTTTGGGCAATCCCTGAAGATTAGTAACCAGAGGGTAAGTGATCTGATCTTCAATGATCTGCGGACTCCGTCCCATCCATTCAGTAAATACAATGACCTGATTTTCCGAAAGATCAGGGATGGCATCAATCTTACTCGTCTTGACCGAATAAAGTCCCAATCCAAAGAATCCAGCAGCAAAAAGCAAGACAATGAAACGATTCCTTAATGAAAAGGAAATGATCTTTTCAACCATTTTGCTTAGTGCTTATGATCGTGACTGCTGCTATCAGTCATCATGCTGTCCGACTCAAGATCCGAATCTTTAACAAGATCCATTTTGCAGATTGAACAAGTACCCGGCTTATCACTCTTTATTTCAGGGTGCATCGGACAGGTATATCCTACTCCTGCAGTTTGAGTGGATAATGAATCAGTTTCTACGGCCGCAGGCTTTTCTGAGCTATTGCAGGCAGCGCTGAATAAAAGAACCAAAATTGCGATTGAATAAATTAATTTTCTCATGACGATAATATTTATTGTTAATGGTTAAATGAATAGATGCGATAATTCATCGAATGATTAATATTCCGATGAGTCTATCAGAATAAAAAACATACGAAATCAGTCCGAAAGGAAATCAGACCAGAAGGAAATAAAAATCAGATACGGAAATTACAGTTTCGAATGAAAATAGCAGTTTTCAATGTTCGTGGAGGAGCATTGCTCTCAGGGATCAGATTCGCAGGAGTGCCCGATAAGATTTGGGTAAGGTCAGGATAAGAGACTGGTGCTAAAGCAAAAACAACAGGTTGAAAGGTGCTTAGCAGAGCTTTTTGAGATTTTTTTAGCTTATATTCCTGCTTCTGATCTTTACAACAGTCCTCAGAAAGACCCTTCTTCATGCCGCAATTGCTGCAATCGGATGCTTTTTCTGACTTGTCATTAGAAAGCCCCCACTCGATCAGCTCTCCCATGCAATAATGGAAATGCACAGTCGCCCCGGATGAAACACTCAGGTAGAATACAGCTAAAACGGTGATTAAAAGCTTTTTCATGTAATTTCATGCAAAGATTAGGATAAAATTTTGATATATTTTATATAATTTTTTGAAATGTTTATAGAATTTGGTTTTTGTAGTTACTGTCCGTAGAGTTTCCATCGATTACGAAAATTGATTTTTTAGCACAACATTAATTATTAAACTCATCGGATGACTTGAAGTCATCAGATGAGTTTAATAGCTGTTGTACAGTTTACATGAAAATCCGGTAAGGGCCGGGATTGTGAGATTTGAACAGGATTATCTTTATTCCTCTGGAATCGATTATTATGGAAATCGGAAAGGTTTAATTGATATTGTTTATATATAGGAAGAGGAGACTCCCGACTCCTCAATATTGGACAATCCGTAGAGATTCTGTGTTGATTTCCAAATAAAATTATTTTTATCTTTGTTCTTTAAGACGGTCAAGAACCAGTCTGTGTAGCGTACTGATCCTTTTGGCTTAGTGCGCTACTCCTTTTTAGATCGATATAGTCTT